>PLGG01000088.1 GCA_003138515.1 Acidobacteriaceae bacterium | reverse complement strand
AACTGTGGAGCCTTCAGAATCAACAACTTGCAGCCACAGTTTCACAGTTTCACAGTCTCGTTTTTCTCGCTCTTCATTGCAGATTGATTTTTTGTCGTTTTTGACTTTGAGCTCTCGCGTCAGCTCGCTTTTTTGGGGAATTCCGCCAGCACCGCTAGCTCCGCCAGCTCCGCTGTCTTGCTGACTCGCTCGCCTATCCGCCGCAGCGGCCGTCTCATGCATCGAATAAAACCGTAGCCCGGTTGCCCCCGAAGAATGTATTCTTAAGAAACTAGAGAGACTTGGAGCGTTCGAATTGGCCCTCTCCCGAACCAGCCAACCCGCCGCTGTTAGCCAGCCCCTCGGCATGATTGCCGGCCGAGCCGCTCTCAAGAAGCGCATCGACAACACCTTCCTGATCGGCTTGCCCCTCGCCGGTTCCGTGGCCAGTATCTTCTGGTTCCGCGCTCACCCGATCCACGCCGTGGAGGTCGTCACCTTTTTCGTCGGCTACTTCATCGTTGGAATGGGTACGGGCGTCGGTTTCCATCGCTATTTTTCGCACAAGAGCTATGAGACCGATCCCTGGGTCGCGTACCTTTTAGGCGCATTCGGCTCCATGTCGTTTCAGAGCTCGCTGCTCACCTGGGTTACTGACCACCGCCGCCATCACTCCCAGACCGACCACTGCGGTGACAACCACAGCCCCTTCGTCGACGGTCACTGCGGCCACGAATCGTCGCTCAAGGGCCTCTTCCATTCCCACATCGGCTGGATGTTCGACGACACCACTACCGACCTCAACATCTACGGCCGCGATCTCGCCCGCGATCCCGTCATCCAGTTTTATGCCCGCACCCACTACATTTGGCCCGTAGTTTCGATAGCCATTCCCTGGCTCATTGGCTATGCCTTCGGCGGACTCACCGATGCATGGGGTTGCGTCTTCGCGGCCTTTCTGCGCACCGTGCTCTTCCAGAACTCCGTCTGGGCAGTCAACTCCCTCGGCCACACCTTCGGCTACGAGAACTTCAACATGAGGAACAACAGCAAGAACAATGCCGTTCTTGCGGCCCTGACCTTCGGCGACGGCTTCCACAACAACCATCATCGCTTTCCGCGCTCCGCCTTCCACGGAATGCGCACGGGTGAGATTGACCTCAACGGCATCATCATCATGGGCCTCAGCAAAGTCGGCCTCGCCCGCAACATCATCTTCGCCGACGGCTACCTCGGTGAAAAGCGCCCGGTCCTTTCCCAGGCCGCCATCGCCAAACTAGCCTCCGACGAGTGACGCGCGCCGCCTCAACGGCAACTTTCTTCTGTTCTTCACAGCCTTCGCCCACCACAAAAATGGGCATCCCATCCTTCGCCATGCGCCCTCTTGGGACTTGGAATATCACGAACCCAAACGCCGCACGAAGAGCGGATCTCTGGCCCCTGTTCCCTGCTCATTCACCCACCTGCGATCGCACCTAGAATCAGCAGCGGCTCTTTTCCAGATGCCACCGAGTCGGGCAGCGGCTTGTCATGCGACTCCAGCGACCAATCCTCTTCGCAGGCAAAAAAGCGCAGAAACGCGCGGCGCTGACCGGTCTCGTATTCGCGAATCGTTCCACGCAGCATGGGATAGCGCGCTTCGAGAGCGTTGAGAACCGCGCGCAGCGTAACCGGCGCGGCAACTTCGAGCTGCACATCGCCCTCAACATGCGCCAGGTTGCGCAAGTGATAAGGCAGCCCAACCCGCACCGTCGCCGCATTCGTCTTCGCCGCATCGCTCAACGCGCAGGCCTCCTAATCGCTGCCTTCTCGCTCCTGGCTCCCTGCTTTTCTGATCTCTGATCTCTGATCTCTAATCTCTGTTCTCTGTTCTCTAATCGAGCGTCTGCACTTCAACCGACAGCACCGCTGGCAGATCGCGCACAATCGGCGCCCAGTTGTCACCCGCGTCTGCCGAGGCATAAACCTGCCCACCCGTGGTGCCGAAGTAAACGCCGCAATCGTCGAGCGTATCCACCGCCATCGCATCGCGCAGCACGTTCACATAGCAATCCTTTTCCGGCAGCCCCTTCGCCAGCGGCTCCCACTCATTGCCGCCCGTGCGACTGCGATAGACGCGCAATTTGCCTTCGAGCGGAAAATGCTCGGAGTCGCTCTTGATCGGCACCACATACAGCGTCTCCGGCTCGTGCGCATGCACGTCGATCGCGAATCCGAAGTCGGTGGGCAGGTTGCCGCTCACTTCTCGCCAGTTCTCGCCGGCGTCGTCGGTGCGCATCACGTCCCAGTGCTTCTGCATAAACAGCACATCGGGACGCGAGCGGTGCATGGCCAAGTGATGCACGCAGTGGCCGATCTCGGCATCGGGATCGGGAATGTATTGCGAGCGCAGTCCTTTGTTGATCGCCTTCCACGTCTGGCCGCCATCGTTGGTGCGGAACGCGCCGGCGGCCGAGATGGCAATGTAGATTCGCTTGGGATCGGTGGGATCGAGAACGATCGTGTGCAGCCCCATTCCGCCCGCGCCCGGCCCCCATTGGGGACCGGTGCCGTGCCCGCGCAGGCCAGAGAGTTCCTGCCAATTCTCGCCACCGTCGGTCGAGCGAAACAGCGCCGCGTCTTCCACGCCGGCATAAACAGTCTCGGCGTCGGTGAGCGAAGGCTCGACGTGCCACACGCGCTTGAACTCCCATGGATGCTGCGTGCCGTCGTACCACTGGTGCGTGGTCAGCGGCCTGCCCGTCTCCGGCGACGAATCGTACACAAACCGATTCGGCAGCGCCGTCGGCGGGCCGGGAGGAGGAATCGCTTCATTGGGCAATCCTGGCTGATGCCACGTCTTGCCGCCGTCGTCCGAGCGCTGGATGAGTTGACCGAACCATCCGCTTGTCTGCGAAACGTAAATCCGGTCGGGATCAACCGGCGAGCCCTTCATGTGGTAGATCTCCCAGCCGGCAAAGAACGGCCCGCTCACGTTCCAGTCCCTGCGCTTGCCGTCGGAGTTCAGAACGAACGCGCCCTTGCGCGTTCCTACAAGCACCCGCACACCGCTCATCTCGACCTCCTGTTTGGCGCAGCCATTCAATTTTTCTTCCGTCGGCGCTTCCGGCGCTGAGGCCGCCTTCAGGGGAACGCCGCTTTGCCATTCTTCCTAATTCTCCTTGCAAACTGCAAGTGTTTTTTGCGGCGCCTCTCCGTTTACTTCGCGGCCTGGGATTCCGCGACCGAGATCAGGCGCACCGGCCCGAGCAGTCCCGACGGCAGCAGCGGCGAATCGGCCTTGTACGGCGTGAAATCAGCGAACGCATATTTCTTCAACGCCCACGGCTGCTGATCGCCGATCATCCGATTCACCCAGAGATTGGTCACCTTAATCTCAATGCGATTCTTGCCCGGTCTGATCTCGCCGGTAACATCGACCTTGAAGGGCGTCTTCCATAGAATGCCGAGATCCGCGCCATTCATCTTCACCTCGGCGATCTCGCGAACGTCGCCCAGATCGAGCCAGAGATGAGCTCCCTGCGCCAAATCTTCCGCCGGAATCTCGATCGTCTTGGAGTAAGTGGCCGTGCCGGAGAAATACTTGACGCCGTCGTCCGAAGTTGGAAGGGTCAATTCGGTCCACGAGACGAGGTGATGGAAGCCGACGGTCTCAGGAACGCCTCTGCCCTGCTGGAAGCCGACGCTCCAGTCGCGGTTGAGCGCCTCGTTCAGGCCATCGATCACGGTCTCGTGCGTCACAGGCGTTTCGAAAGTCTGTTGCGCGGCCGGCGCGCGAAAGACAACAAAAGTCGTCCCATACGGATCGAGATGCACCGAAACCCACGTTCGGGCCGCCGCGATCCGATACGAGACCGGCTGCGTTTCGCCTGTCGCAGGATCCCATAATTCCGGCACCTTCCCCTCCACGCGGAAGGTTGTGTCAACGTCCTCGGCGCGGTCCTGGCGGTTGTCGACAAAATAGACGTCGCCATTGTCGAGCTTGCGGTGGACAAACATCAAGGCGGTGTCGGCTTCCGGTTTGGTGTACTCCCAATCGCGCGCCACGCTGAGCGCCGCAAGAACATCGTTCGCGCTCATGCCCGTATACACTCTGCCCTTGCCGACCTTCCGCATCGATTGGCCAGCCACTGGGCGACTTCCCCAAATCTGATCCTCCACGCGTCGAAATTCCCGTTCGTCGTCGGCCAGGCTCGGCGAATCCATGGGACGCTCGCCAACCAACACGGCGCCCTGAACCACCAGGTCGTGAATGCGACGCAACACCGGCAACGTCATGCGCTGGCTGCGCCCGCCCAGATAGAGAAGCCTGTAATTCGTGCCTCCCGGAGTAACCAGCCGTCCATCTTTGAACGACAACTCGTGAAGTACCACGTCGCTGTTCACAAAGTCGAAACCGTACCCGTCCGGCGCATCTTCAATTCCCTTCCATCCGAAGACCGCGGTCAACGGACCCTCTTCTCCGTAGAAGTACGCAACATCGGCGGCGAAATGTCCCTGCTGCAGCATGTAGGAGCAGCGCGCAAGATAATCGATCCACGGCTTCGCCTCTTCGGCCCATGTGTCGTTGCGATTGAGCCAAAGCCCGTATGGCCCCAACGTCAGCCCTGGTGCCAAGTCCGGCGCGGGTTGATGTGTAGACTCATGAATCTCGAAGCGATTCACGCCTAGCGCAAACTCCAGGTCCGCAACTCTCTTCAGGCTGTTGGGCGAGAATGACCAAGCCGGACCGCGCGAGGTCATGGACTCCGCGCCGACCAGATTCTGCCCATAGATATGAGCCACGGATGCGGCTCCGCGCAGGTCGGCAATGTAATCGATGTCAGGTCCCGGGCTGCCAGCCCAGGTCCACATCGCTCCCATGGGAACATCGGTCTTGCTGCGCATTTCCATATCGTCGCCGAGAGACGGGCGATGATATTCCAATGCTTCACCGTAATAACTCATCCCGTGGGAGTGTAAGTCGTCGGCAATCTCCCCGTAATGGTTTTCCGCGAGAAGCTGGCCAAGCGTGCGCCGAAAGTCCCAAAGAAAGCGGTCTATATGTTCCGTGCTCTTGATAACAACACCGGTAAGTGCCGGCAACCAGGGACGTGCATCGTATCCGCGCCGCTGCTTGAATTCCTCCAGGATGTTATCGGTCCAGTTTTGCGGTCCCACCTCGATGCTGTCCGTGAGTAAGTACGAGATGCCGTCCCTGCCCATGTTCTCCGGCCCAACTGTGTCCGCATACATCTTGAGATAGCCGTCGACATAGTTCTTCACATACTCGCGGTTCAGCTTATCCACTTCAAGTCCCGTAGCCTCCGCCGGAGCCGGGCCATTCTCATGGCCGGTTAGCGAGTAACCAATGCGGAGAACCATCCAGTTTCCTGCCGGCGGTGTCCAGTCGAGCGCTCCATCGGCAGCCATCTTTCCATTCAGATCAATCACGTCGCCCGGCGAGACGATGAACTTCGGCGCGACTTCTGGGTCGCGAATGGCGTAGAAGTCTCCCGCGTTGGCGTACCCGGCGCGCTGCTCCCATTCGTTCGTTCGCGCGCCGCTCGCCAGCACCAGTTCCGTGATTTTGTGGTCGTGTGCCGGCGGCCCGTTCGGCTGCGCGGGAAAGACGATGCGGAAGAATCGCGCCGTGACCGCATCAAACGAAACCGTCCGCTGCACCAGGCTGCTGAACGGAATGTCCGCCTCTTTCTTGAAGCTCACGCCGTCGTCGCCGCCCTCGATGAACGGCGGGGCTGCATTGCTGTCATGATCGAAGACGCTGATTGCGTCGTTCAGGCTGGCCAACGTCACTGCCTGAATCGTCTGCGGATGGCCGTAATCGAACTGCACCCACGCTGCGCTAACTGGCGCGCCCACGGGCAGATCGAGCGCCACCGTATTCACATCGCCATCGGAAAGTGCGGCCACGTTCGCTGTTCCGCCGCTTGAGGTGACCTGCGGGTTCAACTTCACCTGCGCGTCGTCTCCATCGGGAATCTTGTACGCGATGACCTCGGAGTCGGCATAGAACTTTGGAGGAGTCACAATCGTTCCGTCGGCAGCCCGTCGCCCGGCGACCGCAAAGTTCTGAAAGATTCCATCAACCTCGGGCGGATGGGCCAGCTTGCCGACGAAGGGCCGTCCGCCTTCGATGCGCGTTGCGGTCCACACCATCTTTTTCATCCCTTGCGCTGCGGGCACCCATGGTCCGCCGGTCTCGCTCCAACCCGGCGAGCTCGCGATGGCCACTTCCATACCCATGCCCCGAGCCGTCGTTACCGCGGTCCTGAACGCCTGTTTCCATTCCGGTGTCATGTAAATCAACCGCTGTGGAACCACCTGCGGCGTGTTAATCGCGCCCTCGAAGATTGTCACCCCGCCCAGGCCCACGCGGTGCATCCATCCGAGGTCAAGCTGGATTCCCTGTTCCGAAATATTCCCGTTCATCCAATGCCACCACACGCGCGGCCGCGCTCCGCTAGGCGGATCGAGGAATCCCCGCAGCAGTCGATCGTCGTGCGAAGCTGCGGCCGCTTTCGAATCTGCGGGAGCTTGTGCCCGAATCGAATAGCTCGCGGTGCAAGCGGCGCAAGCGACACAAGTCAGAACTCCAAGAATAGATCGGGAACATTTCATAAGGAACCATTGTAGATTCGTTGCTTCATGAGGAGAAGCCGGCGTTCTCGCTGTTGACTGCGTTGCGGCCCGGGCATTCGTTCTCTTACCACCGCACATCAACTGGAACTGCTACACATCACACAGATCTACCGCGGCACGCAGACTTGTAAGCGGATCACCCAACGGGACAAACTCATGCGCAACATAGCCGTTAAAGCCCGCGCCGGCAATCGCTCGCATGACTCCGTCCCATTGCACTTCCTGTGTATCGTCGAGCTCGTGACGTCCGGGCACACCGCCAGTGTGGAAATGCGCAATCCACGCGAGGTTGGCACGGATGGTCGCGATCAGGTCGCCCTCCATGATTTGCATGTGGTAGATGTCGTAAAGCAGCTTCACGCTGGGCGAATTCACCTCCTGCATCACGCGCACGCCCCACGCGGTGTGGTCGCACATGTAGTCGGGATGGTTCACCTTACTGTTGAGCAGCTCAATGCAAATGGTTACGCCGTTGTCTTCGGCAATCTTCTTCACGCGATTGAGTCCCGCGATGGTGTTGCGCGCGCCTTCGTCGTCCGCCATGCCGCGCCGGTTTCCCGAGAAAGTGATCACATTGGGAATGCCGGCCTTTGCCGCAAGCGGAATATTGGTCCGAAAGGCAGCCTCAATCGCGGCATGATTCTCTCTGCGGTTCAACGCATCCGGAATTGTGCCTCCGCCGGCGTAAGCCATGGTGCAAATTTGGCCGTATTGGCGAGGCGCCTCGTATTCTTCCGGCTGCAGCAGGTCGATCCCCTTCAAGCCGATCTGCGCTCCATACGCACAAAGCCGCTCCAGTGGAATGTCCTTGTAGCACCATCGGCAAACAGATTGGTGGATCCTGCCTTTGCGCACGGACACCGCGTTTTCTCCTTTAGCGAGGCCACGCAGCGAGGCCAACGCCGTAGCCGCTAGACCTGACTTCAACGCAGCGCGGCGGCTCAAGCGAAACTGTTTCATCGCGCCCCCCTTTTCTCAGAGCCATGTTCGGCCCAGACCCAAATGTACTCCAGCGGATGCGAGCCGCTTCGCTTCTGACGACAAGGAAGAACACACGACGACTTAGCCGGCTGGCGCAGGATCAATCCAACGAAAGAAGTGTGGACGGAGAGACTAGAACGTGAATGCGAGGCCGGCGCGCAGGCTGCGCTGATCTTCCGCGAACAGAAGCAGCGAACCGTCGCTCAGAACATAGGGGCGATAACCCTGGGCGAGCAGGTTCCTCACCTCAAGCAATGCCTCCAGGCCCCCAGATCCGTCGCGCGTGACGTGAATAGGCTGTCTGAGCCGGGCGTTGAGGAATGGCAACGCGGCGTTTTCCGCGAAGGGCGCGATTTCCGTCACAGTGCCGTCTGGCTGCCAGCGATAGCTCGCACTCCAGCGGGTTCCGGTGCCGTCCAGGGTTCCCGAGAGCGAAATCGCGTATGTCTGGGCGTGCCGTGGACGCGCTGAGGCGAGCACCTCGGCCAGTGGAGCCGCCTGCGGCAAATCGGTCATCACAAGCGCGGCGCCGCTCGCATAGCTCACTCGTATGCGATTGTTGCTGGTCAATCGGCGCTCCACGCTGGCCTCGACGCCAGTGGATGAGAACGACGGGCCGGCGGCGCGAAGCAAACTGCTCGCCGGATCGAAAAGCATCCCTGCTGCCGCGGGAGACCCGGCCCCGGCAAAGTGATCGAGCGCCTCGAGTACGGGATTGTCGATGTGATCGGAGTAAACCAGCACGGCCACACCGGATGCGTCAGTCTGCCGTTCCCATCCGATCTCCTGGTGAACTCCATGCTCGATGGCAAGGCCGCCGCCGCGCAGCGCCATTGCAGGCAACCACGCCGTGGCCTCGGATTCATCCTCGCCAGAAACCCGATCCTGCGTCATGGTGGCCAACCGGTAGCGTAACGTTTTGGCGCCATGGTGCCACTCGACGTTGGCGAACGGCAGCATCGCCATCGCCGTGCTCGGGCTGTCTCCGCCGAGCCGCCCCACCACTGCGGTCGAACCAACCTCCGCTTCGATCAAATCTCCGAAATGCATCGCCTCGAAGCTGTGCACTGCGGCCTCATCCAGACCTTGATCTCCTGCGCCCTCTATCTCGGGCGCCACGGTGACTGCGGCGACCGACTGCACCGATCCGGCCATGCCCAGATCCTGACGGAAGCCCAGCATCGATTCCATGCTGCCATTGGTGCCAGGCGCAAAATCAACGCGCGCCAGCAATTCCCGGCTGTCCGCCGGCGTGTCTTCCACAGCCGCTGAGAAGCGCTCGCCGCTTTCGCCGAAGGTTCCCGCCTGGCCAGTCGCCATCAGGCGGGCCTTGAGCTTTGGCCTCGTGCCACGGCCGTCCGACACAACCACCAGCGGCCCGTCCTGAAGCCAGCGCAGGAGCGGCCGGTTCGCCGCGGAGCGCAACGTCCAGGCCCAGTCGTCCCTCTGTGAGTCGCCGGCGCGCGGTTGAGCCGGAAGCCATTGGATGACTTCGTACAAAGTGTTCAGGGTGAGATTGACGACCACCGCACCCTGGACTCTGATGTTTTCCCTGAGAGAGGGCAGGAAGTAGGGGCCCATCGCTTTGAGAGCATAGCGGCCGGGCGCAAGTGCCGAGATGGCAAAGCGGCCTGCACTGTCGGTGTAGACGCTGGTCACCACGCTCTGGTCTGAGCGCAGAAGCTGGACTTCCGCACCGATTTGCGGCACGCCAGCCGAGTCGCGTATCAAGCCGGACACTGACGCTGACGCAGCTCCGAAGGTTGGAGCGGCGCCAAAGACGATCAACACGGCCAAACCGGTGAGATGGGCAATTCGCTTCATCAGCAGATCTGAAACCCCACCGCGTCCCTGGCTCTGTTCCTCAAAACACAAACCGCGCATGCTCCCGAATTCTCAAGTTCAGTTGGCGTCTGCACGGATTGATACCTATTCGACGACAAAAGGAGCCGATTGCGCAATCACTTGTTTTGAGATCGCATCGTCGATCTTCACCGTCACGGTGTACTTACCTGGCTCGAGGCCAGCAATGGGTAGCGATTTCTCCACCGTCAACTGATCGCTGTGTGCCCCTAAATCCTTTGATTCCAGTTGTTTCTCTAAAATTACGTTACCGGTTGCGTCCGTGATCTGGTAGGTAACCGTCGCTGAGTTACTCTTGGTAGCCTCGTCAATGCCGAGGTTATAAAACTGCATCCAGAAGTTCAGGTCCTGGCTGCGTTTCAAGCTCACCTGCGCAGTCAGTCCCGTCGCTACACGCGGCCGAATATACATATTGCTGATGATGAAGTTGCCGCTCCCGATTTGTCGCGACGAGACGGTGTTCATCTGGTCGGCAAGAATCAGCGAAGAGACCCCGAGCTTGTCGTCCTCGTACGTCGGAACATTGAGCGCTTTTCCGTAGATTCCAATGTGATCCGGATTGTGTACGTCTTTAATTGCGATGTCCAGTCGGTAGTTTCCGGGGGGCAGCGGAAGCGACTTCCAGTAGAGCGACCGCCGATCGAGGCTCTTCTCCAACAGCTCCGCCGGCTCTTCAACTTCGACCGTATCCTCGAAGGTCTGCACAGTCTTGTGCATGATCGTTGTCACTTTGCCCAGGATGTTCACAACTCCCTTCGACACTCCGTCCTTGGTCTCGAACGTGATGTCGCGATTGCGCAACTGAATCGTGATCGGCACCAGATCCATGCTGTCGGTCACCTTCACGAAGTCCGTCCGCACATCGAACGGAAATGGCGGGCCGCTCAGCAGCTTGTGCGTAGCGCTGAAGGCATCGAGCGCGGCATCGAGATCGCCGAACTTGATGGGCGGCGGAGCGAAGATCTTTGCAGCCAACTCAATGCGGTCGAACTCCTTGCCTTGTTCGCCGGCGCCCATCGGTCCGTTGCCGAGCTGCTCCAGACCACCCCCCGTGAACCGATCTGCCTTGCCCTTCTTGTTCATCTCTTCATATTGCGTCAGGCCTGCGCCGGGCACCATTTTCAGCGCGTCTTTCTCGCTGCGGTCAATGGTGAAGTGATAGTCGCCGCATTGGCAGGTATCCACGAACTCGAGGTCGACGTTTTCGCCGATGCCCTCGAGATATCGATAGTGCCAGGTTTCGAACGGGAACGTCGACGTCTCGCCGCCGCCCTCTTCGAAGGGCCGCTCGTACATGCCGCCCGAAGGATGGGAGTCGATCGAATCCGCCGGACCCCACATGATGTAAACGCGCCCGCGGTCGGTCTTCCATCCCGGTTTGCCGGCCGCGTAGTGGTCGTTGGCGTATTGGATGCGCCGGTAGTGCTCTTCGCGAAACGAATTCTCTTCAGAATCCGGATCGGGGTTGCGCCGCTGCCAGAAATTCTCGATGAACGCCTCGCGTTCCTCGTCGTTGGCCAGGGTCATAAACGCTCTGCGCTCATCATCGGAGATAATGTAGGGCACTTCTTCGTTCAGCCAGGTCTTGTATGGACCCTTCAACTCCTGCCGCAATTCCCGCTGAGCCTTATACCGCTCCTTATCCGAGAGTTGGCGATGCAGCGGATCGGCCTCCTGGCCTTGGCCCGCTGCCGGTGTGGCTTGGGGTTGATTGGTGGATGGAGCGGTGTCGTTTTGCTGCCCCACGAGCCCGGCTGTGGGCGCCCAGATCAGGCCGCAACCAAGAGCGGTAAAAAGAATACGGCGGCTAAAGAACATCATTGCCTTCGATACTCCTGCAATCTCTTCATTTTACAGCTACTTTAACCGCCGGGCAAGGTTGAGTGCGCACTCGTGCACCGATTGGACGCTTCAAAGACTTTAATGTCACCGGTTCAGCGGCGCACGGGAACTGGGATTTATAGGATTCGGTGGCCGCGCGGCTCGCTGGAGCGGCTCTCTGCCGTCCAAATCTCAGTCTTGTTTCTCTCGCGGTTCGATCACCTGAGCAAAGAGACATCCTCATATGCGGTGTTTCACCGCTACTCGCAGCAACCAAGAAGCTTTTCCAGCCGGGCACGGACCTCAGCCGCTTGGGAACCTTTGGACGTTCCGTCGCGTACACTAGAATGTAGAAAAAAACAAGGATTCGATGCACTCATGAAGAAAGTCCTTCTTATCGCTCTTGCTGTGCTCGTTGCTGCCGGCCTCGTCGCTTTCATGGTGATCAGGCAGCAGTCCGGCTATACCAAGGTTTATACCGCGACCCTGACGCGGGAGGATCTGTCGACCGTCATCAGCGGGACTGGACAGATCAAGCCCACAAACTATGTGAATGTCGGCGCAACAGCCATGGGCCGCGTCACGCACCTCTACGTAAAGGAAGGCGACAAAGTCACTAAGGGCGAGGTCGTTGCCACAATTGAAAACGTCCAGCAGGAAGCAAGCGTGAACGGTCAGCAGGCCGCCATCTCGGCCGCGGGCACCGACATCCTCTCCTACGTTGCCGCGGAAAAAACGGCGCAGGCCAACGTCGACCACGCGGAGGCCGACCTCGAGCAGAAAAAGCTCGACTGGGATCGCGCGCAGGCGCTCTACAAGGCCGGCATTATGGCCAAACAGGACTTCGATGCCAAGAAAGCCGCCTACGACCTCGATGTCGCTACAGTGGCCCAGGCCGTCGCCCAACTAAACCAGGCCAAAGCCAACACCGACTCGGCGCGCGGCCACATGCAGACCCAGAAGGCCACCCTGCGCGCGAATCAGGATCTGTTGAATCGCACCATTTCGGTTGCGCCGTTCGATGGCGTCGTGACCAACGAGCCTGTCCGCGAAGGCGAAACCGTTGTCGAGGGCATCCAGAACACCGAGGGCTCGACATTGATGACCATCGCCGACATGAGCGTCGTCACCGCCGAGGTCAAGGTGGACGAGACGGACATCGTGAACGTGCGGCTCGGCCAGACCGCCGAAATCACGGTCGATGCCCTGCCTAACAAGGTGTTCAAGGGGCACGTCACACTGGTTGGCGATCAGGCTCTGTTGCGCTCCACCGGCGTCGCTACTTCGCAGTCCACCACCGGCACCGAAGAAGCCAAAGACTTCAAGGTCGTGGTTACTCTCGACAATCCGTCCGACGATCTTCGTCCCGGGCTCTCCTGCACCGCCAAGATCACTACTGCGCACAAGACCAATGTGCTGGCCCTGCCCATCCAGGCGTTGACCATGTACGATCCGGCCAAAGACAATAGCAAGCCCGGTGGCGGCGTTCAGGCGGCTTCCAACACTACCAAATCCAATCCGGTTCAGGGCGTCTTCGTCATGCAGAAGGACCCGCACGGCAGGCTGCGCGCCAAGTTCGTACCAGTCACGACGGGCATCACCGGGGCGACCGACATCGAAGTGCTCTCCGGTCTGAACGACGGCGAGGAAATCGTGACCGGCCCCTACAAAACTCTGCGTGACCTTAAAGGTGGGGCATTGCTCAAGCGCGACAAGTCCGTACCATCGATTTCCACCGGCAGCTCGAGTTGATCGGCCGGCGCACGGCAGTTGAATTTTAAGAGAGGGTGTGTCTCAGATGGCTTTGAACGGCATCGGCATCGAAGAACTACCGCAGACAACGGTCGTCAATGCGAACGACGTCATTGTCGTCGAAGATCTTTGGCGCACCTACGATATGGGCTCGGAGCAGCAGGTCCAGGCTCTGCGCGGAGTCTCACTGCGCATTCGCCACAACGAGTATGTGGCCATCATGGGCCCTTCCGGCTCCGGCAAGTCCACATTGATGAACCTGATTGGCTGCCTCGACACGCCCTCTAAGGGCCGCTACTGGCTCAACGGCCAGTTGGTCAGCGATCTTGACGACGACCAGCTCGCGCGCATTCGCAACAAGGAGATTGGCTTCGTCTTCCAGACCTTCAACCTTCTTGCCCGCGCAACCTCGCTGCACAACGTGGAGTTGCCCCTCATCTACAACGGCACCCCGGCCGCGGAACGCCTGACGCGCGCCCGCAAGACCCTCGCCGATGTGGGCCTGGAATCGCGCATGATGCACAAGCCGAACGAGCTTTCCGGCGGACAGCGCCAGCGCGTCGCCGTTGCCCGCGCACTGGTCAACAACCCGTCGATCATCCTCGCCGATGAGCCCACCGGCAACCTCGACTCCAAGACCGGCCTCGAGATCATGGCCCTCTTCGACCAGCTTCACGCTCGCGGCAACACCATTGTCCTCGTCACCCACGAGGCCGATATCGCGCAGTTCGCTCACCGCGTCGTCCACATCCGCGACGGCCAGATATTCTCCGACGAGCCATCTTCGAGAGCCCGTTAATCGTCGAGACTCAAACAAAATCTGCTGGCGCCGCCAAGCGCCCTGCCCCGCGAGCTTTTCCACAGCCAACTGCTCAATCTTTTCTCCGCATTCATCAAATCACCATTGACAATGATCCGAAAGTGGTACAAGATTTCCACAGAATGTGAGGGAAGAGACGCAGGCGGTCAGGGTGGCCGCTCGGCGCAAGTCGGATTTCATCCTGGCCTTCCATCAATTCCCTTCCCGATCGGCGGTTCCTCGCGCCGTCGCAGAGTGCGCTGTTCGTTGCGCCGTGGTACCAAGCTCTCCTCGAGTCTGCTCGCCGATTAAGATCGAAGCAAGTCTCTATCAGTAAGTCACTTAGCATCCGCTGATGCTGCACCGTGCAGTTGGCCCACCCGTCACACCGGGTTCTTCACTGGTTCGTGCTGCAACAAGCGGATCCTTTGGGAAGCCTGAGGTGTAGGTTTCCCTTCGAAAGCGGATTCAACTGGCACTGGACCGGGCGGAGGAGCTCGATGGTCGTCACTTCACAATGCATTGGTCACCGTGTCACGGGGCTCTACGTCGGCCCCAGCAACGTGCGCCGCTACTTTTCCAAGCGCATGACGAAAATCGAACTGCGGCTCGATCATCTTCTGATCGAATGCGGGCTCGCTCCCAATTTCTGGCACGATCAGCCGGAGATTCAAGATCCCAGGTTGTGCCTCTGGCTGGAATCGAAGCAGCGGAACGGAAACGGGCATCTGCCGGTCCGCATGGCCTTGATCCCTTCAGGGACCAACTCCTTCATCCTTAGCCCCGCGAGCAAGGAAGGGGCAGGATCGATGCTCAGCGAGAATGGAGATCCTCATGAACACGGGCATAGTGTCGACTGACATCGAGACGCGCGCCGCCGAAGCTCTGGCGGGGCTCCTCGGTCGAGTTTCCGCCATCAAGATCAGGGACCTCGAACGCGTGTCGCCGCCTCGCGCTCGCTTTGCCGCCATCTTGGCGCACATTGAGGTCTTCGGTCGCTGCCACATTCTGGCCTGCGAAGTGAATCCCGATGGAGAACCGGGTCGTCTACGCAAGTTGCTGCACGAGTGGCAAAGCGACTCTGCGTCTCTTGACTCCGATACCACGCCGGTTGTCATCGCGCCCTATCTTTCGCCTGAAGCGCAGGCCATCTGCAAGCAGAGCCGCGTCGGCTTTCTCGATCTCGAAGGCAACGCCCGCCTCAGTGTGGACGAGGTCTTCATCGGCATGCATTCGCATCCCCGCGATGCTGCCAGTCAGCCGTCCGCCGCACTCCACGCGTCACCCGCCGGCTCCGCCATCAGCTCGAATTTCCGCAAGGGCTTGCCCAATTATTTCCGAAAGCACGCGGAAGCCGCATTCTCCGCCTGACGCCCGCAGCCCACCCGACCGCGCTGTGTCATCCTGAGCGAAGCGCTTTTCAGCGGAGCCGAAGGACCTGCTTGTGCCTTTCGCGGTCTGCACCCGCCCACGCAGTGTCATCCTGAGCGAAGCGCTTTTCAGCGGAGCCGAAAGCCTGCCCTGAGCGAAGATCGCGTAAGCGATCGGAGTCGAACGGGGACCTGCCTCTCGGGATGCGTCGATCACCACGAACCTCGCTCACGCCAACCGCTCCGGCGTGTACCACCCTTCTTTCTCTCTCATTTCATATAATCTGTAGCTGTTCGCCAAACGGGCCGTCCCGGTTCATCCGGCTCTTGCGATCGAAAGAATTCATGAAATCGGGCCAGTGTGTTTGACTTAATACCGGTAACTCGTCCCAGGTTCCGAAAGGCAGAGATGAAACCCACTTCCCCCAAAACCGGCCTCTCTGACAATTCCATTGGCGCACTCGCCTACTTCACCCCCGTCCTGGCAGTCTTCTTTCTGGCCATCAGGCGCTACAACAAGCGGCCCTTTGTGCGATTCCACGCCTGGCAGTCGCTCGTATTCAACGTTTACGCAATTGTCTTTGGATACGTCCTGTTCTTTGTCCTGCGGTACACGGCGTTCCTTGGGCCTCGTGTTTTGATGGGTCTTATGTGTCTGGTCGCGCTGCTTGTTTTCCTCACATGGCTTTGGTGTGTCATCGGTGCGTGGAATGGCAGGCGCGTCAAACTCCCGGTTATTGGCGACTGGGCCGATGAGCAGGCCTACAGGTAGCCCCCGCGCGACCCTCATCGCCCATTACCCTCAGCGCGCAATCGGGGTCCTTATGAAGCCGATCCTGTTTCTTGGGGCGACCGGGCGGCGCGCGCGGATCGACTGGCCAGCAGTTCGAGAATGCCACCCCTGGAAATTGTTATTACTTGCCTGTCGGGGCCGCCTTCTTGTGCTCCACAAAGGTGTGTGCTTGATGACAGCTCACACACGTCTTGCCATTCATGAATGGATCGGACTTCAGTTGTGCCACCTGATCGGTGTGACAGCTGTCGCATGTGCTTAACCCCGGCTTGCCCGCGAAGTCCTTTGCTGTTGTCTCGCCATGGCAAACAGTGCATTCGACACCGTTGGCGGCATGCGGGCTGGCTTTCCATTGGTCATAAATCACCTTGTGGCAGGTGGCACAGGTATCCCCGGCTGGAATCAGCCGATGCATCACATGCGTGGCTTGATCCTGCTGAGCAATGGCAGGTTGCACGGCAATAGCCGAAAAGAGAAAAACCAACAGGGTGAGACCGAACATGCGCGCACAGAAACTATTCACGGGCAGACTCCTGAGTACGGTCTCCAAGTATCGAACCGGCGATGGCTGCAATCAGTGATACACATCACGTTTCACCGGAATGCGATCTGCGCGCCGAACCACCACCTCGCACTCCACCCGCGCGGGGTCATCCTGAGCGAAGCGTCTTTCAGCGAAGCCGAAAGCCCGCTCTGAGCGAAGTCGAACGGGGACCCGCTTCTGCTTCTTTTGCAAGTCGGCAGACACAGAGAGTTCCAGTCGCCTCGATGCCGTCTACCGATGATTGAATTCCGAGTAGGCGACAAACCAGGAAGAGCAACATACATTCGAGAAGTTTTCGCGGAAGATCTCCGCGTCCCGGAACACCGCAGTCGCGGCCGGCGTCTAGTTGGCGTAGGTCCAGCCCGTCTCGACCACCGTGTGCCCCTGTTTGCGCAATTCGTCAGCCTTCTCTTTTTCGGCGTCCGTCGAGGTCACTTGGTCGCACGTAACGCTGATGGCGCCCTCATTGCCCGACTGCGCCAAATAGCGCCTGAAGTCGGCGGACCAGGGCTCCTCCACCATCGTGGTTGCATCGTGAGTTTTAATCGGAAAGACGGCACTGATTCGCACCACCTGAGTCGTGGGGCTTGAATAGCACAGCATGTTGATCGGTCCCGCTGAAGAGCTCGGAGCTGGCGACGACGATCCCGAGTGGCAGGAAGCGCAAAGGAACGCGGATGAGAGCGCAAGGCTCACGCCCGACAAGCGGATGATTCTGTTCATGGACCTCTCCTCGATACAGATACAGATTGGCCAGGGTTGGGGCGCCCGATTTAGCCTCTGGAGTGGCGATTGTACCCTTCTGCTTCCGGCAGGCGCAATCGCGGTCTGGGTTAGTGCCTGTTCGGCGGCTAGTTAAGGTCCCAGCCCTCGATCAGGTGCCGTCGGCCTGCATGCCAGCGACAGCGAAACTTGGCACGGAAACCCGTAGCGCAACTTTGCTCTGGATGCGGGGTCTAAGTCGGGAAATCCGATTTGGGCGTTCGAAAGCGATGCCAATTCCCCCCTTGGCCGTTTTCAACGATCTGGCGGTAGGATGCGGCAGGGCACAGCAGTGAAAATTTTTGCAACTCGCTTGCGAAGGCTCTTCGGCCATCGTGATCAGTGGGTCTGTCATCTGTAGGTTGCGATTGGACGCCTGTGTCACGCAAGCTGCATCCTGTGTCACGGGGGAGCTTTGTGCTTCTGAACAAGCTTGAATCTGGCTTCTTGCTGCTCCAAACGGAGCAAGGATTAGTTGCCGTTGAACCCTCCTTTTGGCAACGCGTTTATCTGCTTTGGACCTTCCGCAACTTTCGACAGCTCTCGCTTCCCTTGTTGAACCCGCGCCAAACTGCGCTCATCAACAATCTTTTTCGCCAGCACGCGGCGGTGATTTCGGATGAATACGAGCCATTGCTGCAGATCGGCGTAGTTGAGAACTTTGTGCCTCCGGTGATCGAGATCGCCGCTACACTGGCCGCGAAAACGGCCGCTTCGCCCGCGGTGAAAGCGAAGCTGCCTGAACAAACGGCCGGACAGTATGTCGCGCCGACGGTAATTCCGATCGCAGCTGCGCCTGCCGTCGAGGCCGATGTGCCGCCGGCCGTGAAAAAGGAAGAAGCAGAAGAGGAAGGCACTGGAATAGATCGTGCGGAATTTGCGCCCAGCAATGCTCTGGACCGTTCTTTTGCGCCGATGTTCCCTTGGTTGAGACTTCCATCGTCGAATCTCGCAGCGTCCAGGCCGGCAGCGTCTCGACCTCAGGTGTCGAGAATTGTAATTCTCAGGTTCGCAGCTGCGATCGGCGCGCTGTCGCTGTGCGTGTGTATCATCCTTGCATTCCATCGAATCGGGGCCGTACCTGGCTCCCAGGCGCACAGTTCGCCCCCGCAGCTCAACTCGCCCGATTCTCCTTCTGCGCCCGGACCAACTCCCGTCGCCGAGGATCCCGCCACCGTGCCTGAAGCGACTCCTCAGGCCGGCGACGCCCCGGACGCTGCGGTCAAGCCGCCAGCGGGGAAGGTAGCATCGCCGATCACTACGACGCACCGGATGACGACACCGGAACGTGCATCTCACGGAGCTACTGCGCGTGTCGCGTCCAGGTCAAGCGGAGGGTCGCATGCTGCGGCGTTCTCCAGGGTTCCGGCGTCGACATCGACTCGCCGAATGACCTTGGCGCCTGGGTCCCGTGGAGCTATGGCACGTTCCGCGCAGAGTTATTTCGATTTGGCCAACCAACAGATGCACAAGGGCAATTACGCGGCAGCAGCGGCGAACTATAAACGGGCCTGGCAAATCGAGGAGAATAGCGCCGCCGCAAAGGGCCGCCTGGTGCGCGCTCGCCGGACGATGCTAGCGGAGAAGGAGAGGATTGCCAATCGGAGATAAAGATGCGCGGGGCCAGTGACGCGAGGCACTAGCGCGGCACGAGACCTGCTGCGACGCGTACCGCATCCAGGTGTCGGCTGTTCCCATGGCGCGCGCCGGGGCTTACGTGGAATGTTGACCACAAAGTAACTGCCGGGTAGGTGACAAACCAGGAGTTGGCCAATTCAGCTACTGTCAGGTGCACTGGGGACTAACTCCGTCTCAGTGCAGATGTAGATGCAGCTGCAGCCGCCAGGCGGTGTAGCTGAGGATCTCGTGCGCAATGCGCTCGGCTTCCGCAGCACCGCCTCCGACGGAGACGCGTGTTCGGGGTGAGGTGAGTACATCGAGACCGTCGGCGGCGCAGATTTCGTGAATTCGAAACACGTGGGTGCCGTCGCTGACGACGACCAGGCGGCGCAGACCGTTGGCTCGGGCGATGACGGCAATGCGGTGGGCTTGTTCCTCGGTGTCTCGACTCTCGGTTTCGGGGATAATGGCGGATTCGGGGATGCCCAGGCTCATCAGGTAATCGCGGCCCACCGCACCCTCGGAGTGCTCATCTCCGTTGGTACCGCCCAGCGTGATGATGAGCGGTGCGATGCCGCGATTGTAGAGTTCGCGCGCGTGGTCAAGGCGTGCGCGAAAAACCGGGGAGGGCTGTCCATCGTACTCCGCCGCGCCCAGAACGGCGATGGCGTCCGACGGTGCGGCCTGGTCCAAACCGGCATAGTTCTCAATTTGCACGTAGACCCAGCAGGACCATCCCAGAAACCCGAGAATCAAAGCGAGAAACAGCCAACAACGACGCGAAAAGTCCAGTTGCGACGATGCGACCTGGGTAGGCCGTTCATGTGCACCATCTTACCGCTGCAGGACCATGACGATTTCGTGAGTGGGAATGGCGCACTTGCACAGAATTTCCCGGCGTCCCGGGCCGAGGGGTTTTAGGCTAGTGGTTTCTCGATGCGATCGATTGTATGCTCAATGATCTATGCCAAGACGATTAGGCGCTTGGTCAACTGTCGGCAAATCCTTAACATGAGCTGCGCCTGCGCGACGTGGCCGCTCCACCCCAACATCGCGCCGTGTGCTTCACGGCTCGTTACTGCTATATCACCGGCAACTCGGACCTTACTCGTTTTCGGGGGGTCGGTACGGTATCGAGGCGAACATTCGTCAAAGGGAAGGGTGGGCGACGATTCGACCGAAACCTCCACGCCAGCACACCCGCGAGGAACCTCTTCTGCGCTACAGACGTCGTCTATTGAAGTTGTTTTTCCGAGATTTCTTCCACTTCTCCAGCCCCCTTGGCGTAAAGTGCCTCTCAGCGGGAGCAAGCTCATACGACAGCCTCAGGAACTCCCCAGCATGCTTTTGCTGTTGCTTCTGGCCTACCCCGTATAGCTGGCGCGATCGCGCCCGCGTCAGACTCGGGAGCCTGACCAGTGAAACAGCAATCCTCTGAGCTAAATTGACCAGCGAATGGACGAGCACGGTGTTAGCTTTCATTCACGAGGAGACTGAAATGATCCTTAGAATGATTCATCGACAGATAGGTTTTGCAGGCTTGGCGTGTGCGCTATGGCTCGGTGGCAGCCTATCGATGCAAGCGCAGGACCAAAGCAGCACCACTACAAAGGACCAGACGACTACCACGACGACGTCAACGCAGTCGTACGATTCCTCCGACTGGCAGGCACCGCGCGGCTACGATTTGGCCTATCCGGAGCACGGTTCGCCCAACATGGTCGCCCGCCAGGGATATGCCGCGGGATTCAGCCAGGGTCAGGCAGACGCTGCCGGGGGCAAGAAGTTCAAACCGACGGAATCCGCTGCATACGAACACGCGAAGATACCAAAGGGCATGGACAAGGATCAATTCAAGCAGCAGTTCCGCGAGTCGTTCGTCAAGGGATATTCGAACGGATTCAAGAACGAATAGCTGCGCCTGCGGGACTTACGGATTCAAGAAAGGGCCGACGATCTGTCGGCCCTTTTTCGTCGGGCCAGAGTGATTGTCTGTATGTGGGCCGCCGAATCGAGAGGCAATGTGGCAGCAGGAGCAGACGCACCTGAGCTCTCCTCTAAAGCTATTTCCGCCCAGTCACAGCAAAATGAGGACACAGGGGGTAAACCCGCCGCCTGCCTCTCCACCTAGCCAGGCCTTCTCTACGAATCGCCAGGTGAGCCTCTTTCGACCGTGCTAATCCGAGCTGGTGCACGTTGAGCGTCCCATAGAAGATTGGCCGGTTATCTCCGCCAATGCGCTCAGCGAGCCAGCAGAGCGGAAACCTTGGCTCCGGGAGGATAACCGGCCAACCGTCAGTAACCGACTAAGGTAATGAATACGCTGGCTAACCCAATTCGGAAGGTTTGGAATGGCGGAAGAGCAGACGGAAAGTGTCAAGGTAGGCGCATCAATTGTTTAGTTGACGCATATGCACTACTGGTGTAGTCTCTCGAAAGAAGCGACGACCATCGTCGCAAAAGAAAACCGGCCCCGATGTTCTGAGGCCGGAGTAGAAGCCAGGGATGAGCGGGGGGATTCGAACCCGCCAATCTCCGAGGCCAGGCACCCAAAGCCGCGGTAACGGCAAGGGACTGTCGAAACCTCGGTATCCTATCCTTTGAACGACACCCATCCGGGTGGACCGACCTGTGGGCCGATCTGCATTCCAGTTTAGCGCAGATCGGTGATTTCAACATATGCGGGTGATAAATCGTCCACAATCCGAAAAATCTACAGCTTTTTCCGAGGCTTTGTCGAAGATCGTCTCCATTCCTCGCGCTGAAATGCAGAGACGTATAAAGACCGTTCCAGAAGTGCCCGTTTCAAGGCGTAAGCGATACAAGTACGTCCCCTCAAAGCCCCAGCCGACTTCCTAGACGCGACCCTCCTCCTTCCCGGTTAGCTCGTTCCAAGTGAGACGCTTTCCTGCGATCTGCGTTAGAGCGATTGCGAACCGGTCTGCGTTGGTATAGGGCTTGTCTTTCGTGGCGCGGTGTTCATATCTAAACGCCTGCTCATCGATGTACCGGAACAGGTGAAACGGTTCGACGCTGATGTATGTGCCGTGCAATCCCCGCTTGAGTAAAGCCCAGAAATTCTCGATGCCTTGGGTATGGACCTGACCCCGCACGTATTCATTGGCATGGTTGATGATTTCGTGCGCGAGATTGGTTCCTTTGTATCCGCCCCATTCGTCCGTCATGAGTGTTGCGCCATCGGAAAGGTGCTTCTGGACTAGTCCGTGAAGAACCTGCGATGTGCGCTCTGCAACGACTTCAGCGCGAACGCGACCCGTGCGCTCAAGCATCCCGACCACGATAGTCTTGGCCATAGCTGCTACAGGTACGCCACTGAATCCGGTTCCTTTCGGCCTCTTCGACTTGTGCATGTTCTTGAGTTTGCCGCCGTAAAATGTCTCGTCCATCTCAACGATCTGGCCGCCGTCTCCGAGTTTGCCTTCGTCGGGCGATTGCAGCGCCGAGCGCAAGCGGTGTAAGAGGTGCCATGCCGATTTCTGAGCGATCCCCAGCTCCCGCGCAATCTCATGGCTGCTCACTCCGTTCTTGCAGTTGCAGAGCATCCAGAGCGCGACAAGCCACTTATCCAGAGACAAGGGCGAGTCTTCAAAAAGGCTATTTACCTTGACCGAGAATTGCTTGCGGCAGGCGTAGCACTTCCAACGCTTCTGTGCGGCCAGCCAGTAGTGTTTGCGCTCGCCCTCTTCTACTCCACACTTCGGGCAAACGGGCTTGCCGTTCGGCCAGCGGAGAGCCGCTACAGTGTCAATGCAAACTTGCTCATCGGAGTAATGCCGAACCGCTTCTGTCAGTGTCTTTGGGATTTTCATGACGATACCTTCACTAACCCAAGTGTGCCATAAGTCGATGGGTTAGTCAAGGTATTTATTACCCCGACTAATTAACACCCCGCACGCCTTCGGCGTAGATGTTTAACCAGAATGGGGGCCGAAAGATGTCCAAACTGGACGCGGGCCGAAGACGCGCTAGGAAGAATTTGTGCTAATTTGGACTACTACCTCGAACAACATGGACATTTTGGACATTCTCGATATTTTAGAATCTGCAACTTACGTGTTTTCAATTCGTCCAATTGTCGGTGCCCCAGGTCCGGGGTCCCCACGGACAGGTCCTGGTCCGTGGGGAGGAGATCCCTCGCCTTTGGGGACCGGGGAAACTCCGTACCTCAATTGGGCGGGTGCCCTCGGTCTCGATGACCCAAAAACTACACTGAGGGTGCCCCCGGTCCCTCGCAATTGGGGACCGGGGATAGCATGTCCCTACCGCCGTCCCCGCGCTGTTTTAGCTCCCGGAGGGAGCGAAAGACAATAGCCCAGGATGGAGCGCGCCGCGGCGCGCGGAATCCTGGGAAAGGCCCCAAAAACAACCTCAGCCCCGTAGGGGCGAAAGAACCCTCTTGAAGGGTACAGGCCGGCAGAGATGGGCCTTAACCCATCCCTGCGTCGCAGACGCAATCCAGGGCATCAACCCACCCGCCGAATTTGAAAAACAAAGAGCGCGGCGAAGCCGCGCTCAAGCCCCGCGCTTCAACCAGACCCACATCCATCACGAACGACGGGTGTCCCCGGTCCCTCGCCTTTGGGGACCGGGGTAGCACGAACGCAAACTCACGGGCTTTGTATCAGGGCTTGACTTCAGTAATGCCGCACACCCGCCCGCACAAATCTCGAAAACAAAGTACGGCCCGGCGAGCCAACCTCGCTGGGCCGATGAAAGTTCCAAACGCCTATTTGTCGCTTTTTACGAGGCCCGTAATCCCCGCAATGAAGAATATCGACAGTCCCCACCCGATTAATGTTTGCGCCCAAAACCACCACCGGAGTCGGTAAACATAGAATGGGCGGCCCGGGTACTGGCCGACAGAATCCGCTGACCAGCTCGCTGACACGCCGAGATTAATGGCCGGGATCGAGTGTTCGAGGGAGTAAATCAATGAGCTGAACCGCTGATATGAGGCCGGGGCGTTTCCGTGTGCCATGAAAAATACGAAGGCGTCTTTGTCTGTTGGATCGATGATTTTTCCCTTGTAACCGATTGACGAGATGAAGAAGCCTAGCAGCGTTAGAAGAAACATCCAACCAAATGCTCTCTCTAGTTTGTAGCCGTAGCCTATCGTCCATTTTAGTAATTGGTTCCACGCGCTCAAGATCGGCTTAAAAGGGCTAAAGCAAATCGAATCTAGTTGCCTCAGGTGAAGCAGCTCCTCAAGGTGAAAAAGGGTCTCACGTGAGCTCCCGGTCTCACCGGCTGTGGAGTAGGCAGATGCCAGCTGCTTATAGGCGCGAGGCGGGTTGGAGCTATCAAGTCGGATCCACCTGAGGCGAGCGTCGACGTCTGTTGGGCTGGCGGCGAACCCTCCATAGGTCAGGCCGTCCAAATAGAGATTTCCATTACTTGGCCAGCTTGCCGCCACGTCTTGAATGGACTCGATACGGGCATCCCGTAGGTCCAAGATGGTCGAGCTGGGTTTGCTGATGTCCTGCCATCGAAATGTCCGATGGATTCGCGCGTGCCGAAGATCCAGCGACGAAAGCTGGCACAATCTGCAGCTAACGTCTCCGGCTGAAATACCACGAAGCCCAATGCTCCCGTTCATTACCACGCTCTGGTCGAAAACGACCGGCCCGACGGCCGTCGCTCCCTCAGCGTTGATTGCGGTCGTGCCGTCGCCCTCAAACTTGCCGTTGGTGCAATCAAGGGCCTGCATTTTGGAATTCGGGAGATGCACCACACCCTTTGCAGAGAAACCTTTTCGGAAAGATATGGTGCCTACCGCAGCGATGCGGTCCGCTCGGATCGCGAACTCGCCTGGGTTCTCGAAGGCGCCGCCGTCGCATTCAATATTGCTGCCGGAACGCGCGCCGGCGAGTCCTACCTCACCCTTAAACCTGCTAGGCTCTTTTGCGGTCGACAGGAAGATGGTTCCATTGACCTTCATCCTGTCGCATCCCAGTGCGTTCCCAGCATTGGCCCCGTGCTTAGCTCCTGCGGCGTAATGGAAGAAGCCGCCGTCGGCCCTGAATCCTCCGCCTACACTCGCGTCGCGGAAGAGGACCTCTCCGTCCGAGTGGAATCCATCGGTCAGTGTGACATTATTGGCGACTTCGACTCCGTCTGCGAGAAGGGTTTTAGTCCAACATCCAGGGAATATTAAAGACAGGACCTTTGCGTTTTTGAACGAAACATCTTCCTCAAACCCGCACCGATGAAATGTTAGTGGGAACTGGATTCTTGCATATCCTAAGTTCAACACCCCGTGAATCTTTGCCCCGTAAATATGAATACCCTTCCCGTTCACTGAGCAACCTTCTGGAAGCGGGGAGCACAGCCATTCAATGAGTGCTGACCGGACGGCCCTCCCTTGGCCCCAAACAGCGGAGCTCCCCGGCCAATTCATTGGGTTGGCGTCGTCAGCGTTGTCGCTGCAAATTGCTACTTGGCCATTTAACGCGCTGTCCAAGAAGGATAGCTCGGCCTGTGTTAATCCCGGGAAACGCTCCATTGCGAGCGTTGGAAGGGCGTCGCTCATATTGGTATGGTAGCCGCCTAGGGTTCAGGGAAAACGGGTGATCTGCATATTGAAGAAGTCTGTCCCTTAAGTCTAAGTGTGCTCTCCTCTCGGTCCCCTAAAACGCCATTTCCGCACCCGAACACGCCACGCCCCATCCAAATCGACCTGTCCTCCCAACCCGGCCAACCAATTCCGCCAACTCCGCTATGCCGCCCCGCTCCCGTCAACCCCCTCACCCGCACCATCCGCCGCTAATTTGTTCATTCCAAAACGAAATATATTTTCCCCAAGTTTGCCGGTTATTTCTGCCGTTTCGCTAGACTTGTCCTTAGTTGGGTATTTCTCCTTCTGAAGAATGGCTGGGCGGCTCACGGGTGCTGGCGGGGATTCCAGCATCTGCGGCCGCCCATCCTTTTTTTCCAGGGCGACTCACCCAAACCGGCTTGAAAGTCCGAAAAAAGCGCTGCTAAGTCTTTAGTTTTGAATATTTTGACCAGCAACTCCGATGTTTTCAAGCGGTTGGAGCAAATGATCGAGGGTACAAGTGGTTCATTTAAAACCACTTAACCAAAAAAAGGGTAGTGTCCTAATTTGCTTTTCATGCCCTCAATCTCCAATCGTGGCAAGTAGGGTGCTGCGAACCCACCCCGAGACGGTTTGGCTCTTAGCCTTCGCTGCCCCGTTGATCTTCTTGAGATCGTCCGCATTGAATCGCACGACCACGAAACCACCCTTGGCCTCACCCTTTGGCAGCTTGGGGCGTCCCGGCTTCTTGGGCTTAGGCATTGTCGTACTCCTGAACGATGAAGGCTCTCACTGCCTTGGCTGGCGATAGCGCCGGATCAATGTGCAGCACGGTGACGGGAAGTGGGTTTGACGGGTCTCCGGTATCGTGCAGCCATGCATACGCTGTATTTGTCTGCGGATGCCCGTGCAGGTCGAATACCTCGACCACCCCATCCCAAATGGTCTGCCCCTTCCATGTTTCCTTCACGGGGACGCTCTCCCGGTGCGTAGCCTTTACGCCGTGGAGCTTCTGAATCACGCCCTGCAATTCTTCAATGACGGTCATGCTGCTGCCTCAAGCAATTCTCCAATGCTCCACTTTGAATTTGTGACCCCTGCTGCCATCGCTGGAGTCGAGCGCAGAGTGCTGTGATTCTTCACGAAGTTGTAATAGGCGAAGTGCAATCCAACGGCGGCATCAAAGTTTTCGCGCTTCTTTGAGAAAGCCAGCGTGAGCCGAGTCAGACGGCGCATGTGGAGGCGGGTAGTTGCGTTCAACCGCTCCGCGTAGCTGGTAGAAATCAGGTCAAAGTTAGGATTCCCGGTTGCGATGAACTTCTCAGAGGAAAGCACCCCGGATGTACTGTAACGGCGCTCTCCGAACGCATGGGTTCCATAAACCTTGATGATCTTGCCGTAATCCACATTCCGCCCGAACGACTTCTTGACGGCCTCGGTATAGGCGTAGAAGCCGTCCGTGCTGATCTGGACGCGATAGGCCATGCGGCTGGCAACGTCCGCGACAAAGGCATTTGCGGCGGCTTGGCTGCGGTCTGAGACCATGAAAGCGGGAACTAGCTTGGTTTCGGCATCGATGGCGCACCATGTCCAAACATCCCCGATGCCCTCTGCGTCGTCCTTCTTGACGGTGCGGGCTTTCTTCCCGACAAATCCCCAAATCTCATCCATCTCAAGCCGCTGGCAGGGCAGGTTCCGCATCTTCGCGTCCATCAGGTCCGTGCATCCCTGCCCAACCTTGACGCCAAGGCGCATGATCGTATCCCGGTGAATACCGGTAATCCGCTCGATAGAACGAATGCTGGACCCTTCGGCCAGTGCGCCAATCACCGCGATTTTCTTGTCGGTATTGAGTGCGTTTGCCATCTCCAACCCTCTAACAATTACTGTATAACGAAAATAGTAGCTTGTCAATGGTTTTTGTTGTACAATTTTATCGCAGTTAGCAATAAGGAAAAACAACCATGGACAGAGAGGACGAAACCAATACTGGTCAGCCAGAACCCCCACAGGCCGCGCCTGCCCAAGAACCCCATAAGGTAGATCCCCCGCCAGCAGCACCAGCCACCGCACAACAGTTCAAAGAAGTTGAGGAGAGGATGACTGCCTTTGAACGGTCCACAGTCCGTTGGACTCGTGTGGCTGTTTTTGCGGCCATCCTTGCCGCTGCTTTTAATTGTTTGCAATGGTTGGAAATTCACGAGGGGGGCGCCGACACTCACAATTTGGCTGTTGCTGCGAGAGATCAAGCTGCGGCTGCCAAGGCGCAAGTTGAGGAATTGACAAAGGAAGCTGCAGATACTCACGATCTCGCGGTGCAGGCTAAAAATCAAGCCGACAGGACGAAAACGATAGCTGAGCAGGCGATCATTCAAGCCAAAGCCGCTTTGGTTCAAGCTACCGCTATGGCAACGATGGCTGCTGAGGTTCGAGCTATAAATGAACCAAGGATGATCTTGGTCGAAGGAGGTTGGCTTAAAACTTATCATCAGGATTCGACGAAGGATTCGACGAAAACGATCTTGGTAAGCCTGCTCGTCGCAAACACTGGGGCAAAACCGGCTGACGGCATAACTATTGCCGTAAACATGAAGGTTGGCGCTCCCCCAAAAGGAAAGGAACTCATTTTTAAGCGTAACGAAGTTAACGATGCTTATCCCGCGGGACCGCTCACCCAATCTAATCGTGCGATCGATCCCGATCATACCACTGGTGTTAACTGGCACAAGCCCATAGCCGCTTCTCGCGGCAAGCGCCAAACGCTGTATATATGGGGTGAGATTCGCTATACAAACTTGGCTGGACAGTCTCAACCCCCTGTCCAGTTCTGCCGTTTTGTCCCTGTAGATGCGGTATTGGCCATACGGAGCGACTCCGAAGTCGGCTATTCCGGCCCATATAAACATTGCGATGAGAAGGCAAATTAGGACACCACCAAAAAAAGAGTGGGGGGGGGTAGGGTATGTATCTGGCATGTCGACACATCAAACCAGGCGGAGAGCAGTGAAAATCACCAGCCATGCGAAGCCACGCCTTTTGCTACTTCCACGCCCGGCTCCATTCCACCACCAAACTCGGCAAATTTGTCGACGTCACGCTTCCCGTCCCTGAGGACTCCCGTGCCATTCAGGAATCGCTCGGGACGATCTTCCAGGCGATTCTGAACTCCCGCATCGATTCAAAGAAAACCGCCCAGCTCCTTTGGGGCCTTCAGATCGCTTCCAACAACCTTCCCCGCAAGCCGATGCCGCCCCCGAAGACAGTCCCGTCAGTCACTCGAAGCAAAAACGGCGACGAGCTCGCTCCCGAGGTCAACGTCTGCAATCCCTGGGTGGAGTGCAAGGGATGTAAAGACGCCAAAACCTGCGACCGCTACTTTGATTTCGATGAGTTGCTGGGAGACAGCAAGGACGATGATGCCGGCAAAGACAAACCTGCCCCCAAAAGGTCCGATTTCATAGACGCCAACGGAGTAATCACCGACCCGGCCGGATACAGGCGCTGGTTGGGCTACAAAGAAGACGACGATGGCAACGAAATAGACGATGATGACGATGATGACGACGACGGGTTCGACATCAAAGAGGAACTCGGCACCCTCCAGGTTCTCAAGACCCTCCAGCACACATTCGAACTGGACACTGACGATCTCGAATGAGGCCTGTTCCCTGTTCCTTGTTCCCTGATCTCTGACCACTGACCACTAGATTTCCAGAATCACCGGCATGATCATCGGCCGGCGTCCGGTGCTCTTCTGGATGAGCCGCTTCAGCTCCACGCGCACCCGCTCGGTGACCATGCCGTAATCGGACTTTTGCTCCGCGCTTAAACCATCCAGCGTCTTGAGCACGGCCAGGCGCGCCTGGTCCGTAATGTCGGCGCCGCCGAACCCGCGCATCAGCACTTCAGGCTCGCGCTCCACTTTGCCCGTCTTTTTGTTGATCGCCATCACCGCCAGCACCACGCCGTCTTCAGACAAAATGCGCCGGTCGCGGATCACCAGATCCTCTACCACGTCGATCGACGATCCGGAGTCGATGAGGATGCGCCCCGCTGTGACTTTGTCCTTCTTGCGCGCATCGTCCTTGTCCAGCTCGAGCACATCGCCATCTTCAAGCACAATGGCATGTTCTACCGCGCCCGTCTCCATGGCGAGCAGCGCGTGTTGCCGCAGAAAACGGTAGTCGCCGTGAATCGGAATGAAGAACTTGGGCCGCACCAGGTTGATCATCAGCCGCATTTCTTCCTGGCTTCCGTGGCCGCTGACGTGGATCAACCCATGCTGTCCGTCATCGTAGATCACGTTGGCTTCGCGGCGGCTCAGGTGGTCGATCACTCTGAAGATCCCGCTCTCGTTTCCGGGAATGATTCTCGAGCTCAGCACCACCGTGTCGCCCGGCTCGATGCGCGCGTGCTTGTGATTGTCCACCGCCGCGCGGCTAAGCGCGCTCATCGGTTCGCCCTGCGTTCCGCTGATCAGAATCATCATCTGTTCCGGCGGAAAGTCGCGGATCTGCCCAGGATTGATCATCAGTCCCGGCGGGATTTCGATATAGCCGAGATCCTGCGCGATCTCAGTGCTCTCGACCATCGAGCGGCCCACCACGGCCACCTTGCGCCCGTGCTTGCGCGCCAGCTCCATGGCGATGCGGATGCGGTAAATGGACGACGAGAAGCAACTGAAGAACAGCTTCTTCTTGGTCTGCGTAAGGATCTCGTCGAGCCGGGGAATGACCGCGCGCTCGCTCGGCGTGTAGCCCGGCCGTTCTACGTTGGTTGAATCCTGCAGCAGCGCGAGCACGCCGCGCTTGCCGTATTCGGCAAAGGTGTGCAGGTCGAAGGCCTTATCGTCCAGAGGGGCCAGATCGATCTTGAAGTCGCCGGTGTGAATGATGACGCCCACCGGCGTCTCGATCGCCAGCGCGACGCAATCGACCAGCGAGTGCGTGACCCGGATGGGCTCAATGGTGAATGGGCCGATGGAGAACTTCCGCTTGGGCTCAATCTCGATCAGTTCGATATCGTCGAGCAACTGGTGCTCTTCCAGCTTGTCTTCAACATAGGCCAGCGTGAATTCGGTGGCGTACACCGGCACTTTCAGCTCATTGAGGATCCAAGGCAGCCCGCCGATGTGATCCTCGTGCCCGTGGGTGAGGACGATGGCGCGGACGTGCTTCTTGTTCTCAATCAGGTAGGAGATGTCGGGGACTACGATGTCTACGCCGAGCAGCTCGGTTTCGGGAAACATGAGGCCCGCGTCAATGACGATGATGTCGTCTTCCCAGCGCACGGCCATGCAGTTCATGCCGAACTCGCCAAGGCCGCCCAGGGGAATGATTTGCAGCTTTTTTGTTTGCATCGGTCATCTTTGATGCTACCACTGAGGGCGATGCGCGAATGGGATGGCGATTGCCGTGCTGACGACCGTTGCCCTGCTGATGACGGGCCTTACCCGGCTGATGTAGATTGAGTCCGTTACGCTTTCACGGCTCAGGAGCGAGATTCATGGTTTCCACGAGACGCAAGTTTATGCAAAGTTCTTTCGCCGGGGCCGTTGCCGCCGGATTCCCTGCCATCGTTCCCAGCTCGGTTTTCGGCGCCACTGCGCCCTCCAACCGGATCAGTATCGGCGCCATCGGCGTGGGCCGCATTTCGCGTGGCCACGACATGCCGGGCGTGCTGCAGTTCACGGGCGTAGCCGGGCGCGACAATCGCATCGTGGCGGTCTGCGATTTAAGCGTGGAACGCGTCGAGCTGGGCAAGCAGTTTGTGAACGACGCGTACTCGAAGAAGCTGGGCTCGGCGTACAGCGGAACGAGGGGATATTCCGATTCCCGCGAGCTGCTGGCCAACAAGGAGATCGATGCGGTCCTGATCTCCACGCCGGATCACCAGCACGCGCGCCTGGCCGTGGCAGCAGTCGCCGCCGGCAAGGATGTCTATCTCCAGAAGCCGGCATCGCTGACCATCAGGGAAGGGCGCATCATGGTCGATCACGTCACGGCCAGTGACCGCGTTTTGCAGGTAGGGTCGCAGCAGCGCTCGTGGAAGCAATTCGCGCGCGCCGTGGAGTTGGTGCGCAATGGCCGCATTGGCACTGTGCAGCGGGTCGAGATCGGCCTTCCCGGCGATCCTTCCGGCGGCAATCCGCAGCCCATGCCGGTTCCTGCTGGATTCAACTACGATGCGTGGCTCGGCTCAACACCTGAAGTGCCATATACCGTCGATCGCGTCATGCCGCAAAAAGGCTTCGATCGCCCCGGCTGGCTGCGCATGGAGCAGTTCGGTGCGGGCATGATCACGGGCTGGGGCGCGCATCACGTCGACACGGCGCACTGGGGCATGGACACGGAGATTACCGGTCCCGTCGAAATCTGGGGCCAGGCGCAGTTTCCCACCGAGGGACTCTGGAACGTCCACGGCCCGTTCAAAACGTATGGCCGCTACGCCAATGGCGTGGTGATGACGATCTCCGGCGATTTTGAAAACGGCATCAAGTGGATCGGAGACAAGGGCTGGATCTTCGTCTGCCGCGACACCGGGACCACGCCGACCTCTTCCTTCGGCTCACCGGCGCCCACGATCGTTCCGCTCCGCGCAAGCGACCCCGCAATTCTTGAATCAGCGATTGGGCCTGCGGAGTATCACGTCTACACATCCGACGATCAGCACGGAAACTGGCTCGACTGCATTCACTCGAGAAAAGCGCCTGTAGCTCCGGCAGAGATCGGCCATCGCGCCTGTTCCACTTGCCTGCTGCATTGGATTGCCATGAAGACCGAGCACCATGTGTACTGGGATCCGAAGTCCGAGACGATCCAGGGCGATGACATTGCCGCCAGCCTGCTGTCCCGGCATCAGCGGCATCCTTACGAAATCGCTTGATGCGCGGCGAATTCGATGCGCGGCAAGTCGGCGAGAAATGCGGACCGAAGCGCGCAACCTTAGCGGCTTCTTGCCGGCTGCGATGACTGGACTGTTGGTCCGCGGTGCCCCTCGAACATCCGCTTCGCTTCCGATCGATCTCTGCATCCCCGGCTGATCCCAGTATAGGAAATTCCCGATATAAGAAACTCTCCCACTCCTTACCTCAATCCGCGCCGAACGGATCATTGAATCGCGTCCATAATCCGATGAGAACCAAGAAACCTGGATCCGCATAGGCGCTCGTTTCAGCGATACAAACGTGCGAACGAGCCAGTACCATGCTGCGCCGATCGGCATCGCCGGCGGACGACGAAGAAGCAGCCAGCAAGCGCTTTGGGCATCGTGGAGAGCACTCGAATGCAAGATCAGGATGTGATTCGTGAATTCCTCGTCGAGAGTCATGAAAACCTCTCGCGCCTCGATCAGGAACTGGTTGAACTGGAGAAGCGCCCGAAGGACGCGCAGTTACTGGCCAGCATCTTCCGCACTATTCACACCATCAAGGGTACGTGCGGCTTTCTCGCGTTTTCGACTCTGGAGCGGATTACCCATCAAGCCGAAAGCCTTCTGAGCCAGTTGCGGGACGGGAGACGAAAACTGACACCCTCGCTGATATCGCTCATCCTGGACACGGTCGACGCCACGCGCAAGGTGCTGGCCTCCATTGAGGCAAGCGGAGAAGAAGGTCAGGAACGGTTTGAAGGAATTGCCGAACGCCTCCGGATCGCGGCCCAGATGCCGCCGGACGGCGAAAGCGAGCCGGGGGCCGGTTTAACGCCTGCATCCCGTGCGGACCATGAGGTCGAAACCGCCTCACCCGAAATCGGCGAAGGAGCGAAAGGCGAAGAGACCGGACTGAAATCCTCCGCCGTGGCCGATGCGAATATTCGGGTTGGCGTGGGGCTTCTGGACAAATTGATGGACCTGGTTGGGGAACTCGTGCTCACCCGCAACCAGATCCTGCAATTCAACACGGAGCGGGAAGATGCTGCTCTCAATGCCACATCGCAGCGCCTGAATCTGATCACCACCGAGCTGCAGGAAGGGGTGATGAAGACGCGCATGCAACCCATCGGCATGGTGTGGAACAAGCTGCCGCGGGTTGTTCGCGACATGGCAGTGGCGCTGGGCAAGCAGATCAGGCTGGAAATGGACGGAGCCAACACGGAACTCGACCGGACCATCATCGAGGCCATCAAAGACCCGCTGGTACACCTGGTTCGCAATTCGTGCGGCCACGGGATCGAGCGTCCCGAAGTCCGGATCAACGCCGGAAAACCGCCTTACGGAAGGCTCACCCTTCGGGCCTATCACGAAGGCGGGCAGGTCAACATCGAAATCAGCGATGACGGAGCCGGAGTTGACGTCGCGCAGGTAAAGCAAAAGGTGGTCGAGAAAGGCCTGCTGCGGCCCGAACAGGCAGAGAAGCTAAGCGACCGCGAGGCGGTGAACCTGATCTTCCAGCCAGGCTTCTCAACGGCGCAAACAGTGACCAACGTCTCCGGACGCGGCGTCGGAATGGACGTCGTCAAATCGAACATCGAAAAAATCGGCGGTATTGTCGATATTTGCAATCGGCCCGGCGAAGGCTCAACCGTAAGGCTGAAGATCCCGCTCACGCTCGCCATCATTCCGGGACTGGTCATCACCAGCGGCGGCGAGCGGTTCGTTATTCCTCAGGTCAGCCTGCTCGAGCTGATCCGCCTCGAGAGAGATTCGTCTGAAAAGCACATCGAGCAGGTGCACGGAACGCCGGTTTATCGCCGGCGCGGCAGTCTGCTGCCGATCGCATATCTGAACCAGGTGCTGGGGCTGAAATTGGCCGAGCAGGCCGAGGCCATCAGCATCGTCGTTTTGCAGGCGGAAGACCGGCAGTTTGGGCTGGTTGTCGACGGCATCAACGACACGCAGGAGATCGTGGTCAAGCCGTTAGGCAAGCAGTTTAAGGGACTCACAGAGTATGCCGGCGCCACCATCATGGGCGACGGCCGCGTGGCCCTTATCCTCGACGTACTCGGCATCGGCCAGCGCTCCGGAGTGCTGGCGGAAAGCCGGGAACAGGCGCGCGCCGCGGCGGAAAAGAAGACGCATGGGGGCATCGAGGAACAGCGGCTGCTCCTGTTCCGCGCCGGCTCCTTCGAGCGCCTGGCCGTACCGCTGTCTCTCGTCGCCAGGCTCGAGGAGATTCCCCGCAGCTCCATCGAGTTCGCCGGCGGATGCCAGGTGGTGCAGTACCGCAACCGTATTCTCCCCCTGGTGCCTCTCCGCGACGTTTTGGAATCAGGAGTGGCGGATCGGGACGAGACAGCCGACCCGGTGCAAGTGATTGTTTTCAACGACGGCGACCGAAGTGTGGGAGTGGTGGTCGACCAGATTCTCGATGTCGTCGAAGAAAGCATCATGATGCGCCAGAAGTCTACTCGCAAGGGCCTGCTTGGCTCGGCGGTGGTCGCGAAGCGCGTCACCGATCTTCTGGATCTCAATGAAGTCATTCACGCGGCCAATGAAAGTTGGTTTCAGGGCGCGGGCGGGACCGGGAACGGTAAGGCCGTCCTCGTCGCGGAAGGCTCGGCGTTCTCGCGAGGTCTCGTTCGCGGCGGCCTTGACATGGCCGGCTATCGTGTCGTGGAGGCCGCGAATCTCGACGAGGCGATTCGCGAAATGGAGCAACAGCCTGCCGACGTCGTCGTCGCGGCGATGGACCTTCCGCCCAAAGGCAGTTCCGCATTGCTGGCCGCCATGCGGGCCAGACCGGAATGGGAACGGATTCCGCTCCTTGGTTTGGCCGATTCAGCTGGCCAGCTCCAGTCATCCGAGGCCCGAACGGCTGGGTCTGAAGACTGCCAAGCGAAGTTCGACAGCAACGCCATTATCGAGTCGGTGTCGCGGCTGGCTTCGGAGCAGGCTTCCGCTAAAACCGCGCCGGTGTGCGCCGGAGAGGAGAAGTAACTCATGGCGACCGATACCGCGATCGTGAAGCCCGAAGCGGCCCAGAACAGCGGGCAGCTTTCAACATTCTTTGTGGCGGACCTGTTTTTCGGCGTGGACGTTCTCCGCGTGCAAGAGGTGCTGCGCTTCCAACAGATGACCCACGTGCCTCGAGCCCCGGATGTCATCGAGGGATTGATCAACCTGCGCGGACAAATCGTCACCGCCATCGATTTGCGGCGGCGGTGACGATTGCCGCCTCGCACGGGAGGCCAAACTCCCACCAATATGGTGATCCGGACCGACGATGGCGCCGTGAGTTTGCTGGTGGACGAGATTGGAGACGTGCTGGACGTGGATGCCGCCACCTACGAGAGGCCGCCGGAGAATCTGGACCCCGCGGCGCGGGAGATCATTCACGGCGTCTACAAGCTGAAGGACCGGCTGCTGCTCGTTCTCGATACGGAGCGAACGGTGGATATTGCGGTCGGAAGGGTGGTGTAGCGTGCTCAAAACGCGAGCCGGCCCGGGAAAGGCAAGAGCCAAAAACGAGTCAACTGCGTGTGGCGGCGAATTAACCAAACAGGAACGCAAAGGAGCAAGGACAATGGAAAGACAATCGAGTTTCAGCCGGGGAGTTCGCTCGGGCCGCCGTTCATCTGCCGGCACCGCCGTGTTGGAACGCCCGGAGCACGAACGACCCACAACCAGGACTGGGAACGGTCAGAGGGGCGATGGCGCCCACGCAGCTGTTGACCAGGAGCTGTTCGCCGATTACGCCGGGCAGGTTGCCGCTATCCGCAAATCTCAGGTGGTCATCGAGTTCGGTATGGACGGGACGATCCTCGATGCCAACGACAATCTCCTGAGAATTCTGGGCAGCACTCTGGATGAGATCAAAGGCGGGAACCACAGCATGTTTGCGGACGAGGCCTACCGGAAGAGTTATGAATACAGAGAATTCTGGGCTGCCTTGAACCGTGGCGAGTGTCAGACGTCGGAGTACGAGCGCCTGATCGGAGGCGGCAAGGAGATCTGGCTTCAGGCTTCCTATAACCCGATTCTCGATTCCACCGGTAAACCCTTCAAAGTGGTCAACTACGCGACCGATGTCACGCTGCAGAAGCAGGCGCTGAACGCCATGCTGGCCGACGCCGCCCTGCTGACGCAGGCGGCATTGGAAGGCAGGTTGGCCATGCGTACCGATGCCAGCAAGCACCAGGGCGAGTATCGCAAAGTCATCGAGGGCGTGAACGCCACCCTGGACGCCTTCATCGGCCCGTTGAACGTCTCGGCGGAGTATGTTGACCGGATCTCCAAGGGCGACATTCCTCCAAAGCTCACCGACAACTACAACGGCGACTTCAACAAGATCAAGAACAATCTGAATGCCTGCATTGACAGCCTCAGTGGCCTCTCGGAATCAAACAACGTGCTGCAAAGGATGGCGAACAACGACTATAGCCAACAGGTTGAGGGGAAGTATGAGGGCATCTTCGCGAGCGTCGGCCAAGCTGTGAATGTCGTACATAACAGAATTGCCCATGTCGTCAGCACAATCAAAAGGGTCTCACAGGGAGACCTTGTCGATTTGCTTGAATACAGAAAAATCGGGCGCAGGTCACAAGCCGACGAGTTGGTGCCATCTCTTACAGCAATGATGGAAAACCTCAGGGAGTTGGTGGAAGACGTCGAGATGCTGGTGAATGCGGCGGCGGACGGCAAGTTGGCGACGCGGGCCGATGCCGGCAGGCACAAGGGCGACTACCGCAAAATCGTCGAGGGGATCAACAAGACCCTCGAGATAGTGGTCGAGCCCCTGAAGGTCACCGCGCAGAACGCCTCGACGCTGGCGTCCTCGTCGGAGGAGCTCACAGCAGTCAGCCAGCAGATGGCGGGCAATGCGGAAGAGACGGCAACGCAGGCCAACGTGGTATCAGCGGCCAGCGAAGAGATCTCCAAAAACGTTGCCTCGGTTGCTTCGGCGTCCGAGGAAATGCAGGCCTCCATCCGTGAGATCGCCAAAAATGCCAACGAATCGGCGCGGGTGGCCAAGAATGCCGTCAACGTGGCGCACTCCACCAACGAGACCGTGAAGAAGCTTGGCGAGTCCAGCCAGGAGATTGGCAACGTGATCAAAGTGATTACCTCAATCGCGCAGCAAACCAATCTGCTGGCCCTCAACGCAACCATCGAGGCCGCGCGGGCCGGAGAAGCGGGCAAGGGTTTCGCTGTGGTGGCCAACGAGGTGAAGGAGCTTGCGAAGCAGACCGCCAAGGCCACTGAAGACATCGGTCGGAAGATCGAGGCGATTCAGGGCGACACGAAGGGAGCGGTCACGGCGATCGAGGAGATCAGCAACATCATCAACCAGGTCAACGACATCTCCAACAGCATCGCTTCGGCGGTCGAAGAACAAACGGTGACCACAAACGAAATCGGCCATAGCGTCACGGAGGCAGCCAAGGGAGTCGGCGACATCGCCAAGAACATCGGCGGCGTAGCTCTCGCGGCAAAGAACACCACGCAGGGCGCGAACGATACGCAGAAGGCGTCTGCTGAGTTGAGCCACATGGCGGCGCAGTTGCAAAAAGTCGTCTCGAGGTTCACGTTCTGATCGAAGCGGCTGCGATGAATGCGGCCTGTCGAGTCGAAACCATTCGGCAGGCCGCATTCACTTGCATAACCGGCGATTGCGGGGGGAAACGATGGCTACGGCATTGGTAGTCGATGATTCAAGGGCCATCCGCACGATCCTCTCCAAGACTTTGAGGGAGCTCGGATTCGAGGTTCGTGAAGCGGCTAACGGAAAAGAAGCATTGGAATTGATTCAAGCTGAGAAATCCGCGGTGACGCTGATTCTTCTCGATTGGAATATGCCGGAGATGAACGGGCTGGATCTACTCAAGCGGTTGCGCGAAAATCCGAAACTCTCGTCGCTCGTGGTCGTTATGGTCACCGCGGAAACTGAGGTGGACCGTATCGCGGAAGCCCTGGAGGCTGGCGCCAACGAGTATGTGATGAAGCCTTTCACCAAGGACATCATCGTGGGAAAGCTCCAACTAGCGGGAATCCAGATTTGCGGGGCATGAAATGGCCGTGCTGAACAGGCGGACTCTCCAGGCCGGGGAGCGGGTTCGCGTGTTGGTGGTGGACGACTCCGTGGTGATCCGCCGTCTGGTCACGCACGCGCTGGAGCAGGATCCGGAACTCGAGGTTGTCGGCGCGGCGGCCAACGGCTCGATTGCGCTTCGGCTTATCCCGCAGCTTAACCCCGACGTGCTCACGCTGGATATCGAGATGCCGGAGATGGGTGGCCTGGAGACGCTCCGCCGCCTGAGTCGCGATCACCCCCGACTGCGTGTGATCATGTTCAGCACGCTCACCGAACGCGGCGCGGAGGTGACACTCGAAGCATTGACCCTGGGCGCCGATGACTACGTGACCAAGGCCTCCAACGAAGGTTCGCTCGATCAATCCATGATGCGCCTCCGCGAGGAGTTGATCCCGAAGGTCAAGCAGTTCTTCCTGTTGCCGACTAAGTCGAGCGCACCATCACGGATGCAGGTTCCGCAAATTCTCGCTGCGCCGCCGCGAGAGCGCATCCCATCCTTTGCGTTGAGCGCAAACCAGCGGCCCAAAGTTGTGGTCATCGGAGTCTCCACCGGCGGCCCGTCCGCTCTCGGCGCCATTCTGCCGCATCTGCCGGCTGAATTCCCATTGCCGGTTCTCTTAGTGCAGCATATGCCGCCGCTCTTCACGCGCTTCCTCGCTGATCGCCTTCACGCTTCGTGCCCGCTGTCGGTCGAAGAAGCAAGCCAGAGCGACTCCGTCACCGCCGGCAAGATACTGATCGCCCCCGGAGACTTTCATCTCAAGGTGGCTGCTCGCAGCGGCGAAGTGCGTGTCCAGTTGGACCAGTCGCCGCTTCAGAACTTCTGCCGTCCAGCCGTTGATGCGCTTTTCTCCTCGATCGCCGAGGTATATGGCGGTGCGGTCATCGCCGCTATCTTGACTGGCATGGGACACGACGGCTTGCGCGGAGTCGAGATCCTCAAAGCACAAGGTGCAAGCATCCTCGCGCAGGATGAGGCTTCGAGTGTCGTATGGGGCATGCCCGGCGCCGTGGTCACAGCCGGCCTCGCCGACAGCGTGCTGCCGCTCGACCAAATCGTGCCGGAGATTTTGCGCAGGACAGATCGAGTCTGAGAGGAGATAGATGTCGGGCCCAACATCAATCGCGCAAATCCTCCCGGAGAACTACCGGTTTCTTCAGCAGCATGTCTATTCCCAGGCGGGCATCGTGCTCGAAGAAGATAAAGACTACCTTTTCGAAACTCGCCTCGCGCCCATCGTCAGACAACTCGGCCTCGGCACGATTAACGAACTGTGCGAATTCATACAGACAAATCGCCGGATCGATGTCGGCCATCAGGTCGTGGAGGCCATGACGACTAATGAAACCTACTTCTTCCGCGATCCTGCCCAATATGACGCCATTCGAAACGTCCTGCTGCCCCGCTTGATGGAAGAGCGGCGAGATACGAGGAGGTTGCGCTTCTGGTCTGCGGCGGCATCCACCGGGCAGGAAGCCTATAGCCTCGCGATGCTCCTTATCGAATCAGGTTTAAGTGGCTGGGACATTCAAATTCTGGGCACAGACTTTTCCTCGAAGGTTTTGGATCGTGCGCGCTCCGGCAATTACCAGCAGATCGAGGTCAACCGGGGCTTGCCGGCTGCTCTCCTGGTCAGGTATTTTCATCGCGTCGACTCGCAATGGCAGTTGAGCGATGCAGTGCGGAAGATGGTCGACTTTGAATCGATTGACCTGCGCGCGAGCCTCCGCGCCCTCGGGCCATTCGATCTCGTTTTCTGCCGCAATGTCATGATCTATTTCGATACCGAAACCAAGAAGAAGATCATGAAAGAACTCCACGGCACCCTATTTCGCGGCGGATGGCTACTGCTGGGAGGCGTAGAGACGGCATTCGGATTCGAGGAGTCGTTTGACAGGCAGTCAATGGGAAGCGCGACCGCGTACATCGCCCGCTGAAACAACGTTCATCTCCGCCGAATTGGGCAATGATCAATGGCGGCAGCGAATGGAGATGGCGGGATGAGCTCTGGAGTCAACTGGATTGAAAAGCTGGTAGCGCTACCGGGAATCGAACCCGGGTTTTAAGATTGAGAATCTCACGTCCTAACCCCTAGACGATAGCGCCACTTATTGTGTGGAAGCGGCCCGCGGGCGCGGGCTACTCCTTTACTTTAACAAAAATACCGCATCAATCCAATGGCGCGACGAGAGCAGGAGCGCAGCCTCAAATCCCCAGCTTGCGCACTTCGTCGTTGTAGTATTTGCGGTACAGAATGTCCCACTCTTGCGAGCCCTCGAGGATAATCTTGCGCTGGTTGACAATCTTCTGCCGCGCCATCGTATCGATCTTTGCCTCCTCGATGAGCAGAAGCTCCAGCTCTTTCCGCGCCTCCTGCCGGATCGTATTGCGATCCTCCAGGAACCCCACCTGGTCGATCTCGGCCAGCGTATCCGCCACGGTGTGGGCCAGCTTGTTCAGCTTGTCGCGGTTGATCCTCATAGCACCGCCTTGTACTTCTTGGTTAGCTCGGTCTTCACCTTCTTGAACATCTCGGCGTATTGCGCGCCGCTCTTGCGCATCTCCTCGGAGTACGCGTCCAGAATCACGCGCACCTCTTCGTTGATGCGGTCCTCGAGCGAAAGCTCCTCGAGCAGAGACGTATTGACGCGCGCTTCCGTCACCTTCAAGTCGCTGGTGGTGATCATCTTTGCGTCGATCAGATGCTTGACCGTGCGGCGGGCGAGATACCCAATGTAGTCGCGAGAAAAAATCATGGGTTAAGTGTCAGGATACCGCACCGCACCCGCGCCTGTACACCTGCTGACCGGCATCGCTGGCTTCGATTTGCTGCTCGCCGCCGGCTTGCACTCAAATCTGAGGCTGCCCTGGTCCTCTTTACGCGCCTCTCCGCATCACCGTGTAGTACGGTTGATTCGAGAGCGTCGCGTTGAATGCCGGCTCCAGCCGCGCCGCCCCGCTCTTTCCCTCAAGATCGAAATAGTATTCGAGCGGGAAATCGGAATTCGTATAATCGGCCGGAATCGCCGACGTGTAGCTCCCGGCGTCCCCCTGCATCTCCACTCGCTTCCATCGTTCCGCCTGGTTCACACGCCGGTAATGGAGTCGAATCGAGCTCACCTCATCAGGCACTAGAACGGTGACTACTAGCGTCAGCGGCGCGCCGGCTTCAAAGCTCGCCGGCGGCAGGTGACTGCACGCCACAAAAGGCCGCCCCGGCCTGCCTGCTGCATCCGCAATCGCGTGCCGCGTGTCTTGGGATGACATGTCCAATCGTCCCACGGCCGTCACCCTGTCAGTCACCGCTGCAATATCGCTGTCGATCGCGCTCAGACGGTCGCTCCAATGTCCGCGCCGCATCGGCGTGCTTCCATAGGAAACGTCTGCACGATAGACTGTCGCAGCTCGCGTGGCCATGTCGGCCCAGGCCTCACGCGCCATCCTGTATTCGTTGATCGCCTGCCTGCCCGCTGCCGCATCCTCCGACTGCTCAAAGACGGCATACGACATACCGCTGCGCAGCTTCGACGCGAAGAACCATCCAATGCCGATCTGAATTTCCACGTCCGCTTCAATCCGGCGAAACGCGGCGGACCGCCGCGAGATCGTCGTACGACGTGCCTCGTCCAGCGCAGCGCTCGATGCGGTTGCACAATCCTCTATCCACTGCGCCACCTCGATCGGCGAGTATTTTGGATTCGCTGCGCGCCCCATTTCGTCCGCGGCGTGCGCTTCAATCGTGGCGAACAATACCGGATCGAGCGGGCTTACCGTCGCAAAGCATCTCGGCTCCGGCGTATCGCTGTACGGCGTGAACTCGCTTCCGCGCACCATCGGCATGTTGGTGTACATCTCCGGCCAGTACGAGTGATTCGATGCCGACGGCAGATGCGCCGAAGTCAGCAGCGGCAGAATCCGGCTCGCATTGGCCACGGTCGTCTCCACGGCAATCGCTCCGTCGCCGAACACTTTGCGCAGCCACCGGCGCCACGCCTCCGGATTCGCGTCCGGATCGTAAAGCCGCCGTCCCCACACCCTGTAGTAAAGCTCGAATTTTTCCCAGTCGGCCTTCGGGTTCAGGCTGGCATCCGAGTACGCGCATCGGCCGCCCGTGTGCCCCGATCCTTCCCTTCCCTTGAACGTCAGCGGCTCCATCAAATCCAGCCCAACGGCCCCGCAAAAATGTGCGGTTCGACCGTACGCCGCAGCCATCTCCGGATCAGCGCTCAGCAAATGCCGCTGCGTGCCAGGCCACAGTCGAAACAGCACTTTGTAGTGGTTGCCCGCCTTCAGAAAATCCGCATACCCATACCGCGTGAACGAGCGGGCCCCGGAGCTTACACTGAAAGGTCCTTCCCCTTCGACCTCGGGCTTCGGAATCTCCAGCGGGCGAATGTCTGCCTGCTGGTAGCCGAGGCTCTGGTGCTCCGCGGAGTACTTCGCTCCCAGCTTCACCGGCATTCCGGTTGCTGCGGCAATGTCGATCATCTTTTGGTCGACGCCTTTCGCGTGCATGTCGATCTCGACCGTACGCCCGCAGTCTTTGACCGCTTGGAACAATGTCTTCCAGAAGTCGTAGCTCCCCTCCGGGATCCCACTCTCGCCGTGAACGCGCATCGTCAGGCCCTGAATCTCCGGACATTGCTTCAACAGCAGCGCCAGCGCGTCGCGGCAATAGGCCGCGTGCGTCTCCTTGGTCAGCCCTTCGATGTTGTGATACGCATGCGGGCTGTCGGTCCACTGGTACGCGTGCGTCCAGATTCCCAGCTGAAAATGCAGTCCGCGCGTGGCGGTCTGCGCGGCGATGAATTTGAGCGCCTCCAGGTTCATCTGCCGTTCGTGATCGCTGAGCGGAACCGGCGCCGGCAGCACCGTTCCATCCGCGGCAGCCAGTTGCATCACGCGCACGTTGTACCCCGGCACATTGACCGTATACGGGTAGGGAAAGTGGAGATAATCGCTCGTTACGCCCTTGGGAAAGTCATATTCAAGTCCGAAAGCGAGGCAGAACCGGTTGAACCTGGACGCAACGAGCAAATCGAGATACCCCGACCAGAAATCCTTGTCGTAGAGCCACGCTTTGTCCTCGACCTCGCTCGAAAAATAGCGCCCAACGCTGCGCACTTCATTGGCCGGTTTTTCCAAAACTGGCTGCGCCACGCGCAGAGTTGCTGCGGAAGCCGCACCGAACCTCGCTCTCTCTGTGAGTTCAAGCAGACCGTACACATATCCGAGCACGTCGCTCCCCGAGACGACGGTGGCAGGCACGCTGCCCTGGCGGCCGGGAGCCAACACAAACGACTCCGCACCGGGACGCGATCCGGGCGTTTGTGCAGCGTTCTTCACTGCCGCCCAGCCCGTCGCGTTGACAAGAACAAAAAACGCGGCTCCTCGCACGCGTGCCTGAGAAGTCACGACGTGGCACCACGCGCCTTTCGCTGCCAGCGCCGCGCGCAGTTGCTCCGCGGCCCACTGTACCGGCGGCGCGCTTGCCACCGGATCATTGTTGTCGATGACGATGACAAAGCCGCGGCCCGACTGCGCCATCGACGCCCGCGCAATCGTCGCCGCCGAAGCCGCTCCCGCCACCTTCAGAAACTCTCTGCGCTTCATCCTAAGAAACCCGCCTCTGTTTCCGCGCCCCTCGGCTTCCTTGCCCCCTTGGTCCCTGTTTCGCTCAACTCCGGTGCGGGCAGGTCTTTGAGTTGATGCACTCCTCGGCAATGCGCAGCCGCTCCACCGGCCGTCCTCCCACCAGGTGTTCCGTCACAATCTCCTCCGCATCCTCCGGTCTCACGTTCCCGTACCAGACGGCTTCTGGATACACCACCACAGTCGGCCCGTGTTCGCACTGGTCCAGGCACCCGGATTTGTTAATCCTCACCCTGCCGCCCAGCCCGGCGTCGCGCGACAGTTGCTGCAGCCGCGCGTGCAATTCGCTTGTTCCATCGCGCGTGCAGGAAGGCCGCGGTGCATCGGCGGGGCGGACGTTGTGGCAGACAAAGACGTGACGTTCAAATGCGGGCAAGCGGCAATCCTCCTCAATTCAATCCTTTCCAGAGTAACAACCTGGTCCCCGTGCCCGTCCCCAGTCCCCGTCCAGCGTCTCGTCGCCGCGCCGATGTCGCCGATCACTCCCACCTGCGTGCAACCCAAAAAGTTTTCCTGATCCCTGCCCGACCCCTATCTGCGAGAATGGGTATTTGACAATGAGTACCGACGACCTTCTCTCGCTGAAAGACGACATGGTGGCCTTCATTGAGGGTCACGGCCTTCATCGCCTCCCAGGGTACGTCACCGACGACATTCCCTCCGTCCTCTGGGAAGGCCGAGGCAACCCCGACGCGTGGAAAGACTTTGTGGAGATGGCCAAGCACGTGGGCGCTCCCTTCGTCACCTTTAGCGAGATGACGCTGGACCGCGAAGAGCTCGATGCCCTCATCGAGGAAGCCGGCGAGATGAACTTCCCCGATGAAGAAGCCGCGGAGATGGTCGAGGCCAAGTGGCTGCGCAAGTACGCCGGCAAGTTGGGCTACATTCAGCTCGGCTTCATTTACGAGGGCATCGTCTTCCTGCACGAAACCACTACCGAATGGTACGAGCGTTACCAGTCGCTCCTCGAAAACATCGAAAGCTTCCACGATATCGTCATCGACGACGCTCACTCCCACGACGACGAGGACGAGTAAGCCTCAGTGCCCCATCCAGCCAGCGCCACCGCCGACGCCCCGGCCAGCGCCACCGGACCCCGGAATCAGTCAGCTTCGACTCGCACCTTGCCGCCCCAGCGCTGGCTCATAGCCGAACCGCACCCCGAGCAATCCGCTTCTCTCGCCCGCGAGGCGCGCCTGCCTCTCGTTCTCGCCGAGCTGCTCGTCGCGCGGGGCATCACCGCCGCCGCCGAGGCCTTTGCCTTCCTCAACCCTGAACCCGCGCACCTGCACGATCCATTCCTCATGCTCGGGATGTCCGTTGCCGTCGAGCGACTCGAACGCGCCATCGCCGCGCGGGAACCCATTCTTCTCTACGGCGACTATGACGTTGACGGCACCGTCGCTGTAGTCCTACTCAAAACCGCCATCGAAATACTGGGCGGCGAAGTCCGTTTCCACGTGCCGCACCGCCTGCGCGACGGCTACGGCATGCAATCGAGGGTGCTCGAATCGGCCCACGCCGATGGGGTTCGCGTTGTGGTCACCGTTGACACCGGCATGCGCGCCTTCGCCGAAGCTGAAACCGCGCGCCGGCTCGGTCTCGACCTCATCATTACGGATCACCATCTTCCAGACGCTCACGACAAACTTCCCGCCGCGCTCGCGATTCTCAATCCCAACCAACCCGGCTGTACGTATCCCGAGAAATCGCTTTGCGGCGCGGCCATTGCGCTCAAGCTCGCGCAGGCGCTGCTGGAGCGCCGTGATCCCGCTCGCACCCGCGAAAAGACCCTGCCCAGCTTCCTCAAGATGGCGGCGATTGCTACCATCGCCGATGCCGTGCCTCTCCACGGCGAGAATCGCACCATCGCCGCTCTCGGCCTGTGTGAGCTGCGCCGCCCCGTTGGCGCCGGTCTGCGGGCGCTCTTCGCCGCTGCCGCGCTCGATCCTGCAAGCAAGCAAATCACCGGCTTCGACGTCGCCTTTCGTCTCGCCCCGCGCATCAACGCAGCTGGCCGCATGGACGTTGCCTCCGACGTCATCGAACTTTTCACCACGCGCGACTCCCACCGCGCTACTGAGCTCGCTACCAAACTCGAGCGCCTTAATCGCGAGCGCCGCGATGTCGAGGCCGCCGCGCTCACCGTCATTGAAGCCCGCCTCTCGTCCGACGCCGAAATCGCCGCCGACCGCCTCCTCGTCATTGACGGCGACGGTTGGCACCGCGGCGTCATCGGTATTCTTGCTTCGCGCGTCGTCGAGCGCACTGCCAAACCCGCCATCGTCGTCAGCCTCGAAGAAGGCATCGCCCACGGCTCCGGCCGCTCTGTCGACGGCTTTCCGCTCCTCGCCGCCATCGAATCCTGCGCCGATCTCTTCACCCGCTTCGGTGGCCACGCTTTCGCTGTCGGCTTTGCTCTTCCCGCCGCATCGCTGCCTGAACTCAAGCTCCGCCTGCGCACCTACGCCAACGAGCACCTCGCCGCCCGTGAGCCGGAGCGCCTTCTCCGCATTCACGCCGAACTGCCGCTCGACCGCATTACGCCGGTCCTTGCCGGATGGCTGCGCAAGCTCGAGCCCTTCGGCCACGGCAACCCAGAGCCCATCTTCATCGCCCGCTCCGCACGCCTGCTCGCTCCGCCGCGCATCATGAAAGCTCAGCACCTCCGCCTCGAGCTCACCCAAACCGGCACTTCGCCCTCCCGTCCATCGTCCGCCCTTTCCCCCGCCGCGTCACCGAATGCGTCTGCCGCACGCCTGCCTGCTTCCGCCGCACCCATCGCATCCATCCGCGCCGTTGGTTGGAACCTGGCTGAGCGCGGCATCGAGCTTCAGCTCGCCCAGGGCAGCCGCATCGATATTGCCTATCGCATTCGCGAAAACGACCACCCGGACTTCGGCGGACTCGAAATTGAAGTCATGGGTATGGAGCCGGCTGAGGTGTAGACAGACCGCTGGATGTTTCCATGGAAAATTTCCAAACCACTTGAACCTGGCAGTGCTACCATCGCTGCAGTTCCCACACGCTGGCTAAGTTTCTGAGCAACGGAATTTGCTCGTGCGCGCCTTCGCAAGAGAAGGCTCAATTGCCGCCCTCGATCTCCGGAGCGCGTAACGAGTTTGTCAGCTGAAGATAACTCGGCCGGGATTTCGCAATTCCAACCTCCCCGAACGAGGAGAAAACCATCATGCGCCGCTCCAAAACTCACCTGCTAACGCCCTTCATCGTTTTCACTGCTCTCACCCCGTGTCTGTGGCCGCAAACGTCCGTCCCGCAGGTCTATTCCTATATTCAGGACCCCGCAACTGGAGTTATGGGACTCTCCGTCGTGAAGGTCGCTCGTGACGGCCCTAAAGAAGCCATCGACCAGATCCTGCCCGTCGGCCCCGGTCGCGCCAAGGAATTCCACAACCACATCCTCTACGATTTACAGGCGCACAAGATCTACACCAAGCTCGTCAGCGATCCGTCCGTTCCGTGCTCGGTGATGACCTACACTTCGCCAGCCGTTCCCGACGAGTTCGACGTCATTACCGCCTCGGCCGATTCGATGAAGGACTTCCTTGCCCACGCCCAGCTGTTGCGCAGGGAAACCGTGAACGGCATCCCCGCCAAAGTGATGGAATTGACCGCGGACCAGATGAAAGTCACGGCTTGGATCGCCGATCCCGGCGGCTTCCCGGTTAAGGAAGTCATTGTCCCGCCCGGAGGCGCGGCCACCACGATGCTCGAAGTAAAGCAACTCAGCTTCGCCAGGCCACCGGCGTCTGCTTTTGCGCCTCCCACGGGCTGCAAAGAAGTGAGTGGTGAAGCTACTGCAACCGGTGCTCACGCCGAGTTCAGCACGGGAGCGCCCGCGTCCAAACCGACCGTCAATGTTGCCGCCGTCAAGCTAGATTCCGTTTCCAATTACACCGGCCCCTGCCCGGCCCACATCAAGTTCACCGGAACCATCACCACCGACGGGCCGGGAAAAGTGTTCTACCAATTCGGCGCGGGTAAGATGGAGCCCGGCGATACCGTCACCTTCACCGCGGCCGGCACCAAAACAGTGAGTCATGTGGTCACGTTCAATAAGCCCGATCCCGGCTTCGGGGATCAGATTGGCGTATACCCAATCCTTGAAGCCGTCGGCGAGGACGCCTCTGGAAATCACGATGCGTCGATGCAAGGTTCCAACAATTCGGGCTTCACGATCACCTGCACGGGCACTGCGGCCGCCGCGCCTGCGCGACCCCCGTATTCACCATCAACCCCGCAAGCCGTTCCGCCCGCTCCGGCCCCCGCAGGCAATGCCCGCGTCACGTCGGTCGCAATCCAGGTCACGCCCCAGCACTACACCGGCGCGTGTCCGGTCGCGGTGAAGCTCGTCGGAACCCTCAAAACCGACGGACCGGGGCCCGCGTACTTCCAGTTCCAGGCTGGCGCTGTGGGAGCCAACAATTCCGGAGCCGTCAACGTCGGCGCCGATGGCACGGCAACCGTTACCAATGAAGGCCAGGTTCGCCGCACGCCCCAGGTGCAGAGCGTCCGCTTCCTGGCGGGGATGGAGCCGCGCGGCCATCAGGAGAATGCGAAGTGGATGGACGCCGAACTCGATATTCATTGCACCAACGCGCCATAGCTCACCCAACGCAAAACGGCCCTCCCGCATAGGAGGGCCGCTTCTTTGGGATCAAAATCCTATTTGAGTCGAACCACGGCGTGGATTATCCCACCACTTCAATCCCCATCGATCGCGCTGTTCCCTTGATGCTCTTGACCGCTGCATCGACGGACGCCGCATTCAAATCCGGCATCTTCTGCGTGGCGATTTCGCGCACCTGCTTCTCGGTCACCTTGCCCTTCTTTTCCTTGTTGGGCGTGCCCGATCCCTTCTCGATCCCCGCCGCTTTCTTCAGCAGCACCGCTGCCGGCGGCGTCTTGGTGATAAAGCTGAAGGTGCGGTCGCCGTAAACCGTGATGACGACCGGAATGATCAGCCCGGCCATCTCCTTGTTCTGCGTCTTGGCGTTGAACTGCTTGCAGAACTCCATGATATTGACCTGCGCCTGGCCCAGTGCAGGGCCGACCGGCGGAGCGGGCGTCGCTTTGCCGGCTTCGATCTGCAGCTTCACGTAGCCGTTAATCTTCTTCGGAGGTGCCATGTTGTTCCTTTTTGAACCAGCTCTTAGCTTCTAGCTTTGAGCTACCAGCCGGTTGTTTCCTCATACAAATTTTGGTGCCGAATTCTCAGCGTTTGCTTGCAACCGGCGGCAGCTAGAAGAGCCAAACCGGCTAGAAGCTGAAAGCTACTGGCTGAGAGACTCGACTACTCAATCTTTTCCACTTTGCCGAACTCGAGTTCGACCGGCGTTGACCGCCCGAAGATCGTCACCATCACCTTCAGCGTCTCGCGATCCTCGTTGACTTCGTCCACTACGCCGTTGAAGTTGGCGAACGGCCCATCGGTGATGCGCACCTGTTCGCTCTTCTCAAACTTGATCTTCATCCGTGGCTTGTCTTTGGCCGTCTCGCTGCGGAAGAGTATGGAGCTCACCTCTTCCTCGCTTAGCGCCACGGGCTTGTCGCCGGTGCCCAGGAACCCCGTCACTTTGGGCGTGTCCTTCAGAACGTGCCACAGCTCATTGTCCAGCTCCATCTCCACCAGCACGTAGCCGGGCAAAAACACGCGTTCCACGGTGCGCTTCTTGCCGTTCACGATCTCCGTTACCGGCTCGGTGGGAATCATCACGCGTCCTACGCGCTCCCTCAATCCAAATGCCTGCACGCGGCTCTCAATCGATTCCCGCACCTTGCGCTCGAAGCCCGAATAGGCGTGCAGAATGTACCACCGGAAATTCTCGTTGCGCACCGGCTGCGGCTCCGCCGCGGCTACTGCCGGCTCTGCCGCCGCTTCCGTTTCTTGCCCTGCCGCTGCTGCAGTCTCAGGCTCCGCCACGCCGGCTTCTGCATCCGGCGCCTGCGTCACTTCCGCCTCCGGCGTCTCGACCGCTGCCGTTGCTTCCGCCTGCGGCTCTGCGGCGTGTGTCTCTGCGGGCCCTGGTTCAGCGGATTGTTGCAAGTCTTCTGTCATTCCACTCTCGATTCTGTACCGCGCCGGCTACTGCAATCCGCCCAGCCGGCCAAGCAACCCGTACACGCTCACTCTGAAAATGAAGTCGACGATGAAGAAGAACAGCCCAAACAGGAAGACCGCGACAATCACTACGCCCGTCGTCACCCTCACTTCCTTCGGCGAGGGCGTCACCACTTTGCGCATCTCCGCGCGCACATCGCGCAGAAAGCTGGTAAATTCGGTCCACTTGTTCAACGCGCCGCCTCCAAACTCGGCCAGCGCTCCCGGCTGCTGCCGTTTCGCCGACCGCTCGTCACCTTTTTCCATCGCCGTCTTTGTCGCCACGTTTTCACATCCTTCGCAGCCCACACTTTCCGGGCGCATTCCTCAAAAACAGCCTTCAGCTTTCAGCCCTCAGCTTCCAGCTTCATCCAACTTGCGCTCGTCGCATCAGATCGATCCACCGCGCCGAAGCTAAGAGCTAACAGCTAATAGCTGTCTTTCTGAAACTGGCAGGGGCGGAGGGATTCGA
>PLGG01000017.1:137030-259097 GCA_003138515.1 Acidobacteriaceae bacterium | reverse complement strand
AACAACCTGTTGATGCACCACAACTAGGGATTAGGGAACAGGGAGTAGGAAAACATAGGCGCTGGAGCAGCTCGCTCAGCAAGGGGGAGCTATGAATGTTGGAGAAGGCGCAACAAGAATGAAACGCGCGGGGCTATGGCTGGCGGCGGCTCCAGCCGCTCTTGGTGGACTGCTCATATGCCTGCAGTTGGTTTTAATAGCCGGTCCAGGTCTTGGCGCTATCGCCGGCGGTATTGGAATTCTCGAAGTACTCCTGCTGGCTATTCCCGGCGTCCTTCTCTGGATCGCTGGATGGATCGTGGAAGGCTTTGCCAAGAACACCAACTGAGGTCATGACTTGACCTCTTCGACAATGCAACGTCCAACCTGGCTTCCATCCTACTTGCCTGAACTTGACGGGTTGCGCGGCCTGGCGATTCTTGCGGTAGTCCTGTATCACTGCCAACCGCGCCTCAAAGGAACGTGGATCTATTCCGCCAGCCTGTGGGGATGGGCGGGCGTCATCCTCTTCTTTGTTTTCAGCGGTTTCCTGATCACATGCATTCTGCTGGAAACGCGGGACAAGCCGCATTACCTGCATAACTTTCATGGGCGCCGGGCGCTGCGCGTGTGGCCGGTCTATTTGCTTGTCCTGGTCGTTGTTTACCTGAACGCGCCGTGGTTCGTGGGCGGCAGCGTGTGGCAGGCGATCAAGGCCGCGCCGTGGTTGGCTTACATCTTTTGCGTGCAGAACCTGTTTCACCTCTCTCTGCCACCAGCACTCGGACCCTCATGGGCGCTGGCAATTGAAGAGCAATACTACTTTGTGTGGGCGCCGGTGGTGCGCGTGCTCCGCCGGCCCTGGATGCTGGCTTCAGTGCCGATAGCCGCGCTCGTCGCATCGCCTATTTTTCGACATGCAAATCTGCATTGGATGACGCCGACCAACACACTGATCCATTTAGACGGGATCGCCCTGGGCAGTTTGCTGGCGCTCGGGTTCTACACGTTGAAGCTCAGCCGCCGGGCGTGGCTTGCAATCGGCCTCGCCGCGTTTGCACTGGGTATTGCAGCGGCGGCGACCATTGCCGGCGGAACAGCATATCTTGACTCCGCGCTGGCATTTGGCTTTACCGGCGCGACGCTGGCGGCCATCGCATCGACCGGGGCGCGCAATCCGCTCAACGCGGTGCTGCGGCGCGGGCCGCTGCCTCTTTACGGCCGCATCAGCTATGGACTCTATATGACCCACATTTCGGTATTCATCTACTTCGGCTGGTTCGATCTTCGGATGGATCCGTACGGCATCACCGGAAATCTTGCTGTCGTGGGCTTTCGACTCGTGATGACCACGCTGGTCGCGACGGCGCTTTGGTATGGATTCGAATCGCAGATTCTGAAGCTAAAGCGTTACTTTTAGGCCGACCAGATTTTGGGGTGTGACACGAGTCACCCTTCGACAATTGAAGCGGCTGATAGGCTTGATCACAGGCGGTTCTTCGTGGTGCGCGCCGATTTTTCCGACTCGCACACTTGATCCACCGAGGGGTTTGATTCATGCCATCCTTGCCGATTCTGGTTTTGAACAGCGGTTCTTCTTCCATCAAGTTTTCATTGTATGAAGCCGGCAACGGCGAGAGGGTGCGGCTCCTTGAGGGCGCGGTCGATGGCATTGGGACCGATCTGGGAAAGTTCTGGATCAAAGACGCGGCGGACAAGAAGCTGGTGGATCAGACTCCGGCAGTGCCCAGCCGCGCGGTTGCCTTCAAACTGGTAGCCGACGCGCTTAAATCCGGCGAGTTACCAGCCCCGGTAGCCATCGGGCACCGCGTGGTCTGCGGAGGGCCCACAGTCCGCGAGAACCAGCGCATCACGCCTGCTCTCATCGACGAGATTGAAAGCTACTCGGCTCTTGCGCCGTTGCACACGCCCATCGCGGTTTACATCATGCGCGAAGCGCTACGGCTGTTTCCGGGCATTCCAAACTTTGCGGTGCTCGACACATACTTTCACCGCACGCTGCCGGAGGTCGCGACGCGTATGCCCATCCCCGCGGAGTATGCTGCCATGGGCGTGCGGCGCTACGGGTATCACGGCATCTCATACGAGTCGATCATCTATCAGTTGCAGCCCAACGTTCCGGAGAAGCTGATCGTTGCGCACCTTGGAAACGGCGCGTCGATCTCCGCGATCCGCAACGGCCAGTGCCTGGACACCTCGATGGGCCTGACGCCATCGGGCGGCATCATCAGCGGTACGCGCACTGGCGACATCGACCCCGGCGTGCTGATTTTCATCCTGAAGAAGATTGCCGAGGGGACGCCGAATGCGGCGGAGGCGGCGGAGAAGCTGGAGACGGTGGTGAGCAAGAAGTCCGGGCTGCTTGGCGTGAGCGAGCTCTCGAACGACATGCGCGACCTGCGGGAGGCGATCGAGGCCGGCAACGAGAAGGCGCGGCTCGCGGTAGACAAGTTCTGCTGGACGATCGCGCGATGGATCGGGAGTTACGTGGCGGAGTTGAATGGCCTCGACATGCTGGTCTTCACCGGCGGCATCGGCGAAAACGACATTCGATCGCGCGCGGAGATTTGCGCGGGACTGGGCGCGCTGGGAATTGTGGTGGATGCAAAGCGAAACAATGTGCGCGGCACGGCGGTGATCTCCGCGGCAAACTCACCGGTGACGGTGCGTGTGATTCCGCCACTCGAAGACCTGATGATTGTGAATCACGTGGTGAGGCTGCTCGGCGAGTGAGGTCTTATCGGCGGCGCTTGCCGCCGGTCGGCTGCGCGTCGGTCGCGCGCTGGATCCAAATCACTCCGTCAACCTCCCGGAGGATAACCTTCATTCGCTTCATCCAGCCAAGCTTGCGGCGCAGCTGGATCGGAATTGTGACGCGGCCCCGCGAATCGATCGTGCCGATGAATCTCATTGGCGTCTCTTTTGCCTTTATCGACCGAAAGAGCATGAGCCTCTATATTGCCCGCTGTCGCTTCGCGCGGCATCTCTTGTTCTACACTGGTGAGTTCGATCCGGAGATCTCTATGACCGTCGCTGCCGCACCGGCACAAACTCATCGTCTTGCCTCGCTCGCCTTGCGGCGATTCGCCTGGGCCCTGCTGGTGTATTTCATCGTGGTGATTTTGTGGGGCGGGCTGGTGCGCGCCACGGGCTCGGGAGCGGGCTGCGGCGACCACTGGCCATTGTGCAACGGCACGGTGATTCAACATTCTGCGCGGATCGACACAACGATCGAGTTCACCCATCGCATCACGAGCGGGCTTTCGCTTTTCGGGGTTGTGGCGTTGCTGGCGTGGACTTTCGCACGGACTGCGCGCGGGCACCTGGCGCGTGGCGCGGCGATCTCTGCGGTGGCGTTTACCGTGATTGAAGCGGCGCTGGGAGCGTTCCTGGTGAAACTCGGGCTGACTGCGCAGAGCCGGTCGCCCTTGCGCGCGCCGTACCTGGCGTTGCACCTGACCAACACGCTGCTTCTGCTGGCGGCGCTCACCCTCACCGCGCACTTGCTCAGCCGCCGAACAGGTTACCTGCGCGGGACGATTCGCTTCAAGGCGTCGTTCGGCGCGATCACATCCATTATCGTCGTGCTTATTGTTGGCGTGACGGGATCGCTGGCCGCGCTGGGCGACACACTTTACCCGGAAAGCTCGTTGGGCGCGGCGCTGGCGCAAGATTTTGCGGCAACGAGCGGATGGCTGGTGCGCTGGCGCTGGACGCATCCCACGGTCGCGTTCGTGGCCAGCATATTTCTGATCTGGCTGTTGGTTCGCGCGGCGCAGCGGACGAAACACTGGGACAATCGAGGGCTCTCCGCGCTTGTTCTGATTCTTCTAGCGGTTCAGTATGCGCTGGGGATCCTCGATGTAGCATTTCTCGCCCCGGTGTGGCTGCAGATTGCGCATCTGCTCGGCGCCGATCTGCTGTGGGTTGCGCTTGTGGTTCTGACGGCGCGGCTGACGCTGGAGCCGGTGGAGCAGCGGAGTTAGCGAAGGACAGCGGAGTTAGCGGAGTTAGAGAAAAGGCCCCTCACGGGGCCTTTTCTGTTGGACAGGTTCGTGGTCGCTAATTCGCCTAGTCCTCGAGCGCGGGGTGATAGCGGCTTTCCCAGCCGAGGTACCGGGCGGCCTCGTGAATGGACTTCGACACGTTACTGAAGTTCGCGGCAACATGGTGCTCGAATCCTTCGCGGCAGATGTACTTGAGCAGCTTCTGCAACTGGGGAATCTCGGCCACGCCGGCGCCGCCGAAGGTCTGGAGCGGATCGTCGGTGAAGCGGCCGGCTCCAGTGTAGCCGCGAACCACGCCGCGGCGGTCGTCGGTGGAGTAGCGGGCAAAGCACATAGCGCCGGGCTTGATGACGCCCTCGCAGGTGCCGTAGGTGTTTTCCTTGCCCACCGTGCCGGCGATGATCTGCTGGAAGTCCATCTTGACTTCCTTGAAGAAGTGCTTGGGCAGGTTGGAGCAGTGGAAGCAGACGCACTTGTTGGGATCGCTGCCGTAGTTGTTGTTCCAGTCGAGCAGCGCCGAGGGCGTTTGGCTGGCGAGCGCCAGCATGTACATGCTGAGCGTGCCGGGGACATCGACTTCGCAGGCGGAGGGGATGAGCTCGTTCGACATCATGCTCATGATGGTGCAGGGCACAACGCCGAAGAATTCTTCCATCGAAGTCCAACACTGCACGGCGCTGATGGTGCAGTGCGTCTGCTTCATCCAGCCGTCGACGACAGCGCCCAGCTTGGCCATCTTGAGCAGGGCCGCTTCGGGAACTCCGGAGGTGGTGACGTATTTCTTGATGGCCGCGAGCTTGGCCTGGGCCGCGTCGTCATTGTCTTTCATGCGGTTGATGCGGCCGAAGACCTCCGACAGATCGAGCGTCTCAATCGAGATTCCGGAGGTCTCGAAGATGCGCTCGGAGTAGCGCACGGTGTTGAAGGCAGTGGGACGCGCGCCGATGGCGCCGATTTTGAGGTTCTTGAGGCCTTTCACGATGCGGCAAACCTGCGAAAACCACTCGAGGTCGGCCTTGAATTCGGGCGAGGACACCGTCTCAGTGTGCAGCGTGGTGAGCGAATAATCGATGCCGTACTGCATCATGTTATTGCAGGCGCTCATCTTGCCGCAGAAGCTGTCGCGCCGCACGGCGATGGTCATGTTGTCTGAGCTGTCGGGTGTGGCCTGCACCAGCACCGGAACCTTGAGGCCGGAGAGCCGGATGGCATCGACGATGCCGCGTTCTTCGCCGAAGTTGGGCAAAGTGACGATGATGCCGTCAATCTCCTCAGCGTGTTTTTTGAAGAGCTCGGCGCATCGGAGCGACTCGTCGTAGGTCTCGACCGCACCATGTCTCGACTCCTCTGGACTCAGCACGATGGCCTGAGCGCCTGCCGCTTCTAAAACGGCCATGATTTCATCCCGGCCCGTCTTGGCCAAATGGCCAGGGAAAAAGCCGCGATTTCCGACTACGATTCCAAAAGTCATTTTGCGTTGCGCTGCCATTTTCGTGCTCCTTTGACCTTCATTTCTCAAGAAAAAACAGACTGACTTGAAAGTTCTCTACTTGCTCGAATTGCCCGGGCGAAACTTAATGACGTAGAAGAAGCCGAGCGCCGCAAGGACGCCGCCCCACCAGACCGGCGTGTGCAGGTTGGTCAACTGTACGCCTGACGCGTAAGCTCCAGTGGTCCATTCGAAGACGCCGTAGCCGAGAATCATGGCGCCATAGATGACCAACAGGACGCCAATGAAAAACCAGATCGGAATTCCTGAACCGTGCATAACCTTTTTCCTTTCCGCTCCTCAACCACGCAAATCTTCAGCGCTGTTACGAACTCCCGCCCGCTACCAGAATATGATGTTGAGCCCGGCAAAGATGATCACCGCGAGGGTCGCCCAAACCCATTCCTTCTTGTAGAACGGCGCCGGCTCTTCTTTAGGAAGTTTTGTGGCACCGTAGACTAGACCGTCCAATTCCGCCACCGGCCGCGGCTTTGTGAGCAGGCTGACGAGGACTATAACGATGGCGGAAAAGAGAAACGCCCACAGGGCGCGAAAGACATTTTCGGCCATCGGCTTGGCGTCGGGCGAAAGCGCGACGTTGGCCAATGCGGCGGGAACGAGCTTGACCCACATGAACAGGCTGGCTGAGAAAATAATGCCAAACAACAGGCCGAGAAAGCCCGCCAGCTTTGTAGCGCGCGTCCAGAACATGCCGAAGAGAATGGTGGCCAGCAGTGGGGCGACGAAGATCGAGAAGAGCGCCTGGACGTAGTCCATGATGCCGTGCGCGTGCATGACCAGACAGGCTGCGCCAATGGATACCGCAACGCCGATCAGAATGGAGAGACGCCCGACCAATACATAGTGGCTGTCGGAACCTTTCTTGTTGATGAGCGGCTTGTAGATGTCGTAAGTCCAAACGGTGGAAAAGGCGCTGACGTTGCCGGCCATCCCGCTCATGAATCCGGCGATGAGAGCGGTGATGCCGAGACCGAGAAGGCCGGGCCCGAGATAGCGAACCATCATCAGGGGAAGGGCCTGGTTGTAGCTGTGCAGTTCAGAGCCGGGCGCCCCGCTGAGGACTTTCTGCTGGTAGGCGGCGGGCAGGGTGCTCTTGGCCATTGCCGCAGAGCAAGCCGGCCCATCTTCAACCTGTCCCGATGAAGAAGAAACAGCGCAGGCAGCGACGACATCTTCGCCGACAAGCTGACGTCGGCTGCCATCGGGATTTTGCAGGAGCACGAGTCCGAGCAAGCCGGGCAGGATGACGATGAACGGAACGGCCATCTTGAAGAACGAACCGATGATCGGGGCCATGCGCGCGGCGCGGAGGTTGTGGGCGGCCAGGACGCGCTGGACGACGAGGAAGTCGGTAGTCCAGTAGCCGAAGCTGATGACAAAGCCGAGGCCGAAGACAATGCCGGTCCAGTGCACGCCCATGGGATTGGCGGCAAAGCTGCCCGTGTCGCGCCACATGTGGAAGTAGCTGTCACTGCGCACGCCGGTCATGGACTGCATGTTGGCCATGATCTGAGTTTTCAGGCCGGCGACGCCACCGGTCTGAATCAGGCCGAGGATGGGCACCAGCAGCGCGCCGCCCCAGATCAACACGAATTGCAGCACTTCGTTGAAAATAGCGGAGCGCAGGCCGCCGAGGCCCACGTAGATGGCAACCGCGATGGAGGAGACGAAGATGCTGAAGGTGATATCCCAACCGAGGACGACTTTCATGACAACGGCCATGGCAAACATGTTCACGCCGCTCATGAGGATCATTTCGGCGGCGAAGGAGATGGCGGCCACGCTGCGGGCGCCACCGCCGTAGCGCAGGTCGAGATAGCCGGGCACAGAGTGGGTTTTGCAGACGTAGTAGAAAGGCATCATGACCAAGCCGAGGAAGAGCATGGCGGGAATGGCGCCGATCCAATACCAGTGGGTGGCCAAAATGCCGTATTGGTAGGCGGACCCGGCCCAGCCCATCAGTTCGAGCGAGCCGAGATTGGCGCTGACAAAGCTCAGCCCAGCGATCCAGGCGGTCATTTCGCGGCCGGCCATGAAAAACTCTTCGCCGGTGTTGGAGCGGCCCTTGAGATAGAAGCCAATCCAGAGCACCATGGCGAAGTAAATCGTGATGATAAGGATATCGAGCGTGCGCAAATGCGCGAGCGGTTCCGCGCTTAAGGCAAGCAGGGTTGGCCAACTGCCGAAAAGGCCATCGGCGAGAGAGGCGGGAGCGAATGAGAACATGAGTGTCACCCGAAAAAGCCAGAACGTGTCCGCAAAGGTTGCTTGACGGTCGAACCTAAGTAAATTGCTTTACTGGCGCACTTGTCAAGCGGAGTGCGCTTTCTCAAGAAGTACCGCCTGGCACTGAATGCATCCACAGCAAGGGGCAATCAAGAATCTGCCTCGCCGGGCGGAGTAAACGTTTCCATCACGAAGTCTAGCATAACGGCTTCGGCGGGCAACAACTCCCGATCCAGCCATTTACCCTGCGATTCCAAGCGAATCAACTACCCAGATTATTCGTTGCCGACCGCGATTTCATGGAGCCAGTTGGGGGCTTTGAGGAGCTCGCGGGGACGGGGACCATCGGCGGCGCCGACAAGGCCGTCACGCTCCATCAGATCGATCAAATGCGCGGCGCGTCCGTAGCCGACGCGCAGCCGACGCTGCAAAAGCGATGTGGATGCCTTGCCAAACTCGAAGACGAGACGAACCGCGTCGTCAAACATGGGATCGTCTTCATTGGCGTCTTCGTTTTCACCTTCCATGGCCGAACGCTCGTCCTTGGGCGATTCGAGGAAACCTTCGACGTACTCGGCCTGGCCTTGCGATTTCCAGAAATCGACCACGGCTGCGGTCTCCTTCTCGCTCACGTAGGGAGCGTGCAGGCGCATCAGGCGGCTGGTTCCAGGGGGAAGGAACAGCATGTCGCCGCGACCCAGGAGCGCTTCGGCGCCATTGGTATCGAGGATGGTGCGCGAGTCAACCTTGGTGGCGAGGCGGAAGCTGATGCGCGTGGGAATGTTGGCCTTGATGAGACCGGTGATGACATCGACGCTGGGCCGCTGCGTAGCGAGGATGAGATGAATGCCCACGGCGCGCGCCATTTGCGCGAGGCGCGTGACGGATTCTTCGACGTTGGCACGGTCGAGCATCATCAAATCGGCCAGCTCGTCGATGATGATGACGATGTAGGGCAACGGCTCCTCCTGCTCACCCTCATCGAAGAGCGAGGGCATGGAGCCCTCAAAGAGCTTGTTGTACTGGTCGATGTGACGGACGCTGCGGCTGGCCAAGAGCTTGAGGCGGCGCTCCATTTCGCGCACGGCGTTGCGCAAGGCGTTCGCGGCCAGTTTGGGCTCGGTGATGATGGGCGTGAAGAGATGAGGAACGCCCTCGTACATGCCCAGCTCCACGCGCTTGGGATCGACGAGGATGAGCCGAACCTGGTGAGGGGTGGTGCGGTAAAGCAGGCTCATGATCATGGCGTTGATAGCCACGGACTTTCCCGAACCTGTGGATCCGGCAATGAGAATATGTGGCATGGAGGCCAGATCGGCGGTGACGATGCGGCCGTTGATGTCTTTGCCCATCGAGAGCGTGAGGCGCGAGCGCGCCTTGATGAAGGTTTCGCTTTCGATCACGTCACGCAAGTGGATGGTCTCGCGCTCGTGGTTCGGCACCTGAATGCCTACCGTGCTCTTGCCGGCCATGCGTTCAATGAGGATGCTTTCGGCGCGCATGGCCAGGCATAGGTCGTCGGCCAATCCTGTAACGCGGGAGTATTTGACGCCGGCCTCGGGCTTGAACTCGAAGGTTGTGACCATGGGGCCGGGATTGATTTGCACCACCTGGCCGCGCACATCGAACTCCGCGCACTTCTCGACGAGGACTTTGGCCTCTTCCCGGAGTTCGTCCTCGCGTACAGATTGCGGGGCTTCGCCCGCGCTCAGTAACGTGCTTGAGGGCAGCTTGAAGCCGCTCACGTTTTTGGGGGCGATGGTGACCGTGCGCAAATCGGCGTCGGCGCGATTGTGAATGGCAATCGCATCCGCATGAGGTTGCGGCGGATCCTGAGGCGGCGCTGGTTTTGCGGCGGGCCATGGATTCGCCGGTAGTGCGGCTACTGGTTCAGCTTGGATGGGACGGAGTGGCGCAACCGTCGCCGCCGGAACCGTTGCGGGAGCCACCGTTGCCGTTTCCGGCTCGCGGCGCTCCCAGATGCTCGGCCGGCGCTGTGTAATGGGAATCGCAGTTTCAGTTGGTTCTTCAGATTCCCGCCTGAGATCGTTGCGCTGATAAGCGGGAATTTCGTCCAGCGGGTCCGGCTGGCGTGCGCGGCGGCGCGTGAAGAACGAGAGGAAGCGATTCGACCGGCGGGCAGGCGGCTCAGACTCGTCGTCAGGTCCGGCCGCGGTAACGAGCTTCGGAAAAGGCACGGGCGGGTTCTGGCCCACATGCAGGGCTTCGCGTTCCGCCCGTGTTTCCGCGCGGGCTTCCCTGCGTTCAAGGCGTCGTTCGCGCCATTTTTCCAGCCAGGCGGAGAGCTGAGCCCAACGTTCCGCAAAGCTTTCGCGGATGACCCAGAAGCTGATGGCGGATGCGAAGTAAAGGCCGCAGGCGGCGAGCGCAGTGGCGACCAGCCAGGCTCCCTGGATGTTCAAATAGACCACCAGCAACCCGGCCACCAGCCGTCCAACCACGCCTTCCACTGGAACGATGTGGAGCCAGCGCCAATGCCATGGGAGCAGACCAAAGACTGCCGGCAGGAAAACTAAAGCGAGAATGGTACCCATCCAGCGGAGGATGGGCGAACCTCCGGGCCGCGACCGCATCCACGTCCAACCCACGCCACCCAGCCAGAACGGCAGCAAAAGTGCAGTGAGGCCGAGCGATTGCATCAAGACGTCGCTGAGGTATGCGCCAAAAAGGCCGACCCAATTGCGGGCCACCGCGGAATCCGTGGCCGTGTTGAGCGAAGGGTCAGAGGCATGAAAGGTTGCCAGGGCGAGGAAAAGGAGGAGCGCGACCAGCATCAGAACCAGCCCCAGGAACATGTTCACGGGGCGGCTGCGCGTGGGCGACAGAACAATGCGGATGGGCTTCATGACGAGGGCGGTACCCACCTCTGTCTGCCGGACAGGGTTTTATCGGCCGACCGAGGATCGAGGCAAAATCGTCCCAGAGCAACTTCCATTATCGGCGTCTGGAGGGGCGGATCCCTGCTAAACAGCGCCAAGGGGAACCTCGGGCATTAACCGTGGATGGGCAATCGAACCGAGTTTGCGAAGCGAGGCGAAGGCGCGGCGTAGATTACGTCGGAGGCTGCCGCTTAAATTCGAAGACGGAGGCCCGACCAGGATCCCGGTTTGCCCAGCGCTAGCGCGCGATCAGCCGCGCGCCCCAAATGAGCAGGGCGCCACCCAGCAAAATCCGGTAGATGGCGAACATCGTGAAGCCGTGCTTGCGGACCCAGTGAAGAAACCACTCAACCACCCCAAGCGCGACGATGAACGAGACGACTGTGCCGATGATCAGCACGATCCAGCGTTGCCCGTTCATGACCACATGTGCGGCGGCGACTGCGCCATCGACAGACTTGGAGGCATGAACCTCCTTGATCAAATCCCAGCCGGTCGCGGCAATCATCGTGGGAATGGAGAGCAGAAAGCTGAATTCGAGCGCCGAGGGGCGATCGAGACCCGCGAGCTGGCCAGCGGCAATCGTCGACATCGAGCGCGAGGTGCCGGGGAAGATCGCGGAGAGCGACTGGCAAAGGCCAATCCACACAGCTTGCGGGAGGGTCATCTCTTCGACGTGCGTGGTGCTCGCCTCATGGCGCGTGCTCCATGAGTCGATGACCCACATCACAATGCCGCCAGCGAGCAGCGCGATTGCGATGGCATTCAGGTTGTCCAGGTTCTTTTCGCTCCACTTGCGCAGCAGCAGGGCGGGGACGGACGTGCATGCGAAAGCAATGAGCGTCAGGGAGATGGGATGGTTGAACCAGGTACGGTCGCCGGTTTCGCCGCGGGGAAAAGTGCGGAGAAAGTTGATGATTCTTTCAAGGAAGAGCAGGCATAGCGCCATGATTGCGCCAACCTGGATGACGACCGTGTACATATTCCAGTAGGCGACATCCTGAAGGCAAGCCGTGTTGCCAACGGAGCAGGCTGAGTCGCCGAGCGGGATCTTCATCAGGGCTTCGGCAATGCGGAGATGCGCGGTCGAACTGACCGGCAAAAACTCGGTCAAACCTTCAACAATTCCCAAAAGGATGGACAAAATATACGGGCTCAAAAAGCCTCCTGGCTGTCTCTTTGATGCGTGTCTTAGCGCGTCCGGGAGGCCATGAGCCGCTCACTCCCGTTCAATGCCGTAGACAGGAACCCCTTCATCCAATTTGTACACCAGCGCTCCGGCCTCTAAGGCATAATCGGAGTCGGCAAAGTGAGCTTTCAGTTGGGCGGCGACAGTGCGCGCCTGGTTGTGGGCTTCGTTGCTTTTGCGATCATCTCCGCTGGCGTCGTACATGTCCTTAAGGACGGCGAAACGGTAGACAGCCTCGTAGAGCGCTCGCGCTGTTCGCGGGCCGTCTGGGTATTCATCGGCGTACTTGAGGTAGATGTCAGCCTCCTTCTCCGGGCACTGCGTCGTGCCTTCCCAATCGCCGCAGAGCTTGTTGTCAATCAGGTCAAAGGCAGCAAATGCCGCCCAGCGCGTGCGGGGATAGTACTTGATCACCTTGCGCAAGGCGTCCTCGTCCATCGACTGGCGGTACACCGGATCGCGCTCATGCGCTGACGGCAAGGTTGAGGCGTCGGCTTTTTCCACCTGCCACTGAATGTCGGCAGCCCGCCATGCAGCTTCGGGTGCAAGCGGCGAGTTGGGAAACATTTCGACGACGCGACGATAGAGGGAGCGAGCGCTTTGGGCAGCGTTGGCAGGGCCGCGTGGATTCGAGGCCAGAGCCTCCTGGTTGGCGGCTGCGCCCATCAGAATCTGGTCGCCGTTCGGCGTGGTTTCTTCGACGATTCCCTTGGCCTCCATCCACCCGGAGATCGGCGGCGGGGTCGTATCTTCGCCAACCATCGGTGTATCCCTATCGTTGTGCTGCTCTGCTATGTCGGTATTGGCAAAGACGCGAAACCACGTGCCGTTCTTTTCCGCAACGACCATTTCGCGGCCGACTTGCACTTTTTCGACCTTTTGAGAGCCGGTTGCGGGCGAAATGTAGAGCCAGGTAACGCGCAGGACCGTGGCGCGAGGGCCGGCCATGGGTTTCACGTCCTGCTTGGGCCTCTTGTCGGCGTTGGCGGCCGGGACGGCGCCGGCGAGCGCGAGGCCAAATGCGATAGCAGAAAGCGCATGAAGTCGCGGATTCATCGTATGCAAGATCATAGTTGAACGACGCTATGGGGTGGATTCAGTGAGCACCTGGGCCAGCATCACGGGATCCACGTTGCCGCCGCTTACCACGGCGACGGCCTTCCGGCACGCGGGCAGTTGGTCACCATGAAAGAGCAGCGCAGCCGTCGATACCGCACCGCTTGGCTCAGGAACCAGCCGCGTGGCCGCCACAATGGCGCGCATGGCAGCGCGAATCTCCGCCTCCGTCACGGTAATGATGCCGTCAACAACGGCCTGAATGTGGGCAAAGTTGCGCACGCCTACACTTTGCGTGCGCAGGCCGTCCGCAATGGTCCGGGAAACGAGCTCCGCGGGCCAGGTGACGATTTGACCGGTGCGGAAACTTTCGGCCGTGTCGCCGGCCAGCTCTGGCTCGATGCCGAAGACCTTGGCGTTGGGGCTGAGCCGCTTCACTGCCGTGGCGACTCCACTGAGCAGGCCGCCGCCCGAGACCGGCGAGACGACGAGGTCCACGTCCGGCAGCTCTTCCACAATCTCCAAACCGCAGGTTCCCTGCCCGGCGATGATCTGCTCGTCGTCGTACGGCGGAATCACGACATAGCCGTGTTTTCGCGCGAGCTCCTCGGCAACGGCCAGGCGCTCACTGGAGGCGAGACCCACATCGACGATCTCTGCGCCAAGGGCCAGGGTGGCTGCGCGCTTGATAGCAGGCGCATTCGATGGCATGACGATGACTGCCTTGGCGCCGACTTCACGCGCCGCGTAGGCCACGCCCTGGGCATGATTGCCGCTCGAATAGGTGATGACCCCGAGCGCAACCTGGTCCGGCGTGAGCTGAAGAATCTTGTTCGCCGCGCCACGGATTTTGAAGGCCCCAATCGGCTGCAGGCTCTCGGCCTTGAGCCAAATCTCCCTGCCCGTGCCGTGGCCGGACACGCCGGGAAACGCCGCGCGGACCAGAGGCGTTTTCATGGCAATCGGCGCAATGCGCGCGGCAGCGGCGCGAATGGCATCGAGCGAAACGAGATTCTGAGTTTCTACTTGCACGACGGCCTCATTGATTCAGCGCTCAGTGTCGCAGCGCGAGATCACGCCTTCAAGTATCCCCGATTGCTGCGGGAAAAATGCGGTCGCAAAACCGAGCACTAGAAGCGGGGGCTCTATTCGTAAGCCAGCGCGTCAATGGGATCCTTGCGGGCAGCCATCCAGGCGGGATAGAGCGCGCCGCAGATCGATCCCACGAAGGCGATCAGTGCTCCCTGGCCCAGCCACACCCCGCTGATTTCGAAGTGTTGTGTCGGGAAAAAGTGGACCATCAGCAAACGCACGCCGTAAGTTCCCGCGATGCCCACCAGAACGCCAGCGGCGGCCAGCACGGCGCACTCGCGCAGGACGACGCTCACGATGGCGGTTTTAGATGCACCCATTGATTTGAGGATGCCGATCTCCCGAGTGCGCTCAAGAACAGCGGTGTACATGGACTGAAAGATGACCAGGAAGCCAATAATCACCGCAATGCCGGTGATGATCTCCAGCGAAAGGTTGAATCCGGGAATCTTGTCGGGTGTCATCTGGTCGAGCCATTCGTCGACTGTGGTCAAGGTGTTGTTTCCGAATCCGCGGGTATTGTGAATCTCCTGAATGACCAGATTGTCGTTCGCTGGGCTGTCGCATTTGATGTAGAAGAGCGAGGCCTTACCATCGGCGCCCATCAGCTCTCCCATGGTTTCAAGCGGGATCAGCTTGCGGCCTCCCTTTCCCTGCTCAACAATGCCCGAAACGCGAAAGGGTTGGTCCATAATCATGACCGTGTCGCCGACAGCGTAGGGCTTTCCGGTGGCCGGGTTCCAGCGGCTGGCGAAGATGTCGTCGATGATGGCGTCGTTCGGCCCCGTAAATGGGCCACCGGCCTGAAAGACGAATGGCTTGAGCGCATTGAAGCTCACGTAATCGATGCCGTAAAGAATCTCGATGCTGCCGCTGGTCGAGATTTTCTGGATGGCCGGCGAGACTACCGTTACGTGTGGCATCTTCAGCAGCACTTCTTCGTCTTTGATCGGCATGGAAGCCCCGCCGACTCCGTTGAACAGGCTGGCATTCGACGGCAGGAGCATCAGGTCGGCGCCGATGCCGTTGGTGCGCTGTTTCTGGTCGTTCAACATGCCCATGAAGACGCCAACAATCGAGAGAATCATGATGACTTCAATGGCCACGGCCAGGACGCTGATGACCGAGCGCACAGGGCGGTGCAGAAGGTTGGCAAAGATGAGCTTATTCATGTTCGAGCGTGAATCGAGCGCGCAAACAGCGCCGAGACGTCTGCCTTAAGGGTAACAGCCGAGAGCGGGCGAGATGGAGCGGTGGCGGGGACGACAGTTCCGATTTGGACCTGTTACAAAAGTGTGTTCAAACCCTCAAAAATAAAGGCATTTGGCAAGGAATCGTTTTGACCCGAGGTCAAAGCCGGTTTATTGTGAAGGTGCAATTCCCGCATGGGTCTTTGACCCGCGACCGGTCGCCGATGGGAAATTTTGGAGAAGACCTGCGCAAGGAACGTCTAGCACGCAGCGTTGCGCTGGAAGACATTTCCGCGGTCACCAAGATCAGCCAACGACATCTGATTGCGCTGGAGCAGGAGAAGTTCCGCCTGCTTCCGGGCGGCATCCTGAGCAAGGGAATCGTCCGCGGATACGCCAACGCCATCGGTCTTGACCCGCAGGAATGGACTGAGCGTTTTCTTCAGGCCGACAACAGCGGAGGCCAGACTGCGGACGATGACAGCGGCTGGACAACTTTCGCTTCGAACGTGGGTAAGGCGCGGATCCTGCACCGCGAAGCCCTCGAGGTTCGTTTGCGCTGGATTGGCGCCTTCCTGTTGCTGTTGGCGGTTGGTGCGGCTGCGTTTCTAACCGTGCGCTACTATGGCGTTCGCGAGGGGTGGTGGCGCACGCTCCTCCCCATCCGGGGAGTTTCCATGGCCTTCCGCGGCGCCTGGTCTTCAACCTGCCGCTTGGTTGAGCACCTTGTCTCCAGGATCTAGGCCACCCAGCTCAGGGGCCTCAATCCGCCGTTTGAGGCTTATTGCTTGCCGTACGCTGCATGTCTTTGCCGTCGACCGCCTGCGACAATTAACATAGTTAGGATGAGAAGTCAGGCCTGTGTCGCCAAGTGTGGGGAGGCGAATAGAAGGCCCGCGTAATGGGTTCTGAAGTGTCAGGGAGCCGGCGGCTGCCTGAGCGCTTCAAACCAAGTCGAACAGCCGAGCCGAACAGCCCGGCGACAGCCACCAAGTTGAATTCCGACCTGAAAAGGAGTTTGAATTTTGAGCGACCGTTTTTTATTTACCTCTGAGTCCGTCACCGAAGGCCACCCCGACAAAATTGCCGACCAGGTCTCCGACGCTATTCTCGACGCCTGCCTGGAGCAGGATCCATACAGCCGTGTCGCGGCAGAAACTCTGACAGCCACTGGCCTGGTCGTGATTGCGGGCGAGATCACCACCAAGGCCTACGTTGATTTTCAAAGCCTGGTCCGCGGAGTGATTGCTTCGATCGGGTACGACAACGCGCTCTACGGCTTCGATTCCAACACATGCGCCGTGATCTCCAGCATCAACAAGCAGTCGGGCGACATTGCCCAGGGCGTTGACACCGGCGGCGCCGGCGACCAGGGCATGATGTTCGGCTATGCTTCCGACGAAACTCCCGAGCTGATGCCGGCGGCCATCTCGCTGGCGCACAAGCTCTGCCGTCAATTAAGCGCCGTGCGAAAAAGCGGCAAGCTGCCCTATCTTCGCCCCGACGGCAAGAGCCAGGTCACGATAGAGTACGGGGAGGATGGGAAGCCGGCGCGCATCGATGCAGTCGTCATCAGCAGCCAGCACTCTGAGGCAGTGAGTAATGAAGAGCTGCATTCCGATGTGCTTAAGCATGTGATCCAGGCGGTTCTGCCCGCAAAGTGGCTGGACGAGCACACGAAATACCACATCAATCCCACGGGCCGCTTTGTCATCGGCGGTCCCATGGGCGACACGGGCCTGACCGGCCGCAAGATCATCGTGGACACCTACGGCGGCATGGGCCGCCACGGTGGAGGCGCCTTCAGCGGCAAGGATCCGACCAAGGTCGATCGGTCGGCAGCCTACATGGCGCGCTACATTGCCAAGAACATTGTTGCGGCGGGGCTGGCCAGCCGCGCTGAGGTGCAGCTCGCTTACGCCATTGGCGTGGCCGAACCGGTGAGCGTGCTGGTGGAGACATTCGGCACCGGCAAGCTGAGCGAAACGAAGCTGACCGAGCTGATCCGCAAGAACTTCCCGCTCACGCCGAAAGCCATCATCGAGCATTTGAACCTGCGACGCCCCATCTACCAGAAGACCGCGGCCTACGGGCACTTTGGCCGAACCGAGCCGGAATTCACTTGGGAAGCCACAGGCAAGGCCGCCCAATTGGCCGAACAAGCCGGAGTGGGTGCAACGGCAAAGGCGAGGTAAGGAAGCCCAGGGAAGGCGAGCCAATTCAAACCGCTGAGAGATGGGATCCGCAGGTCGCGGGTCCCGTTTCTTTTTCGCTTGCCGCATCGATGGCTTAGAATTCTCCGGGGCGCTTACGCTCCAGTTTCAACGGAGATAATCCATGCGTCTTTCTATGATTGTTGCTCTCGTGACCGGATTTACCGTGGTCTCCGCAGGTCAATTCACAGCTCAAGCCGTAGCTCAGGCCGGAACTCAGGCCGGAGCCAATTGGACCTACGAAGGAAAAACCGGTCCGGAGGTTTGGGGAAGGCTCGACCCGGCGTACGGGGCCTGCTCCAAGGGCCACGAACAGTCGCCCATCGACATTCACGGCGCACATCTGAACAAGGCGCTTGAGCCGCTCGAATTTCACTTCATCGCCGGACCCATGACTCTTGAAAACACAGGGCGAGACATCGTCGCTCACGTGGATCCCGGCAGCACACTAATGGCTGGGGGTGTACGCTATCGCCTCATCGAGCTGGACTTCCATCACCCCGCCGAGCACCCGGTGAAGGGCAAGCTCAGCGACATGGAGGTGGACATGGTGTACCGCACCGAGGACGGCAAGGCGGCCATTGTAGCGGTGCGGCTGAATCAAGACCGGGGCTTTCCCAATGCACTGCTGGCGACGCTGTGGGCGCACCTGCCCACAAAGCCGGGCACAACCGAGAAGATCACCGATATGGTGAGCGCTGGCGGCCTGTTGCCAGCCGACCGCGGCTATTGGACCTACTCCGGGTCCGAGGTCACGCCGCCCTGCACCGAGGGAGTTCGCTGGTTCGTGTTCGAACAAGACCTGAGCTTGAGCCGCGGGCAAATGCGCGCATTTGCGAATCTCTACAAATTGAACACGCGTCCCATTCAGGATCTGCACGGGCGGAAGATTGAGGCGAACGAGTAAAGCGGCTTCGGGCTGCGGGGCTGCGGGATTGCGGCTATTCGACGCCCGGTGCGGCCAGCGGTGTGAGGCTTAGCACGATTTGATCGCCGTCGCTATCAACGCTAATGCCGGTGAGGTCGCGCAGCAAGTAGTGCGCTGCATCGAGGAACTCCGCCGAAAGGGAGAACGTGGTGGCCACGACGGTGCAACCCGCGGCGCGGCCGGCTTTCGCCCCCGACGGTGAATCCTCGAAGACCACACATTCTTTCGGCGCGACGCCGAGCAAAGCTGCCCCGGTCAGAAATGGCTCGGGATGCGGCTTTCCGCGGGTGACATGTTCGGCGGTGACGAGCGAGTCCGGCACGGGAATGCCTCCCGCGGCCAGGCGAATCCGCGCCAGCCGTTCCGTGGCGCTGGTGACCACAGTCCATCGATTCGCTGGTAGCGCCGCGAGCAGATCGAGAACGCCCGGCAGCACAGTCAGACCGTCGTTATCCGCGATTTCAATGTCTTCGATAACCTTGAGCTCCTTCTCACTGTCGAGGTCGGGCCGAAGTTTGGCGATCGTTTCAATGGCGCGCCGGCCGTGAGCGGTCTTACGCGCCAGCGCGGGATCGACACCGCGGAGCGTGGCCCATTTTGTCCAACTGCGCTCGACAGAGCCAATCGACGAAATGAGAATCCCATCCATATCGAAGAGGATGCCTTTGCAGCGGATCAGGACGGGAGCGGAGGAGACGGATGAAGACATGGGTCGATTCTAGATTGGCCTAGATTGACTTGGATTAGGTTGGAGCGGATTCATTTACGCTTTTCGGCTCGCGTTTCCTCTGGCGCGGGAAAGCTCACTTGGGGCGGGTCGCCGAAGGCGATGGCGGCTTCGACGGAGTGCTTGCTTTTGCCAGAGATGACCTGATTCGCGCCGAGGTCGATGACGCCATCGGCGATAGAAGCGTCCGCGGTCCAGCGGTCAAAGTGGGCCAGAGCGGCGGGAATTGGCGAAGGCCTGGTGGCGCCAGCGGGAGCCGGGGTTCTTGCATTTGCGAGGCTTCCCTGCCGGCACTGGAAGTGCAGAGTCCCTTTGGCCGACGCGGCCAAATCGCTGCCGGTGTAGCCAGCGAGTTGTACGTTGCCGTTGCCGCCCAGTGCTCCGCCCGTCCAACGCAGACCAAGCAACTTGCCCAGGTCGGAGACGTTGAGATCCTGGAAATCGCCTCCGATGGTGTATGCCGGCTTGTCTTGATCCGTCGCAGGCTTGGTGAGAGTTCCACCTAAATGTACAGTGCCGCCAAGGAGGCCGGCATCGAGACTCCGAATCTCAACGCCAGTGGGCGCGATTTCGAGAGAGGCCGACACCGCCTGGAGCGTAACCGGACCAAGAACGAGCGAGTCGGCAGTCACGGTTCCCTCAAGCTGCGGCCACGGAGGCGCAGAAGCGGGATGGAGCCGGTTGATAAGACTGGAGAGCAACGTGGCCTTCACCCGCGCGCCGAGCAGCGCGCTCTCAAATTCCGCTGCGTCCAGATCGTCAAAGTGAATCTGGAACTGAGCAGGGCACGGTTGTTGAGAAGCTTGCTCCGAAACACAGCCGGCCGGGAGGGTCAGGTCACCGGTTCCCTTCAGCGGGCCATAGGTGAAGTCCACAGGGTCCCAACGGAGATTGCCGTTCTCGATATGAAGCGCGGCGTCATTGACGACAATGTGGCTGGCCAGATAATCGGTCTGCCAGTTGGCGTTATGCACGGTCACGGTTCCGGTCAGAGTGTCGCGATCGTGAGGTTCGGGCGCGGCGCCAACGGACGGCGCTAAAGCTGGAGGCTCAGGGCCGCTCACCGGTGCAACTGCAGGGGAAGAAAGGCCGTTGAGTGGGATCACCTCCGTTGGTATCCATGGCCCTTCAGCGGTCAGATCCACCGTGATGGGTTCGCCCGCAAGGGCCTGGAGCGCCTTCGCAGCCGGAATGCCGGAGACGTGGGCGAATTCTCTGGCGCGCGCAAAACTCGCCTGGCCGCGCGCCGCGACCTGATAGCCGGAGCCCGAGAAGCGCAGATTGAAGGTGAGCGGAACGGCTCCGCCCGCTGGGACCGCTACGGAGCCGGTCAGCGCTTGTGCAGTGCTGCCGGAGTCTGTCTGGCTCCCAGCGGCAGGCGCTTGAGACGTTGCCGATACAACTGGCGTCGGCGCCATTGTGAACTTCGGCGCCTGAATCGGACGACTTAGGCCAGCGCCCGTCAGGATGAGGTCTTCGACTGTCAAGCTTCCGGTAAGAGGTCCCGCTTGTTCCACGCCAGTTTTTGCAATTTGCTTCCGGCCGACCGGCACGGCCAACGCAGACGCGGCTGGCTCGGCGTTTCCCTGAGAGTGAACGTGATAGACAATCTTTCCACTCACCGTGCCGTTCACTTCGAGATCCGGCACGAGACCGCTGCGGAGAGTGCGCAGCGCATCGAGGCCAGCAGCCACGGGAACGCGATCGAGTTCAACAGAAAAGTTCGGCGGGCTGTCTTCACCCGGCTTTTCTCCGGTGACTTTTACATGGCCATCACCGAGCGGGGAGTCGCAGGCAAGGTTCTCGATGCTCCGGTCAGCGTAGTGGTAGATAAATCCGCAGCGAGCATCGAAATCGAGGGGCGATACGGGAGTGAATTCGGCGCGGTGCACGCCGGTAGCGCGGAGTCGCGTGGCGATCTCGGCCGCCTCGGCGGTACCGTCGAGGTGCAGCTCGCCGGTCAGATCACCGCGCCAGCCGGGATCTGAACCAGTGATGAGACGGGCGAGCTGGCCGAGCTGAGCTTCACGCCAGTCGATGTCCATATGCAGGGGCATCTGGCGGAGCGCGGGCGCGCGGCGCATGCTGGCTTCCAAACGAACCACGCCGGTTTCCTCCTGGTGCAAACTTACGTCGGTCCGGGCGGGCTGGCCACGCAGGCGAATGTGCCACTCACCGGGATTCTCCTGCCACAACGAGAGATCGGCGTTGACCAGAGAAAACGGGAGCTTTTCCGCGCCGTCCTTGAAGTTGATGCGGGAGTCAGTGGCTTCGAGATAGGGTAGTGGGACTGCCCGGCCCGTACCCGGTGATGAAGCAGTCTGAGCGGCAGCCGTGCGAAGAATCGAGTCCAGATTCCAGCGGCCCGGACCGGCACGCACCAGGTTGAGACTGGCCTCATCCACATCGATCTTGCCAATCTCAACACGGCCGCGCAACAAGGCGAGCAATCGAATGGAAGCGGTGACCTTGTTGGCGTGGAGCACTGGTTCGGCGCCGTAGGCCGGATCTTCCGCAACGCTCAGATCGGAGATCTCAAATCCCGGCCAGGGCAGAATGTGCGCCTGGACTGACGAGAGGCGCACCGGCCTGCCCAGCGATTGCGAGATGAGCTGCGTGATCTGAGTCTTAAAGCGACTCACGCTGATCAACGGGGGAATGACGAGTAGAAGCACCAGGATCGCGACGGTTGCGAGGGCTATCCGCAGACCCTTCCGCAATCGTTCCTTGCCTCCGGCGCCGTCTGTCATTGTCTATAGATTCTAGCCGCTGGTTACCGCGTGAGGTGGAAAGTGCGGCTCCAGCGCGTTTGCGTGAAGAAGTGTAAAACTACGTGGCCCATCCAGGTCAAACGGGGACCAAGCCCTGTTTGCTCGTACACCGATTCCGGCGTGATGAACGACCAGTAATTGAAGAGCGGGCGCCCCACGATGTTTTGCCGGGGCACGAATCCCCAAAAACGGGAATCCAGGCTGTTATGGCGGTTGTCGCCCATCATGAAGTACATGCCGGGTGGAATCACGAGATCACCATCGACGATGTGATTCGGAAAATCGACAGCCCAACTCTCCGTTGCGCCGCCCGGCTGCGGGTAGGGCGGCACAGAGGGAAATTCGTCGAGAAACTCCTGATAATTATCGGCGGTGGTGGGCTGAGCGTATGGCTGTGGCTGCGCGACGCCGTTGAGAATGACGATGCCGTCGTGGAGATGGATGTGGTCGCCAGGGACGCCGACGAGCCGCTTGACCAGAAAGAAATATTGAGGCTTGCCGTCGGCGTCCAGCTGCGGCTCGGGACTGGGCTTGATGAAGACCACAATGTCGCCACGCCTGGGCTCACGGTAGTGAACCAACGGCATCCATCTAGCGGGCGGGGCCAAATTAATGCGGTCGACGACGAGGTGATCGCCTACGAGGAGCGTCTTCTCCATCGATCCGGAAGGGATGACGAAATTCTGCGCAATAAAGGTGAGAATGAACAGGCCCACAACCAGCACCGAGCAGATGCTGGCTACGGCTTCAAACGGCGTCTCTTCAACTTTGGCAGGCTCGGGAGCCGGCTCCTGACGCTTCTGGGAGGGCTCGTTGGCTGCTCTCGTCTTTTTCTTGGTCATTCTGTCACTCTTGGAGGGAGGTCACCGGCGTCTTTGCGCTTTTTCAGCGCCGAATCAATGCACAACGCGGAAGATGCGCCGCCAGCGGGCAAATGCCGTGAGACGTTCGGCGAAGTCTGGTTCGTGTCCGAGTTTATCATCCGTGGCCTGCTGTGGATCGATTTGCTCGACGTCAGTAGAAGAGGGGCGCGCGACTGAGAAATAGATCACCAAGGGGCGAGCAATGATGGCCTGCCTCGGCACAAAGCCCCAGTAGCGGGAGTCCTTGCTGTGATTGCGGTTGTCGCCGAGAACGAAATATTCGCCCTGAGGCACCACCAACTCGCCGTTTTGAGTGACGCTTTGCATCTGGCGCCACCACTCGGGATCGACCTCCGGATCGGAATAGATCAGGGCAGGAAAGTTGTCCCGCGCGAAGTTGGGCGGAGCAGGTTCGAAGGCCACATAAGGCTCCTCGAGAGCCGCGCCGTTCAGAATCACACGTCCGTTCGAGATGCGAAGCCGGTCACCGGGTACGCCGACCACCCTCTTGATGAGCATGGGCGGCTGCGAGTGGTGGAAAACGATGATGTCGCCGCGCCGAATGGGCCGATAGGGCAGGAGCCAGCGGCTCATCCATCCGGGGGGCGCATAGATCTGCTTGTTGAAGAGCAGGAAGTCCCCAACCAGCAGCGTCCGCTCCATGCTCTCGGATGGAATGAGAAGAGGCTGCAGAACAAAAGTGAGCACGAACAGCGCCACCACCACGGTCTGCAGCAGCGAAGCCAGCACCTGTGGCAAAGTGGGCAGATGAACACGCACGTGCGCCCACCGTTGCAGAAATGAAGCTGGCGCGGGTGCAGGATCGCTCATTGCGTGCGCTGGCCCTCTTTGCCGGAAGCTGCTGCGATGTCAGCATCCGGAATTCGAAGGGCACCGGCTGTGTCCGCGCCAGAATGCACCGGGGCTTCATTTGCCAGAAGGTTGAGCGCCCGGCGCGCTGCATCCTGCTCGGCGTGCTTTTTGGTACGCCCCATGCCGCGGGCCAGCGGCTTCCCTTTCTGCCCGGCTTCGCTCTTCATCCGCACTTCGACCAAAAAGCGTTTGTGGTGGTCGGGACCGCTCTCGGTCTTCACGCGATAGACCGGCGCTCCTGCGCCCGCGGCCTGGAGCCGCTCCTGGAGCGCGGACTTGTAATTTCCCATTGCCTCGCCGGAACGCATTTCGACGGCCAGACGCTCGGCAGCTTCGCCCATAACCCTGCCGCGGACGAAAACGCGAACTGGCTCCAAACCTCCATCGAGAAAGAGCGCACCCATCACAGCTTCCATGGTATTCGAAAGCACGGTGCTTCTGCGGCGCAGGCCGCTGCGCTCCTCGCCGCGGCTGAGGCGCAGGTGGCGGCCCAGGTCAATCTCTTCGGCGATTTGCGCCATGTGAAGCCGGCTAACCAGCCCGGAGCGAATGCGCGTCATTTCGCCTTCGCGCCACTCCGGATGCAGGGTGAACAGCGCCTCCGCCACAACGAGACCCAAGACAGCGTCGCCGAGAAACTCAAGGCGTTCGTTGTCGGCCTGAGCTGACTTCTTGCCACCGTCCGCTTGCGCAAGCTGGTGGGCCAGCGAACGATGTGTGAGCGCGCGCAGCAGCAGCTCTGGGCTCGAAAACTCGTGCCCCAGTGCGGCTTCAAGCTCTTTGAGATCTGCTTTCACTCCTGCCTCTCTGTTGAATCCTTCTCACAGATTTAGACGCATTGAACGCGCCGCATGCACGCCGAAGATGAATCAGGGAACTTGGAGGTTCGGCGCGTCCCCTCAGCTTCGTGCCGTCATGGGATGCGCGCCGGTGGGCACTTATTTCGGTTTCGATGCGCTGCCCTGCGCTTGCGGTTGTGGCTGGGGCGCGGCAGAGCCGCCGGGTCCGCCGACGGCCGGTGACCCGCCGGGCTGAGCGGGCTGAGGTGGAGGACCCGGCTCGTTGTCACCGGTCTCATCATCGCAGTCGTGCTCATGGCCGCGCTGCACATAGGCAGCCTTCACGCCCCGTTCAGCGGCCAGGCGCGTATCGAGTTGACCGTCGCGGACAGCCAAAGCTTCTTTGTACTCGGCCAGGGCTTCGTCGCGTTTACACTCCAGATCGAGCATTCGGCCAAGGTAGATGTGCGACCAGGCGAGCAGCCGCTGCTCCTTGCTTGTGGCAAGGGTTTTCTGGAAGTCCTCGACCGCCTCGTCGGGATGGCCACTCATCAGATCTACCCGGGCCAGGATGAAATGAGCACGAGCGGCGTCGGCAGTCGACGCAATGCTGTCGTCCTGGCTGGCGAGCACCTTTTGCGCCATGGTAGTGGCCGCAGGCACATCTCCGCTGGCCAGCCTGGCCTCGGCGAGATCGAGTCCCGTCAGCGCGCGAGGCTTACTGTGCTGCAGAACGTCTTCGTCGCCCTCTTTATCGAACTCGGTCTGACGAGCACGGTGCACCTGCTGATCGACATCCATGCTGTAAACCATCTCTCCGATCGTGTCTTTCAGGCCGGCTGGGTCTTTTTCAAATTGCAACAACTGCTCATAAAAGTACTGCGTAAGCACATAACCCTGGCGCATATCATGCCCGACGGCAGCCCATTTCACCGCGTCCACCTTTTGCTGGTAAAGTTCGCGTTCATGCTCGTAGCGCGGCAACTGCGAGCGATCCACGCCCGGCGGAATCCTGTATTCGGAAATGCCGGTATCCATCGTGCGCGCTTCAATGGCTTTGATCAGGCATTCAATGGTCAACGACACGGTATCGGAGCGGAATCGGAAATCAAGCGGAGCATCATGGATTTCCTTGAGGATGGACTGCTCGCGGTCGATGGCGTTGGACCGCTGGAATAACAAAGGATCAATGACGTAGTGGAGGTAAGTGTGGCGCACGTCGGCCATGGGGACTTTTCCATTGGCCGGGGAGACGACCACCACGTAATCTGTGCCGTAGATGCGCGCGTTGACCACGGCTGGAGAGAGCTGCGGCTCGATGACCACGATGAACCTGCGGCCGTCGTAGGTGGAGGCCGGCACCTTGAGGTAGAGATTCACGCTGACGATCATTTGCGAGAGAGGATCGTGCAGATTGTCAATCTCATCGTCGTACAGATGGTGCGAAGTCAGCCAAATGCCGTGCAGGTCCACCGCGGCCGCAAAGGCGCGAAGCAAGGGAACGACCTCAGCCACCTGAGTGGAATCGGGCGGCATTTCGGTGAGGTCGGCTGTAACTTCGAGTTCCGGCGGCGGCGTGAGGTATAGAGCCAGCGAGATGTACTGCGAAATGTCGCGCTCCGAGCCTGTCATGCGGTGCTGGGCAATGTATAGGCAGAGCGCATCACGCCTGGTGCGGGCATCCTCACTTTGCGCGAGGGCCTGATTCATCTCGTCGCGGACGTGCTTGCGGATGGGCGCACTCGCCTCCAGGCCCTCGTCGTAACCGCAGGCATTCAGCGCGGCCGCCATGACGAACACGGGCTCAGCGGAGATGAGCGAGATGGTCGGCCCAGCCGGATCGATCAGAGAAGGAGCTTTTTCCCGCGCATACATCTGGCCTGAGGAGGAGCTTTGATTGGAAGAAGAACCGCTGGAGGATTGAGCTTGCGCGGAGCTTGGGGCCAATCCGGCCAACAAACATAGAATCGCGACAAAAAAGAAAACGGAAGAATGCAATCGACGCGTCATGAGGAAACCCTGTCTGCAAGTCTATTTAGACGCAACGGCAGGGTCAAATAATCAGCTGCTAGCTCCTAGCCTCTATCTCTTAGCTTTTCGTGGAAAGACCAAGAGCGGCGGCAAACGAGGAAGCACATTGAGTAGGTCGGCCGATTCGACATCAGAAAGATCAATGCTCAGTCGTCGCGCGAATCAGCTAGAGGCTGGAGTCTGGAAGCTCGAAGCTGCCTTTACCCGCGCACGGAGACGCCGGAAAATGACAACACCGCCAGGCCGCGCACGGGCTGACCAAAGAAACGGGCGGGCTCAAAGCGGCTGAACAAGAGCAGGTTTTCCACCTGGGAGCGAGTCACGGAGTCGGTGGGACCGGAAACGATGCGATAGTCGTAGACCTCGCCTTGGCCGTTCACGTACGCTTCGACCGTAACCGGGCTGGAGATGGCGTCCGTTTCATCGTTGCCCTGAGCGTTGGAGAAGTAGAGCAGATGAGGAGCCGTTGCATTGCCCAAAGGCTCGTCGGGCGTAGCCTGTGCTGCCTGCGGCTGGGCCAGAACGCTAACCAGCACGACGATGGTTCCCAACAGAACGACCGCACTGGCGAATCCCGCGCCGGCCTGCAACAGAAACGGTCCCACGGTGTTCTTCCATGCCAGTCCCCAAGCGGTGAAGATGCGGCGGCGGCTTTGCGCCCGCTCCTGGCTTACCGCGACACGAATTCGCAACGGCAAGTCGGGCGGCTCCGGCACGGGGCCCAGGGCGGCCAGCGAAGCCTGCAAATCCCGTAGCGAATTCCACTCCCGTGCGCAATCGCGACACTCGTGAAAGTGCGCATCGATCTCCTGCATCTCGCGTCCGCTCAGCCGGCCATCCAGATAATCCATCAAGCAAGCCTGCATTTCATTGCAGCCGTTCATCGCGCCCCCTCTCTAAGGGAAATCTTCATCCCTGCCAGCGCCGTCGGCCGCGAACCCGACCGCTCAACCGTCAGCAACGCCTTGAGGCAGGCACGCCCGCGTACCAGCCTCGATTTCACTGTTCCCAGATTGATCCCCTGCAAGGCCGCCACTTCTTCGTAGACGAATCCTTCGATGTCGCGCAGGACCAGCGTGGTGCGGAATGGCTCCGGTACCTGGCGCAGCGCATTCTCCACCCGCGCCCGATTCTCCTCGTGAAGGGCCGCGTCATAGGGCGACTCGGCAGGGTCCACCAGCATGTCCTTCAGCTGCATTGGCCGGCCACAATCTCCCTGCGCCATCTCCTGCTCCATGGGAATCTCCTGCTGTTGATGCCGCTTCCACCAGCGCCGCTGGTTCGACGCCTCACGCAAGGCAATCCGGTAAATCCACGTTCGCAAAGAGGACTCGCCGTGAAAACCGCGAATTCCACGGAAGACCTTGACGAAAACTTCCTGGGTCAGATCGGCAGCGTCGGCGGGGTTGCGTACCGTGCGCGCCAGCAACGAATAGATCGGCTGTCGGTAGCGCGAGATGAGCCAGGCAAACGCTTCCTCGGAGCCGGCTCGCAGTTCTTCAACGAGAGCCGCCTCATTGGATTGGAGCGTCGATGCTCCGGCAAGATTGGCGCTGGCAAGATTGCCCATGGTGAGGTCCGCCTGCAAATCCGTATCCCTCCCACGTTACCGCATATCAGCCGTCGTCTGCACGTGCACCCGTCACAGCGCGTTATGGTCTCCGGCAGCCTGAACGGAACATTCGAAGCCACTTGCTGCCGTTTCTTGCGGCCGGTTAGCCGCCGGAAGCGCGTTGCTGACCCTGAGCGTGTGGGCCCGGACGTACCGCAATATGACCCATGCGCCTACCTTTCTTAGACACCGCGGATCGTTGAAGTGTTCCCAATCGCATTCGGCAGGAACTTTCGCGTCACGAAAACTCTTTTGATGGATTCAACGCGAGTGCCGGCTGGTCAGACCGTGAAGACGATCCTGTGGCCTCTTTCGAGGCGATCCCAAGCTGTCTCAACCTCGGCAAGTGGGACCGGCTCCGCGGCGCATAGGATGAAAGTCGGAGGCGTCAGCGAATGTTTACCTCCCAACCGATCGGCTTCATTCATAGTCCTTACCGTGAGTCCTCGGCGATTCCCAAAGGTCTTGGCGCCAAGCACGATGCCGAAGGCGTCATCGAACTCTTGCGCGAGTTCGCGCCGGGACTGACCGACATCGATGGCTTCTCGCACTTGTTCGTACTTTGGCAGTTCGACCGCGCCGATGGTTTCGATCTGATCGCTCATCCGCCGACCGATGAGGGCCGGCCTCACGGCGTCTTCGCGACGCGATCACCGCGCCGGCCCAATCCGATTGGCCTCACAGTTGTCGAGTTGCTGCACCGCGAAGGCTCGTCGCTCCATGTGCGCGGCGTGGACATGATCGACGGGACGCCGGTTCTCGACATCAAGCCGTATCTCTCCAGCATCCCATCGGAAAGACTGCGGCGCGGCTGGCTGGCGGAAGCGGAAGAAAGGCGTGAATCGTGATTCGTGGTTCGTGATTCGTGGTTCGCCATGCTCGGTTCACGAGTCACGATCCACGGTTCACGGTATTCCAAGCAGCTTGTGCGTTTGCAGGCTCAATCGCCAGCGCGGATGATCGAGGCAATACGCCAGCACAAGGGTAGTGTTCAGTTCGCGGCTGGGCCCATCCATGGGCTGCAGGAAGAAATTCCGGAAGGGCAGATCCTCGAACCTTTCCGGCTCCACTCCAGGCTGCGGGTAGATCAGCTTCAGTTCGTCTCCGCTGCGCTGCTTTAGCCCGGCACCCGCCTTCGGACTGACACAAATCCAATCCAGTCCCGCTGGAGCCGCAATGGTTCCGTTTGTCTCCACAGCGATCTCAAAGTTGCAGGCGTGGAGAGCATCGATCAGCTCCCTGTCGAGTTGTAGAAGAGGTTCGCCGCCGGTGCAAACTACAAATCGATTGCCGAGCTCGGCGGTTGCGGGCCACTTGTGATTGATGGCCGCAGCCAAGGTCTCGGCAGAGACGAAGTTTCCGCCGCCACGTCCATTGGTATCGGCGAAATCAGTGTCGCAGAATTTGCAGATCGCCGAAGCGCGGTCCTGCTCGCGCCCCGACCAGAGATTGCACCCGGCAAATCGGCAAAAGACCGCCGGCCGGCCCGTCTGCGCGCCTTCGCCCTGGAGGGTGTAGAAGATTTCCTTGACCGCGTAGCTCATAAAAACAGCTTCTAGCTGCTAGCTCCTAGCTTCTAGCTTCTAGCTCATTGACCAATAGCGCAAGCCTCCGTTTTGGCGCGGATGGGGCTAGAGGCTGATGGCTAAGAGCTAGAGGCTTGTTTCTTGCAGCGGGTCTTCGATCCCGTTTTCGCGGAAGCCCTTTTGCCTCAGGAGGCAGGAGTCGCATTGGCCGCACGGCACACCCATGGGGTTGGGATCGTAGCAACTGCTGGTCAAACTGTAATCGACACCCATGCTGCGCCCCAGGCGGATGATCTCCGCTTTGGAAAGTGCGATGAGCGGCGTGTGAATTTTCAGCGCCTGGCGGCCTTCCACGCCTGCCTTGGTCGCCAGGTTGGCCATTTTTTCGAAGGCTGCAATATATTCAGGACGGCAATCGGGGTAGCCGGAGTAGTCGAGCGCATTCACGCCCAAAAAGACATCGCTCGTGCCCAGCACCTCAGCCCAAGCCAGAGCAAAGGCGAGGAAGATCGTGTTGCGCGCAGGAATGTAAGTAATCGGGATGTTGCCGCTCATCTCCTCGGTCGTGCGCCCCTTCGGAACCGCGATGTCGGCCGTTAGCGCTGAGCCGCCAAAGGAGCGCAGGTCAAATGCGACGGTGCGATGCTCGGAAACTCCGATTGAAGCGGCGACGCGTTTGGCAGCTTCGAGTTCCCACGCGTGGCGCTGGCCATAGGAAAACGTGAGCGCGAAGAGCTCGTAGCCTTCGCGTTTGGCGACGGCCAGCACGGTGGCCGAGTCGAGACCGCCGCTCAAGAGGACGACCGCGCGTTTGGGTTTGATTTCCATGGCTAGAGACGAGGCTACTTCAGATCACCACCACGGCCGATGTCCATCGACGGCGAGATCGGATTGCGCTCGTCGATGTAGGCGTCGATGCACTGGTCCAGAACGCCCTTGGCATCCAGGATGAACTCGACCGCGTCGCGCGCCCCGCCATAGCCTCCCGCGTTTGGCGTTACATAGTGCGCCTCGGCTTTCACCCGCTCGCGTGCGTTGGACACGGCCACCGCAAATCCGACCTCGCGCATTGCCGGCAGATCGATCACGTCATCGCCGACGTAGCAGATTTCGTCGAGCGCCACGCCTTCCTTTGCGATAATTTCACGGATCGCCTGCATCTTGAAGGCGCATCCCTGGTAGATAAACTCCAGCTTCAGATCGCGGGCGCGTGTGGCGACTGTCTCACTGATGCGCTTAGTGATGACGCCACACTTCAGGCCGCCCAGCCGCGCCAGCGAAATCGCTGTGCCGTCGTGGGCGCTGTACCCTTTGGCCTCTACCATGGTGGTGGATTGAACGCCGAAGCCGATGTTGTCCTTTCCGCGGAGCTCATTTAAAACCTCACTCTGCGCAGCACCGGGGACGAGCCAGATGGTGCCATCGGTGAATACGCCATCCACGTCGAAAAGAATGATCTTGATCTTGCGGGCTCGGTCTTGCGCGGTAAGTGCCATGTTCTGATTCTAACGGGGATGACTGATTGCGAGCTTAGGAACTGCAGCCGATTCGCGAGACAATACGAGCGTGGATCGAGATTTTCCAACGACCGCGCCGCAGCCTCCGCCGGGACTCGATCCTGAAGACTATTACTTTGAGGGACCGTATCTTGTCTTTACTGCTGCGTATCACCTGAAACGCGGGACCTGCTGCGGGTCGGGGTGCCGTCATTGCCCCTATCGAGAGAGCCCTGCTTCCGAAACCGACCCGATGAAACCGAAGTAGCGGCCGGCTGCAGGGCGCGATATTTCTCACTGGCCGGACGTGCCCTGGCAATGTTATAAATCCAGACTTGCGAAACTCGGAAGCCTAACCTTCGCGATGTGACGGTTTCCCCAGGTTCCGATACCGCGAAAGTGAACCAATTCACTCGATCGAGGAGGGGAAAGATGGGAATTCTTCTGTGGATTCTGGCTGGCCTGATCGCAGGCTGGCTGACGGGCAAGATCATGAAGGGCTCGGGTTATGGGTTCTTCGTCGATATTCTGTTGGGCATCGCCGGAGCGTTAGTCGGCGGGTTCATCGCGAACCACCTTGGACTGGATGCGCATGGTGGATTCATTTACAGCACGCTGATTGCGGTGGGGGGCGCCATCATCCTGGTGGCCATCCTTCGGCTGCTCAAAAGGGCTTGACGGCGCGCGCGACGGCTGCCCACCCTTTCCGCGGCGGCAATGCGGGAGGGGTGGGGGCCGAAGGCGATCCTATTCGGAGCCGCCGGTTGACGCTGATGGTGCGGCTGGCGGCGCGGCGGTCGGCGCAACTGCCGGCGTCACGGGCGGCGTCACGGACGAATCACGAACGAGCACCGCAAAGCGCGGAAAGGCGAAGCTGCCCGCCGCGTCGTCGATCACATTCAACTGGCAAATGTACGACCCCGGCTTGAGCCCGTTCAATGGCACGTCTAGTTCAATAGAGATCGCGTCGCGCCCGTCTACGTTGATCGACCTGGCTTGCACGATGGGCGTTTCGTACACCTTCGTCGATCCCTGAATCAGTTCCAGGCTGCTGAGCAGATCGACCGCGGATTTTGCTTCCTTCGGCGCACCTTCGGCAGCCTTTGCGTGCGCCGGATCGTAGATCTCGTAGATCAGATACATGTGCTGATCTTGGCGAAAGACGTGGCTGATGTTGGGGACGTACTCTTCGCCGTTGCGCACCAAGGGATCGTCTTTCTTGCTCGGCTCGCGCTGAGAAGCCAGGACGATTGAACTGAGCTTGAGCGGAGCCTTCTTCATGTCGGGCAGCGTGACGTCGGCGATGAACGAGCCCATGCGTCCAGTCTGGTTCTCGCGTATTACAAATTTGAGCTGGTACTTACCCGGGGGCAGGTTGAAGCTCGTGGTGTACTGGATGTTCTTTTGGCTGGCCTGCAGGGCCGGATCGAGGTTGAGCTTGACCGTATCGCGCACGCGCCCCACCGGCCGCTGCGTCGCATCGATGACAGAGCCGATAATGTCGAGCGTGGCTTTGTCCTTGTCGCCGCCCTTCACGAAGGGAATCTGGGAGCCGGGGACAACCAGCGAAACCGGCATGAAGAAGCGATTTTCGTCGAGACGGAAGTACATGGCGTCCATGTACATCGCGATGTCGGTGGCCGGCAAATCGCTGGCAAGCTGATCTTCGAGTTCCTGCTCGCGATCTTCTTTTCCGGAGTGCCTGAAGTCGGCCGGCGCGTAGTATCCGGGCCGGTATTCGAGCTTGACGCCGGGCCGATCGATCTTGAACGTAAGCTTGCGGTACTTGCCGTCGCGCGCGGGGTTTGTCGAGTGAAAACCAATCGCGTAGTAGGCCGAGTTGTCTTTTTGCACCTGCGCAAAGGCCGGAGCAAAATCGTTCGAGTCGAAAAACGCCTTGCCGCCGGTATCGCTGGAGAGCGTGCCCATCACTTCCTGCGTGTCGAAGTTCGCGTTCATGTTGGTGGTGAGCGCGCTGCCGTTGAATCCAGCCTGCCCGCGCAAGCTCCCGGTGGAAGCGTCGCCCAAAGGCGTAACGGCCTGCAGGCCGCGCGTGTCCACGCTGTAGATGGCCAGGTCGGCGCGCACCGCCGCGTTGATCGCCGACCGAAGCGAGGCTTCATTCTCAATGCCGTCGCGCGAGATGCCTCCAGAGAAGTAGAGGAGCGATTTCTTCTCGTTGATCTTTGCCAGTGATTGCGAAATCGAGCGCAGCGCGAAGAGCTCGCGGTCGGTGTTCAGGTCGTTGTACTCACTCTCGTCGGGAGTGTAGGCGGTGGTGTCCTCGGTTTGATTGGTATTCGAGTTGGCGCCCTGGGCAAACCCCTGGCCCTCGGTACCGTTGTATGCGCCCACCTCGTTGATGAGCGCGTTCTTGTCGGCGGTAAAATCCTGGTCGACGTTGAGCGTGTCGCCAAGCGAGACCAGGGCCACGAGATCGGCAGGCTGCATTTTGGCTTTGAGAAAGGCCTGCGCCGCGTCGACGCTTCGCTCCAAGTCTTCGGGCTGCATTGAGGTCAGGTCAAAGAACATGACGATCAGCCGGTGGTTGCGCAGCTCTTCCGGCTTGGCAACGACAACAGCCTTCGATCCGCTGGGGCCGGCTGCCAGCCCGCTTACCGTGGCCTCCGTGAGCGGCGCAGCCATGTCCACGCTCTCAAAGTCGAAGGTGTCGATCTGCTGCTCTTTGCCGTTTTCGTAGATTTTGAAATCGCTCTGCTTAAGGCCCGTGATCAACTCGCCTGTCTTCGCATCGCGCGCAACAACGTTGGTGAGAACCAACTCGGCGTTTGCTTTGAGGGTGAATCCACCTTGCGGCGTGGACGAAACCGGGGTCGCGATCTGCGGATTTTGTGCCGCTGGGGTGCTGGAGACCCGGCTCGAGGTTTGCGCAGGGATAGGCGGCGCGGCAGGCGCCAGAAGCGCCAGCAGCGCAGCCACCGCAACCATCCTCTGTGCCAAATTTCTCATCCCGCTCCTGTCGCGCGTCGCACTGCGAAACCCGCTGACCTACCGCTTAGAACCTGAAACTCGCCCTGAATTGGAACTGCCGCATTTGGCCTACTGAAGTGACCTGGCCAAACTGCGGCGTGTGCTCGGTTGTATCTACACCCGAGTACTGCACGGTGTTAAAGACATTGTTGATGGTGGCGCGAATCTCCATGCTGCGCGTTTCGCCCAAGTTCATGGTCTTTGAAAGCGACATATTGTTCGACACCGTGCCGGGCCCTTCAATCGAATTGCGGGGAGCGTTGCCGAAGTAATCGCAAAAGCCCGGTGTATTGCCCGGCGCCGAATAGGCCGCGGTGTTGAACCAGTGCAGCAGGGAGCCACCGCCGGCAGTTACCGATTGTCCCGTCAAGTTGGGCCGCGAGGCGCTGGTGTTGCCGCATTCATCGCTCTGCGCGGTTGGCTCAAATCCCGGCGAGAGCCACGTTCCCGTGGCAAAGTTGAAGCTGCCGGAAACGGAAATGCCTTCAAGAATGCGCGAGCCCACACCGGTTGTCACCCATTTCGTGTCGGGCCCGAAGGGGAGCTCGAAGAGATACGTGCCACTGACTTGATGGCGAACGTCGAGCACAGAGTGGCCCTCCTCCGCCGCGGGATTCTGCCAATCCTGAACAAGGGAGCCGCCACTTCCGTTGACCGACGTCGCGTCGTCGATGGCATGGCCGTACTGGTAGTTGGCGCCAACGGATACGCCATGGGAAAGGCGCTTGTTAACGCGCGCCGTTCCGGCGTTCATCTTGTAATACGCGGCCGCCTCATCGTAGGTGAAACTGAGAGGCTGACAGGCCGGCGACCCTGGACAAGGAACAGATGGATCGGCCGCGTCAATCGAGGGATCGGTTGCACGGCTGCCGGGCAGCGCACGCGGCGCGAGCTTCACGTCGAGGTGATTCGATCGCGACCCGTTGTAGCCGAGATTCATCACGATGTTCCAGGGCAGCGTCTTCTGAATGTCGAGATTCCACGCCATCAAATAGGGCAGACCGTAGTGGGGTTCCAGAGCGTAATTGCCCACCGTGGCAGGCGCGGGAAAGGCAGGAACAGCGTTGTTGGTGATCCAACTAAAGCACGTGAGCGTTTGGGCGCAGGCGATGGAGGGCGTGTTCCCGACCGCCTCCCGGTTGGTCTGCTCGTTGATTAAGGACGGCTGGTTTGGCATGGGCTGGTGCGCCATCGTCGTCGCAAACGTCGCGTACTCGCCCACTGTGTAGTTGGTGCCGAAGCCGGCGCGCACAACGGTCTGCTTGATCTTTGGCACACGCCACGCAAGCCCGACGCGCGGCTGGAATGCTCTGTGCCAGGGAAGGACGAGCGAATCTGGCAGGCCGTTCGTCCCGGCTGTTTGCTCGGTTTCGCTGGTGAATCCGCCGCCGGGATTGGTGGCAACGTCGGCCAGGTGCCCGTATTTCTCGGTGTAGGGTGCGAAGAACTCCCAGCGAACGCCGTAGTTGAGCGTAAGCGACGGGAGCATCCGCCAATCGTCCATGGCGAAGGCGTCGACGACATTGTCGCGCAGATAACTTTTCGCCTCAGAGGAGTTGAGCGTTGTGGACTGCGGCAATCCGAGCAGAAAATCGGCAATGGAGGAGCCGGTGTTCAGGTCCTGCGCGGCGTCCTCAGTGAAGAGCCCGGTGAAATCGAATTCTCCTGTTGCGTTGGAGCCGGCAAGAAAATCGCGATGGACGCGGCGGTAGTCGCCGCCGAAACGCAGGTTGTGCTTGCCGTGAATCCAGCTCAGGACTTCACTGAACGAGATGGTTTGCGCGACGGAGAAGCTCGGCTGCGTTTCACTCAGGCCCTCAATGCCGTTGCTGAGCGAAATATCGGGCAGACCGTAATTGAGCGGGTCGTTGCTGTTGGGCACAACGATGCCCAGGTCCGCCGCGAGATTGTTGGAGGTGTTGGTGAAGAAGTTAACGGTGTGGCTGCTGCTGCGATTCCAGTTGACGTTCGAGATGCTGGTAAAGCGGTGGTAGCCGACTGTGTAGCCGGCCTGAACGGATTCGGAGCCCAAAGCGCTCTTGCCGCCCAACTGCGGAAACAGATTCACGAGGTCGGAGGCCGAGTGGGACCAGTTGTAGTTGAGATTGATGCTCTGCCGCAGGCCCTGAGTTGGGGAGCCGCGACGCCCGCCGCCTGATGCGCCGCGGGCGCCGGGCTGCGTGGCGTTGGTGCCGAGGCTGCGGTTGTAACGGATGCCCACGTTGGTGGAGTTCGATTGCGCTGTGGTGAGAAGGTGGTAGTTGTAGCCGTTGATGGTCTCGCCGTTTGGCAGCGGCTGAGGGAAGTACGCAAGCAGCGCCGTGGCCTGCTGCGAGATAGACTCCCCAGGACCCGCTGCTCCCGTGGGCGGAATCACATTCTCGTTGCCCATGTAGGAAAACTGCTGGCCCGTGACGGGATCGTAGATCGGCGACAATCCTGTAAAATTGCCGCCGCGCTCGGCGACCGTGGGCACGGTGGCATAGAAATCGTCAGGCGTCGATTCGCGCGTGCCGGAGAGAGTGAGAAAGACGGTGTCTTTGCCGCTGGGCTTGGTCAGTTCTGGAATATACGGCGCGCTCATGAACGAGAGCGTGAAGTGATTAGTCCCGTTGGAAGGCTGACTCTGCTGCTGGCCCAGCAATGCGAATGGCTGCGCGTTGAAGATCGAGTTCGTTCCGTTCCATGCAATGAAACCGTGCGGCTGCCCGGGATTGAAGTTGCGGAAGTTTCCCGGTCCAGCGACTCCTCTTCCACCGAAGCCGCCCCCGCCGAATCCGCCGAATCCGCCGAATCCGCCTCCAAAGCCGCCGCCGCCAAAGGCACCGCCGAAACCTCCTCCGCCCCCGCCGAAAAGACTAACCGGGCCCGCGTCCCCGCCTTGTCCGTTCGGGCCGCCTTGCACCTGGATCGTTTGGATCACATCGCGGATCCGGTCAAGGTCAATCCCCGCCAGCGCGCTCACTTGTCCAGCCTGCCCGGTGATTGCCACGGATTCATCGCTGAAGTTGGAGTTCGCGGCGATCGACGGCAGAGCGGCGCCGCTCGAGCCCGCCGTGCCGGTCCCTGTGTCGGTGTCGGCGGCGAGCGTGTTCATCAGGCTTAAGTTTTCCGGCGAGTTCCCCGCCAGTTGGCGAATCGCCGATACGACATTGCCTTCCAAGTTGGCTTGTTGCCGATCGAGCGCCGCCTGCCGCGAAGCTAGAATTAACTCAAAATTTACTGTCTGATCGTGGCTGGCTGCGTTCAAGACGGCTTCCTGCGACCCTCCGGCGAAGGCCGCGAACTGAGTTCGAATCACATAGCGGCCATTGAGAGGGATCTTCATTTGCCATGCGCCGGTACTGTCACTGGTGGTGGAATAGCGCTTGCCGGTGAGAGTGTTTTGCGCGGTGACTGAAACGCCTGGCAGCGGGATGGTTCCGCTTTTGACCACTCCATGCAGCGTGCCACCAGTCACGGTTTCCGGTGCGGCTGACGCCGCGGGCGAAGAAGGAGCCTGACCTGGCGCGGTTTGCGTCGCGGGAGCCTGGGGCCACGCAGCAAGGCAGGCAGCCAGGGCAATCCCTGCCGCACCTGCACGCCTCATTGCTGCCTGCCGCATTGCGCTACCCGACCTCTCTTGCCAGTATTCAGTCTGACGAGCCACGCAGTGTGAAGGTTTACCGGCGCGGCTGGGCAGCCAATGTCGTGCTCCGCGACCGGCGCGGGTGACCAGTTGGACCCGGAAGAGGGTTTTGCACTTGCAATCCCAGCCGCCGCATGTTAACTCTAAAGTTAATAGTTTTCTTATTGCTACCGGGTAAGTAAACCATGGTACGCATCGGACAGGACTTGAAATGAGCATAAAGATCGGGACCACGATTCGCGCTTACCGCCTGCAAAAAGGATTGTCGCAGGGGGACATCGAAAAGAAGACCGGCCTATTGCGCTGCTATCTCTCGCGCGTGGAGAACGGTCACACCGTGCCCTCACTGGACACGCTAGCCAAGATTGCTCACGCACTCGACCTGCCGATCGCGCAGTTTTTCGCCAGCGACACGCTTTCCCGCCAGATGAATACACAAAATCTCTCCGACGACGAGCTGCGGTTTCTCACCCAGCTCAGGCGCTACTCCACAAATTTGAATGAGAGCGACCGCAAGCTGCTGCTAGCCATGGTGAAGAAGTTCTCCGCGACGGCAACGCGTTAGTTGCGGCCGGGTCAGCCCTGCGGGGGCGGTACATGGGCGATATAGAAGCCGAATAACACCAGAAGCAGCACAACTAACGCAACGGTCAGGCGCAGCTTGAATTGGAATTCGCCTCTCGGCGAGCCAATGCGCGGGACCATCGGAGCGGCAAAGAGAAGCCCGCACAAGAAACCGCCGATGTGGGCCGAATTGTCGACCTCGACGCCGGTGAACCCGCTGCCGAAGTTGATAGATAGACCGATCACCAGATTTATCGCGGCGAAGTAAATGACCGACTTGCGCAGTTTTCGGACTTCTTCTGGCGGCACAGGCAACACTTTTGACCTAAGCAGAACGATCAATGCGCCGGCAATGCCGAAGACAGCACCCGACGCTCCCGCGCCAGCCTGAAAGAGTATGGCTCCCGACGCGTCATGAATGGGATACATCCAGTTCTTGAGCGTTGAGAGCAGGTTGCCAGCGGCGCCGGTGAGGATGTAAACAGCGAACAAACCAAACGAGCCCATCAATGGTTCAGCAAGCAGACCCAAGTTCCACAGGCACCACATGTTGGTTGCCAGGTGGAGAATGCCCACGTGCACAAACATTGCGGATACGATGCGCCACCACTCCCCATAAACAAGCACATTGTTTGGTCTGTCGGCGCCCCAAAACATCAATTGATCGAGTGTCGGCATCCAGATGCTGGCGCCCGTCGCCACCATGGCCACAAATACAGCGCAATTGATCCCCAGAAGCACATGTGTGGCAGGGGCGACCGCCCACGCACTACGCCGTCGCCGCGGCGGCGGAACAGAATCGCTGATAGGAGGAAGAACCTCCGGCTGGGGGGGCGAGGGATAACTTCCCATATCACAACTCTAAAGCATTGCCGGCTGCTCGCGGCAGCGAGTTGCGGTAGCGGCAGCGCGCGAAATATTTTGGGTCTTCAGGTTGGCCGAGACCTTCACAGGCAGCCGAGCTTCGCGATGTAGTCTGGAATTTGGCCGGCGCACTGCGGAGGATGGGAAGGGCGATGCGAGCCTGTGCGGATTCTTAAACAAGAAACGGAATAGGGAGCAGAATCGTGAGTTCGGCAATGGATGCAAATGGAACCGGCGCGAAGACCATTCGCCGCGCGCTTTTGAGTGTGACGGACAAGACCGGATTGGTGGAATTCGCAAGGGCACTCCAGAGCTTTGGGGTGGAGTTGATTTCGACAGGCGGGACGGCGAAGGCGCTACGCGAGGCCGGCCTGACGGTGAAGGACGTCAGCGAACTCACCGGCTTCCCGGAGATGCTCGACGGCCGCGTGAAAACGCTGCACCCGCGTGTGCATGGCGGCCTGCTCTACATTCGCGGGAATGCTGAGCACGAGGCTGCCGTGGCGGCACATGGCATCCAGCCCATCGACATGCTGGTAGTGAATTTTTACGCGTTCGAGAAGACAGCCGCACAGCCCGGCGTGGCCTTTGGGCATCTCATCGAGAACATCGACATCGGCGGGCCGTCGATGGTGCGCTCCGCGGCGAAGAATTTCGAAGATGTGGCGATCGTGACGCGCGTGTCGGACTACCCCGCTCTTATCCAGGAGATGAAAGGCGCCCACGGCGCCGCGCTGATTCGCGCAACGCGCTGGCGGCTGGCAAAGCAGGCATTCGCGCTCACCGCCGCATACGATTCGGCGATTGCGAATACTCTCGAGCGGATCGCCGATGCTCCCGCGCCCGCTGCCGCTGCCTCGCCCGACACAACGCGACTGCCGGGCACGCTGCGCATCAATCTTCCGCTGGCCCAGGCGCTCCGCTACGGCGAGAATCCGCATCAACGTGCGGCGCTCTACGCCGACGGATCCGGCCGGGGCATTGCCGGTGCAACGCAGTTGCAGGGCAAGGAGCTGAGCTTCAACAATCTGGTCGACCTGGACGCCTGCTGGGAGCTGGCACAGGAATTTGAGGAACCGGCTGTCATCATCGTCAAGCACACGAATCCCTGCGGAGCAGCAACCGGGGCAACTATCCTCGACGCCTATCAAAAGGCTTTGACCAGCGATCCGGTGTCGGCATTCGGCGGAGTCATCGGCATCAATCGCGAAGTGGATGGAGCCGCGGCCGAAGAGATTGCCAAGCTGTTTGTGGAGGCCATTGCCGCACCCGCCTTTTCTCCCGAGGCGCGCGCGCGCTTTTCTGCGAAGAAGAACCTGCGCCTGGTAGAGGTTCGCGCCGCCGAGCCGCGCCCCGTGGTTAAGCACGTCTCGGGCGGGCTCCTGCTGCAGGACGCCGATACCGGCCGCGTGACGGAGTCGGAGCTGAAGGTGGTCACGTGGCGTCCGCCCTCGGCCGAAGAGCTGCGCAGCCTGCTGTTTGCCTGGCGCGTGTCGAAGCACGTGAAATCGAACGCCATTGTTTACGCGCGCGATGGCCAGACACTGGGCGTGGGGGCGGGGCAGATGAGCCGCGTGGACGCCGCGAAATTCGGCGCCATGAAAGCCGTTCTGCCTCTCAAGGGCTGCATCGCTGCTTCCGACGCGTTTTTCCCCTTCCCCGACGGCCTCGAAGCCGTTGCCCAGGCCGGCGCTACCGCGGTAATTCAGCCGGGCGGCTCGGTGAACGACGATAAAGTGATTGCTGCCGCTGACAAACTGGGTCTGGCCATGGTCTTTACCGGGATCCGGCACTTCCGGCATTGAGCAACTGGGGAGACGCGCGCACAGTTTCGGCCAGCTGGAATCTGTACCTTGGATCCCACTTTAGTTTCGCGAAAATCCCGCAATCTGGCGTGCAGGAGAGACTAATGACGGGTAGAATCGTCTGTAAGAGTAGGCAGGCTCGGTCAGTTCTGCCGCCTGAGCCGCTTCTCGTGTGCTTTGCGGCTGAAAACTTAGGAAAACCGCCGCATGATGAAAAGAAACCTAAATATGTCGAAGTTGACACCCCGGTTTGCAGCCGCCATTCTCTTGTTGCTGCCCATCTCTCCTGTATTCGCCCAAAACTCGCCTGCCAATAGCCCCTCAACCGGCCCAGCGAAGGACAAACAAACGCCGTCGAGCGTTGCACCCGTCCAGGCGACTCCGGTGGAGACTGCGAGGGCCGATACAGGGTCGAAACCGGTAATACCGGCGCCTGACTCCACGAACTCTGCCGAACCAAACCGCGCTCAAGCGTACTTTCACCTGGCCCTTGCCAGTGTGTACGAGGATGATGCTGTTTCCGAGGGGCGCACGGATGAGGTGAATCAGGCCATCGAGCAGTATAAGCTGGCGCTCAATGCCGATCCCGACTCCGCCGAGCTGAACGACGATCTTGCGAATCTCTATTTCCGCGCAGACCGCGTACACGACGCCGAGACCGCGGCGCACGCGGTGCTGAAAACTCATCCCGACGACATCGACGCACACCGGCTATTGGGGCGTATCTACCTGCGCCAACTGGGTGAGGGTCAAAACGGCGGGGCGACCACTGCGAACTCAGCCAACGTGCTTGATCAGGCGATCGGGGAATTCGAAAAGATTGTTGCCCTGCAGCCCAAGAGTGTAGAGGATCACATGGTGTTGGGCCAGCTCTACACGGTCAAGCACCAGTCGGACAAGGCGGAGGCTGAGTTCAAAACAGCCCAGGCCATTGAGCCCGAGTCGGAAGAAGTCGTGCTGAACCTGGCGCGGTTATACGCCGAGAGCGGGGATGTGCAACACGCCGTGAAAGCGATCGAGGCTGTTCCCGTGGACGGGCGCTCACCCAAAATGGAATTTACGCTGGGCGCGCTTTACGACCAACTGAAGCAGCCTAAGGACGCCATTGCCGCTTATAAGCGCGCTGACGATCTAGAGCCCGGCGACCTGCAGACGATGGATGCGCTTGCCTCGGCGCTGCTCACGGACGACCAGCTCGATGAAGCGCTCAAGCGGTATCAGGCGCTCGCCGAAGCCGACCCAGAAAACACCGAGGCACTGGTCCACATCGGCGAAATCCAGCGTCGCCAGGGCAAATACGAAGATGCGCTGGCTACCATTCGCAAGGCGCGCAAAATCGATCCCACCTCGTTGGAAGCCGGCTTCAATGAAGGGCTGCTTCTCGACATATTGGGCCGCTTCGACGACGCCGTTCAGACCTACCAGGAAATGGTCGATGCCACCTCACACGCCAACGGCGCTTACAAGGACGATGAGAAGAACAACCGCGCCATCTTCCTTGAGCGCCTGGGGGCTGTCTCCCTCGAAGAGAACAAAATCGATCCGGCGATCGCCGCATACCAGAAGTTGATCGATCTGGGCGGAAGCTTCGCCGCGCGCGGCTACCAAGGGCAAGTAGACGCGTACCGCGGCGCCCACGAATTTGACAAGGCCATTGCCGTCTCCCGCAAGGCAGTTGCCGCCGATCCCAAGAATCGCGATTTGAAGCTGATGCTCGCCGGAGAGCTGGCTGACCAGGATCATCCCGATGAAGGTCTGGCCATGGCGAAGGGCTTGCTTGATGGCGCCACGCCCGATGAACAGCGCGGTGTTTGGCTTGCTATCGCCCAAATGAACATCCGTCTGCGCCGGTGGAAGGATGCCGAAGATGCGCTTGACCAGGCCGAACCGCTGGCGACAAAGAAGGATGACCGCACTTACTTGTTCTTCCTCCGTGGTGAATGGGCCGAGCGGCAGAAGCGCACGGAACAGGGCGAGCAGTTTTTCCGCCAGGCTTTGAATCTGGATCCGGAAAACGCGATGACTCTGAACTATTTGGGTTATATGTGGGCCGACAAGGGGATCAAGCTACCGGACGCGCTCAAAATGATTCGCAAGGCCGTCAACCTTGAACCGGGGAATGGCGCATACCTCGATTCGCTCGGCTGGGTTTACTTCAAGATGGGCGAATACGAACTGGCCGAAGACAACCTTCGGCAGGCCGTGAATCGCGACCAAACCGATCCAACAGTTCACATGCACCTGGGCGATCTTTACGAGAAGACCGGCCGCATCCGTTTGGCCGCGGCGCAGTGGCAGCTTTCGCTGGACGAATTCGCCAAGTCGTCCGCAGCCGACATCGAGCCCGGCGACGTCGAGAAGGTGCAGAAGAAGCTGGAGGGCGCCCGAGTCAGGCTCGCCAAAGAGGACAGCTCCGCCGGTCAGGCAAAGCCGGAATAAATTCGCGCAGCCGCGGGCGCCGGAATCGCCATAGTTGAGCTGAGGGCCATCAGCCGAGTGGGCTGCGCTGGTCGAGTCGCCGCCGTGCCATTGCATTTCCCCGACGCACAAACGCCCTCCCGACGCCACCCAGTCCACCTTTTGCGATATAACCAAACCTGAGCAGTGGCCTTCGTGGCCGCGCCGCGAGGGCTGGTTCCGATGATTGTGCTCAAGACCGAATCGGCCACGGCGCTGCCTCCGGGAATCGCGGTAGTTGGCGGTGCGGACAGCCCGCTGTCGCGAAGAGTCCATCCCGAGCCGCCGCACGCTTATCGCACTCCGTTTGCGCGCGATGCGGCACGAGTCCTGCACGCACGCGCTTTTCGCCGACTCGCCGGCAAGACACAGGTCTTCACGCGCCTGCCCGCCGAAGGGCTTTCCGACCATTTCCGCAGCCGCCTGACGCATACGCTCGAAGTCGCTCAAATCTCGCGCACAATGGCGGCGGCCCTGGGACTCAATGTGGAACTGGCAGAAGCGCTGGCTCTGGCGCACGACATTGGGCATCCGCCCTTTGGCCACGCGGGCGAAAAAGCACTCGACCGCGCGCTCCGTTTTCACGGGCTCAGCTTCGACCACAACCTGCATGCGCTGCGCATCGTCACCTGGTTTGAGGAGCGCTATCCGGCCTTCCGCGGGCTCAACTTAACGCTCGCCGTCCGCGAAGGCATCGTGAAACATTCGCGCGACTACTCCGAGAAAGACCATCCCGAACTGGCAGAGTATTTTCTTGATCGATTCCCACCGCTTGAGGCCCAACTGATCGATCTTGCGGACGAGATTGCCTATCTGACCGCCGATCTCGACGACGGACTGGACTCCGGCGTCCTTGCGCTCGAGCAGGTTCGCGATGGCGCGCCGCTCTTTCGCAGCTTTCACGATGCCACGATCCGAAGCTTTCCCGCTGCTCCACCGCGGCTGGCAGTGTACGAGGCCCTGCGGCGTCTGTTGAACGCATGGGTCACCGATCTGATTTGGGAAGTACGCAAGCGCGTGAATGAGCTTGGCGCTACTACGCTCGAGAAGATCCGCCGCGCCCCGCAAAGGCTCGCCGCACTCAGCGCGCAGATGGAATCTGAACGGATCGCCGTCAAGGAATTCCTTTACGCGAACCTATACAACACGCCCGTCCAGGAACAAGAACATGCACGCGCTGAAGAGGTCGTCATCGAGATCTTCGAATATCTCATGGCCGAGCCCGGCCTCTTGCCCCGGGATCACCAGGCGCAGATTCCGACTGAAGGCCTGGCCCGCACTGTGGCCGACTACATTGCCGGAATGACCGACAGCTACATTGTGCAGTTGTGGAAGCGGCGCTAGGGACGGAAGCTTTCCCCGATTGACAGATTATTTCGCCGGAAGAAACTCAATCCGGGCGAGGTTATCTACAGCTTTGAATCCGAAATCCGCGGTCACCAGCACGTGATCCGGCGAATCCATCCCGAGCTCCAGAGCGAAGCAGTCAGCGTAGGCGAGCTTGTGATCGACGCGGAGTTCAGCTGCACGCACCGCCCGTTCGCCGTTCACGGGGATGATTCTGACCTCGCTAGGCAGGAGGCTGCTCATGATCTGCTCTTCGTGCGCCGCACCCATGCGTTTGCGGATGTTCCCCGCGATCTCACCCCATTGCACAGCCGAAATCCAAACTTCGACTCGCCGCTTCACACACTCTTTCAATATTTCCTTTACGCGGTCGCCGCCCGGTTCACGGTCAATGTAGCGAATCAAAGCCGAGGAGTCGAGCACGTAAATGGTCATCTGCGGCCTTACCAGCCTTCTTCCGCCAACTCCTGTTCGCGCTCAATCCGGCGTTCCTCGAGCAATAGATCGGTTCCAGATTCATGGCCGGCGGCTGATCCGTGCATCTCGTCAATCAAGCGCAACTTTGCCGCCATGGTCTCCGGATCGAGAATCACTCGCGCTCCTTCCCGCCGAATGGCAATCCGAGTTCCAGGCTCGATCCCAAGCGCCTCCCGAATCGGAGCGGGAATCACAAGCTGCCCCTTCGTGCTTACCGTGGCGTAGACCTGATCTTTGGATTGGCGCTGAGGCGACTTCATGGCTTACAGATTAGCAAAAGTAAGACGGAAACGCAAATGTAAGATTGCCGGTACTGTCTTACCTACTGCACTTTGCCTTGCGGGCGGATTCGACGGAGGTCGAGCGCGCACAGCACGGCATTCTGCGCGATCATGCGCAGATTATCGGCCGCGGCCCACAGCCATAGTCGCGAAGCCAGATTGGAGTTGCGGCCTTCGGGTTCCGGCCGCAGCCGAACCAGGATGTCGTTTTGCCCGGTGGCGGCGAGGTTTGACGGCGAATCCGTATCTTCGAGCACCAAATCGACGTGCTCGCCGGTTAATGCATCTTCAAGGGCGCCAATCTCGACCGGGCGTTCGAGTTCGACGGCAACGGAAAAGGTATGGCCGTGGAAGACGGGTGCATGGATCACCTGCACAGCCAGCGACGGGCCGCGCCCGCCGGTTACCACTTGGTAGTGGCGGCGAATGCGCGCTTCCAGATCCGGCAGATTCACGGTGGAGCTTTCACCCATGCTGCAAAGTAGGTTGTACGCCACCTGCGCGTCGTAAATCGCTCGAGGCAATGACTGGAAGCTGAGCAGGCTTACCGTCTGCTGGTGCAACTCGTCCATGGCCGCGCGTCCGAAATCGCTGGCCGGCTCAAGCACGGTAGCGGCGGCGAAGCGCACCGGCGCGGCTTGTTGCAACCGCTGCAGCAACAATGCAAGCGTGACGACGGCTGGATGGGCAGGCACCACGGCCGGCGTAAAGAGATCGACGCCCGCCGCGTCCGTCTCCAGCCACGGTGCGCGAACCACCACACCAGTCTCCCGGTCCAACGCCGCTGAGAGATCCAGGACCGTCGATCCGGATCGTAAGGCCTGCTGCCAGTACCGGCGCGTCAGGCTTTCGGTGCCGCAGAAGAATGTGAAGTCAGCATGGTCGAAGGCTTCGGCGCCAATTGCCTGGATGAAAGTGACCTCATCGCCCAACTGGTCCAACTGGCCTTGCGCGGCTTCCTCGTCGAGCAGAACAAAGCTGGCCGAGGCCAGCGGCGACTCCGACAGAACCTCCTTCAACTCCCGGCCCACGAGGCTTGAAGCGCCGGCAATAGCAATTTTGTACACAGGCGTCCTTTGGCTTGCTTTGAATTAGGGCTACGGTCTTCCAGCGCCGGGTTCGGCTGCGACCGGCGAGTGAGCGGGCGGATCGAGCGGCTTTTTGCGCCGCCGCCTGGACCAGCCATAAGCTGCGCGCACCCAGATGCCAGAGAACATGTACACCAATGCGACCGGGAACATGACCACATTCGAGTACCGCAGCGCGATGTAGGCGATCAACGCCAGCAGAACCAACAACTGGAAGGGATGGCGGCGGGAAAAATTGATCTCTTTGGCTGACCAGAAGCGCCAGGTGCTGACCATCAAAAATGCCGTCAGCCCAACAAGAATGAGCCAGGGAACGGCGACCCACCACTCCTCGACAGGATAGGCATTGAAGAAGTGGACGGTGGCAGCCAGCAGGCCAGCCGCCGCGGGGATCGGCATGCCGACAAAATACTTTCTGTCGGCGCGCCCAGGGTTTCGCGGTTGCGCATCGGGACTGATGTTAAATCGCGCCAGCCGCGAAGCTCCGCTAAGGAGAAAGAGAAAGCAAATGAATGCACCAGCCTGCATCAAGTGCTGCCGCAGTTCAAAACTCAACGAATCGGGGAGGAAGCGGAATCCCCAGACGAAAGCGAGCAGGCTGGGCGCCACGCCAAAGGTGATGACATCTGCCAGCGAGTCCAGCTCTCTGCCGAAGTCGCTGGTGGTGTTGGTCAAGCGGGCGATACGGCCATCGAGCGCGTCGAACGGAATGGCAAACAGAATGGCGATCGCTGCCCAGTCCAGGTGCACGTGTGCCTGGCCGCTTCCATCCAGAGCTCCGATAGTCTGAGTGATGGCAAAGTAGCCTGCCCCCAGGCTGCCTGCCGTGAATAGCGAGGGGAGCAAGTACATGCCTCGCCGGAGACGCGGATGAGGCTTTCCTTTTGCCCGTTGAAAATCAAAGGAATTCACGAGCTCTCTCCCTGCGGCATGGAGGCCAGCACACTAGTGCCGCCCTTGACCCGCTCTCCAACTTTCACTTGCAGCACTGCGCTTGATGGGATGACGACATCGACTCTGGAACCGAATTTGATTAGGCCGACACGCTGCCCACGCTCGACCGACTGCCCTTGATCGCAGCGAAAGACGATGCGTCTCGCCAGCAGCCCGGCAATCTGCTTGAATGTAACCTCGAATCCCGCATCTGCTCCCAGGCCGCGTACCGTGACCGTGTTCTGTTCGTTGCGCTCGGCCGAGACCGGATTCATGGCGTTCAGAAATTGGCCCTTGCGATAGCGCACCTGGCTGAGGACGCCGCCGATGGGCGCGCGGTTCACATGAACGTCAAAGACACTCAGAAAAATACTGATCCGCTGGCGAGCCCCGTCAGGAGTCATGATGGCGGTTGTTTCGGTCACCAGGCCGTCGCCAGGCGAGACGATCAAGCCTTGACCGGCTGGAATGGTGCGTTGAGGATCACGGAAGAACCACAGGAAAAACGCCGCGAGAAGGACCGGCGCAAGGCCCCAAACCCAATATCCTGTAAGCCATTTGAGCGCTGCGGCAACTGCCAGCAGACTGATTCCGTAAATGTAACCGTCGCGAACCATAGTTCCCAACGATTATACGGTGATTGAAGGGACGAAACCCTGAAGAAGGGTGGCGCGGGGACACGCTGAAACACCTCACACTGCCAAGCCGCCAAGCTCGGCCCGTGAGCCACAAAAGCTTAATACCTCAAAACTTACGCCACGACGAGAACGCGGCGTTCCAGCGCGAAGATCAGGTCCTTGGCGTGCAGCTTGAGCTTCTTCAAGCGCACTTCTTCCATCTGTTCATCTTCGGAAAGGTATGGCTTTTGAAGCAACTCTTCCAAACGCTGAGCGTAGCGGCGATGTTCTGCGTGCAGGCGATCGATCTCTTCGCTCAGCATGGAACCTTGTACTTCGTCCATCAAGCACCTCCGGTTCGGCGGGTTGGTTTGGCGATACCTTGCCGCCGTTTTTATTAGAACATTTACATATATCGCTGTTTTGGGTGAATCGGCAAGCGAGAAATCCGCTGAAGGTAACATCTCCCTGTGAATATCGAGGTAACTGATGCCGGATGACCCTCCCGGCCACGCCTCAAGTGAAATGAAGCCGCATGAGCACCGCATCTTCAATAGGATCAGCGTAGTAGGCCCTGCGAAGACCGGTTTGACGGAAGCCAGCGGACCGGTAAAAGGCCAGTGCCGGGCGGTTCGACGCCCGCACCTCGAGGGCAATTTCGAGGAAACCTGCCGCCTGCAGATCATTCACGAGAGCGTCGAAGAGCATGCGGCCCAGACCGAGCCGCTGGCTCCCGGCGGCCACGGCAATCGATTCCAGTTCCGCCTGGGGAGGCAATAAGCTGGCCATGGTAAAGCCCTGGACGCTCTCGGGCCGGGGCCCGGAAGCGACCAGGGTGATTCGGTGGGGCGTCGATTGTGGATTCAGGGCGGTCAGGTAGGCCGCCTCTGGCCATTGGGGCGCCTCCGGCAGACACGCGGCGATTTCCATCACTTGAGTCACGTCGGCCGCGGTCATGCGCCGGATCTGCACGGTCTCTGCAGGGGGCTCCATAAACGCTATGAAGCCGCCATCGCGGGCTTGCCCTCGGCTTCCACGCCAAAAATCTCCGCGTCCGACCGCCGCAGGTAATGGCCGTCGAGCAGAGCCAGATCGGCGAAAACACCGGCAGTCAGGCGCGCCTCGCCAAGGCGGAGCGCATCCGCCGCAACCGGCGCCGGCACCGCGATCAGTTGCGCCCCTGGCCACGCAGCCGCCAGCACCGCCGCTGCGCCGTCGTCGCACACGGCCACACGAACCGGTGCAGGATGGATCGCTGCAAGTTCGCCGGGGCCGGCAAGGATTTCGTTCACTTTCGAGCCCATTTGCTCCAGCCTCAGGAAGACCTCGCCCCGGTGCGCATCGAGCGCCGATGACGGCACCCCGGACAACCGCGAAAGGACCTCGAGCCGTGAGAGTGCGACCACGGGAATCTCCGTCCCTTCGGCCAGGCCTTTCACGGCGCTCAGCCCGACGCGGACGCCCGTAAAGCTCCCCGGCCCGTTGACGACAACAATCCCGCCCAGTTCTCGGAGTTCCGTGCCCGCCGATCGCAGCAACTCGCCCACCGCGGCCACCAGCGTCGCCGAGTAGGTGCGTCCGGCCAGCTCGATTTGCCCGAGAATCTCCAGGTCGCGGCCGGGCAGCCGGCCCAGCGCCACCGAACCGGACGGCCCGCAAGTGTCAATCGCAAGAATCAGTCCCGCTTGAATCAGCCGCGCATCGGACACAACGCCTCCTCAGACCGCGGCGAGGGCCTGATCGAGGTCGGCGATCAGGTCTTCCTTGTCCTCGATGCCGATCGAAAGGCGAATCCGCCCCTCGTTGATCCCCATCGAGCGGCGCACTTCCTCGCTCACCGAGCCGTGCGTGGTAGTGGCTGAGTGCGACGCCAGCGACTCGACCCCGCCCAGCGACTCTGCATTGATGAAGATCTTGATCGCCTTGAGGAACCGCGCCGCTTCGTCGCGGGATTTCAGTTCGAAGCTCATCATCGATCCGAAGCCCTTCTGCTGTTTCAGCGCCAGATCATACTGTGGGTGAGTCTTCAGGCCCGGATAGGCCAACTTGCTTACCTTCGGATGCGTGGAAAGGAACTCCGCCACCGCGCGGCCGTTGGCCTCATGCTGCTGGATGCGCAATGGCAGCGTCTTGATACCGCGCAGTACCAGGAAGCACTCGAAGGGAGACATTACGCCGCCGGCCGCCTTCTGGATGAGCAGAAAGCGCTCCTTGTGCTCGGGCTTTGACCCGATCAGCGCTCCGCCCAGGCCGTCGGAGTGGCCATTCAGGTATTTGGTGGTCGAATGCATCACAATGTCGGCGCCGAGCTCGAGCGGGCGCTGCAATGCGGGCGACAGGAAGGTATTGTCGACGCTTACTTCGACGCCGTGGGCGTGCGCGATCTTGGCGACGGCCGCAATGTCGGTAAGCACCATGAGCGGATTGCTCGGCGTTTCAATGTGCACGAGCTTCGTGTTCGGCTTTATCGCCGCTTCTACGGCGGACAGGTCGCTCGTGTCCACGTATTCGATCTGGATGCCGTAGCCGCTCACGATCTGATCGAAGAGGCGCACTGTTCCGGCATACACGTCGCGCGAGCAGACAACATGATCGCCCGCGTGCAGCATCGCCACCAGCGCGGAGATGGCGGCCATCCCGGTGGTGAACGCATGCCCGCTCGTTCCGCCCTCCAGTGTGGCCAGCGCCGTTTCGAGGCGATCGCGCGTTGGGTTGCCGGCGCGGGAGTAATCCCAGCCGCGGTCGCTGCCGATTCCGGTGAGTTCAAAGGTCGAGGAAAGGTAGAGGGGCACATTCACCGCTCCGGTGAGTGGGTCAGGGTGCTGCCCGGCGTGGACGGCAAGGGTTGAGTACTTGTAAGGGGACATGATGTAGCTGTCAGCTCCTAGCTTTTAGCTATTAGCTTATCGCGCGGAGCATCGGGGCGGGCCAGCGAAACCATCGGATGACGATATGCGCACGTTGAATTGCATTAACTGCCGTCAGACTGCAAACGGCAGGGCGATTCTCGAGGCGATTCTCGAATCGGGTTCCGATGAGAAATCGCAACAAAAACTACGCAATGATCTCTTGCAGATCATCCAATGGCGCTAGGTAAACTGGCCGCGGAAAACCGCCTTGATGTGCGCCAGGCGCGCGCTGAGCGCCTCGGATTCTTCCTTGAGGCCGAGCCGGTTGGCCAGCCCGATAGCATCGTAAAAGCACTCCTTGGCGTCGCTATAGCGGGCATTGGCATCACTCGGCGAATGCTCCTCGTACATGTCGTCGTATGCCTTCTCACCCATCGCTTTGAGGTGTGCGAGTTGTTCTAGTTCGGCCTTCAGTTCAGCTTCATTTGGCATGTCGATAATCTCCTCGGCCTCTATTCCTTCGGCCCACTAATTCTTCGACGCTCTACTTCTCCGTCGCCGCTGTCTGTTTTGGTGTGCGCACTACCGGGAAATAGCCAGTACGGGTGCGGACTGTGAGCTTGCCCGATCCTTTGGACTCGGCGGTCACCTCCACGCGCCTGAAGCCCGGCACCGTCGTCGGCTTCGTCGAGTGATAGCCGAGCGTGTACTGGCTGCGGATGTCGCGCGCCACCTCGGCGGCGATCTGATCGATCTGGTCGATGGATTTTGGGAAAAACGCCATGCCGCCTGTTTCCTGGGAAAGCATTTCCAGCGCACGCCGCGCGTGGCGCACCTCGGCGCGGCTCATCTCGTCGCCAAAGAGCAGTCCAATCGAGTAAATCACCGGCCCGGAGAGTTGCTGCACGCGCGCGATAGTCTGCTCCAGGTCCGAGCTCGATGCGTTGTCCTCGCCGTCGGTGATCAGGATCAGAACCTGCTTGGGCCGTTTTGCATCGGCAACCAGCTTGTCAGCTGAGGCCGCGACGGCGTCGTACAGGGCGGTGCCGCCGCGGGAATCGATGTGCGACAGCCCATCGCGCAGCTTGTTAATACTCGATGTGAAGTCACAATCAATGAACGCTTCGTCAGAGAAGTTCACTACAAAGGCTTCGTCCTGCGGGTTCGAGGCCTCGACGAGGTCGAGTGCGGACTTATTCACCGAGGGCCGCTTGCGGTACATCGACCCGGAGTTGTCGACCACCAGCCCCATGGAAACCGGCAGATCAGTGTGCTGAAAGCTGATCAGCGTCTGCTTCACTCCGTCTTCGTAGACCGCGAAATCATTCTTGGTCAGGTTTTCGACCAGGCTGGTGCCGTTGAGGACGGTGGCGTTGAGCACCACCTCTTCCACGTCGGTGTGGAGCAGGTAACCCTCGCCCTCTTTACGCACCGCACCGGAGGACGGAGCCGGAGCGACGACGTCTGGCGACCGGACCGGATCGGTATCGACAGTTGGCGGCGGCGCCGGAGTTGCCTGCGCTGCGGCTTGCGGCGCAGGCGCCTGCTGCGCGGACAAAGCAAGCCCTGCGGCGGCAAAGAAGGCGGCCAGAATCGCGTTATTGCAGAGGCGCATAGTAGCCGGTGCGAGCATAGACCGTAAGTGGAGGAAGACCCGGAGGCGGGCTTACCTTCACTTTCACTTTACGCCACTTGCCATCGCGGGTCAGATCCTTGGGCTTGTAGCCAATCACATACTGGTTGCGCAGCTCGGTGGAGATCTTTTCGGCGATGTCGCTCATCTCGTCCACGTCGTCGACGCGAAAGAGCCGCCCGCCGGTCGCGGAACTGATGTCGTCGAGGAGCTGCGGGCCGGTGCGCTCTTCAGGGGTGGGCGCGTACGGATCGAAGATGCCGATCGAGTAGATCTCCACGTCAGCTTCGCGCACGCCGGCCCGGACCTCGCCCTCGGTGAAGCGGGAGCGGTTGTCGCCGCCGTCGGAAACGACCAGCAATGCCTTCCGCTCGTGATGGGCGTCCTTCATCTTGGCGATGCCGTAATAGATCGCATCCAGCAGCGCGGTGCGGTGACCAGCGTGAACGGTCGCCAGCCGTGCCTGAATGTCGTCAACAGAGCTGGTGAAGTCCTCAATCAGCTCCGGCCGGTCGTTGAAGCCTATGACGAAGAATTCATCCTGCGGATTTGCCGTCTTGATGAACTGCAGAATCGCTTCGCGGGCGCGGACCAGTTTGGATGTCATGGAGCCGGAGAGGTCAAAGATGACTCCGATGGAGACCGGGGCGTCCTCGGAGGCGAAACTAGCGATTCTCTCCTCGCCGCTGTTTTCGTAGACCTGAAAGTCCTCTTTTTCCAAACCTGTCACCAGCCTGTTCAGGGGGTCGGTGACCGTGACCGGGACCAGGACCATGTCCACATTCATGCGGATGAATGAGCCTGGATGGATGCGGAGCGACGCTGTTCCGGTTTCGGGAGCAGCCTCTGCGCCCTTTGGCTCGCTCGCCGGCGGCGAGGAGGCCGACGGCGGCTCGACGTGGACCTTGTTTAGTTGATCCTCCTGTGCGTGCGCCTGCGCCAAGCAAAGGACCGTGGCCAACGCACTCAAGCAGACGAGGCGGCAAAATAAGGCGAGGTTGCCCACCCCGTTTGGAATCGCGTGCTGGGGAAACGTCCTCATGAGGCACCACGGAGGGTTGAAGGCGATATTACCACCATCTGCGCGCCTCTGCTGTCAGCAGATTGTCACAGCGGCATCGCGCAGACCAGACTTTACGCAGGCCGTGCGCGTCAAGCGCTGCGGTACAATCGAGGCTGGGGAAGCTGTTCGATCTCCAGCAGATATCGCGGCGTAAGCGGGGCTCAAATTCCACCGTATAAACGGAGAGCAAGACCTTTCTCATGGCTCGTATTTATCCTTTTCGCGCCTGGCGCTACAATCCCTCGACGGTTCGCCTGGAAGACGTGGTCACGCAGCCTTACGACAAGATCAGTCCGGCCATGCAACAGGCGTACTACCAGCGCAGCCCCTTTAACCTCGTCCGGATCATCCTGGGACTGCCTGAGCTATTTGACGCGGAGAAGGGTGAAAACGTCTATACGCGCGCGGCACACGATTTTCAAGCCTGGCGCGAACAGGGCGTTTTGATCCAGGAAACCGAGCCGTGCGTCTTTGCTTATGCGCAGCGTTTCAAGGTTCCAGGCACCGAAATCGAAAAGGAACGGCGCGGATTTATCGCTCTGGGCAAGCTGCAGGATTACGCGGACCAGGTCGTATTTCGGCATGAACAAACGCTGTCAAAGCCCAAGAGCGATCGGCTCAACCTGCTAAAGGCGATTCGCGCGCATTTCGGCCAGATTTTCATGCTCTACTCCGACCCCGCCGGCAGCATAGAAAAGATTCTGTACGAAGGCCACGGGGCTGCGGATGCCGAAGTCACCGACGAATACGGGGTGGTGCACAGGCTCTGGCGGGTCAACAATCCAGCGGCTATCCGCTTGTTGGTGACCGCCATGAGCGACAAGAAGCTCATCATCGCCGACGGCCACCACCGCTATGAAACCGCACTAAAGTACTCAAAAGAACACCAGGGCGGATCGCACGGCAAAAGCGCCTCAAGCACGCAGCAGTTACCGCAGCCCGAATTCCCCGAGGACGCAGCCATGATGACTTTCGTCAACATGGACTCGGATGAACTAGTGATTCTGCCCACGCACCGCGTCGTTCACGGTCTCAACGGCTTCTTCGCTACGGCTTTCTTCAAGGCGGCCGAGGCGTACTTCACCGTTCAACCGCTTCCGCCCTTCGATGCCCCTTCGTTCATGGATGAGTTGACACGCGAGACGGGAACGGCATTCGTCGCCGTTACCTGCTCTGGGGCATTCCTGATGCGCGCCAAGCCGGATGCCATGGCCGCAGCCCTCGCAGGCCTGCCCGAACGCCAGCGGCAGCTCGACCTGACGCAATTGCATTCCGTTGTTTTCGAGCACCTGATGGGCCTGGACGCCGAAAAGGTGCGCGAGCAAACCAACCTGCGCTATCTGCGTGATGCCCAGGAAGCGGTTGAGCAAGTACGTAGCGGCACGGCCGATATCGCCTTCCTCACCAAACCCGTGACCATGGAGCAGTTGAAGGAAGTGGCTTTCGCCGGCGAAGTGATGCCGCAAAAGTCAACGGACTTTTTTCCCAAGCTGCTGAGCGGCCTGGCCATCTATGCGCTGGATTGAAGACATACGGCGGGAACCGTCCGACTCGGGCGCGTCAATTTCTCTCTTGCTGCGCGCCACCTGTTTCGCACTGCGTACTACTGGCCAAACAGTCGTGGAAATTCACAGTCGCCGCGGATGGTTTTGGGCGATGGCCGCCCTCTTTGCGTTTACGGCATCGGGCCCGATCTTCGCGCAAGCTCCATCACCCGCTCCGCGCTTTGTGGTCGTGCTCGACGCCGCTCATGGCGGCAACGACGCTGGCGCGCGCCTGGGCGGCGAAGCTGAGAAGGCGTATACGTTGGCCTTCAGCGTCAGACTGCGGTCACTCCTCATGGCCCGCGGCTTCGGGGTGGTGACTACACGCGAATCCGACACGACGCTGGAGCCCGATTTCCGTGCCCAGATTGCCAACCATGCGAACGCGCAGGCCTGCATTAGCCTGCACGCAGCGGAAAGTGGTTCGGGAGTGCACCTCTTCGTCTCATCGCTGGCTCCGGTCCAAAACACGCACCTCGACGCGCACTTTGATGCGCGCTTTCCCGCCTGGAAGACCGCGCAGGCAGCGTGGGTCATGCGCAGCCTGTCTTTTGCCGGAGTGGTCAACTCGGCGCTGTCCCACGCCACAGTGCCCGTCACTCTGGGACGAACTGCACTGCCTGCGATCGACAGCATGAGATGTCCGGCGGTGGCCATTGAGATCGCGCCGGAGCGATCGACGGATGCGCAAGGGCCAGCCGGCCTTGACGATCCGGACTACCAGGCGCGCGTAGCTGATGCGCTGGCTGCGGCTCTGGTCGAGTGGCGATCGCAAGCACGGGAGGACCGTGATCAGTGATCCCTCGCCACCAGACCGTCTTCTTCATTGTTTTGCTCGCCGCCTCCGTCATCATGGGCGTACTTCTGTGGAACCAATTGCGCCGGGCTCACGATCGCTTGCTTCGCGGCGAGGATTCCGCTCCCACGCAGGCGCCCCAGGTGGCTCCGGCTGAGCAAGCCACCCTGATGGTTGCGAATGACGCCGACAACACCGTGCAGCCACGGCTCCTCACGCTGCCGTTGCCGCAGAATCCCGAGGCCCGTACGCGCGCCATTCTTGGCAAGTTGCTCGACCTGTACGCGGCTCCCGACTCCACGCATCCCGTGCCCGGCGGGGCAAGCTCCATCGAGCAGGTTTTTCTTGTCCCCATCGCGGATTCGAAAGGAAGTGCGGCGCCCAGCGGCCCCCAACTTGCGGTCGTCAATCTTACCGGAGCCTTTGCCGCCGGACACCCTTCGGGTTTGGAGACTGAGTCGCTCACGGTGCTTTCCATTTGCTCCACGCTTAACGCTAATCTGCCTCGCGTGATCGAGGTGCGCTTTTTGGTCGATGGCCAGCAGCGCGCGACTCTCGCGGGCCACGCGGATTTAACCCGCACCTATCTGACCAACGAGAACGCGACCGCGGACTTGGGTGCACATCCGTGACGCGCGCGAGAATAATCTCTGCCTGGACTGCCCTTCTCGGATTCGCTCTTGCGCTGCGCGTCGGGCTTGCAGTGGGCTCGCCCAACATTTTTTATCCCGACGAGATTTTTCAGACTCTTGAGCCCGCGCACAGGCTGGCATTTGGATACGGCGCCATCTCCTGGGAATGGAGGCTTGGCATTCGCTCCTGGGTTTTTCCCACGTTCCTTGCCGGAGTGATGCGCGCGACCGCCTGGCTAGGCTCGGCGTCGGCCGGATACCTGCTTGGAACAACGATTGTTCTCTCGCTCATCTCGCTCGTCACAGTCTGGTTTGGGTATGCATGGGCAAAGCGCGCCAGCGGCACGGCCGCGGCCATCATCGCGGCCCTCGCGTGCGCCTTCTTCTTCGGGCTGGTTTACTTTGCGCCAAAAGCGCTGAATGAAGTGGTTGCCGCCCACGTCTTGCTGCCCGGGCTTTATCTCGGCGTTTACGGCGAACGATTGGGCGAGCGAAAGCGGCTCTTTCTTGCAGGAATGCTTTGCGCGTTGGCCGCCTGCCTTCGCCTTCAATTGCTGCCAGCGCTCCTCTTCGCGATGGTCTACTTTTGTTATCCGCGCTGGCGCGAGAGGATTCCGGCAGTCGCGGCCGGAGCAGCTGTTCCCGTGCTTGTCTTCGGGGCCGTGGATTGGTTCACCTGGTCCTATCCGTGGCAGTCGTTCATCCGCTACTTTGAGGCGAACGTGGTCGAAGGTCCAGGCAAACTGTTCCCGGTTCAGCCGTGGTACTGGTATTTGCTGATTCTTGTGGTGTTGCTCGGCCCTGCGGTCTTCTTGCTCTTTCACGGCGCCCGGCGAAGCCCCTTCCTCGCCATCTTCTGCGCCATCGTGGTGGTTTCGCACAGCGTGATCCCGCACAAGGAGATCCGCTTCCTCTATCCGATTCTCGCCCCCGCCATCACTCTGGCGGCGATAGGCATTGTCGATCTCATGCATGAGATCAAGCACGGATTTGAAGTTTTCGACAATCCCAGATGGGTTGTGGCGATCGGTGTGGCGTTTCTCGCGCTCTCTTCCGCGTTGCTCGCGGCACAATGCGCGGACTGGTACAGAACGCGCTGGGGCGACGGCGCTTTCGATCGTCTGAGCCGCGAACCGGCGGTATGTGGCGTGGGAATTTACCGCGTGATGTGGTCGGAGTCGGGGGGATACACACATCTCCATCGGAACGTGCCGATCATTCCGGAGGAAAGCGCCGGGCAAATTGCAAAAGATGCGCCCTCCATCAATGCGCTGATCGCGCCAGCCGCTTCACCGGACCTCCCGGCCGGATTCGCGCAGTCCGAGTGCTGGCAGGGGGTCTGCCTGTATGAGCGCCCAGGAAAGTGCACATCGCCGGCCGCGGACGCAGAGCTGAATGCCTATCTCAGAAGAATTCAACAATGAGAGGATCGTCGCGCGGCCATTACTAGAATGGCAGGACCTCGCTCATAGGGCCTGTTAGCACTAGCAGGCCCTGGAGGCTACTCTGAAAGACATGGCCCCAACCATCGGCGTCTTCGATTCCGGCTTCGGCGGATTGACGGTTCTGCGCGCGCTCGTCGAGAGATTTCCGCATGCGCGCTTCGCCTTCCTCGGAGATACGGCGCGCCTGCCCTACGGCTCAAAATCGCGGCGCACAATCGCCCGATATGCCGCGCAGAGCGCGCAGTTTTTAGTCAACGAGCAGGGCGCGGAGTTCCTCGTGATCGCCTGCAACACCGCCAGCGCGCTGGCGCTCGACGCCATTCAGGATGCCGTTTCTGTTCCCGTGCTGGGCGTCATCGAGCCTGGTGCCGCCGCCGCTCGCGCGGCATCGCGCACCGGCGACGTTTTGGTGGTTGCGACCGAGGCCACAGTGCACAGCCGCGCCTATACCGCAGCGTGCCAGGCTCACGGTCTGCGCGTCCTTGAAAAGGCCTGTCCACTGCTGGTTCCGCTGGTCGAAGAAGGTTGGACCGATCATCCCGTTACTGCCGAGGTGATTGAGATTTACCTGAACGAGCTTCGTGCCGAGGCTGAGTCGCGAGGCATGAATCCCGACACGCTCGTGCTGGGCTGCACGCACTACCCACTGTTAAGGCCGCTCTTCGAAAGGGTCGTGCGTCCGGGAGCCAAAGTCATCGATTCGGCGGAGTCGGTAGCGCAGGCTGCCGTTCAGTTGCTCAACGGCAGCGCCTCTCCGGCCGCGACCGGTAATGCTCCAGAGACCGAAGTTCGCTGCTTCGCTACCGACTCGGTGGAGAAGTTTGAGCGCCTCGGCTCGAGGTTCCTGGGGCGTCCAGTGGGACACGTCGAGTTGATCGATCTTGGTGGGTAAACCGGGCTTGGCGGGTAAACAACGCTCGTCGGCTGAACCACGCTTCGCATCTCGAAGTGAAAATCGCTCTGGTATTCTGAATTGCGGCGGCGACTCCGCCGTTTCCCTTGTGAATGAGAAGTCGGAGGCACCAGCACAGCATGATTAATCTGGCGGGCAAAACAGCCGTGGTCTTCGGGTTGGCCAACAAGCGCTCCATCGCATGGGGCATCGCCCAGAAACTCCACGAGGCCGGCGCCACTTTGGCCATTTGCTACCAAAATGAACGTATGAAATCCGAAGCCGGAGACCTGATCAACGATCTCTCCGGCGCAGGCGGTTTCCAGTGCGACGTCTCCAACGATCAGGAGATCGAGTCCCTTTTCGCCGCGCTCAAGGAGAAGTATGGCAAGATCGACATCCTCGTCCACGCCATCGCCTATGCGCCCCCCGAAGAACTGAAGGGCGAGTTCCTCAACACCAGCCGCGAGGGCTTTCGCATCGCGCACGACGTAAGCGTCTACTCGCTGATCGCCGTCAGCCGCGGCGCGGTACCGCTGATGACCGAAGGCGGCAGTATTATTACTCTTACGTATTACGCCGCCGAGAAAGTCGTGCCCCACTACAACGTCATGGCCCTCGCCAAGGCCTCGCTCGAGTCTGCGGTCCGTTATCTCGCTTTTGAGCTCGGCGCCAAAAACATTCGCGTCAACGCCATCTCTGCCGGCCCCATTAAAACGCTGGCGGCGCGCGGCGTGGGTGCATTGGGCGACATGCTCAAATCGCACGCCGAGCGTTCTCCATTGCACCGCAACGTCGATCAGCTCGAAGTTGGCGGCACGGCCCTCTATCTGGCCAGCGACCTGGCCAGCGCCGTCACCGGCGAGACGCTCTACGTCGATTGCGGCTACAACATCATGGGGTACTGAGGCGGTCTGCGCTCCCGCCAGCCGGACCACTACATCGCCAGAATCTCTGCCCACACTGCCGGCTCGACCGGCAGGCCCAGCCGTGCGTTTTCCTCTCGAATCTGCAGCGTCTGTTCACCCGGATAACGAACTTTGCCGCCGGGCTTCGTCGGCGGGCAGTTGTCGAGCGAAGCGACGACCGCGTCGGCAATCTTGTCGGCCTCTGGCGCAGGCCCGAATGCCTCGGGGTTAAGCGCGAGAAACATCTGCGAGATTCCGGTCTCAAGCACCGGGTCCGAGGAGATCTGGCAGGTCGCTTTGCCCAGCGTCATCATGGCAGCGATCATGTCCAGCACAACGGCAAGTCCCGATCCCTTCCAATACCCGGCTGGCAGCGGCCGCCACGACTCCTCAATGGCTCCGGGATCGCGCGTCAGGTTGCCACTCGCGTCAAAGCCGCCATCCACCGGAAGCATCTCGCCGCGCTTGCGGTAGCTCTCAAGAGCGCCATAGGAAAACTGCGACATGGCCATGTCGAGCACGACCGGCCCGCTTGCGCGCGGCACGGCAATGATCAGCGGATTGTTCCCGATCACGCGCTCCGCTCCTCCCCATGGCGGCAAATTGGGCATGGTGTTGGTCCAGCAGATGCCGATAACCCCAGCTTCGGCGGCCTGCCAGCCGTAAGTTCCCCCGCGCATCCAGTGATTGGTATTGCCCAGCGCCACGCATCCCACGCCGTGCTCGCGGCCGAGAACGATTGCCCGTTCCATCGCCGCCAGCGCAGCCAGATTACCCGGTCCGCGATGGCCGTCCCAACGCTCCAGCGCGCCTAATCGCGCTGTCACCCCAGGCTCGGCCAGTGGATTCACGCTGCCATTTCGAATCGTGACGACGAAGCGTGCAAAGCGGTTGATGCCGTGCGTGTACACTCCGTCACGCGTGGTCTCGGCAAACAAACGCGCGCAGGTGTCGGCGCGATCGGCAGCGAATCCGAGCTTGCGCAAGACGCCAGCCAGTGCCGCTTGCACTTCTGAAAATGGAATGCGATTCATGAATTCCCCGACGAATTTGTATCAGGCCATGCGAGGGGAAGCGAAGGGCGGGACGCATTGAAGAGTTGACACCCAAACGGACGCCGCCCGCGGCTGACCTGTTGACACGCTGACCTTCTATTCCTTCAGGGTCACCGTGATCTTCCGCGCGTCGCCACCCTCCGGGGCGATGACGATCTCTCCCGTGGCGCGCTTCTTGATGCTCTTGAACTTCTCGCCCCACTCCACCACAACCAGCGCATCGGGAGTGAGCAGATCGTCCAGGCCCAGGGTCTCCAGTTGGCGCTCGCTCTCCAGCCGATAGACATCCAAGTGGTAGAGCTTGACCGGCTTGCCCTCTCGCGAGCCGTCGAATTCATGGATCAGCGTAAAGGTGGGACTGGTAACCTCGTCGGGTTCCGCCGCGTCCAGGGCCTGCGCAATGCCCTTCACCAGCGTCGTCTTGCCCGTACCCAGTTCGCCGCGCAGCAAAAGAAATTGAGGCGGCTTGAGCAAACCGGCCAGTTTGCGGCCCACTGCCACAGTGTCCGCGCCGCTTTGCGTGGTGAACTCGTACGTTCTGCCTTCAGCCAAAGCTGCGGCTTCGGTCATCGCTGAACCTCAAGCAGTGCCGCTTGATGCGCTTTCAGGATGCGGCATGCAATGCCCCTGCAACCAAACATACCCGTTTTTACCGTCCTCATCAAAATCATGAGCATGGGTTTGAAACGCCCGCGCGAGCTGCGCAAGAAAATCAGTGGGCAGCAGCGTGTGTTCATCGCCGTCACGCACGGCCAGATCCGCAGCCAGCCCGTGCAGATAAACCGCAGCTTCCACAGCTCTTGCCGGATCGTGAGGGAATTGCGCCAGCAGGCCCGCAATCAGCCCGGTGAGCAGGTCGCCGCTGCCGCCTTTGGCCATGCCCGGATTTCCGGAAGTGTTCACCGCGACGCGGCCGTCGGGATGCGCGATGATTGTCCGCGCGCCTTTCAGCACCAGCGTTACGCTCATGCGCTGTGCAAAGTTGCGCGCGGTCTCCAGCCTGCCAGCCTGAACCGCGGCGACACTCATTTTGGCGAGTCGCGCCATCTCTCCCGGATGCGGCGTCAACACCAGCGTGCGCCCTTTGGCCAGTTTCTTGATCAGCGCCGGCTTCGCAGCCAGAATATTCAACGCGTCCGCGTCGACGACCGCCGGAATCATCGTCGCGCCAAGGAGTCCCGCGACGAATCTGGCCGTTTCCGCGCTCTGCCCGAGGCCCGGCCCGATGGCGAGCACGGATTTTCCGTCGATCAGCTCGGCGATCTGCTTTTTCTCGAGATTCTTCGCCGCGATCTGGCCATTTCTCGTCGCTGCTAAGGGCCAGGTCATGAGTTCCGGCGCGAACGATGCCACCACCTGCAGCGCCGGACCCGGAACCGCCGCTGTCACCAGTCCCGCACCCGCGCGCATCGCCGCAAGAGCGGTCATCGCCGGCGCGCCAGCCTTGCCTCCGGCCGCCCCGAATGCGCCGCCGACAACCAGGACGTGACCGAAGTTCCCTTTATTAGCCGCCGCCGCGCGCGGAGCCTGTGCCAATGCCAGCGACGAGCCGGCCCAATCGAGGTTGAGCGCGGAAACGATCGCCGCATTCGGTGAGCCGATGGGCGCGACAACAACCGGTTGATCCCACCGCCGTGTCAGTTGCCCAAAGACGTGCGCCGGCTTGGGCGCTGTGAAGGTGATGACTGCGTCGGCAGGAAAGACAGGCCCCGCTACTGTCGCGCTCGTCTCATCCGCGGGCCAGCCGGAGGGCAAGTCAATAGCGAGAATGGGTGCGCGGCCGCCGCGCAGCCACTCGAGCGCCTCCAGCGCCAGTCCCTTTAGAGGCGGCTTGAACCCTGTTCCCAGTACCGCATCCACAATCAGGTCGGTGTTGAGCGCATCGTCGTGATCGGCCAGAGCCTTGCCACTCATCACCACGTGGATCCGCCCGCGCTTCGGACTGTTTAATTCGCTCCACGCGATGGCGGCATCACCCGTCAGATGTTCAGGAGCGCCCAAAAGCAGGGTGGTCACTTCGAGGCCCGCATCGGCAAGCAGCCGAGCGGCCATCATGCCATCGCCGCCGTTGTTGCCCTTGCCGCACAGCACTGTCGCGCGCCGCGCATGCGGAAACTGTCGGCGCACGAACGCCGCGATGGCCGAAGAAGCAGCCCGCATCAATTGAATCGATGGAATTCCAAACCGCTCCGTGGTGGCGCGGTCGCAGGCCTGCATCTCGGCTGCGGACAAGACGTGCATCGCATTCATGGTACTAGAGAGTTCTGCGGCGCGCGCCTTGGATGGGGGCCAAAAGGTGAGAGGCTTGCAGCCCTCTATTTGATCAACCGCGCCTGGAGGGTGGTGCGCGAATTGACCCGTGTCAGGCTGCAGGTCCCGGTCTTCTCGCAGCGGAAATGAATGGCGGCAGGAAATACTTGCCATTCGGCCGTACGGTTCCGCAAGCCGGTTACTCCGACTAGAAAAACCCGGCCGCCCTGGGTATCGATGGTTCCCCGGACTGGATTGTCGCCAACGATGACATCATCGTCGTCGATCGCGGCGGGCAGGTGCTGGATCCTCGGAGAATACCCGCCGGCAGCGGAACCGGATTTTCGGGCATTTGCGACATCGTTGAGTTTTTGGTGTTTCAGCCAGGCATCCTGTTCGTCGAGCGTGGGAAAGTTGGTGAAAAACTGCCAGGTTGTAAGGCTCTGATACTGCTTCAGGGAACAGGCGAGGCCGCCTGTAACAGTGAGCTCTGCGATTTGTCCGTCGGGGCCGGCAATATTCTGCACAGTGTCTCCGCTGGTTGTCTGCATCGGCAGAAGTGCCTGCGAAGGGTCGGTAGAGCCTGTAAGCGGCGCGGGGGTGGGAAGCACGACTTCCTTTTGGCATGCAACGGCACCGGTAGAATCAAGCAGCCGGATGACGAGGGAAACCGGGTGAGGCGCGTTCACAGTTACGGCTTGAAAGCCGGCGGCCTGCTGCGGATCGACCGGATCGATGTAAAGCTGGTAGGCCATGGCTCCTTCCCAGCGGGCGATGAGGCGGGCTCCGAGGCCGGCGGAATCGAACCTGCGGGTTCCCAAATCGACGTAAAGAGGTGGAGCTTTTGACTTAGTTACTCCAGGTATAAGTAGAGCTGCCAGCGCCACAGCCACAAGAATCAGAAGGATAGGCAACAGGGCGAGTGCCCGCTTGGATTTGGCCTCTTTCGCTTCCGCTTCAGGGTTTTCCACGGGCGCAGGCGCATTGATGGCCGCGCGGAAGCCGTAGAGATCCTCATGGCTCGCGCCCCCAGTGGGAGCCACGACCTTATAGACCCGATCCGGCACAACAGCCTGGGTTTGCGGGCCGGCTGCCCTGGCCGTTTCACTTGCCTCGATTTGGACTACATTGCCCATAAAGCGGGTCCCAGTCCTTTGATTTGAGAGACCAAGCTGAAAGAAGTACTGTGATTGGACCACGCCCAAAGGGGGCCTGCAATAACCACTCCGTGTGATAGCTCACAAGGCAACCAAAGCGGGATTAGCCTACAGAAGGGCATTTTCGCCCAGTCCCCAGGTCGTCTGTTTGAAAGCTCTCTGTGGCTACTATCGTCAAAATTCGATCCTTCCTTCAAACGCGATCATGCGCGGCGAGCTGTCTCCGCCCAGGCCGACACCCAAGAGGCCGGTCGGGGGCGAGATGGCCCCTTCCAGGGTTCCGAATTTTGGGGGGATGTATGTACCGGGGACACCGGCTTGCACATTGCCGGGCAATGCGAAGTTTGGATGGTTGAAGGCATTGAACATCTGCACGTCGAAGCGCATCGATATCTGTTCCCAGATGGGAAATCTGCGCGAAAGGTAAATGTCGGAATCAGTGAAGTGCGGGCCGCGCACGGTATTGCGGCCAGAGTTGCCGAACTGGCATAAGGCGGGCGTGTCAGGGGTACCGGAGGGGACGCCAGTGCAGTCGCCGGTAGTGGGATCGACCACCGAGACGAAGGCGTTGGGATTGAGCCATTGCCGCGTTCCTGCAACGGTAACGCCGGAGACAGGGGTTTCTTGATAGAGCGGCTGCCCGGCAACGCGGCGGGCATACCGCGGGCCGGCGGACTGAAAGACGCCGTTGCCGTTGGCCGTGTAGGGCTGGCTGAGGACGGAGAATGGGAGGCCGGAGTGCAGGAAAGCCGTCTCAGAAAATGACCAGTTGCCTAAAAGAGCGCGCAACAGAAGATGTTTAGACGCAAACGGAATCTGGTAGATGCCATAGGCGGAGAGGTTGTGGCGCACATCGTAGTCGCAATTGCTGTATTGGCGCCTTAGTTCGCCGGGCAGCGGGGTGAGAATGCCCTGCGTAGAAAAGGGGAGCAGGCCGCCGTTGGAGACCTCGTCGAGGCAATGACTCAGCGTGTAGTTTGCGCTCAGCGTTAAGGAGTGGAGCTGTTCGGAAACGCTGGCTTGCAGGCCGGAGTAGTTGCTGCCGGCGTCGGTGCGGAATTCATTGACGCTGCCAAAGCGCTGGTCGAGCGGCTGCGCGAAGGGGTAGGGCGCGAAGCAGCCGGCGCAAACATTCTGATAGCCGTTAAGGCTGACTTGAAACGGCTCGTCCAGGCCGCGCGTGCCGACATAACCGATGCGAACAGCGCCGTGCGCGCTCAGTTTCTGCTCGATGCCGAGGTTGTACTGGTAGTAGTACGGCGTTTTGAGCGTACCGGTGGGGAAGGTATTGAGGTTGACGGCGAGAGGGCAGGTGGGCGCGCCGGGGGCGATTCCGGCGCAGGGCGCGCCACCGGCGCTGAAGAGCGACTGAAACTGATGGTTGGCAGCGGAGGCTGCGTCGGCCGCACTGTTGGCGACTCCAGGCCCCGGCGCAATGGCGATTCCGCCCACCTGGCCGCCGATTCCGCCGACGAAGGTGGGCGCGTAGGGAGCATTGGTTGCGGCGAGATCGGCGATCTGGGTGGGAATGATGTCGTTGAAGACACCGAATCCGAGGTGGATCACGGTTTGCGGCGTGACCTGGTAAGCAAGAGAAACGCGCGGCTGCCAGACGATGACAGGCGTGGAGGGAAACAGAGCTTGCACCCCGCTTTGAATGGCTTGATTGAGGGGCTGGTCGATAGGGTGCGAAAGATCGAGAAACGAGCCGGCGGGGCGCGCGAAAAGATGTTGCTGGTTGACGGGATCGGTGTTCCAGGTCGCTCTTACGCCGACGATGAAAGTGGCTTTGGGCGTTGGCTTGTACGTATCCATCCCATAGACGTCGAGATTGCCCGCGGCTATCCGCTCTTTGAACGAAATGGGAAAGGTCTGGCTCTCTGTGTAGGCCGCTCCGTAGGTGAACTCGGCCAGATCGTTATAGACGGCCGTGGGCACGCTGCCCACGCCGAGATCGTAGTCGCTCACGTCGATGCGGCGAGTGTTGATGCCGAAGCGGTACTCCTGCTTGCCGCGAATCCAGTCGAGGTTGTCGTTGATCTGCCATTGGGTGATATTGCGGCCCTGGGGATAGATGTTGTTGTTGCCGCCGATGGTGGTAAAGGGAGCTTGATTGCTGCCCGCGGCAAGGACAATGGGAAAAGTTTGCAGGGACTGGGCAAAATTGTTGGGCGCAAAGATGCTGCCGTACCAGCTCGCGCCGGGATTGAACTGGTTGACGAGATTGGGCCGGAAGATGTGGGTATAGCCGACGACCAGCGTGCGCTCGGGCTGCGGAGAGTAGGAGTTGAAGATGACGTTGATCGGATCGGTCCAGGCGGCCTGGAGACCGGTGTCCTGCTGGAAGCGGTACCAGACGGTGTTGGTTGCGTTGATGGTTTCGTCGATCTTGACCACCTCCAGGTTTTCGTGGTCGCTGTTCTGAAGCGACTCCTGACGCTGGTTGGCGCAGCCATAACCGTTGAAAAGGTTGCCGCCGTTCTGACTGCCCCGGATCACCGCGCCGCTGGCATCGAGCGGACAGGAGCTGACCTGGACGGCGGTTCCCGCTGTGTTGCCATAGAGGCCAAACATCGACTTGTAAAAGGGCACCTCGGCGGGCTCGGCGGGAAGCATGGTTCCGGTGATGGGGTCTACGCCACCGATGAGGAGTTGGTTGAGCACGTACTGCTGATAGGCGGGCGATGGCACGACAACCTGAGTCACCACAATGGGAAGCGCGATGCGGACACCCTCATAGCTAGTAAAGAAGAAGAGCCTATCCTTTCGGATGGGTCCGCCCGCGCTGAAGCCGAAGTGGTTCACATTCGAGCGCGGCTTGGGAGTGATGTTGCCGGGCGTGTCATTGGCGTGGAGGAAGTAGTCTTGCGCGCTGAAGAGCGAGCCGTCCCACAGTTCGTAGACGTCGCCGTGGAACGCGTTGGTCCCCGATTTGGTGAAGTAATTGATCTGCGAGGCGCCATAGCGGCCCTGATCGACGGAGTAGGAATTTGTATTCACCGTGGCTTGGTCGACCGCATCGAGGCCGAGGACGAGATTGGTGGAGAGGCCGATGTTGAGTCCGAGCCAGGGATCGTTCGAGTCGAAGCCGTCGAGGATGTAGCCGTTTGAGGTGGCGGGAAGGCCGTTGAACTCGACGTTGCCGTAGCCGCCCGGGGCCTTGGAGTCGTTGGAGGAGCCGGCCGTGTTTATCAGCGCTCCGGGGGAGAATTGGACGATAAAGGTGAGGTCCGAGCCGGCATTGGGCAGGTTGGCAATGGTTTTTGACTCGATGGTGGTGGTGGTGTTGGGATTTTCAAGGGTGAGCAGCGTCTGCCGGGCCGTGACTTCGACCGTCTGCGAAGCGGAAGATACGGCGAGATTGAAGTTCAGCGCAGCGGTGCGGCTGACTTCGACGGCGATGGGCTGTGAGGTCTGCTCCGCAAAGCCGGTGGCTCGCACTGTGACGGTATACGTCCCGGGATTGACCTGCGAGAAGAGAAAAGAGCCATTGGAGTCGGATTGCACGATGCGCGTGGCCTTGGTGTCGACCTCGGTGGCGATGACCGCGGCGTTGGGGAGCGCGGCGCCGGAGGCGTCGAGCACGGTGCCAGTGATGGCGCTGGATGTGCCGCTCTGCGCAATCAGGCTGCCGCAATTAATTGCGGTTAACGCAAGAAAAAGGAGCAGCAAATGCCGTCTTGCCGAACTGAGCGTCACGGGTACCTCCGGGGAAATCTTGGGAAGATCGGGGAAGTCTTCGGAAAATCAGCGGCCCATCGCCGTCTCGACCAGAAGCCACACATTCAGCGCCGCAATCACTGCCGCAGTGAACCACGCCAGTCCCTGCAGCCAACGGCCATTCGTAAACTCGCCCATCTTGCTGCGGTTGCCGGTGAACATGACCAGGGGAACCACGGCGAAACTCAACTGGAAAGAGAGAATCACCTGGCTCAGGATGAGAAGCTTTTCGGTTCCCTGCTCACCCATGAGGGCGACGACGATGATGGTGGGAATGATGGCCAGGGAACGCGTAATCAGGCGGCGCAGCCAGGGCGAAAGGCGGATGTGAATGAAGCCCTCCATCACCACCTGGCCAGCCAGAGTTCCGGTAATTGAGGAGTTTTGGCCGCTGGCAAGAAGAGCGATGGCAAAGATTGTGCTCGCTCCTGTCACGCCGAGCAGCGGGCTGAGCAGCTTGTAGGCGTCCTGAATGGCGGCAACCTCGAAGTGACCGCTGCGGAAAAAAACGGCCGCCGCGACGATCAAGATGGCCGCATTGACGAAGAGGGCGATCATGAGCGCCAGGCCCGAGTCGACATTGGCCATGTGTATCGCTTCGCGCTTGCCTTCGGGCGTGCGCTTGTAGTTGCGGCTCTGCACGATCGACGAGTGCAGGTAGAGATTGTGCGGCATGACTGTTGCGCCCAGAATGCCGATGGCGATATAGAGCATGGCGGGGTTGGTGACGATGGATGGCGAGGGCACAACCAGATTGCGCAGGATCGGCCAATAATCGGGGCGGGAGAGGAACATTTGCGCGCCGAAGAGCACGATGATGGTGGCAATAAGCGCGATCACTAGAGCCTCGATGTAGCGGAATCCCCAACGCTGCAACATCAGGATCACCAGGACATCGAGCCCGGTGATGAGCACGCCATAAAAGAGCGGAATGTGGAAGAGCAGGTTTAGCGCGATGGCCGAACCGACCACTTCGGCGAGGTCGCACGCCGCAATGGCCACTTCGGCCATGATCCACAACGTGAAGCTTGCCGTGCGGCCATAGCTCTCGCGGCAAAGCTGCGCCAGGTCGCGTTCCGTGGCCACGCCAAGCTTGAGCGAGAGGCTCTGAAGCAGGATCGCGATCAGGTTCGACAGCATGATGACGAACAGCAGCGTGTAACCGAAGCGTGATCCGCCGGCGATGTCCGTGGCCCAGTTGCCGGGGTCCATGTAGCCCACGGAGATCAGAAATCCCGGACCCAGAAATCCCAGCAGCCGCCGCCAGTAGTACGGCGAGCGGGAGACGCTGACGCTCGAATGAACCTCCGGCAAGGAGGGCTCGGTGAGCACGGTTCGGGAGACGACTTCTGTGGACATAGATCTATTTGGGAATGAGAGACCGCGAACGTCCCTCAACCTCAGTATACCACAGTTTATTAAGCGTGGTTAATAATTTCTTTTAGATTAAATTACGAAGATCGTTCCGGACGTAACCAAACGGCCTCAGCTGCCGGACGGCCGAGGATTGCATTCCCCGTAGGTAGATCAATTAAAACGGTTTGGTCGTAATTCTGGCTCATGACGCGCAGGCTCTTGCCGGGCCCAATGCCGGCGGCGTGGAGGAACTCGAGCAGCTTGGGATCGCGCTCGTGGAGGCTAATGACGGTGTAGCGCTTACCGGCGACGGCCTGGGAAAGTCGCATCTCGCCGCGGCGCTTGCGTTCGGTGGGATTGACCGGCAGGACTGCGTTGCCGTGCGGGCATGCGCCGCCCTCGCCAAGCTTCTCCTTGAGTTTGGCCTCGAAGGCCGGCGAAACCGCGTGCTCCAGCCGCTCCGCCTCCTCGTGGATTTCATGCCACTCCATTCCGAAGACTTCACTCAACATGCGCTCGATGAGATGGTGGCGCAGCGCCGTGCGGTAGGCCATTTCGCGCCCTGCAGCGGTGAGACGCACAATGCCGTCGTCGCCCACTTTCACGCAGCCGTCGCGCTTGAGCCGCTTGAGCGCCATGGTGACGGCCGGCGCGGAAACTTCAAGCCAATGCGCGAGCATGGCCGGGATTACCTGGCGGCCTTCGGCCTCGGCCTCGAGAATGGCCTTGAGGTAGTTCTCTTTCGAAACGTGGATTGCGTCTTTCATGGGTTTTGGGGCATGGCTGTGCCGGAGATCAGTTTAAATCCCAAGAGTCGGCATGGAGGCGGAGGAATGGGGTGAAAAGACTGCGGGTTTAAGCGGAGATTTGGGCGGAGAAAAGATTTTTGGCGCGAAAACTACCCTTATAAGCGAAGGGATTTCGGGAATTCAGCGCATCGAGGCGTAGGAAGTTCGATCGAAGCTACACCTTGAAGCGAAGATCGCAGCAAAATAAATTGCATTTGGCCCACATTGTGAACTGAAGTTTGCCGATCATTATGCGCATTTGCGGTACGGTGGATGTAGATACCCGAAAAACAGTGATCGTGAACCGTGGATCGTGAGTCGTGAGTCGTGGACCGCGAGCCGTGGACGGTGAACTGTGCGCTTTGGGCGGAGAGTGGTGCGGGGGTCGAGAGGGAGTGGGAGATGAGGGCGATGGAGCGGAAGGTTTTGCTGAGGAAGCTGGACAAGGAGATGCGGCATTACCGGTTGGCGGCGAGGGAAGAAAACCCGACAAACGAGCTGCTGCGAACGCTGCGGAAGGTGCTGCGTGTACCGATGAAAGAGATCGCGGGAAAGATGGGAATCGTGGAGTCGACACTTTTCCAACTGGAAGGGCGGGAGGGGACGGGGTCGATCACGCTGGGGTCGCTGGGGCGGATTGCGGAGGCGATGGGGTGCAAGGTGGTGTACGGGGTGGTTCCGCTGAATGGGAAGACGCTGGAGGAACTGGCGGAGGAACGGATGTGGAGGGATGTCTTAGGCAGCGGAGCTAGCGGGGTTAGCGGTGTTAGCGGAGTTGGTAAGACAGCGAGTCAGCGGGTCAGCAAGTGGTAGCGAGGCTGCCGAAGGGCAGGCGGCGTGAGAGGTGGGGCGATGGCAGATATTGGGCGGATGGGCGGGAAGGTTGGGCGGGCGGGACAGCGGGTCAGCGAAGGAACAAGGGACCGAGGGACCAAGGGAACAAGGGAACGAGTAAACAAGGCGAGTCAGCGAGGCAGCAAGGGAAAGGCGCGGCGAGAGGATGGGGGAACAGAGCCGCGGAAGAGGAAGTTGAAGGGGTATGGGGTGGACCGGTTGCGGACGGCGACGGAGAGGAGGATGGCAGAGAGCAGCGAGGCGCTGGCGCAAACGTTGATGGACAATGCGCTCAAGGGAAAGCTCGAAAGCGTGAAGATCCTGATGAAGCTGGCGGAGGAGGAGAAGGCGCGGAGAGAAGAGGTGAGAGAGGAAGATGCGCCGGGGCTTGCCGATTTGCTCGTTGGCTCGGTGGTGAAGGTTGGGCAGATGTGGGATGGGCATCGGTGGAGGCGAGTAGCGCCAAACAGGATTTTGGCGGGGCCGTTCGCAAAGTCGGATGGGCTTGTCGATATTAATGAGGATATTGATGGGGATGATTTGGAGGAGGCGGTGTGAGAAAGGCAGGGACCAGGGATCAGGGACCAGGGATTAGAAAAGCAGGGACCAAGGGACCGAGGGAACGAGGGAGTGATGTGGGCAGGTGGTGGCAGGTGGGGAGGGTTGGTTCGGGGGTATAGTGGAGCGTAGCCGCTTCCCCATCTGGATAGAATCAAGAAGCCCATGGCGCACGACGTCTTCATCAGCCATTCCGCGAAGGACAAGACGATCGCGGACGCGGTGTGCGCGACGCTGGAGTCGGAGGGGATCCGCTGCTGGATCGCTCCGCGCGATGTGATGCCCGGAATGGAGTTCGGCAAGTGCATCATTGAAGCCATCAAGCAGGTCCGGATCATGGTGCTGGTGTTCACGGCCAACGCGAATGATTCGCCGCAGATTCGCAGAGAGGTCGAACGGGCGTTCAATCACGGCGTCGTCGTTCTACCGTTTCGCGTGGAGGACGCGGTTCTCCATGAGTCACTGGAGTATTTCTTCGGCAACGTGCACTGGCTGGACGCGTTGACGCCGCCCCTGGAGGGGCATCTCAACAACCTTGCGAAAAAGGTCAAGGTGTTGCTGGCGCAGACGGAGACGCGGGACGAGCGGGCAGAGGCGCGTCCGGCGATTCCGATTCCTGCTCAAAAAGAGGACGAGCCTGAGGGGAAGACGACCGAGGCCGCAGGCTCAGGCGGCGATTCGTTTGTGGCGAGTGGGTCGCCTAGTCCCGCGGACGGGCATTGCAAAGGCAACTCTCCGGATTCGGGCTCCGGGTGCGCGACCGTTGACACGCCGAAGCCTCGAAGAGTTCGCGTCTGGGTATTAGGGGGAGCAGTTGCGCTCGCTCTCGTGCTGGCAGCGATTTTTGTGGTTCGCTCAAGAATGGGTTGGGGCCCAGTGGGCTCGCCGCCCCAGGCCGCACAGCCCGCGGCGGCTGGAGGGAGCAGCGGTGCAGGCGCTGGGCAGGGCGGAAGCCCAGCCGTGCAGCAATCCCCTCAGTCCGGCGCGAGTCCGGCACTTGCAAATTCCTCGGTGCCGGCGCAAGGCCCGGGGCCGAACGGAGGTTCGGGCGGCTCTTCGAGCACAACATCGGCAGCCACGCAGGATCTAGCCGGGAAGGCGAACCGCCTAATCCTTCAGAATCGATATTACGAGGCCAAGCCGCTGGCTAAGCGGGCTTGCGATGGTGGGAGCGCAGACGGGTGCAACAATCTCGGCATGCTTTACGAGAATGGCGACGGCGTTACCCAGGATTACGCCCAAGCGGCCTCCCTGTTTAAGCAGGCCTGCGATGGCGGGAATGCAGACGCGTGCACAAGTCTGGGCTTTCTCTACGCCGATGGTCGAGGCGTCGCCCAGGACTACATGCAGGCGCGTTCCCTGTACGAGAAGGCTTGCGACGGCAGAGAAGCGTCCGGTTGCGCTAGCCTGGGAGATCTTTACGCGAAGGGCCTAGGCGTTGGCCAGGACACCGCGAAGGCGAAGTCGTTGTTTCAAGAGGGTTGCAGCCGGGGCAACGAGTGGTCCTGTGAGCAGTTGAAGCAGCTCCAATAATCGATGGAATCGAGTGCGTTCAGCCGGTTGGATTCGCTCTGACGATGTGGCGAGCGCGGCCGCGTTGCAGTGTCTGTGCGTTCCCGTTGGACCAGTGAATGGGGTGTGGGTTTGTGGGTAGGTTTGGAGAAGCGTTCCCTCAGGGGCTGAAGGCCTCGTTTATTTTGGAGCGGTTGCGACACGCGACTCACCCGTTGGGTGGGTGCGCCGGTCGTGCCCTGATACAAGGCCGGCGGTTTGGGACTGTGCTGTCCCACCCAGTCTCGTGCTGTTCTTGTGGTGAGCCACGGTCCGCTGAAGTCGAGTTATCTGGGACCGCCGGAGAGCGCGCGGTGACGCGGGCAACAACGCGTCAAGACGACGGAGTTTGACAATTTATACATTGTCATCATAGATATTTCGATCAATTTATAGATTGACACTATATAGCTAAATGACTATATTTGGATTGCCGCCTAACGCGGGACTATTTCCATGCGCAATGATTTCAGAGAATTACGGGTCAAGCAGCTTGAGCGCACCTTGGCACCCTTCCAGGCTGCTGCGTCCAATCCTCGTCCGCCCAAGGGCTGGATTCGCGCCATCCGGGAGGCCGTTGGGCTTTCTTCTGGCGATCTCGCCGGGAGATTGGGGACCAGCAGGCAACTCGTGATCCAGCAGGAGAAAGCCGAATCGGAAGATCGCATCACGCTGAAAAGCCTACGCGACCTTGCACACGCGCTCGACTGCGATCTGGTCTATGCTCTGGTTCCGAGAAGCGGCAGCTTGGGGACGCTTACTGGCGCGCGCGCGCGCGCCAAAGCAGCGACGAACGTCCTCGGAGTCGAGCACTCCATGGCGCTCGAGGGTCAAGCGAGCGGGAACATCGACCAGGCTATCGAAGCGGAAGCCAATCGCCTGACGAGAAGGCATGGCCGCGAATGACTCTCTTGCCCACGGAGGATGGCAACACACCGCTATCGCCTGACGAACAAGCCGAGCTCATCCCCAACCTTGCAACAAGGGCGGAACTGAATGAGTGGGAGCGCGCGAACATTCTGGTTGCATACGACTGGGCGCTCGATTCGCGCACGCTGAAGAGGCAGGATCCCCTGACTGAACCCTACGTCCGCGGTCTCCATCAGCGAATGTTCGATCAGACGTGGAAATGGGCCGGCAAGTACAGAAGCTCGGAGAAGAACATCGGCGTTCCGCCATGGCTGATCCGCGATGGACTCGGTGCGTTGCTGGGGGATGCGCATTTCTGGGTCGAGCGACAAACTTACGCAACCGATGAGATTGCGATTCGATTCCATCATCGGCTCGTTTTGATTCATCCTTTCCCGAACGGGAACGGGCGTCACGCCCGGCTGATGGCAGACGTTCTTGCAAAGAGGCAGGAAGAGCCGATTTTCACGTGGGGAGGGGCCGATATTGCGAAGGCGGGCGACTTCCGCAAGCGCTATATCGAAGCTCTGCAATCAGCCGACAAAGGCGAAATCAGATCCCTGCTTGAATTCGCACGATCCTGACCAGCGCTGAACACGAGGCGCTGCCGCGGCTTAATGCCGCGTTCTCGACCGAACGTGGAAGCAACCTTACTTCACGCGGACGGTGGGCTCGACGGGGAAAGCACGGCGTGGCGAGATAGTGCGGGCCTGGAGGCCCACACGACAGCCGGTCTGGAGACCGGCGGTACGGAGGTTCTGAGCCGGACTATTTCACGCGGACGGTCGGCTCGACGGAGAGGCCGGGCCGGAGCTCGTGGTGCTGGTCTTCATTGGCCAGATCAGTGAAGTCGATGCGCACCGGAATGCGCTGGACGACTTTGACGTAGTTGCCGGTGGCATTCTCGGGCGGAAAGAGCGAGAGGACAGAACCGGTGGCTCCGCCGATCTGGGTGACGCGGCCGCTATAGTCTTTGCCGGTTGAGTCGACGTGAATTTTGACGGATTGGCCAGCCTGCATGTGCTTGAGCTGGGTCTCCTTGAAGTTGGCCGTGATCCAGAGGTCCTGCAGCGAGACCAGGGTGAGCAGATTCTGGCCGGCGGCGAGGTTCTGATCGATCTCGACGCTCTTGCGGGTGATGATGCCGTCAGCCGGAGCGACGATTTTGGTATAGCTGAGATTGAGTTTGGCTTGATCGAGCTGCGCCTGAGCCTGTTGGACCTGGGCGTCGGCCTGCTTGGCGCGCGCGCTCTGCGCTTCCACCTGCTGCGGTCCGGTTTCTGCGGACTTCAACATCGCCTGCGCCTGCAATTCTTTCTCGTGGGCCAGGCGGACTCCATCGGCAGCGGCCTGCTCGTTGGCGAGCGCGTCGGCCAGCGATGCTTTGGCGGCGTCGGCGGCGGCAACAGCGGCGTCAAACTGCTGCTTGCTGATGACGTCCTTAGCGACGAGCGGTCTATAGCGCTCCAGATCCGCCTGCGCCTTGGTGTTGTTGGCCGCTGCCTGGGCCACCAGGGCGTGCGCCGCTTCGAGTTGCTTTTCCGCCTGCGCCACCGCTGCCTGCGTGCCGCTGACATCGTGGCCAGCCGAACTCAGATTGCTTCCGGTATTCACCGTGGTGATGGGCACATTGACGCGGGCCGCCGCGGCATTGGCCTTGGCGCTGGCCAGCGCAGCCTCGGCGTTTTCGACGGCAACCTGGTAGTCGCGCGGGTCGAGCTCGACGATGGGGTCGCCCGCCTTCACGATCTGGTTCTCTTCCACATCGACTTTCAAGACCTGGCCGGCGACTCGGGCGCTGACCTGGATGAGGTGGCCGTTGACCTGCGCGTCGTCGGTATCCTCGCTGAAGGTGGAGCGCCACCAGATGCCCAGGGCGACGAGCACCACAACCAGGATGGCGACAATGATCAGGCCCCTGCGGCGGGACCGCGGCGCCTCAATCTCAGTCTCTGCCGATTCGTTGGGTTCCGGTGTTGGTGTTGGGGTTGGATCGGGCACGTTCACTTCCCTCCTAAGTATTTCTTGTAGTCCAGCCCGTCTCCGAGTGCGCGGGCCAGGCTGAGCTTGGCTACGTTATCGCGGTAGAGGCTGGCGACCAACTGGCTGTCGGCCTGGGCGACCGATTGCTGCGCCTGGCTGACGGCGAGGTTGTCGCTGACGCCGTTAGCATAGCGCTCCTGCGCCTCTTTGAGAGCTTCGCCGGCGAGATCCACGCTGGAGCGCGCGACTTCAACTTGTTGCTGCGCCGCTGCGATGTCGAGCAGGGCGTCGCGGACGTCGGCCTCGATCTGCGCATCTTTGTCGCTCAACTGCGCCTTCGCGGTGTCGAGTTGCGCCTGCGCCTGCTCGGCCTGGCCGCGCAGGGCAAATTCGTCAAATACGGGCACGCTGAGCGCGGCGGATGCATCGACGGTGCCATGCGAGTGGGCCAGCGTGGTGCCGATGTCGCCGTAGTCGGCGTCGGTTTCGACGGTGGGGAAACGCGCGGCTGTCGCTGCTTTGCGCTGATCGGCGGCGGCGGCGGTTTGCTCGACGAGAGCGGCCAGATCCTTGCGATTCTTCGTGGCCTGCTGGATGAGCGCGTTCGCGTCGAGCTGGTCGAAGGGCGCGAAGGGCGCGGTGTCGGTGAGATTGAAACTCTGCGCCAGAGGCAGGCCGATGGCGCGCGCGAGAGCCAGCTTGTCTTTTTCGAGCGAGTCCTGGGCCGCGATCAACTGCTGCTCGAGAGATTGGTAATCGACTCGGCCACGCAACTCGTCGAGGAGCGGCGCCGTGCCGGCCTGATGATTGTCGACGGCCTGATCGAGAGAGACTTTCGCGGTTGCCACCTGCGCTTGAACGCTGCTGACGTTGGTCTGGTCGGCGAGCACAAGCAGATAGGCGTTGCCGACGGTGAGCACCACCATATCGCGCGCATCCTGAGCCGACAACTGCGCGGCGGCAAAGTTGTGCCGGGAAGCGAGATAGTTGCGCAGCGATTGAACGTCAATCAGCGACCAGGTGAGCGAGGCGCGGACGTCGGTATAGCCGAACGGGCCGATGATTTTGGGGAAACCGGGGATGCGAAGGCCTTCGGCGGGCAGATCGGTTTGCTGGACAGCTTCCTTGGCGGTGAAGTCGACGGAAGGAAGAAGCGATTGCAACTGGCTGAGGCGCGCGGCGCGGGCGCCGGAGGTTTGCGTGCCGCTGAGAATGATTCCCAAATTCGATTGCAAGCCGCGCTGGATGGCGTCATCGAGCGAGAGATCGATGGTCTGCGCAGAGGCCTGGCCCTTGGTTACGCCGCCTTGAAAATCCGCAGCCGACGGCGGCGAGGGCGCGGCCGGAGGCGGAATTACGGAGGATTGCGCGGCCGCAACGCGGCCCAGAAGGCAAACGTACAAAGCGAGAGCCGTGGCACAAAGACGGATTGATGTTTTGATGGATTTCTTTGGCAATTTGGACCTTGCGTAAGAACGGCGAATGCGGGCGCCCGAAAATGGACTTCAAAAGAAATTGATGCGCTGCAGGCGCAACGCGGTTCTTAAATCTAGTGTATCGAACGCGGGAGCGCGATGGTGTGACCCGAAAGGCGGCTTTTCTCGCTGCCCTGCCGGCCGGTTTCGTTTCGGCGCTTTTGTTCTGGATTTAACCTCCCTGAGGAGAGGCTTGCTGTAAGCATGGCATTGTGGGGTTTGTGTGACCCGTGGGGATCCCCGTCCCCGAGGTAATCGAGGTCGGAACTATTGCGGTAACGTTGTAGGCGCTGAAACCTGTAGGCGGCGAGGCTTGGGTGGGCTGTCGCAGCGCGGCGGAAAGCTGTAGACTGCCAACACAGCGAATTGGACCGGAAAATGGCCAGAAGTACAAAGAAAATCAAGCTCTTCAACGGGCGGGACTACTCCTGGATGCAATTCAACCGGCGTGTCCTCGAGGAAGCCGAAGACCCGGCCAATCCGCTCGTGGAGCGCGTGAAATTCCTGGCCATTACGGGGTCGAATCTGGATGAATATGTCGAGGTGCGCCAGGCCGGGCTGATGCAGCGCATTGAAGACGGCTATCGCGAGCCGGGGTACGATGGCCTGCGGCCCGACGAGTCGCTGACGGTTCTGACTGCCGAGATACACAGCTTTGTGGCCGCGCAATACCACTGCTGGAACAAGCAACTGCTGCCGGAGCTACGCAAGCAGGGGGTGAGGCTGCTTGATTGGGACGAGCTCGGCGAGCATGCCCGCGAGTTTGCGCGCGGCTACTTTCAGCGCGAGGTCGATCCGCTGCTGACGCCGATCTCGATCGATCCGGCGCATCCGTTTCCGCGGGTGCTGAACAAGGCGCTCTGCCTGGCATTGCTGCTGCGAGCCAAGCGGCGCAGCTCCGGACCGCAGGTGCTGGGGGTGGTGACGGTGCCGCGCGCGCTACCGCGGTTTGTGCGGCTGCCCAGCGACCATGGGCACCACGATTACGTGCTGCTGCAGGACCTGATTGAGCAGCATCTGGGCGGCATGTACCGCGGGTACGAAGTGCTCGGCTCGGCGTCGTTCCGCGTCACGCGCAACTCAAACCTTTATTTCGAGGAAGAAGAAGCGCGGTCGCTGCTGGAAACGATCCGCGTGGAACTGCACAACCGCCGCAAAGGCGACGCGGTGCGGCTGGAGATCGAGAGCGACGCCGATCCCGAGATCGTGGAGCGGCTGAGGGTCAACTTCGAGCTCGAAGAGGACCAGGTTTTCCGCTGCGAGGGGCCGGTGAATTTGTCGCGGCTGATGTTCTTCTACGGCGACGTGCAGCGGCCGGACCTGAAGTTTCAGCCGTTCACGCCGAAGCCGCTGCTGCTGAGCCGCAAGTCAACGGGGATCTTCGACGAGCTGCGCCATCGCGACATCCTGCTGCACCACCCCTACGATGCTTACGATCCGGTGGTCGACTTCATCCAGCAGGGCGCGCAGGACCCGGCGGTGATGACGATGAAGCAAACGCTCTACCGGACCAGCCACGACTCGCCGATGTTTCAGGCACTGACCGAGGCCGGCGCAAGCAAGGAAGCCACGGTAGTGGTGGAGCTGATGGCCCGCTTCGATGAGGCGTCGAACATCCGCTGGGCGCGCAGCATGGAAGACGCGGGGGTGCAGGTGTTTCACGGAGTGGTGGGGCTGAAGACGCACTGCAAGCTGGCGATGCTGGTGCGCCACGACGAGGACGGCGTGACGCGGCGCTATTGTCACCTGGGCACCGGCAACTACAACCCGGACACTGCGCGCTTCTACACCGACCTGAGCCTGCTGACCAGCGATCCGCAGATTGGCGAGCGCGTACACATGGTGTTCAACTACCTGACCGCACACGCCGAGGTGGACGACTACAGCCCGCTGCTGGTGGCGCCGCTGACCATGGCGGAGAGTTTTCTGCGGCTGATCCGCCGCGAGCAGGAGCACGCGCAGGCGGGCAGGCCCGCGCACATCGTGGCCAAGATGAACGCGCTGCTGGAGCCGTCGATTATTCAGGCGCTTTATCAGGCGTCGCAGGCCGGCGTGGAAATCGACCTGATCATTCGCGGGCTATGCATTCTGCGGCCGGGCGTGAAAGGACTGTCGGAACGGATTCGCGTGCGGTCGATTGTGGGGCGATTCCTGGAGCACTCGCGCATCTTTCACTTCGCCAATGGCGGCAGTGACGAAATCTACATCGGCTCAGCCGATTGGATGCCGCGCAATCTCTTCGAGCGCTGCGAAGTCGCGTTTCCGGTCCGCGATCCCGCGGCCCTGGCGCGGATTCACAGCGAAATTCTGCCGGCATACCTGGCGGACACGGTGAAGGCGCGGCTGCAGCAGCCCGACGGGGCTTACATACGCGCGAGCAAACTGATGAAGGATACGGCGCCGTTTTCGTCTCAGGAATTCCTGATGCAGCTCGCGGAGGGGAAGACGGATTTGGACGCGATTCCAGCGCCGGGGGCAAAACGCCAGGCGAAGAGCGCGGAAACCGCAGCCGACGCGGCGGACTGAATGGGACTTCGCTCGGGGTGGTGAAGGTTACGGCGCGAATTGCTTTGGAACGACGTTGATTCCAGTCTGCTTGAATTGAAATTCCAGCGTCCAAGTGCTTGGGCCGGCTTGGCCATCAACCTGCGCAGGCTTGAACTTCCAGTGTTGAGCAGCTTCGAGCGATTTGCCGGCGAAATATTTGCTCGGCCCGGGCGACGCGAGCGTGGCGTCGGTGACGTTGCCGTTGGCGTCGACTGAAAGCCGCACCGATACCTTAAGTGTTCCTGAGATTGTTCGCATTGCGCTGGGAATAATGTCGGGCAAAATCTGATTTATGACTCCGTGGTTGACCGTTGCGCTGGTGGGCGCGGGAGCCTGGTCAGCTTGCGCTTCGGGCTGGGGCGGTGGAGTAGCAGCGGGAACCGCCGCCGTGGGCGTGACGGGCGCTGGAGCGGCAGATGGAGGGGCCGGCGAAGTTGGAGCCCGAGCTGAACTCGCATCAGGATTCGCGTCAGGATTCGCGACAGGGTTCGCGTCGGGATTCGCAGCGGGGTTCGCGTCGGGGCTGGTGGCCTGAGCTTGAGTTGCGGCGGGCGCTGAGGCTGGAGTTGCAACCGGGAGATTCTGAGATTCAGGTGCGGTCGATGGATGAATTTGGGGGGCAATCTGCGGGGGCTTCTGCCGATGCGACAGCACGTTCCAGGTTCCGATTCCAGCCAGGACCAGAGCGGCGGCGACGAGGAGGATTGCAGCGCGATTCCTGCGGAGCGAAGCCGTTGCCGGCTCCTCCTTAGGACGCGAAGAGAACCTGGCTGGTTCAAGACGCGCATTGATTGCCTCAATCGTGGTGCGACGCTCGGGATCCGAGCGCAGACACTTTCGTGCAATGGAGGCGAATGGCTCCGGCATCGACTCGGGCACGGTTGGCTCAGCGGCTCTTTCGCGATTCCAAAGCGGCGGATATTTGGTAAGAACCTCGACCAGGGTGGCTCCGAGGGACCAGAGATCCGCAGCCGGCTCGATGGTTCCAAACTCTGTTTCCGGCGCATCGCAGACGGTTCGCGGCGGACCGGATATGACGGCTGCGCCCACGGGGCAGACGCTGTAGGTGGTGAGCTTGAGGCTGTCGCCGGCGGCCATGATGTTCGAGGGATTGAGACGGCCGTGGACGAGCCCTTTGGCGTGCAGATAAGAGAGCGCGGCCAGGGCCGGAGTGAGCATGTCGCGAGTTTCCTGGGTTGTTAAAGGCCGCTCGGAAAGAACGTCCGCGAGAACTTCGTCGGCAAACTCGGTGACCACGTAGAGGCATGGGACATCGTCGATCTGGCAGTGGCCGTGCGTATAGACCTTCATCAGATTCGGATGGGACAGAGCCGTTGCGGTTTCCCATGCGGCGGCGCGAGCGGCCGCGTCTCGAGAATCCGCGGGAATCAGTTTGATGACGGCCTTTTGCGCCGAATCGCCCAGCTCGGTGAGAAAGACGCCGGCGTTCTGGGAGCCGCCAAGCCATCGAAGGAGGGGGAACCGGTCATCGGCGAAGCTTCCGACCCACTCGGGGCGGACTGCCGCTGCACTCATGGTTTCGATCATACGACCCGACCTCATGAAACATCTTAGCCCTGAAAGCGCAGATTCGAGCCGGGTTAACCCACACTTTAGTAAGGGTCTGGAGCCGAGGGGTGGTGCGGATTTTTGTTGTTTCTTTCCCTGTGAGCGGGGCAACGGCGGACAGCTGGTGAGCGAGATGTGGCGCAGCAAGACGCAGAGTTGGGGGGCATAGAATTGCGCTGGTTTTCAAGTTCGAATCTCTCGACGATCAAATTTAAGAATCGAGCCATCCGGACTCAACCCATGAAGAAGGAGCAAATCGCAATCCTGCTTTGCCTGCTCGCATGTTCGCTACGGCCCCATCGTGGATCGCGTCCCAGGCCCGACCGCGGCCCCCACAGCATGACCAATAGCGGCAGCCGCGCTGGCGACGCGGTGGTGCAAATGTATGTGAAGCATTTGGGCTCGAAGGTGGAGCGGGCGCACGAGGAGCTGGAGGGATTCAAGCGCGTGACGATCGAGCCGAATGAGACGAAGACCGTCGAGATACCGCTGAAGGCATCGTCGCTGGCGTGGTGGGACGAGAAGCTGCCCGGATTCCGCGTGGAAGCGGAGGCGGTTCGGGTGATGGTCGGGAATTCGTCGAGCGACACGGAGGCGAGCACGACGGTGAAGGTCCAGTAGAGACTTCGGAAGACAAATCCGTCTTTCGGCGATCAACGCAGAGGCCAGTGGCCAATTGCGGAGCAGAAGTTGCAGCCTTCCGGCGCAAAACCGAATGTTACAAATCTGTTAAAATGAGGGTGCAAGGAGTTCGGCAAGGCTTCATGCTTCCCCACCGAATCGATCCCCATGATTCTCTATCTGATGCGCCATGCGAATGCCGGCACGATTCGCGAGAACCCCGTTCTCGACCTGAAGCGGGGCCTCGTGAAGGAAGGCAAGGAGCAGTGCATGTTGATCGCGCGGGTGATGGGGGCGTTGAAGGCGCAGATTGACGTTATCGTGTCGAGCCCGTTGAAACGGGCCCGCCAGACGGCCCAGTTGGTGGGAACGGAGCTGGGTTATGACTCGCAGGTGGAGATAAGCCCCGCTCTGGGATTGAACGCGAGTTTCGCCGATTTCCAGAAAATGCTAGCCAAGTACGCCGACCGCGACGGGGTTCTGGTTGTCGGGCACAACCCCAACATGTTCCAGTTCCTTGGCCGCCTGGTCACTGGGAACGGAGGGGCCGCTATCCGCATGCGGAAAGGATCGATCGCCCGGGTCGATATGGGTCACCACCCGGCTCGACTGCAGTGGCTTCTTGATCCGCGCACAGCGCGGGCTATCTATGCCAGCGTGACAAAGAGCTCGCGCCCGAAGACCTCGCGGAAGTAGCCGGCTTCCTTGCGCAGCGACCACAATTCCAATTCCGCGCCGGTGCGCCCAGGGCGCAACTCCAGATAAACCCGCTTGGGGTAGACCCGCGTGCTGACGCGAAGAACGTCGGAGGCGCGGTCCTGATTTAGAGCGACAGCAAGACGCAACAAGACCACCGCGCGTTGCACGTTCTTGTGCTCGTCGGCGGGAATGTTGCGCAGAGCGCGGTCGCCGGGCTGGGGGCGGCTCTTGCCCAAATAACGCGCGATGGCCGAGACCAGCGTGCGCTGCAGTTGCGTGTAGCCGTAAATCTCCGAGCTGGAGATGATGTATTGCGTGTGCCGGTGGTGGCCCTGGTGGTTGATGAACTTGCCGGTGTCGCGGAGCATGGCGGCGGCGGCCAGCCAGCTTTCGTATTCGGGCTGAAGCGCGTGCATGGACTTGAGCTCGCGAAAAAGCTGGACGGTGTGGGCGCGGACCGGTTCGGCCTGGCGGGGATCGACGCCGTAACGGCGCGCGGTGGACAGCACGCTTTCCCAGCGCTCGTGCTCGAATTCGCGGTGAGCTTTGGCGCGGGCGTCCTGCTCGGCCAACATCTGCGCCAGGATGCCATCGCGCAAGCCGAGAGGCGAGTAGCGAAAGCCCTTAAGGCCGAAGCTCTCAAGGATTTCGGCGTAGACCTCGGCGCCGGCGACGATAATCTCAGCGCGGCGCGGGCCGATGCCGGGCACGGCCTCGCGCTCAGGAAGCGACATTTTGGCCAGCTTGCCGGCGAGCTTGCGCACGGCGCGCGCCGGAACCATTCCAGCCAGGATGGCAGCACGATCTTCAGCGCGGTCGGAACCGGATTTTGCGCCGGATCGGGCGACGAGCTTGGCCGACTTTTTTGCGCCCGGCTTGCCGTTTTTTGCTCCCTGCGCGTAGGCAGCAGAGAGCGCCGCGGCCGTACCGGAGGTGGCGATGACCAGCGGCGCGCGGCCGGGCTGAATTTTGCGATGAGCTCGGCGCAGCTCGCGCGCGATCAACTGCCGCATGCGCGTGAGGCCATCGCGCGGAGCTGGATCGTCCGAGAGGAACTGCTCGGTGAGCCGCACCGCGCCGAGTGGAAGGCTGACCGTCTCCTTGATGCGCTTGTGCTCAGAGAACGTGACCTCACAACTGCCGCCGCCGAGGTCGAGCAACAGTACGCGGCCGCCAGCTCCGGGCTCGGCGCCCATTACGCCGATATGAATCAGGCGGCCTTCTTCCAGGCCGGAGATGATCTCCATGTTCCAGCCGGTCTCGGCCTTGACCCAGGCCTGAAATGCGGCGGAATTGCGCGCATCGCGCATGGCCGCGGTGGCCACGACGCGGATGCGGTCGACGCCGTGAGACTGCACCGAGCGCTGAAAACGCTTGAGCGCGCGCAGTGTGGCCGCCATGGCTTCAGGAGAGATGAGCCCGGTGTCGAAGACGCTGCCGCCGAGGCGGGTGACTTCGCGGTCTTCTGCGAGCGTTTTGAGCCGGTGCGCGTGCACGCGGGCGATCTTCAATCTGCAGGAGTTGGAACCGATGTCGATGGCGGCGAATGTCGGCATGATTTTTTGGATGCGCTCCGAAGCGAAGGAATCGACCCATCGCCAAGATACACGAAGGCGGTGCAACGGTTAGGGACGTGGGTTCCACAGAGGGCGGAAGCGGCGAGATGCAGGTGGATGGAATCGACTTGCGCGGCGCAGCGAAAAACCATCGCATTGCGATTTCGCGAGGGAGAAGCTACGGTTTGATGATGGTCGCTAGGAGAGCGGAGAGACCGTTCCACGCGATCTGGATGCCGATGCAGAGCAGAATGAAGGCGATGACGCGGAGGATTCCGTGGGCCGTGGAGGGCGGGATCCTCTTTGTGATTTTGGGGGCGTAGGCGTAGCAGAAGTAACAAAGGACGCTGAGAGCAACGATGGCGAGAAACACGCCGACGTGGGCGAGAATGTTGTGGGTAAGATTCTTATCCGAGATGTGCGCGGTGACCGTGAGCAATGCGACGAGGGTGCCGGGGCCTGAGGTGATGGGAAAAGTGAACGGGTAGAAGACGCTCTCCTCGAGATGGCTTGTATCGGGTTCGCCGCTTTGGCCGGTCTCCTCCTCTTTGTTGCGGGAACCGGCGCCGGCGCTCGGCTCATTCAACACACCCCAGCCCATAGCCGCAACAACAATGCCGCCAGAGAGCTGGACGATGGGCAGAGAGATTCCAAAGAAATTGAGGATGGTTGCGCCCAGCAGCTCAAAAACCACAAGGAAAACGATGTTGTTGATTGCGATGCGGCGCGCGAGAGAGTGGAGAACCTTGGGCGGCGCATCGCCGACGAGGCCGAGAAAGACCAGCGCGGAGCCGAGCGGATTGATCAGCGGAAGGAGCACGCTGAACGCGATGAGAAAGGCTTTCCAAGCTGCCAAGAGAGTTCTCCCTTTGAAGAATCTTAATTGCTAGTTCGGCGAGTGGGGTGATTGGCCCTCGCGCTGGACCTTGCCGGGCAGACGGGTGCGGTTCTTACGCCCGCGGTGCGGGCTAGCGGTGCGGAGCGATGCATTGCTCCCCAGGCTCACGCCTGGGGCTACCGTCTGTTGCCCGCTACGCGGGCTGTCTTCTGGCGGAACGGAGGAGCGGGAAATTGTGGCCCAACTGTAACAGAGCAATGCATCGCTCCGCACCGAGCCTGGAGCGCGGGGTTCGATTGTGACGAAAGTAACATCCGCGCTACCGGATAGTTGTATTCAGAAAATCGGTTTAGGTATGGAGGTTGCACGCGCCTTGGCTTAGCTTGTCACTAGAACTCAAGCTGTGTCGAAATTGGTCACAATGAAGTTTTTCAAGCGTTTTCCACCGATTCCGGGCGTGGTGATCGCTCTTGCGGCAATGCTGCTGGGGTCGATGTTCACCGTTGTGCTGATCGCCCTGACGCCGGCACACGCGCCAGCAACACGGATGCCCCTAGCCTCCCCCGCGGGATTTGCGGCGGTTGGACTCGCACTGTTCCTGTTGGTCCTGGTAGCCGGGTTATTGATTCTGCGCGAACTGACGGACCGGGAATGCAAGACAGATCAGGATCTTCTTGGCACCTTTCTCGAACACATCCCAGACAACGTGTTCTTCAAGGATCGCAATAGCCGCTTTCTGCGCATCAACCGGGCGATGGCCAACTATATTGGACTGAGCGATCCCGCACAAGCGCTGAACAAGACCGATTCCGACATCTTTTCCTCAGAACACGCCGGACAGGCTTTCGAGGACGAACAGAGAATCATCGAGACGGGCGAGGCAATGCCTGGCATGGAAGAGAAAGAGACGTGGCCCGACGGACATGAGACATGGGTGTTGACGACGAAGGTGCCGATGAAGGACCGGCGCGGCAAGATCGTGGGCACGATGGGAATCTCCCGCGACATTACCGACTGGAGGCAGGCGGAGCTGCGGATCCGGTACATGGCGCTTCACGATGCGTTGACGGGACTGCCGAATCGATCGCTTCTGGAGGATTTGCTGGCCCATGCGATGGCCCTGGCCAGCCGGAATGGGAAGCGGGTGGCTGTTCTGATGCTGGATTTGGACCGCTTCAAGAGCGTGAACGATTCATTCGGGCACCATATTGGCGACCGCCTGCTTGAGGCCGTGGCCGTGCGATTGAGGAACTGCCTGCGCGAGAGCGACATTGTGGCGCGGCTTGGTGGAGACGAATTTGTGATCGGCCTTCCGATGGTGGAGAAGCACCAGGATATCGAGCAGGTGGCGAGCAAGGTGCTGAGCGCACTGACCGCGTCGTTTGAGATTGAAGGACACGGCATTCAAATCGGCGCCAGCATCGGCATTTGCGAATATCCAAGCGACGGAGAGAACCCGCGGGACCTGCTGCAGGCCGCGGACACCGCGATGTACGAGGCGAAGAACAGCGGGCGCGGCACTTGTTCCTTCTTTACGGCCGAACTTACCGATGCGACGCGGCGCCGGCAGAAGCTGGAGTTCGACCTGCAGCATGCCCTGGGACGAGACGAGTTTGTGCTGTATTACCAGCCGCTGGTGGCGACGGAATCGGGCAGCATTACAGGCGTAGAGGCGTTGCTGCGCTGGCGCCATCCGGAGCAAGGGATGATCTTCCCCAACCAGTTCGTTCCGCAGTTGGAAGAACTGGGACTGATGACCGACGTGGGGAACTGGGTGCTGAGAACCGCATGCAAGCAAAACGCCGCGTGGCAGAAGGCAGGGCTCCCGCCGATCCGCGTGATGGTGAACCTGTCGTCAACACAGTTCTACCGGTGCAATATCGCAAGCAACGTAAAGAGGGCGTTATCCGAATCCGGACTTGATCCGAAGTGGCTGGAGCTGGAGCTGACGGAAACGCTGATGCTCGATGACTCGGAGACGACGATCAAGATCATGCAGACCCTGAGGCGGCTTGGAGTGAGCCTGTCGCTCGACGATTTCGGCACCGGCTGGTCCTCGTTGTCGTATTTGAGAAGGTTTCCGATCAACCGCATCAAGATCGATCGTTCGTTCCTGCGCGATATCGCGTCGGAGCCGACCGCGGAGGCGGTGGTGCGAAGCATCATCAACCTGGGCCGCGATCTGGGCCTTGCCTGCGTGGCCGAAGGCGTGGAAACGGCGGAGCAGCTTAACTACTTCAGGAAACAAAATTGCGAAGAGGTGCAGGGATTCCTGTACAGCCCCGCAATCCCCGAAGCCGATTGCCGCGTGCTGCTGCGCGCCGGGACTCTGAGCGTTCCCGGGACACATCCGATCCCATACGCCAAAACGAGAAAAGCTTCCAATTACGCAATGCCTGTGGCATAAAGCGGCGGAGTGGAGCGGACGGTCGCGGGTCGAGTCGCAGGACAAGTCGCAGGTCAAGCAGAAAAAACCGAATGAGCAGGTTCGCTGGCCGTGGCCGGAGCGGAATTGGCCCGGCTTGGTTACGGCACCGTGACCATGACCGTAGTGCTGACGGATTGGCTCGAGGTTGAGCTGACGAAACCAGCGGCGATGAGCAAAGGCGAGAACCAGCGGCGGCCGGTGCGCATTACACTGTGAAACGCGGCACAAACGCGGCTGGTATTCTGATATGGACACAAAGGATTTGCCAACGGGTTTCAGGGAACATGGGTGGATATCCCACGGGGCTGAAGCCCTTTTCTTTTCGCAGCCGTTTTTGGGCGCGGCAGAATTGGCGCCATCGCGCAGGACGGGCTGACACAGCACGCACGGACCAAGATGACAACGATGAATACGATGAGGACAATCGATCGCCCGCAGGCCGCGCTCTCAACGCGCACGGTGTGGCTGGTTTTTGCGGTCATTTGGGCGACGATTTATTTCGCGTCGCTGTTTTCTCCTCCGCTGCTGGACGACGTGGACGCGGCGCACGCGCAGGCGGCGCAGCACATGGCCGAGAGCGGCGACCTGATCACCGCGAAGACCAACGGCATGCGCTACATTGAAAAGCCGCCGCTGCCCTACTGGGTGATCGCGGGGATGTACAAGATTTCCGGCCAGAGCACTTTTTCAACGCACCTGCCGAACGCGCTGGCGATGCTGGGGCTGACGTGGCTGGCGTGGCTGTGGGGGCGAAGAGCGTGGGGCGAGCGCGCGGGATTTTATGCAGGGCTGGCCGTGCTGACTTCGACAGGGTGCTTCCTTTTCACGCGGTTCATTATTCCAGAGGCGATTCTGGCGCTGTTTCTGCTGATCGCGCTCTATGCGCTGATTGTGAGTCTCGAAGACAACCGGCCGGCGATGATGTATTGGGCGTGGGCATGCGTGGCGCTGGCGCTGCTGACGAAGGGGCTGATTGCGCCGGTGTTCTTTTTCGGCGCTGCGATTCCGTATCTGCTGCTGACCGGGCAGTGGCGGAAGTGGAAGGCGCTGAAGCCGGTGACTGGGTTGCTGCTGTTCCTGGCGATCGCCGCGCCGTGGCACATTGCGTGCGGCATCATCAATCACGACCAGGGGCATCCCGTTGGCAATCACCCGACGATCGGCAATGTTCATGGATTCTTTTACCAATACTTCATCAACGAGCACTTGCTGCGCTTCTTCAACCTGCGCTATCCGCACGACTACAACAAAATGCCGGCGGCGTGGTACTGGCTGGGCGAGCTGATCTGGATTTTCCCCTGGAGTCTTTTCCTGGGCGCCGTTGGGGCGCTGGCGTGGAAGACGCGGCGCACCTGGCTGAAACACCTGCGGCACGATGCGGGCGACACGGTGGATTTCTATCTGGACCATGCGATGCGAGAAGACGTGGCCAGCTACGTGCGGCGGATCAAGTTTCGCACGAGGACCATCTGGCTGCTGAGCCTCTTTACAGCGTGGTCGCTGGTGTTCTTTTCGATTTCGACGAACCAGGAGTACTACACGTTTCCGGTGTGGCCGCCGCTGGCGATGCTGATTGCAGGGGTGGTGGCGGGCACGGAGGAAAACAGCGGAGCGAATGGCGGAAGACCGGCGCTTTCGGCGGCGTGGCTGACGGGAGCGCAGGCGGCGTTCGCGGCGATTGGAGTGGCGGGGGCGGCGGCGCTGGCGTGGGGATTGTGGACGTCGCGCAGTTTGCCCTACGTGGCCGACATCGGCACGGTGCTGGCGCATCGCGGCGTGGGCGATTACACGCTGTCGATGTCGCACCTGTTCGATTTGACGGGCGAGTCGTTTGCGGCGCTGCGGCTGCCGGCGGCGATGGCGGCGATCGCGCTGCTGATTGGGCCGATGGCGGGCTGGCTACTGCGGCTGAAGAAGAAGCATGTTGCGGCGACGGTGAGCATGGCACTGACGATGACGGTGTTCCTGGTGGCCGCGCACATTGCGTTTGCGCGCTTTGAGCCGATGCTGAGCTCGAAGCCGATGGCCGACACGATCATGAAAGACGGGACGCCGGACGACATTCTGATCGTTTATGGAGAGCAATCGTCGGGGTCATCGGTGATCTATTACACAAACGACTTTTTCGCGGGAAGGCCGGCGATGCTAGTGATTCCGCGCTGCGGGCAGCACAACGAGGGAACGACGCTGCTGTGGGGTTCGTGCTATCCGGATGCGCCGGATATTTACCTGACCCCGGAGAAGCTGGCGGCGATGTGGGGGACGGGCGAGCGCAAGTGGATCTTTGCCGAGGATCCGGACCGGGACAAAGTGGAGGCGGTGTTGGCGGGGCGGTTGTATGAGGTGCAGACGCTGGCAGACAAGACGCTGTGGACGGATCGGCCGGAGTAAAGCAGGGATTAGTGGTTAGTGGTTAGTGGTTAGTGATAGGTGATTAGTTTCACCGTGCGGCGCGCATTTTTCCGCCGGGCAGGAGCTCGAAGACGTTGACGCGCCAGAGGATGCAGCAGCCCGCGTAGCTGCCGGCCCGAAACGTCGGCGCTAAACTCTAGACGAAGGCCCTGGTGAGAGCGGCGCGGAAGTTGCCACCTTGCGCATGAGGCCGCCTTTTTCGAGGACAAATTGGTCGTCGCGCCAGCCGACTCTTCTGCTAGTGTAACTAGCGGCCCACAGGATCGATCCAAGCAGATCGCGCAGAGGATAGAGCCAGCAGTAACGATACGCCGCCGGGTCGCCAATGACCCAGCCACCCGCGAAAAGGCACAACAGCATTCGCGAAACGAGTGCCCAGCCAAGCAGGCCTGCGCCCACGAACGGCATATGCATCAGGCTTGCAGAAAGCAGCCCCAGGATCCCGAAGGGCACGGCGAAGGTGAGTCCCGTGCCGAGATGCCCCCAGGGACGGCTGAACCGGGTCGATTTCATCCAGCTCCATTGGTGCGAAAAGGTGCGCGAGAAGGTGCTGTTGACGATGCAGTGGTCAATGATATGGCTGGAAAGCACGACGGTCTTTCCGGTGGCTGCGACCAAATTGCCGAGCATGAAGTCATCGGCGTAGTAGTAGCCAAGCTTGTCGAAGCCGCCGAAACTCTCCAGCACTCTTTTGCGCACGATCATGCAGGGTCCAAGTGTAAACCGCATTCCCTCTAACATATCGGCCACAATGACACCGCCGGTCATTTCCACGCTCATGCCCATTCCTTCCATGAGCGCCCAGAATCTCCTTCCTGTGGCGTCACCGCGATAGACGCAGGTTGCGGCCCCGACGTCGTTCGAGGCGAAGGGTGCAATCACGCTGCGAAGAAAACCCTGGCGGACTCTTACATCGCTGTCGGTGATGACGAGAATATCGTGAGCGGCCTGGGGCGCCATCAGCGAAAGCGAGAAGCAGCGGGCGTTCGGCCAGGGCGGCTGGCCGGAAAGGAGAAAGCGCACATGCCTCTCAGGATGGAGCGCTGCGACTTCTCGAGCCAACTGCAATCCCGGATCGGCATCGGTCCGTGCACAAAACAGGATTTCGAATTGGGGATAATCCTGGGCAAAGAAACTTTCAAGATATTCCCGCAACCCCGGTTCAGCGCCATGCAAAGGCTTGAGGAGGCTCACCGGCGGAAGAGGCGCCGATTGAGGGCTGTCAGCAGCGGAACGAGCTTTGCGCTTGAAGCGGATTGCGGCCAAAATGACGAGGGCCAGAAAGATGGTCGAAGTGAGGGTGCCGAGCAGGGCCACGCTGAGTAGAACGCGGATGATCATTCAGTTCCCGAAACGTTGTGCTGGAGCAGTGTCTCGATCATTCTAACTGAGCCTTGAAGCAAGGGGCTACTCTGCCTTTCGCGCGCTCCGCGGAGCGACGACCGGCTTGCGGATGGGAACGATGGCCGCGGATGAGCCCGGTGCGGCCTGCTGGAAGCGCGCGAGCATTTCGGTGCGCACGTATTCGACGAAGCTCTGCATCTGGCGGTTCATCTCTTCCATGCGCTCGCGCATCTGGAGGATGATGGCGATGCCGGCGATGTTGACGCCGAGGTCGCGGGCAAGATTTAGGATGAACTCGAGGCGCTCGAGGTCTTCATCGGTGTAGAGACGCGTGTTGCCCTCGGTGCGCGAGGGCTTGAGGAGGCCTTCGCGCTCGTAGAGGCGGAGGGTTTGGGGATGGATCTCGTACATCTCGGCCACGGCCGAGATCATGTAGGCGCCTTTGGATTTGCGTTTTGTGGCCATGGCTGATTAGCTTGCCATCTTCAGCTTTTGTTGCCAGCGTTCCGGCGACATCCGATGCCGTTCCAAGAGCTCCTTGAGCTTTGCTCCGGCATTCCTTACGAAGTAGTACTTATTCTGCTGCCACGCGTCCGTTTTGTCGTATCCCTTCTGTTTGAGAATCTGCACCGCTTCATCGAAGGTCATCGCGTAAATCTCGTTTCGTTCGGGAGTCTGGACATTCCAAACATAAGTGAGCAACAAGTTGGGAATATGCTCGTATTTTCCGTCGAGCGAAAATGACTCAAGGGACGAGGCCTTCATCTGAATCGGACGGGCCACAAAGTTCTCGTCGCCCCGATAAACGATCAAATCAATCCCTTTGTCTCGCAACGGCTCCGCAACTTCGAATCCAGCGGCGATCAAGTGGGAGATGAGCAGGTGTTTACCGGCAATCTCGATCAATTGGGAATCTCGCACGTCCAAATCGAGAGAATCGTCCTGATCGGGTTCGCCCCCAAGGAGGGTCACTGCATGGCCTTTCGCGTACTGTGCGGAGTGCCTTCCGCGGACAGCCTTCGAAAAATCAAATCTATTCCGCAATCTTTGCTCACTCTCACTCATCGGCGTTTTCATATTCCCTCCTTTCCCACGGTTCTGCAAGCCTCGCGCTAATCAATCGCAATTTCGTACCGCGCTCGGTAAAGACAATGGTCAAAAGGCGCTTTTTTCCCGACCAGCCAATAGCAAGATACCGCACTTCGTCGCCACTGTGCTCGCGGTCGGGAACCTCGAGGTGCCTCTTGTCACCGAATACCGTCTTGGCCTCATCGAAAGAGACCTTATGTTTCCTCAGGTTTGTCGCCGCCTTGAGCGGATGCCATTCAAACTCAAGCTTTTGAACCTCGTCTCCGTCGAAGGAATCTTGTCCAAGGCCCATTGCGCACCGCTTTCAAACCCAACCTGACTGATGCTCAGAGCTTATCAAACAGCGTCTTGCGCGGGTCGTCGGGGTTTAGGCGGGCGAGCTCGCGCATGATCTCGCGGCTGCGCTCGTCGTTCAAGTGCGGCACGGCGACTTCGACAGTAACGATCTCATCGCCGCGCTGGCCGGGATGCGAGGCGCTTTCGACGCCGCGCTCCCTCATGCGGAGCTTTTGCCCGCTCTGCGTGCCGGGCGGAATCTTCAAATGCGCACGGCCGTCGATGGTGGGCACTTCGACCTTGGCGCCGAGCGCGGCTTCGGCCACGGTGATGGGGACGGTGAGCTGAATGTCGTCGCCGACACGCGTGAAGACGGGGTTCGTGCCGGTGCGCACGATGAGGAAGAGATCGCCCGCGGGACCGCCGTTGATGCCGGCGTTGCCTTTGCCCTGCAGGCGGATGCGCTGGCCATCGCGCGTGCCGGGCTTGATGCGGAAGTCAACGGTCTCGGAACGCGTGACGGCGCCCTCACCATGGCAGGTGGGGCAGTCGTTGGAAACGCGACCGGTACCGTTGCAGCTCGGGCAGGTGATATTGAACTTCATGCGGCCGCCCATTTGGGTGACCTGGCCCGTGCCGTGGCACTCTTTGCACTGCGCGCCACCGCTGCTGGCCTGACCGTGGCATGTGGGGCAGGTCTCCTGGCGATTGATCTGGATGCGCGCCTGGCCGCCTCGAATGGCAGTCCAGAAATCGACCGTGGCCTGGTATTCGAGGTCGGTGCCGGGCTGCGGGCCGCGAGGCTGTTGCTGATGCTGCGCGCCGGAGAAGATGCCGGAAAAAATATCTTTGAAGCTGCCAAAGCCACCGGCACCTGCCCCCTGCGGCGCCTGGTGCCCCAATCCGCCCTCAAAGCCGGAGAAGTCGAAGCCTCCGAAGTCGACGGGCTGCCCGCCGCCGGAGCGCTGCTGACGGGCATAGGCCTCCGCCTGCGCGGGGTCGATCTGGTCGGAGTAGAAGCCGACCTGATCGTAAACCTTGCGCTTCTTCACGTCGCTCAGGACGTCGTTGGCCTCGGAGATTTCCTTGAATTTTTCTTCGGCGCGCTTGTCGTTTGGATTGACGTCGGGGTGGTACTTGCGCGCGGCTTTGCGGAAGGCCTTGCGAATCTCCTCCGGCGTCGCCCTCTTCTTGACGCCGAGCGTTGCGTAATAGTCTTTGTTGGTGGTGGTGGCCATGAGTGCTTTCTTATGTCAGATGCGCTTCAACTGAGCGTTACGCGTTACGTTGCATGCGTTTTGCCAGCATCCCCGGATGTTCATCGGCGAAGTCTCAATTCCCTCACCCGCGGTACATGCTTCTATCTTCCATCATAAGAAACCGGGGTGGGCGACATAATGTCGCCCACCCCGATGACCGTTCAGCTTCTGTGCTATCCCACCCTAAACGCACAGAACGCGTTTAGGATGGGACACCCCGCATCGTGCGGGCACCAGCTTATTTCTTGTCGTCGACGTCGACGTACTCGGCGTCGATGACACCTTCGTCTTTCTTCTGTTCGCCGGCGGGTGGTGCTCCCGCAGATGCGTCTGGCGCCGGACCCGTTTGCGAGGCGCTGGCTTTGTAGAGCGCCTCAGCCAGCTTGTGGCTGGCCTGGGTGAGCTTGTCGTGCGCGGAGCGCAATTCGGAAGTTGAAGGCGAGCCTTCGAGCGTTTTCTTAGCGTCGGCGAGGGCCGATTCGACCTCGGTCTTGTCGGCTGCCTGCACCTTTTCGCCCGAGTCCTTGAGCATCTTCTCGATGTTGTAGACGAGGCCGTCGAGGGTGTTGCGAGCCTCGATCGACTCGCGCTGCTCCTTATCCTCCGCGGCGTGGGCGTCGGCTTCTTTGGCCATCTTCTCGACTTCTTCCTTCGACAGGCCGGAACTCGAGGTGATGGTGATGCGCGTGTCCTTGCCGGTGGCGTTGTCCTTGGCGGTCACGTTGAGGATTCCGTTGGCATCGATGTCGAATGTGACCTCGATCTGCGGAACTCCGCGCGGGGCCGGCATGATGCCGCCGAGCTTGAACTTGCCCAGGGTACGGTTTTGCCCTGCCATGGGCCTCTCGCCCTGAAGGACGTGAACCTCGACCTCGGTCTGCGAGTCGGCAGCCGTCGAGAAGGTCTCAGTCTTCTTGGTCGGGATGGTGGTGTTGCGCGGAATCATCGGCGTAGCTACGCCGCCCAGCGTCTCAATGGACAGTGTGAGCGGAGTAACGTCGAGGAGCAGAAGATCCTTGACGTCGCCGGTGAGCACGCCAGCCTGGACGGCTGCGCCAATGGCAACGACCTCATCGGGATTGACGCCACGATGCGGCTCGCGGCCGAAGAGCTTCTTGACCAGCTCCTGGATGCGCGGCATGCGCGTCTGGCCGCCGACGAGAACGACTTCGTTGATCTGGCTGACGGTGATGCCGGCATCGGACAGGGCCTTCTTGCAAGGCTCGACGGAGCGCTCGACAAGGTCTTCGACCAACTGCTCAAGCTTGGCGCGCGTGAGCTTGCGGACCAAGTGCTTGGGGCCGGAGGCGTCAGCGGTGATAAACGGCAAATTGATCTCGGTTTCGACGGTGGTGGAGAGCTCGATCTTGGCCTTTTCCGCGGCGTCTTTGAGGCGCTGCAGGGCCATCTCGTTGCCTTTCGATGTGAGGTCGAGACCATTCTCGGATTTGAATTCCGCGATGAGCCATTCGACGATGCGTTGGTCGAGGTTGTCGCCGCCGAGGTGGGTGTCGCCGTTGGTTGATTTGACCTCGATGACGCCCTCGCCGACTTCGAGGATGGAGATATCGAATGTGCCGCCGCCGAAGTCGTAAACGGCGATGGTTTCGTCCTTCTTTTTGTCGAGGCCATAGGCCAGCGCGGCCGCGGTGGGCTCGTTGACGATGCGCTTAACATCGAGGCCGGCGATCTTGCCCGCGTCCTTGGTAGCCTGGCGCTGCGCGTCGTTGAAGTAGGCCGGAACAGTGATGACAGCCTCAGTGACCGTCTCGCCGAGGTAGGATTCGGCGCTCTTCTTGAGCTTCTGCAGGATCATAGCGGAGATTTCGGGCGGGGTGTATTCCTTGCCCTGAGCAATGACCCCCACGTGGTCGCCCTGCTGGATCACCTTGAAGGGGACCATCTTCATTTCGTCGGACACCTCGTTGTAGCGGCGGCCCATGAAACGCTTGATGGAGAAGATGGTGTTCTCAGGGTTGGTGATGGCCTGGCGCTTGGCGACCTGGCCGACGAGGCGCTCGCCGCTCTTGGTGAAGGCGACGATCGAGGGGGTTGTGCGTGCACCCTCTTCATTCGCAATGACTTTTGGTTCGCCGCCTTCCATGACGGCGACGCACGAGTTGGTGGTACCGAGGTCGATTCCAATCATTTTAGCCATGTTTTTCCTACCTTTGGACTCAATCCAGCGCAGTCAGGATGGCAGATTGAGTGATCTATTGTCAACTAATATGATGCTATTTTCGTCAGCGCGGATGCAAATTTGGGCTGGAATCTTCGGAATTCGGCCGGAAATCAGGGGTTAGGTGTACCCGCAGAGGTCGGGCCGTGCGGGGCGACGCAGGCGATCAGCGGCCGACGGCGGCCAGGGCGGCGGCGAGGACCTCTTCAGGCTCGGGGCGGACGCGGAAGTCGGCGAAGGCCTGGGCGTAGAGGACGCGACGGTCGCGGGCAAGGACGTAGGTGGCGGGGAGGATCAGGCACCAGCTCTGGTCGCCCCCCATTTTTTCGGTTCCATTGACGAAGGGGATGTTGACGAGGATGGAGCGGTAGTAATCGCGGTGGTATTGGGGAATGGTATAGGCGAGGCCGAATTGCTCGGCAAGGGCGCAGCCAGGGTCGGTGAGGACGGGAAACGGGAGCGAGTGCTGGCCGACCATGAAGTCGCTCTGGCGGCTGGTTTGCGGGCCGATGGCGGCGAGCAGCGCGCCGGACTCGCGGAGGCGCGGGTAGAGGTGGCGCCAGGCCTCAAGCTCGGTGACGCAGTAGGCGCACCAGCGGCCGCGAAAGAAGTTGAGGACGAGGGGCCCAAGGGCAAGAAGGTCGGCTGAGCGGACGGGCCGGCCGGTGGCGTCGTTGAGGGTGAATTCGGGAGCGATGGCGCCGGCAGGGAGGATTTTTTCTTCGATGCCGGAGGCGAAGAGGTCGGCGACGGCGCGCTCGCTGACGGCCATGCGCTCGGGCTGGACGAGGTTGCGGGTGTTGGCGGTGATCTCGTCGAGTTGGTCCTGGAGGGCGGTCACTCTCCTTATTCTTGCAGATGAATTCGCCTGCCGCGCGCCGGGCTGGCTGGCATGTGCCGGCAGTCGTAGCTCATTTGGGCTACAATATGTTTATGGCTACGAATGCAGTTGTCCGCTCCAGAATCGATGCCGGCGTGAAGGACCGAGCCGCTGAGGTGCTCGGCGGAATGGGACTCACAGTGTCGGACGCGATCCGCATCGTTCTGACCCGGGTGGCCAACGAGAACGAGCTTCCCTTCGACCTGAAGCCCAACAAGCTCACGCGGCAAACCATGCGCAAGACGGCGCGGGGCAAAGAAGTCCACCGGGCGAAGAACGCCGCTGATCTCTACCGCAAGCTGGGCATCTGATGCGGACGTACTCGACGCATCATGCAGGGCGGTCATTACGGTCTCCCCGAGAGCCTTCGAAAGCTGAACCTCTCTGCGGCACTCTTCCGAATCCATAGAAGAGTGTTGTGCTCATCAAGGAACTCTCGCTCCAAAACGCCGAGCTTCGAGCTCATTCGCGGGAATGTGTGGCCAAAAACGATGAGACATACTATCCGCGGAAAATGAATCGCGTCCGCTCTCCATCGACCCAGCGTGTCTGTCGCTTGCATTAGCGCGTGCTTCAGGTCTGAACCCTTGAGCTCAAGGATGACGTCGATTAAGCGGTCAAATCCAATGATGAAATCGGCGCGCCCCGCTCCGCCGACCCGGCAGTAGCAGCCGTCGTATTTGATCTTTCGCAGTTCCTTGCGCTTACGATTTACAAAAGTCGCGCCGATCCCTTTTTCACTGACGTGCAAGTTGGGGTCGCGACTGAATTCGATGCATTGGTTACCCTGCGCAGGCGCGGCAGCTCTACGAGGCCTTCTTCTTGCCATAGTCCAGCCTCAGCATCTCATCGAATTCGTTGCTAATCGTTTCAGAAACGCTATCGAGGTACTCCCCATTAATGAGGCCAGAATCGGAGAGGATGGGCTCCAGCTTTCCGTCGTGGATGCTGTATGCTTTGAAAGTTCCCGGCTCGACCCAGAATCGTTCGTCAATCTTGATCTTCTTCTTGAAGCGCTCGTCCTGTCCGAGTTGACCGGCGTAGATGAGGTTATTGAAGGAAGAGAGGATATACGGGCTGTGGGTGTCGATAACCCAATCAAAGCTGAGAATGGGATCATTTGCAAGCTGAGAGAAGAGTTTCACAAGTTCATATTGGGTCTTTGGGAAGATGTGCGCTTCGGGCTCTTCCAAATAGATGCGTGGGCTGTGATCGCTGACGTCAGCGATGGGAGACCTCTTGGTGGTCGCTGATCGCGCATAAATGTCCTCCTGAAAACAGGCCAATTGGTCCAAGGCATTGAACATCGGAAGCAGTTCGAGGGTTCCGGATGATACGGCGGAAAATGGAAGATTGCGTCCGTCTGGGGATAAGAAATGTGGTTTCCCTCCCACGACCACGACCGTTCCGCCGGCGATCCGATACATTTCTTGCTCGACCTCTTGGATCACTTTCCTGCCTGTCGTTAAGTACCCCGCCTTCCATCTCGGATCCCAAGCAATCAGCCCAGCGAATCGCCTCGTTAGCTGATCCATATCAGGATTCTGCAACGCAACGATCGACTTGCTCGCCTCGGTGAAAAATGCCCTTCCAGATGGAATGTAGGTATTCGACTGCGTACATTTCCTGTCCTGCAAGAGACTGATCTCTACAAACAAATCCTGCCGAAGCTCATTTCGCGATCGGCTTGCGGTCGGGAGTTGCTTGGCTGGGTTACTTCTGATGAGCCGATAGAGGTTCTCAAAGTCGGCGCTAAAGGAAAAAGTGATTTCGGGGTTGACTGGGTCACCGGTACCGCGAACTGCCACCGAGTATTGCTGCGACGAATATGTGGCCTCGGTGGTAGTTCGAATCCATCCGGTCGTCAGGAATCTCTCTCCGAATTCCCTGCCAACTGCCTGCAGAAAGTCGGTCCATGAGTTTCGATCAAGCAAAGACTCGACAGCAATTCCTGGAATCTCCCCGACGAGGAAGTAAGCGAGCTTGCAGAGCAGGCTTTTCCCGCTCGCCTGCGGACCGATGAGGACGGTAATTTTGCCGAACTCTAACTTGGCTTTCTTAATGACGGAGAAGTTCTTGACGGTGAGGGTGCGCACCGGGCGCTGCTTGGTTCCGTTGTCTGGCATGGCATCCTCCCTCTGCCTAGAATTCTATCGCCCGAAGCGCTGCTTGTTGCCCATGCCCATGCCGCTAAGCCCGCCGCGCATCATGCTTTTGGCGAGGCCGCCGCGGCCTACCTGCTTGAACATTTTGGCCATTTGCGCGTACTGGCGGAGGAGCTGGTTGACCTCCTGCACGCTGGTGCCGCTGCCGGCGGCGATGCGCTTGCGGCGCGCGCCGGAGATGATTTCGTGGTTGCGGCGCTCGCGGGGCGTCATGGAGTTGATGATGGCCTCGAGGCGGACGAATTGTTTCTCGTCGACCTGGCCGGCGGCTTGCTGCATTCCGGCGAAGGGGCCGACCGAGGGCAACATTTTCAAAATCGATTCCATGGACCCGAGCTTCTTGATCTGGCGGAGCTGGTCGCGGAAATCCTCGAGCGAGAAGCCGTCGCCGAGGAGAGCTTTCTTGGCGAGCTCCTCGGACTTCTTGCGATCGAGGGTGGATTCGGCCTTCTCGATGAGGGAGAGCATGTCGCCCATGCCGAGAATGCGGCCGACGATGCGGTCGGGATGGAAAGGCTCGAAGGCGTCGGGTTTTTCGCCCACGCCGATGAACTTGATGGGCTGGCCGGTGACGTGGCGAATGGAGAGAGCAGCGCCGCCGCGGGCATCGCCATCCATTTTGGTGAGGACGACGCCAGTGAGCGAGAGGCGGGAATGAAAGTCCTGCGCGGAGTTGACGGCATCCTGGCCGGTCATGGCGTCGGCGACGAAGAGAATCTCCTGCGGGCTGAGGAGCTTTTTGAGGCTCTCCATCTCGGCCATCAGATCCTGGTCGATGTGAAGGCGGCCTGCGGTGTCAACGATGAGCGTGTCGCAGCCCATGATGACGGCTTCGCGGCGGGCTTCTTTCGCCAGGCGCTCGACAAGTGCTGAGCCGGCTGGCTCGCCCTTCAAGTCGCCTTCATAGAGGCGCGAGTCGACTTGTTTGGCGACGATTTTGAGCTGCTCGCGGGCGGCTGGGCGGTAGACGTCGACCGAAACAAGCATGGGGCGATGACCGCCTTTTTTGAGCCAGGCGGCGAGCTTTCCGGACGTAGTGGTTTTGCCGGAACCTTGCAGGCCGGCCATGAGAATCACGGTCGGCGGCTTGGAGGCGAAGTTGAAACGGGCGGTGTCTTTGCCGAGGAGCGAGACCAGCTCGTCGCGAACGATTTTGACGACCTGTTCTGAAGGCGAGAGAGCGGTGAGGACTTCGCTGCCGACGGCCTTTTCGCGGATGTGCTCGACGAGGTCGGTGACAACCTTGAGGTTGACATCGGCTTCAAGCAGGGCGACGCGAATTTCGCGCAGGGCTTCGGCGATGTTCTCTTCAGTGAGCGTGCCCTGGCCGCGAAGGTTCTTGAAGACGCGCTGCAGTTTGTCGGTGAGGTTCTCGAACATGGGTCAGACTCAAGTTTACCGGAAGGCACTTCGTGCGGTGGGTTTTTTGGTTGAGTGAATTGCATTGATCAGCGCACGAGGCGGGCGGCGCTTCGCGCGATTCGTTTGAAGTTACTAGACTGAAGTGGGGGAGCAGATGATGGCTGACGGACGCGAGGAGCGGGAAGAACAACGAAAGCGCCGGGAATTGGAAGAGCGCGAAAACAGGAAGGATCGGCTCGACGAGGACTATGCGAATCGGGATCGCCAAGACGAGTCGCAGCCAGAGCGGGGCGGGTCGTAGATCACCGCGGAAGGGTCGATCTTGGCCACCCTTTCGGCGGGCCTGTTGGAGTGGGGCGTTGGAGTGAAGCGACCGGTTATTTACCAAGCCAGGTGATGATGGGTCCCCAATAGTTGAGGTGCGGCCGGCGGAACGGCTGATTGTGCGACGTCCCTGGGATCAGGAGAACTTTCGCGGCGGGAGAGCAAAACGCGGCCAGCTCCGACGCCATCCTCGGGGAAAACAGCCGGTCTTTTTCGCCGTGCACAATCAGGACAGGCAGGCGGCAATCGGCGAGCGGCTGTTGCGCGCGCCAAATGGGCGGCACCAGCCGAGTGAGCCCCTTGGGAATCCACGCTGCAGTCGCAGCTCGGCGAAACGACGTAAAGGCCTGGCACAGAATCAGGCGGTGAGCGTCGAGTCTGTTGATCGTGGCCGTCGCCACACCGCTGCCGAGCGAGAAACCCAGCACAGAGGCCGGCAGATCCGGGGCGAGCGAGCGCAAAGACGTAAACGCTGCCACCGTATCCTGCTCAAACCGATCCCAGTCAGGGCGACCGGTGCTCTTGCCGTATCCCGAGTAATCAAACACCAATGACGCAACGCCATTTGCGGCGAGCAACTGCTGTACGCCGAACCACTGCTCGACGGTTTCGCCTATGCCGTGGCAGAGCAGGACCGCCGCATGCGCGGGGAAAGAGACCGGCTCGACAAACACTGCGTCGAGCCGGCTGGCCGCGCTCGCGATGGAGTGGCGCAAGGCGTGCTCGTGAATGCCAACCGGCCGGCGGCCTTTTTTGGAGAGGCCGAAGACCCGGTCGCGCAGAATCATGTACCGGCTGATGCAGGTGATCGCAAAGGTAAAGTATGTGCGATGCGCGCGGCTTGGCGCGTGCTCGTCGGGGGCCAGTGACTCAGGGGCCGGTAATTTGACGCGGGGCATGCGTCTCTCCGCTTTCATTGTCACTCGGTAGGCTCGACCAGGTACTGCTCCAGTTTGCCGTTGGGGTAGGTATAGGTGGTGAGGCGGAGGCGGCGGTCGGGATAGGTGATGTCGAATTCGCGGAAGGTCATGCCGCCGCGGAGCTCTTCGTGGGACTGGCGGAGGCTGAGCGGCTCGCCAAGCGGAGCGAGGCTGGATTCGAAGTCGGCGATTGCATGGGGCGTGAAGTAGTCGCTGAGGTTGGGCGCGAGGAGCGAGCGGTCGATGTGGCCTTGCAGAAGGCCGCGGTAAATTTCGAGAGCCTGCTGCTCGGGAGCGGTGAGCGGGTAGCCGGCGACGAGCGGCGCAGCGAGCTTGGCGATGGTGCCGGCGGCGCCGACGGCATCCTGGTTGGTGAGGACGGCCACGGCAGCACCGTCGTCGATGAGGACTTGGTTGTCAGAGACGAAACCGGAGACTTCGCCTGAGTGCTCGATGGAGCGGTGGCCGTCGCGATCGCGGACTTCAACGCCGAGGCCGTAGTGCGTGGCGTCGCCGTTCTTCAGCTTGATCTCAGTGAACATTGCTTTGTAACTCTCGGGTTTCAGGATCGATTGCGCAATCAGGCTTTCGTCCCAGAGCGCGAGGTCGTGGGCGGTCATGGCGAGCTCGCCGGCGGCGAACATCCAGCCAGCGCCTTCTTTGGGCGCGGGGCGCAGCGGGCCGAGAGCGTGACGATAGTAGGCCGTGGCGTCGGGAGGCATGAGCTGGTTCGCGTCGGAGTTCCAGACGGAAGTCATCCCGAGCGGGCGGAAGATGCGCTCGGTGAGGAATTGAAAAAGCGGCTCGCCGGAGACGATCTCGACGATGCGGCCGGCGATGACGAAGTTGGTATTCGAGTATTGCCATTCGGTGCCGGGATCAAAGTCGAGAGGCTTTTTGGCCCAGGTGTCGAGGATTTGCTGCGCGGTTTCGGGCTGGAGCATTGGCGTCATTACGTAGTCCTCGGGCCAATAGTCCTGATAGCCGGAGGTGTGAGAGAGAATTTGGCGGATTGTGATCTCATTGCCGCGGGTGAGGCCGGGGATGTATTTGCTGACGGGGTCGTCGATAGACAGTTTGCCTTGTTCCTGAAGCAGGAGGATTGCGGCCGCCGTAAATTGCTTGGAGATGGAGCCGATGGAGTAGCGCATGTCGGGCGTGGCGGGAACGGCGGGAGAGGAATCGGTGGCGAGGCGCGCGAAGCCGTAGGCGTGAGTGTAGACGAGCTTGCCGTGCTGGACGACGGCGACTGAAGCGGAGGGCACGCCGGTGGCTTCGAGGACCTGCGCAGCGATGCGGTCGATACGGCTGCGGAGATCGGGCGAGATGGCGTCGATAGTCTGGTTGGGGGATTGGTTCGGTGATTGGTTTGGAGATTGAGCCGGGGCGTAGCGAGTCGTGAGGGTCAGCAGCAGAATCGACAGAATTGCGAGGCGCGAAGAGTTTTGGAAGCGAAGCATCGGGCCATTTCCTCTTGTTAAGGATAGACGCGCTGGACGTGGCGGCGCGATTTGCGCCGCTTGCGTACGATAGGCTGGGCTGAGACGGGCGACGCGTGAGCCTGACGCGGAGGGCGTTTGCCGGAGGCGAGAATGGAGCGGATGAGCAAGAATGCAAAGGCTGATTGAGGGACACAAGAAGTTCCTGGCCGAGGTGTTTCCGGCAAGGAAGAGCCACTTTCATTTGCTGGCGGAGGGACAGACGCCGGAGTGGCTATTTATTACCTGCGCGGATTCGCGCGTGCTGCCGGACCTGATTCTGGGGACGGAGCCGGGGGATTTGTTCATTTCGCGCAGCATCGGGAACGTGGTGCCGATTACAAGCCAGGATGTGGACGGGGTGACGGCCACGATCGAGTATGCGGTGGAAGTGCTTAGGGTGAGGCACGCGATCGTTTGCGGCCACTCGGACTGCGGAGCACTGAAGGCGGCGCTCGACCTGAAGAGCCTGGAGAATCTGCCCAAGGCGCGGCGCTGGCTGGAGCAGGTAGAGACGGCGTTCGCGTACCGGCAGCCGCTGAATCCGGCCGATGGAGAGAGCGCGGAGCTGGCGTCGCTGATTCGCGGCAACGTGGTGGCGCAACTCCAAAATCTGAAGGCCCAGACGCCGGTGCGGAGCGCGATGGCCGAGGGTAGGCTGACGGTTCACGGGTGGTACTACGACATTTTGACGGGGCGGATTGAGGAGTGGGACGCGGGGCTGGGGAGGTTTGTGGGGTTGGGGGGTGAGTCGTTTTGGTAATGGTCTTTGCTCGACAAACAGCACGATTTTGAGTAAACTAGCTTATCATCTAGTTTGTTCGGTGATATTGGGAGGGAGCTATGCCGGCTGCGGAGACCGGTTACACCGAAATCGGCGCATTTGACGCCAAGACGAGGCTGTCCGAGATCTTGCGCAAAGTGGAACAAGGAGAACGGTTTACGATCACGAAGCGCGGGCGGGCCGTGGCGGACGTTGTGCCAAGTCAAAACCGGGACAAGGAGCGTGTGGCTGAGGCGGTACGACAACTGCGCGCCATGCCCAAAATAACCGGGGTTTCCGCTGAGACGATCAAAGAGTGGATTGAGGAAGGGCGTGAATGAACGGGGTGCTCGATGCTTCAATGGCCCTGGCGTGGCTGTTCACGCGAGTCGATCCGGCGGAGGCAGCGCTGGCGGACCAGACCCTTCGCGATTTGGCTTCAACTTCCTGGGTGGTACCAGCAATCTGGTACGCGGAGGTTGCGAACGGGCTGCTTCGCGGTGAGCGTGCAGGGCTGACTCAACCGCCGCAAACGGAATTCTTTCTGAACCGGGTTTCGCTGGCCCATATCGAAACGGACCAAGAATCGCCGCGAACCCACCAGGTGAACTCGCTGGCCTTGGCGAGGGCACACCGGCTAACGGCATACGACGCGATGTATCTGGAGCTGGCTCTGCGAAGCGGCGCTCCGTTGGCGACGTTCGACCAGAGGCTGGCAGAGGCGGCGCGGAAGGCCGGGGGGCGGGTGTTCGGGGATGCGGCGTAGGGTTCGCCGTTACTCGTGGACCGAGATTTGCATTGTGCCCCGCAGTCTCTCGCGTCGTCAACCCAACCGGTTTCCATGGCCGTTTTCAGTGCGCTCCCGGAGGCGCTTCTGTGTTCTTGGGCGGCTTGGTGAAGAGCCAGGCGCAGGCGGCGCAGATGAGGGCGAGGACGGCAGTCCAGCGGAAGACATCGACGTAGGCGAGTTGTGCGGCTTGCTGCTCCATCAATCCGTAAATCAGGCCGTAGGAGCCGGGGCGCGCGTTTGCCGGGCCGATGCGATGGCCGAGGTACGTGGCAATGATGGCGGACTTCTGCTGCAGCACCGCAGAGCTTGGGGAGAGGTTCGCGCCGAGTTCGGTCTGGTGCAGCGCGGCGCGGCGAATGATCGCCGTGGTGGCCATGGCGATTCCGATTGATCCGCCGATGTTGCGCAGCATGTTGAAAAGGCCGGTGGCGTTGCCCATGTCGTTGCGGGAGATGGTGCGGGTGGACAAGGTGGCCAGGGGCACGAAGACAAAGCTGAGCGCGAAACCGGTGAGCGTGATGGGAAAGAGCAGCGTGTAGGGACCGATGTCGAGGTTGACCTCGCCGAAGATGAAGGCGCAGACGGCGAAGCCGAGGAATCCGGCGCAGAGTAGCTTGCGGTTGTCGATGCGCGAACCGAGGATGCCGATGATGGGCGAGCCGATGAAAGAGCCCACGCCGCGGGGAAAGACAACCAGGCCCGCGGTGAAGGCCGTGTAGCCGAGGATCTCCTGATAGTAGAGCGGCAGAATGGCGATGGTGATGTAGATGCACATGCCGAGCATGGCGATCATCAGGCAACCTGTGCGGAAGTTGGGGTTCTTGAGGATGTGCAGGTCGACCAAGCCTTTGGGATGGGTCCAAGAGTGCCAAATCCACAAGAGGAGCGCGACGATGAGCGCCGCCACCGCCCAGCGCACCCAGACGGCGCCGAACCAATCGTCCTCCTGACCCTTGTCGAGGACGATCTGCAGGCAGCCGGTCCAGACAATCAGCAGGCCGAAGCCGATGTTGTCGAATGGGCCCACCTTGGCGTTCTTGATATAAGGCGGATCGTGGACGAAGCGGCTGATCATGATGACGGCGAGAATGCCGACGGGGATGTTGATGTAGAAGGCGTAGCGCCAGCTCCAGGTGTCGGTAAGCCAGCCGCCGAGGGTGGGACCGAGCACCGGCGCGCATACGATTCCCAGGCCGTAAGCGGCCATAGCTTTGGAGCGGTCCTTGAGGGAGAAGCTTTCAAGCAGGATGGATTGCGAAAGCGGCTGGAGAGCGCCGCCGCCCGCGCCCTGCAGGACTCGGGCCAGAAGGATGATGGCGAGCGACGGGGCCGCGCCGCAGAAGAACGAGGCGACGGTGAAGAGAATGACGCAGGTGAGCAGGAAGCGCTTGCGGCCGAAGCGCCGGGCAAACCAGTTGGAGGCGGGCAGAATGACCGCGTTGGCGACCAGATAGCTGGTGAGCACCCAGGTGGCTTCAGAGTTTGAGGCGGAGAGCGAGCCGGCGATGTAAGGCAGGGCCACCGAGGCGATGGCCGTGTCGAGCACTTCCATGAAAGTGGGCAGCATGACCGAAACGGTGACCAGCCACGGATTAACGCCCTGGGTGAGCGGGTAACGAGCTTGAGCGGCGGCCGTGGTCATGCCAGGAGACTCTTAAAAGGGTAAACGATGGGCGACGAGGCAGATTGTGATGCGGACCACGGCGAAGGCGGCGCGTTGCGCACGGTTTGCCCAGAATGTGGGCTGAGCACGGCTTCCCTGCTTGACACAACCGGCCCAGCCCTTGATGCTGAACAGTTCCGGTCTTTAAGGATATTGCGGCAGGAGGGTCCCCCGTGATGCGAGTTCGCGTCTTCTATCACGACAAGTGTTTTGACGGAGCTTGCTCGGCCTCGCTGTTCACGCGCTTTCATCGCGAGTGCATCAACCGGGACGCGAGCTACGAATATCACGGATTGGTGCATCGCGCCGGAGCGCTGTTCGACGAGAGCGAATTTATCGGCGACGAGAATGCGATCGTGGACTTCAAGTACTCGCCATCGCCCAAGATCACGTGGTGGTTCGATCACCACCAATCGGCATTCCTGACGGCGGAGGACCACGAGAATTTTCTGGCCTGCCAGCGGGATCCGGGATGCGGGGCGCGGAAGTTCTTCGATCCCAACTACACGTCTTGCACCAGTTTTCTGGCGCACATCGCCAAGACGCGTTATGGATTCGATACGGCTCCCGTGGCGGAGTTGATTCATTGGGCCGACATCGTGGATGGCGCAAAGTACGAAAGCCCGGAGGCGGCGGTAGAGATGGCGGCGCCGGCGATGAAGCTGACGCTGATCATCGAGTCCGCGCAGGATCCGGAGTTCATTCCGCGGCTGATTCCGCTGCTCACGGAGATGCCGCTGGATAAGGTGTTGTGCCAGCCGTTTGTGTCGGAACTGCTGCCGCCGCTGCTCAAACGCCATGAGGAGGCGCTGGAACTGATTCGCAGCCGCGCGGAAGAGCGCGACGGTACGATTTTCTTCGACATTACCGACCATCCGCTGGAAGGATTCAACAAGTTCATCCCGTACTATCTCTATCCGCAGGCGACGTACTCGATCGGGCTATCGAAGTCGAGCTTCCGCACCAAAGTGGCCGTGGGATCGAATCCGTGGACCAAGACCGACCCGGAGAAGCTGGTGAACCTGGCGCAGATTTGCGAGCGCTACGGCGGGGGCGGTCACGCGCGCGTGGGGGCCATCAGCTTTCCGCCGGATAAGGAAGCTGAGGCTCGCGCGGCGGCCGAGGAGATTGTGGCAGAACTGAGAAAAACAGGGATTAGGGATTAGGGATTGGGATTGGGGATTAGGGAGTAGACGGGATCCATTGATCGCCGGGGACTGGCTACTATTCATCATTTGCTGTCGCTCTGTATGATGAATGCGCCGGGAAGAAGGCTCGAGAGGAAGCGATGAGAAAACTACTTTGTATCTGCGCTGGATTGGCGATGGTGTTGAGCGCCGCGACCACGATGGCCGCCGATGTAACCGGAACCTGGACGGGTCAGTCGGCTGGTCCGGATGGCAACACGATGCAACTCACGTTTACGTTCAAGCAGGACGGCGCCGCGCTGACTGGCTCGGTGCAGGGGCCGATGGGCGATGCGATGGCGATCACCAACGGGAAGATCGATGGCGACAAGTTCTCGTTCGATGTGTCGTTCAACGGGATGACGATCAGCCACCAGTGCACGGTGGATGGCGACTCGATCAAGATGACGACGAAGTCCGCCTCGGGCGATTTCCCCGGGATGGAGTTGACGCTGACGCGGGTGAAGGAGACGCCGCCGGCTCCAGCGGCGCCGGCAGCGCCGGCGGCTCCGGCAACGCCGACGACGCCGAATTAGCAGGCGCCGCTTCCAATGCTAGTGCGGGCGTGGACGCCCACATGACAGCCGGCCTACCACCCCAACGACGAAGACCTGTCGTTGGGGACCCCGGTTTGGAGACCGGTGCTGCTCATCTGTTTTGTCAGGTTCGATCCACACAACAGCCGGTCTACCACCCCAGTCTGGAGACCGGCTCTACTCATTTATTTTGTCGGATTCGCTGCTGAGTGCTAGCGATGGCTCCGCCGGCCAATCGTCAGCGGCGAGGATCCGTGGCTCGGCGGGAAGCGGTTCGAGTTGCTCGATTTCGTCGGCGCTGTGAACCAGGCCGCCAAGTTTGCGCGCGTGGAAAAAAGCGCCTCCGCGGCCTTCGACCGCACCGACAAATCGGTTGTAATTACCGACGGCATTCTCGAGGGCAGCGCCCAGCTTGGCGAAGTATTCGTGCGCGTTCACAAGCTTGTTGTAGAGATCGCGCCCAGCTTCCTGAATCGCTTTCGCATTCCGGGTCACCTGCGACTGCTGCCATCCATAGGCGACCGCCTTCAACAATGCGATCAGCGTGGTTGGCGTCGCCATCACCACATTGGCCTGCGAGCTGAATTCGATGAGCGACGGATCGGCTTCAAGGGCCGCGCTGAATAACGCCTCGCTAGGCAGGAAGCAAACGACAAATTCAGGCGTGTAGTCGAACTGCTTCCAGTACGCCTTGCTCGATAGCTCGCGCAGGTGCGCCTTCACACGTTCGGCGTGCGCGACAAAACGCAACGCCTGCGCCGATGGGTCAACGCTCTCACCTGCGTCGAGAAACGCGTCGAGCGGCGTTTTGGCATCGACAATGATTGTGCGGCCGTTCGGCAGTTGAATGGTCATGTCGGGACGGAGCAGGCGATCGCCCTCCGCTCGCGTGGAAGCCTGCTCGGAAAACGAGCAGTATTCGACCATGCCCGCGTATTCCACGCAGCGCTTGAGTTGCAGTTCGCCCCAATTGCCTCGCGTCTTGGGGGCGCGCAATGCCGTGATGAGTTGCGATGTCTCGCTGCGAAGTGAGCGCAGCGACTCTGGGATCTCCTTGCCGATTCCCTGGACAAGCGTTTTGATTTCGCCGTATGCGCCGGAACGTTCCTTCTCCATGGCGCGCGTCTGCTCGTCCAATTGCTTCAGCGTTGCTTCGAGCGGCAGCAAGAGCGCCTGGATCGCCTTCTCCTTGGCCTCCAGCGTTTGTTTCGCTTCGTTGCTTTGAGCGCCGAGCTTTTGTTCGGCCAAGTGAAGAAAGCTCGCGTTGTTGTCGCGCAGCGCCTTCGAAGCAAGGTCGGCGAAGGCCTTGTCGACGTCAGCCTTCATTTGGATGTACTTTTCTTCTTGTGCCTGCTCGCGAGCTTTGGCCGCAGCGAGTTCTTCGGCCTTGGGACGAAGATCCCTAAGCTCATTCCTGGCCTCATCGAGCAGCGTTTGTGCTCCTGCGCGGCCTTGACGCTGGCCAATGAAAAGCCCAAGGAGAAGGAGGCAGACGGCGACGATTGCAAGAATAACAATTGGGCCTTCCATTTCGATCCTCTTCGCCAAATATACGCCCAGAGGTTGTGTATTTTCCGGCGTTCAACGAATTCGCGGTTGCGGAATGATTATTCCCTGTTTCTTCAAAGATTTCCTCACAGCCGGAAGGCTTTACACCCCAAGGCCCTGCCGGTAGACTTGAAGATTCGGGGCCGTGCGCAGATTTCTTGGCGCGGTGGTTGTCATTCCCCGCCGCGGCCCGGTATGGTAGGTTCGCGGGGCGGGCGGTCTTCTGAAACCCCGAATCGTTTTCCTAAGTTCCCAATATCACGAGGAGAGGTACGCATGGCCGTTGAAGAAAAAGTGAAGCAGATCATCGTCGAGCAGTTGCAGGTGGACGAAGCCGAAGTCACACCCGGCGCGAGCTTCCAGGAAGACCTGGGCGCCGATTCGCTGGACGTGGTCGAACTGGTGATGCAGTTCGAAGAGGCGTTTGACATGGAGATTCCCGACGAAGACGCCGAGAAGATCAAGACGGTGAAAGACGCCATTGACTACATCGAGAAGAACGCGAAAGGCGGCAAGTAAGCGTTGACCCAGGCAACCAACCGCAGAGTGGTCATCACAGGCCTGGGGCTGATCTGCGGTGTAGGCAACACCGCTCCCGAGATATGGCGGCAACTGCTTGCCGGCGCCAGCGGCGTCTCGCAGATCAAGGGCTTTGACGCAACCGGGTTCCCGTCGACTATCGCTGCCGAAGTGAAGAACTTCGATCCGCTCGAATTCCTGGACAAGAAGGAAGCGCGCAAGATGGGGCGCTTCATCCACTATGCCTTCGGCGCGACCCAGGAGGCGATGGAGCAGTCGGGCCTGAAGGTGACTGCAGAGAACGCCGAACGCGTGGGCGTGTTCATCGGCTCGGGGATCGGCGGATTCGAGGTGATTGAGCGCGAGCACTCGAATCTGCTGCAGGGCGGCCCGCGCAAGATGTCACCCTTCTTCATTCCCGCGGCGATTGTGAACATGGCCGCGGGGCAGATCAGCATCCGGTATGGCGCGCAAGGCCCTATTTCAGCGACGGCCACGGCTTGCGCCACGAGCGCCAACTCCATCGGCGATTCGGTGCGCATGATTCTGCACGGCGATGCGGACGCGATGATCGCGGGCGGCGCTGAGGCGGCGGTGACACCGATGTCGGTGGGCGGATTCGCGGCCATGCGCGCGCTTTCGACGCGCAACGACGATCCGACACACGCCAGCCGGCCGTTCGACAGGGACCGCGACGGATTTGTGATCGGCGAGGGCGCGGGCATTCTGATTCTCGAGGAGCTGGAATTTGCTAAGGCGCGCGGAGCGAAAATTCTGGCTGAAGTGATCGGCTACGGGATGAGCGCCGACGCGTATCACATGACGGGCATTGCGCCCGAGGGCGCCGGCGCGCAGCGCAGCATGAGGGCCGCGCTGAAAGACGCCGGCATCCGACCTGAAGAAGTGGGGTATGTGAACGCGCATGCGACGGCCACGCCGGCGGGCGACGGCCAGGAATCGCGCGCGATCGAGGTGGTGTTTGGCGAGCACGCGCTGAGCCATCGGCTGAAGATTTCGGGGACGAAATCGATGACCGGGCACCTGCTGGGCGGCGCGGGCGGACTGGAAGCCGGCATCTCTGTGCTGGCGCTGGTGAATCAGCAGATACCGCCGACCATGAATTTGGAAAACGTCGATCCCGAGTGCCGGTTGGATTACGTGCCCAACAAGGCCATCGCGCATTCGTTTGACATTGCATTGTCGAATTCGTTCGGATTCGGCGGCATCAATGCCACGCTGATCATGCGTCGCTGGGAGTAAAGCAGGGACCAAGCCACCCCAGCGAACAAAGACCGTTCGCCGGGGGCCCCGGCGGGGACCAAGGGAACGAGAAAGCGGGAAATAGGGAAAGTGAGCAGGCCTGGCGCGAGCCGGGCCTTTGCACGTTTTGTGGCGGATCGAGCGGGACGAGTAATCGTCAAGCGCAACGCGCGTTGGTCAAGCGAGACGTGTGTTGGTCAACTGAGAGCGAGGGACGGGTTGGCGGTGAGGTCCGGCGGAGCGAAGTCCTGCGCCAGCAGGCGCGGCCAGGCGGCTGCGGCGATCATGGCGGCATTGTCAGTGGAGAGCGCGAGCGTGGGGAAGGCGATGCGCACGCCACGTCGGTCGGCTTCGGCGGCGAAGCGGGCGCGCAACTCGCGGTTGGCGGCGACTCCGCCGGTGACGAGGATGCGTTTGGCGCCAAGCGACTCGGACGAGGCGAAGGTCTTTTTCATCAGGTCGCCGACGACAGCGTGCTGAAAGCTGGCGATAAGATCGAGCGTGGGCTGCGGGCAGAGTGCGAGAGCCTCTTCGCGCGTTTGCGGCGGGCGGAAGTTGGCCAGCACGCGACTGACGCGGGCATTTGCTTCGGCTCGAAGGCCGTGGAGCTCAACGTAGCGCAGCACGGCGGTCTTGATTCCTGAAAAGGAAAAGAGAAAGTGTGGATCGAGGCGCGCGATGGGGGCGGTTTTTGCGGCTTTGGTGCGGGCGGGCTTGCCGCCGAGATGAGCTTTGGTTTTGATCTGTGCGAAAGAAAACGGCACGGCGTGCGGGTTGCCGTATGGAGCGAGCGAGTCGATCCATGGGCCGCCGGGATAGCCGAGGCCGAGAAGCTTAGCGACTTTGTCGAAGGCTTCGCCTGCGGCGTCATCGACGGTGCGGCCAATGAGGGTGTAGGTCCATGTGCCCTTGGCAGGGCGCGCGAGAAAGAGGTGGGTGTGGCCGCCGGAGACGACGAGGGCGAGGGCGGATTCAGCGTTGGGGATTCCCTCAGGGGCTAAAGCCCCGATTCCTTTGGGAACACTTTCGGCACGACTGAAGTCGTGCCCTGACACTTCGTGCTTCTCCTCAGGGATTCGTCCAGGGCTTGTGTGGGCGAGGGCCTGTGCGTCCAGCGAGGCCGAAGCGGGTGGCGCGGACTCGCGCTCCTGAAGGAGGACCGCATGGATGTGGCCTTCGAGGTGATTGACGGCGATGAGGGGAAGGTTGTTCGCGAAGGCGAGGGCTTTGGCGTAAGTGATGCCGACCAAAAGCGCTCCGGCGAGGCCGGGACCGGAGGTGACGGCGATGGCGTCAAGATCGGCGAGGGTCAGGCGAGCTTCAGCGAGCGCGGCGCGGACGACAGGAACGATGGCGCGAAGATGCTCACGGCTGGCCAGCTCCGGAACGACGCCGCCGTAACGGGCGTGAGTGGCGATTTGCGAGGCGACAACGGAAGAAAGTGCACGCGCTCCGCGCTCGACGACCGCCGCGGCAGTTTCGTCGCAGGAGGTCTCAATGCCAAGGATGAGGCCGGAGCCGGGCATAGTTTCAGTTTAGTGGGCCGAAGAGAGCGGGGATAGTGGTGCTGGCGGAGTTACCCGAGCTAGAAAACCAGGCTGGTCAGCGGGTTGGCTATCCGATTGGCGTGGGCGAGCGAGAATGGATTTAGCGACGATGGCTGGATCTGAACAGTTCGAAGAAGCGATGAAGATTGTGGAGACGCTGCGGGCGCGTGGGTACGAGGCGTACCTGGCAGGCGGATGCGTGCGCGATCTGCTGTTGGGGCACGAGCCGGCCGACTACGACGTGGCGACGAGCGCGACGCCGGAGGTGGTGCTGGAGATGTTTCCGCGAACGTTTGCCGTAGGGGCGCATTTTGGTGTGGTTCTGGTGGCTCCCGAGGACGAGGACGCAGGATTTGTTACCGAAGTGGCAACGTTTCGTTCGGACCTGGCTTATTCCGATGGGCGGCATCCCGATGGGGTGCGGTACACGAAGACTGCCGAGGAGGATGTGCGGCGGCGGGATTTTACGATCAACGGATTGCTGCTGGACCCGCTGCGTGTGATCGCAGAAGAGGCAGGCAAAGAATCTCAGTCACGTTTTGAAAAAGCAGCCGCAGGTCCTTCGACTTCGGTCGCCGCGGCGACCTCCGCTCAGGATGACAGTTCAGTGGGAGAGGAGGCCGCTGCGCGCGGGGCCGTGCTTGATGATGACAATTCAGCGAGAGAGTGGGCCGGTCTGCGCGGAGCCGTGCCAACCGGTTTGCGCGGGGCTGTCCTCGATTATGTGGGTGGGCTGGCGGACCTGGACGCGGGCGTAGTGCGCGCTATCGGGCGGCCGGAGCAGCGATTCGAAGAGGACCATCTGCGCATGTTGCGCGGGGTTCGATTCGCGGCGCGATTTGGGTTTGAGCTGGAGGCGGAGACAAAGCGAGCGATTCGGTCACTGGCTTCGAGAATTCAAGCCGTGAGCCGCGAGCGCGTGCGCGACGAGCTGACAAAAATGCTTACCGAGGGCCATACGCGGCGCGCGTTCGAATTGCTGGACGAAACGGGGCTGCTGAATGAAGTGCTGCCGGAGGTGGCGCGCATGAAGGGCGTGGAGCAGCCGCCGCAGTTCCATCCCGAGGGCGACGTATGGGTGCACACGCTGATGCTGCTGGAGCAATTGGAGCCGAGATGCTCGGAGACCCTTGCGTGGGGAGCGCTGCTGCACGATGTGGGCAAGCCGCCAACGTTCAGGCGTGCTCCAGATCGGATCCGCTTCGATGGGCACGTAGACATTGGCGTCGCGATGGGCGCGGAGATTTGCCGGCGATTCCGATTTTCAAACGAAGAGACCCGTCAAGTTGTGGCATTGATCGAGAATCACATGCGGTTCATGGATGCGCAGCACATGAAAGAGTCGACGCTGAAGCGGTTCTTCAGGCTGGAGCGATTCAAAGAGCACCTGGCGCTGCACAAGATGGATTGCCTGGCCGGCAGCGGCTACCTGGAGCACTGGGAATTTGTTCGGGATCGTTTGTCTTCGATGCCGGAGGCGGCGGTGAGGCCGACGCCACTGATTACGGGACGGGAGCTGATTGCGGCTGGCTACCCACCGGGCGCGCGGTTCCGCGAAATGCTGCGAGCGGCCGAGGATGCGCAGTTGGAGGGGACGATTGCGACGGCGGAGGAAGCGCTGAAGCTGGTGAGGGAGCGATTTCCGGTTGGAAAACAGTGAAAGCGTGAAGGAGTGAAAGAGTGAACACGTGAAAGGTTGAAAGAGTGAAGGAGTGAACCGGTGAAGGGTGAACAGTCCCAAATGCGTGGGCGAGCCGGATGGAGCAGAGAGGCTATTAGAAGCGCATGCGCACGCCGATTTCAATCTGCCGCTCGCGGTAGAAATCCGTGGCGTTGATGTTGAGCGGCCGGCCAAAAGCGGCAATGGGAGTTCCTGAGCCGGTGAGGGTGGTGGTGCCGCAGCTCGCGCTGCCGACGGTATTGATGGTGAGGTAGCAGAGCGTGGGGTGTGTGCCGAAAGAGCCGCTGTTCTCGATGGAGTAGCCGGTCGTTTCGAGGCCGGTGACGTTTTGATGATTGAAGAGATTGAAGGTTTCGGCGATCAGTTCCAACTGACGCCTCTCGCCGATGTCGAAGCGCTTGGCGAGGCGGAGATCGGCCTTCCAAGTATTGGGATAGCGGAAGGTGTTGCGGCCGATGTTGTAGGCACGGCCGTCGTTCCCGAGTCCGTAGACGCGGTTGTCCCCGCCTGATCCGTTCATGCCGGGGCCGAGGCCCGTGATGGCGTTGCCGGTTGTGTCAAACTCCTCGGGCAGCGAGCCGGACGTGCGCATGGTGTACGGCAGGCCGCTGCGGAACTGCCCGATGCCGGAGAGCATCCAGCCGTTGGCGATGCGGCCGGCAAAATCGCGTAGCTTCCAAGGCGCTTCGTAGATGGCCATGATGGAGGCGAAGTGGCGGATATCAAGATTACTGGTCCCGTATTCCTGGCTGAAGTTGGCGGGATCGAGCACATCGCTGCCGGCGACGAGCGTGGTCTCGTTGGGATTCCAATCCATCGCGTGCGCGTAGGTGTAATTCGCATGGAAGCCTAAGCCGCTGCGGCCGTAGCGCGCGATCTTGACCATGGCGGCTTCGTAAGTGGAGTTGGCTCGGCTCACGATCTGGGCGATCTGCTGGTAATCGGCGAAGCGCCGGCCGCACTGACTGGCGGGATTCAGCGGCGAACCGGCGGGACACACTGCGAAGGACCAGGAAGCGTAGAAGGGGACGGTGATTTGCGCGGACTTGATGGGTCCAGTGCCGGTTGGGTCTTTCACGCCGTAGGTAATGACGCTGGGATTGACTGCAGGGTTGAAGTTGGAATCGATGGAGATGGGCAGGCGGCGGCCAAGCGAGAGCATGGCGCCGGCGGTCAGCATGACGCGACCGGGCAACGGCTGCTCGATGGAAGCAATGGCCTGATGGACTTCAGGATTATGGAAGCTGGACGCGAAGCCGACCGCACCAGGAGCGACGAGGCTTGTTGGTTGGCCGACGAGGACGTAGGGAAACGGCGGCGCGCCCCCCGAGCAGTGTTGGCAATCGTCGGAGGGGCGCATGAAAAAGCTCAGGTCGCCCTTGAGCGATCCGGTCTGCGTGAGGGCGGTCTCGATGGTGGCGTTTTCAGTGCGGCCGTAGTACATGCCGTAGCCCAGGCGCAGCACCGGCCAGTGGTCATGAGCGTTTCCGATGGCGAGGCTGAAGCGCGGCCCCCAGTTGTTGCCGAGGCTGGGCAGGTTCGCCGAAAGCGGAGGCTGGGGATTGGTCTGCGTTGCGCTGGTTAGCTCGGGATTGGCAAGCGAGGCGATGGGCGGCGGCATTTGCTCTCGCTCCCAACGCAGGCCGGCGGAGAAGACGGCCAACTTGCTCAGTTGCCACTGCGCGGTTACGTATCCGGCGAAATCGTTGGTGCTCAAGTGCCAGTTTGTGGGGCCCATAGTTTGGGAGTAGTAGGAATAGCATGGCTGACTGCCGAATTTGGCATTGGTGACGCCGCAATTGTGAGGATTGTGTGAGTCGAGGGCGTCACTAAGACCGAATTTCTGAAAGGCCAGCGCGTCGGAGATGAAGCTGGCGACGGTGGAGTAGGAGTAGGTGCCGGTCTGATTGCGCAGTTCAGTGACAGCATCGGAGTTGTGATCGAGCTCAAAGCCGGCCTTGACGAGCAGCTTGCCGTGGACCCAGTCGAGCATTTCTTGTCCATGAAAAAGGCGTTCGTCGGGGTAGCTGCCCTGGCCGAAGCGCGAGGGATTCCCGATGGTGAATCCATAGCGCGAGTCCACGACAATCTGCGGCAACTGGCCCCAGGAATTGCCGCCGAGGAACGATTGCTCGAAGGTGGATGGCGCATCGGGCCGTGCACTGAGAATGGCGCGGCCCGCGGAGGCCTGCGTGACGGCGAGCAAATTCGGCGTGAGATACGCCTCCCAACGAGCGAGGAGCCACCGCTGGCTGGCCTGGCTGGAGCCGTAGCTGTGGCTGCCGTAAGTTTCCGAGACGCGAGTGAGACCGCCGCCGGGAGCGCTCAAGTTCGCGCCGATGCCTTCGAGCGTGAAGTGATGGCGCTCGGCCGCCTGCCAATCGATGCGGGCAAAGCCGACCCACTGCGCGGAAATGCGAGGAGCCGGCCCGAGAAGGGCGGCGAGCTGTTCGAGGCCTGCCGGCGCATAGCCGGATGCGGCGACGCCGAGGTAGTCGCTGTAAGCCTGGTTCTGACTTTCGCCGAGCTGCGCGCTGAGCAGAGTGACGGAGGCGCTGGTTGGCTCGGGCGGATTAAAGAACTCAGCTGGATTCCTGACCGTGGAGAGGCCTGGGTCGTTACGGCGGTTGCTGTCGAGAGCGGCGAACCAGAAGAGCTTGTCGCGCCGAATACGGCTACCCATGCCGACGCCCCAGACGATTTCGTGATCGGGCGGGGTGAAGGGAGCGGCGGTGAAGTTGGGCGCTGACGCGGAGCCGGTGTTCTGCAGCCACTGCGTGAACGGGTTCCGGGCACCCCACGTATTTTGGCGGTCGAAGAGGAAGCCCTGGCCGTGAAGAGCGTTGGCGCCGCTCTCGGTGCGGATTGAGGTGCGCCCGCCGGCGGAGAGCATGCCTTCGGCCTCCACGTTGCCTGCAGCGGTTGTCACCTCGCGGATGGCGGCTTCGCTTACGCCGAGGCTGCGCCCACCGGTCCAGGATCGGCCTCCAGATTGACTCATCGAGCGTTGCGGGTCCGAGGACTCGCCTGAGGAAATGGAGCCAGCGGCAACGCCGAAGGCAAGGCTGGTATTGGCGCCGTCGACTGTAATTTCGGCCGATTGCTGGGAGCCGCGGTAGGAGGCTTGCGACGAGTCAGCCGAGGCGCTGGCTGCGGGCGTGTCAAGCAGGAACTCCTGCCAGCGACGCCCGCTTGCGGGCAGGGCCTGCAATTGCGTGGCGGTGACGGTGGTGGAGACAACAGGCGTGACGAGGTCTGAAGGTTGTGCAGTGGCCACGGTCGCCGCTACAGGAGGCAGATTGAGCAATGCAGTCTGCAAGAGACCGGGCGGTACTGCTGCGGCGGCGAGAGAAGGCGCGGCGCCGCACTTGAGCGGAAGCGTGCGCGGAGGCGCGGCAGCGAGCGCGAGTTCCACGACGGCGGATTGCGTTTCAAGGGCGGCGCGCATCGGAAGGGCGAGGACGTGAACCTGCGGCTGAGCGTGCTGTGGCGCGAGTGGTGTGGGCGCCGCAGATGGCGATGCAAAAACGATGGCTGGGGCCGGATTTGCCGCGGGGGCTGCGGGCGGAGGCGTGACGGGCGGCGCAACGGTCGCCAAAACCGGAGTTGGAACCGCGGGCTGTGCAGAAGGGCTGATGGCGTCCGCGCCGGTCGAGATTCCTAGAGGAAGGCGACTCAGTGGCACTCCCGCGATTGGGGCGATGGACGCGACGAGCTGGGACGCGACGGGCTGCGGGCTGGATGTGGCTGGAGCGGGCCATGGAGCGGGTCTTGAAGCGGGCCCTGGTGCGGGACTGGGAGCGACAGGCGGCGAATTCGGCGCGACGATTGCCGGGTTCGGCGCGGGTGGCGGCAGCGGTGTGGGCGGCACAGAGGCCGCCGACAGAATGGCCCTTGGCGGCATAGACTGAGGCGCGGTTGGTGAGCCGGCAGTTTGTGGCGGCGCGGCGGCCTCAAGCAACGCGGGGGCGGCGGGCTCGAAGCGAATCGCGGCCTGGACGCGGGATTCGCTTCCGCCGGTGACAAGAATCCCTTCGAGACGGCCGTGGCCGAGCGGCCCCGAGTCGGCGTCAAGCGCGTACTCGCCCGCATCGAGCGAAGCAAAACGGAAGGCGCCGTTCTTCGCGGTGGTGGTGCGGGCCTCAGCGCCGGTGGTTTGGTTGCGCAGGACGATGGCGACACCGGCCAGTGGCGCCGAATGCAGATCGGTGAGGCGACCAGCAAGGGAACCCGATTGAGGAGATTGAATCTGAACGAAGTTCGACGGGAGGGAATCGGCCGGATTCGACTGGGCGAGAACCACCGCGTGAGCGCTCAGGCACAGCGCTGCCAACACCAAACCCTGAATCCCGTTCCACCTTAACTCTGCCATTGCCAGCGCTGCCCGGGCAGATGCTGGAGAAAGGCCGATTGAGTAAGCCGGTCCGCTCTGGCGGCGGTTAAGGCACGGGCGAAGCGAAACCTCTGATTTGTTCGCTCCACTGAAAGGGTCTGATCGAAGTTTGGAAGCGATTCTATGCCTCAAAATTGCGGATGAGAAGTAGTCTGCGTCACAAATGAATGTTTTTTCGGTGAAGAACAGAGGTTGCGGTGGCGCCTGCGGGCCGATGCGGCGCGATTTGAGCTGGGTTTGGCATGGGCGGAGGCGAGCGGAACGGTTCGGTAGACTGAGAAGACGGCGGTTAGACGACGATCAGGTCTGTGTGAGCCAGCGCGTAAAAGCCGGATTGGCCGGCAAGAAGTATGTTTGGCGAGATGCATGTTTTTAGATGAAGCCAGAATTCGAGTGAAGGCCGGCGACGGAGGCAACGGCTGCATGGCCTTCCGGCGGGAGAAGTTCGTGCCGCGCGGGGGGCCGTCTGGCGGCGATGGCGGGCGTGGCGGCGATGTCGTGATGCAGTCGAGCCAGCGGCACAATACGCTGATTCACTTTCGCTACAACCCGGAGCACAAGGGGCAGCGCGGCGAGCACGGCATGGGCTCGAACTGCACGGGGCTCGACGGCCGGTCGATCACTCTGCAGGTTCCGGTGGGAACTTCGCTCTACGACGCCGAGACGGGCGAGCTGATTCACGACTTCAGCGAGCCGGATGAGCGCCTTGTCATCGCGAAGGGTGGGCGCGGCGGCCGCGGCAACCAGCACTTTGCGACGAGCATGCACCAGGCTCCGCGCGAGCACGAGCTAGGAAGAGCGGGCGAAGAGCGCAGTTACCGGCTGGAACTGAAACTGCTGGCCGACGTGGGATTGGTCGGCCTGCCGAACGCGGGCAAGTCCACGCTGATCTCGCGCATCTCGGCGGCGCGGCCGAAGATTGCCGATTATCCGTTCACGACGCTCGAGCCAAACCTGGGCGTCGTAACCGTGGGCGAGGAGCCGGATCTCGAATCCTTTGTGGTGGCCGATATGCCTGGGCTGATCGAGGGCGCGCACCTTGGATCGGGGTTGGGCGTTCAGTTTCTTCGCCACATTGAGCGCACGCGGCTGCTGGTTCACCTGGTGGATGTGTCGGACGCATCGGGAAGGCCCGATCCAGTGGAAGACTTCAAGGTGATCAACAACGAGTTGGCTAGCTTTAGCTCGAAAGGGCAAAGCGCCGACGAGCATCCGCTGGCCGGGAAGCCGATGATCGTTGTTGCAACAAAGATCGACGCGGCGAATCCCGAGAAGCTGAAAAAGCTGGCGGCGCACGCCAAGCGAAAAAAGCTTGAGTTTCACGCCGTCTCGGCGGTGACGGGCGAGGGCATCGAGGAACTCAAGTGGGCGCTGGCCAAGCGCGTGCGGCAGGACGCGGACTGAGATTCACGCGAATTTCACCCGGGCGCGTGAAGATCGTCTTTCGACTCACGCGAGCATCTTTCCTCCAAATGCGAGCATCTTTTGCCGAGTGAGGTGTGCAGTATTTACCGGCATGGCGCTTATGTTGGGGCGAATTCCTTGCATTTTCAGGCGCTTCGAGTTTGGCCCGCCGGATGCTGCCATCTCATTGCCTCGGCCGAACGGAGCGAGCGTGCCCTGGCGAATTCAACCCTCCGGAGGTACTCGTTATGCGTTCCATTAAGCGCAACCTTTTTGACCTGTCCATCTTTGGCGCGATTGCGTTGGCGCTTGCGTTGGCGTGGGGGAGGCCGTTTTCCAGCGCCGACGCTGCCGCTGCGCAGGACCAGGCGCGGCCGCAACAGCAACCCGACCAAGCGCAGCCGCAGCAACCGCAACCCGATCAGAGCCAGGCGCAAGCTGCGACCTTCACCGGCACCGTCGTCAAGAACGGCGAACAATTCGCTCTGCGAGATTCTTCCGGCGCGGTATACACGCTGGACGACTCGCAACGCGCCAAGCCGTTTGAGGGCAAGACGGTGAAGGTGACGGGCGAACTCGATGAGCAGGCGAAAGTGATTCACGTCGAGAGCATCGTAGGCGTGGAGGCCTGAGCGGCGAGGACCGCTTACACCGCGCACAAGGACCGGAAAACAAAACTGAACCCGGCAATTTTGAATCGACAATTCCGGAATAACAGGGGCGGAGGGAGAGGCTGACGCTGTCTCTTCTTCCGCCTTGCGGCTTTGGCGATGCGGCGGAGCCGTTTACTTTTCGGTACCCCCCCCCACCCCATTTTGGGGTTAAGCGGTTTATTTTCAGTCATTTGTACCTCTCAGCATTTCCGCTAACTCGTTGATTTCATTGTAGTTGACTCCCTAAAGTCGCCCATTCAAACGGGTTAAGGGCAGTTTTCGGGGCAAATAAACCTCTTTGATCAACATTTACGATTGCGCCGGCTGCCGCGCGCTTGAGCTGCCGAGCAGCGTGGGCCGCTGTGCGGAGGCCGATCATGGAACGATTGTGCGCCAACAGGGCGAAATGATCGGCAAACTTGGGAAGAATTCTTGGCGAGTGTTTTCAGCGGCTTGGGGCGATCCGTGCGTTGTCGGGCTCTTGACATCGGGGCTGCCCGGACTGCGCGGGTCGGATCTAGTGGCACAAAGGCTGAGCAGGATTTAATGGCACGAAGGCTGATCCTGAAACTCGTGACTTTCCGTCATAGATACGAAGTTTCGCGCGCAACTCAGGATCTGATCTTCAAGAGGCGTGCTGTGGAAGGTGTCCGGCGATATAAATGAGGCCTGCTTGCGAGTCGCGATGTACTGCTCGCTCAGCGTTTGCATGTTGTTGAATTCGGCTGAGAGCAGCGG
>PLGG01000017.1:0-137010 GCA_003138515.1 Acidobacteriaceae bacterium | reverse complement strand
TCGATGCCCGCCTCGGTGAAAGCTCTTGAGAACCCAGGCTTTGCAGGGGGCGTCGATGCTTGCTCGGTTGCATCCGAGGGATGCAGCGTGAGGATTGTCCGGTTGTCTTTGAACGAAAGCGTCCCTCCTGTCAAACGCGCAAGTGCCTCGACTTCGACATACGACTTTCCATTGACCTGAAGAAGCTGAGTTTCGCCTGAGTGCCCCGCGATGGTGAATGTGGAACCGGCTTTTGGTGCTTGCGCACCAGCATTTGCGGGCAGCATTAAAAGAGGGGCTAAGGCGGTCGCGGTCACGAATACGGCGATTATCATTTTCATAGGGTTTTCCCTCGGGTTCATGGTTGTTCCCTCGAGCATCACGTCTTAGTTTCCCAGTACGCGGGTCAGCATACTGTTCAATCTTGGGCACGGCGGGCTTGGGTATAGCGGGCGGGGGGGGTGGCTGGTGATGGGGAATCGGAGGCACTTTCTCGAACGGCGGGCGCGGTGGGGGTTGCGTTGATTGCGCCGGGGAGTATCTGGATCGATCGGCCATCGCGGGGGTATTGCGTCGCCTATATTGGGGCTCGCTATCCGCGCCCGCGGTCGAATGTGCCGCAATCCACCATCTGGAAGCTGCCTGGCGCTGCTCGGTCGATTGGCGCGACGATTCGGGCCACATGCTCGCGGATGATGGGCAACTGAATGGCGGAAAGCGCCACAACAGCCAATCGCCGCCCGGTGAGATTCTGCTCAAGGTGGAGAGTTGTGTCTCCGGTTAGCAGAACCTGGATTCCCTGTTCTTCCGCAGTCTGGAGGAGTTCGCCGTTCTTCAGTCCCGCCCAGCCCGTGAACGCCACGGTCACAACCTCGTGAGGGGCGAGCAAATTTCGCAGGGCGTGGTCGAGGTTCTCGTCGAGCAGAACCTTCACAGAACGGGTTCTCCGCGCCGCGCGTGGGCAAACTCGATCAGGCGGCGGATCTGGCCGACAGAGAGAGAGGGGAATCCTTCGGCGAGCTCGTCAATCGACTCGCCCAGGTCGTAGCTATCCACAATGGCGTCAGGCAGGATGCGCGTGCCGCGCACCACGGGCCGCCCGGAAACCATGCCGGGAACCTGCTCGATCAACTCGCACAGCGTCCAGTCGAGCTCGCTGGTGTATGCCGTGGCCATCGCGCCCTCCTGGGTTCATGGTAGCGCAATTCCAGATGGGAGGGATAGGCCGGCGCGTGGCTGGTTTAGGGGAATTTGAAGCACTACCCGAAGAGCGGGCGCGGCGGGGTTACGGTGATCTCGCCGGGGGAGTATTTGGGGGAGCTTGGAGTGGCCCGAGCTTAGCGGAAGCCGGGATGGGCGCCCGGCGGAGAGCGAATGTCTGGCGATGAAGAGTCAGTCAAGAACTCAGAAAGGAGAGGAACGACCAAAAGGGAAGACGCGACTTGTCAGATCGAATGTCAAGCAGCAGTCCATCTCTCACGCCGGCTTCGGCCATGGCATGTCGTAGTGTGTCATTTTGGTCTCGATTCTTCGCGGTATCTCCGATCCCGCGGTAAATAGTTCCGATAAGTACGTGAGAAGCTATCCCGGTCTCAACGCTGAAATTGCACTGAGCCTTTTTCTGTCGACCGCTAATTGTCTCGGCTTTCATTTTCATTAGCGCCCGCTCGAACGATTCTTGGATGGTTGGCGGCGTGTCCAAAATTGTAAACGAGGCATTCAGATAACCGGGGAGTCTTAATTCGTCCAAACGCGAGAGTACCAACGAGAAATAGGGAGTCAATCTGGTCCCTGATGACTCTGGAAGATCCAAGGCTCCGTCACAATTGATGTAGTTCTTAAGCGAGTAAGATGCGCCGAGCGCCCAGATGAGCACGCCTCTTTTGAATACTTCAGCCGAGAATCCAAATATCGAATACAGTGCGAAAAGATCCAGCTCATCACCCAGGACTGCCTGTTCGCGATAAATTCTTGATCGACGAGAAAGATAGTGGAGACGTCGTGATTGGTCTGGCAGAAGACTCAGCAAGTAATCAAGCTCGGAAACCATAATGGGCATCGCTTCAAAGATTGCCGCATCGGGGATATCGGCGACCTCAAGCAAACTTCGGACGTTGGCGATTATTCCAAGTTGCTCAACAGTTACAATGATTGGGATGATCTCGGCGAAATCGGATTTCTGGAGTGAAAGAAGCAGGTTCCCCCGCTCGTCGTAAATGGGAAGCGTTGAACATTCGGCCAGGCGGCGCATAAGGCGGACCGCTTGGAGATTTCCCGAGCCGAAGGTGTCTCTCAAGAAGGTCCTCGTCCGCAGATAGTGGCCTGTGCGCAGCTTGTCGGGCAGGATTGCCCCTTTTGCTTCGACGATTACAAGTCTGTCTTCGATGATCACGAGCAGATCTGTTTCAATTCGTTCGTCGCCCTCCCCCTTCCAGTAGGCACTTGAAATGACAGTCGACCTTGGGAGGTACTTTGCGAACAGGTTTTTTGCCTCCGTTTCGAGGAATTTTCCGCGGATGCGCTCTAGTTTTGACTTAAACTCCGGGGAGCTCGTATTCCCAAGGGATAGGAGCAGGTGGAATGGAAATGAGAGGGGAGTGTACGGGGAGAAAAGGTAGAAGCTATCGCCGGAGTGGATGAAGGGCCTATACCAGGGATCAGTAAGCCCAAACGTCTTCGACTGCGAGAATTCGGCAGCACAGAGTTTTAGGTCGTCGACAGCGTTGTAGCCGGGATTATGATTCAGGGCCCGAATTTCGGCGGTGGTAAAACGGAACAATAGCCACGAACTTCGTTCGATCATGTTGTAGCAGAGGTTCCCAATCTCTTCCCTCGTGAGGTCGGCCCCGAATCGCTCGTCGAAGAGTTCCTGAGCTTCGGATGACTCGCTCGCTAGCTTCTTAGCAAGGTTGGGAAGGTCAGAATTGGGATCGAATAGTGAACGGATCTGCTCCCTAGCGCTCGCGGTTCTGTCGTTTATCGTTGCGACGATCCGGAGGAGGACGTCTACAAATGAAGAAAATCGGCGCACGCCTCCGGTTGGGGTACTCGCATCCATGAGTCCGGCGACCGATTGCAGCATCCGGGAGCAAAATGCAAGACCGTATGGGTTGCGATAGTAGGCTGAATGTAATCGAATTCGATCTGCAAGCTGGGCCCTGTCTGGGCCAAGCTGATCGAGTGGTTGTCCGGCTATCTCTGAGAAGTATTGGAGACGAACCTCTGCCCAGATTCCCGGGAGATCATCAGGAGTTGGCGTAGCACCTTTTGGGGCGTCTCTGTTAGAGACGAGAAGCGATTGGAGGAACTCGAGATCGGCGATTTCGAGTTCGTAGTTGGGTTTCCTTTCGACAGACGCTTGGTGGCTCCAGACTTGCGAGTAAAAACCGCTGATCCCCAGGAGCACGAGCGCATCAAGCGACCTTAACCGGTCGAGGAATGCCGTCCTTCGGTCGATTACCTCCTGGTATCGTCCACTTTCGTGAAGTGCAGCGAGCTCAGGGTGCGGCTGGAGCGCTGGAGTGCGCTGCTCGATCGGAACAAAGGTAATCTCTGGGTCCTCCCTCACCCTTTTCCTCCGCGTTGTCATTTCCGCGTCCCGCTGGCGAAACACAACAGTCAGCCCTACTCTTCCTCTTCGTCGACAGGACGTTTGGCGTTGGCGAGGATTTAGGCCGACGATTTCCCGAAGAAGACCGCGGGCGATACGTTGAAGCGGCGGCTCAAGCGCGCGATGTGGTCGCGGTTCAGATGACGCTTGCGGGAGAGGACCAGCGAGACTGTGCTTTCGCTTCCCAGCTCAGGGGCGATGTCGCGTTGCGAGAGTCCGTTGTGCTCCAGCAGGAAACGCAAAACCTCCGCGGGCTCGGCTGCCGGGATCGGATAGCGCTCCTGCTCGTGGCGCTCGACAAGTAAGGTCATCAACTCGATGGCTTCCTCTTCTTCCGGCGTGGGATCGGGCTTTGCGGTGAGCGCGAAGAGAGCCTCGGTGTATTCCTCGAGCTCTGCTTCGGTGTGGATGACGCGAGGCGCGCCCAGCCGAATCATCTCTGTTGGATTGGCCAGCGTCGTGCTCATCGTTTCACCCCTTTGTCCCAGTTCGCCCTGTTGTCATATTAACGGTGTTTCTTTGGCAGCGTCGGCAAATTGCTCTTCGGCAAGCGCCAAGTGCTTGCGCGTGTCGGGCGGCAATCGAACTGGCGACTTGGGCTCCGGTGTTACATGGTTTTTGGGTAAATCGCCGGAATTCAGATCGCGAGTGCGGCGGCGGTGAGGTGGGATGTGCGGTATCCGACCCTCAACGCGAACGGTAGACCGGAATCGCCTCTAGAACGGTATGTAACCGCACTCGGCCGCGGTCCGATAGTTCGAGGGGCCCATGATGCCTGCGTCTACGCAAGTGGCGCCGTGATCGATGACTGCCTGTTGATTCTCCATCGCGTTTAGATACATTTGGACCTCGGCCGGACTGCCGGACCCCTGATCAGGCGATGCCGAGGCGGGGGCTGTGAAGAGAGCAAATTTTTTCTGCAGCCAGGCAGAAGGTATCTTGTAACTCTTAATGACGGCCGCAACGGTGGGCGCATCCTTGGCTGCCAAGGCGGTCGGGGCCGATCCAATTATCAAAAAGTTTTTGTAAAATTGGAGGCGGTCTTCGGGCAGCGAGCAGAATATGCCCAGGGCATCAGCCGGCGTGGGGATCCCGGAGAGGGCGACAACAAACACGCCGCATTGGAACCCGGCCGGTAGCGATTGAAGAGGCGCCGCGTAAAGGAACTTGACCTGAGGAACCGGGTTTCCGTTGAGCTTGGCACGCTGCTGTAAAAACATTGTGAGCTTGTCACTGAGCTTTGCCGAGTACGGCATCGACATATTCGAGCCGTCGGGTCCCGTCTGCCCCAATTGAAAAGCGCCGTTGTGCGCGATAAGCGCTTGTCCAAGGTTGATGATCTCGCCTTGTGGCCCTGTCATTTCGATATTCGTTTGCGCGGCTCCGTAGACTTTCCATCCGTCAGGCACACCGGCGGAGGCGCTTTGGTCCTGCGCAGTATAGGTTTGCAACTGGACTGGCGGGAGGGCTGGGGCGGCTGGGGCCGTAGACGGCTTCGCCTGCGCTTGAGCGGAGACAAAGGCTGGAACAGAGATGATGATCGAGATCACCGGCACGGCGGCGATCCGCAGAAATTTCATGGCATCGCATATTTGCATCGTTAAGGTCCCTCGTCGTTGGTTTCTTGGCTCTTTGCTTTGCGCGAGGCACGAATCGGGGGGATTCCGCGCTTGATTCTGCGCTTGGCTCTGTGCCTGGATTTGCGCAGTGTAGCATTCATCGATGGCTGATGGCTATCATCTTTGAGCGCGAAGGGTTAGTGACCGACAGAGTTATTCTTCCTCTTCGTCGACGGGGCGTTTGGCATTGGCGAGGATTTTGTCGGCGACGAGTTGCGGGACTATGTCGTAGTGGTCGACTTCCATACGGTAGCTGCCTTTGCCCTGGGTCATGGAGGTGAGCTGGGTGCCGTAGGCGAGCATCTCGGCCATGGGAACCTGGGCGTTGATGACCGTGGTGCGGCCCTTGGACTCCATGCCGCCCACGCGGCCGCGGCGGCCGTTGAGGTCGCCCATGAGCGCGCCGGCAAACTCGTCGGGCGCCTCGATTTCGACCTTCATGACGGGCTCGAGCAGGCAGGGCTTGCATTGCTCCATGGCATTTTTGAAGGCGAGGCGGCCGGCGGTTTTGAAGCTGAGCTCGTTCGAATCGACGTCGTGGTAGGAGCCATCGAAGACGGTGACCTTGAAATCGACGACGGGGTAGCCGGCGAGATAGCCGCGCGCGGCCGTCTCGACGATGCCCTTTTCGATGGCCGGGATGAAATTGCGCGGGATTGCGCCGCCGAAAACTTCGTTGGCGAATTCGAATCCGGCTCCGCGAGGCTGAGGCTCCATGCGGATTTTGCAGTCGCCGAACTGGCCGTGGCCGCCGGACTGCTTTTTGTGGCGGCCGTGGGCCTCGGCCTTGGCGCGGATGGTTTCGAGGTAGGGGACCTTGGGCGCTTTGAGCGTGACTTCGGCGTGGTAGCGCTTTTTGAGGCGGCTGACGATGGCTTCGATGTGGGGCTGGCCTGCGCCTGCGATGAGGAACTCGTTGGTCTGCGGGTCGCGGTAAAAGCGGATGAGCAAATCCTCTTCCATGAGCTTGTGGATGGCGGGGGCGAGCTTGTCCTCGTCGGCGCGCGATTTGGGCTCGATGGCGTAGGTCATGGCGGGCTCGGGAGGCGCGGCCATATCCACCTGGAAGTCGGCGCCCTTTTGGCCAAGGGTGTCGCCGGTGAGGGTGTCGCGGAGCTTGCCCACTGCGCCGAGATCGCCGGCGTGGAGCTCGGCGACTTCGACGGCCTTGCGGCCCTGCATGATGCTCAAGTGCGAAAGTTTTTCCTGGCCGCGGCGGGTGTAGTTCTCGAGGGTGGCGTCGTTTTTGATAACGCCGCTGATGACCTTGAAGAAGGTGATGCGGCCGGCGAAGGGATCGGACATGGTCTTGAAGACGATGGCGCCGGTGGGGCCGGAGTCGTCGATTTTGCGGACGATGGCAGGAGCGTCGGCGGCTGCGCCGGGGGCTTTTCCGGCAAGGGGCGTGCGCTCGGTTGGAGCAGGCGTGTAGGCCTTGAGGAAGTCGAGGAGATGATCGAGGGCCATGTTGGAGAGGCCGCTCGAAAAGAGCACGGGGAAGATGCGGTCTTCGCGGATGGCTTCGTGGAGCGCGGCGATGAGGTGGTCTTCGGGGATGGTGCCCTTCTCGAAGTACTCTTCCATCAGCTCGTCTTTGCCTTCGGCGACGAGCTCGACGAGAGCTTCGTGGCGGGCCTTGGCATCGGCAGCGAGCGAAGCGGGAATTTCAGCGGAGACTTTGCCGCGGCCATCGCCGCCGGGCGTGTAGGTGTAAGCCTCCATGGTGACGAGATCGACGACGCCGTGAAAGCCCTGCGCGTCAGAGATGGGCAACTGGACGGGAACACAGTTGCGGCCCCAGCGGTCGTTGAGGTCGTCCATGAGGGCGCTCAGGCCGCCGCCACCGCCGGCCTTGGGGTGGTCCATTTGATTGACGAGAACGATGCGGGGAACGTTGGCCTCTTCAGCGTAGCGCCAGACGCGCTCGGTGACGGGCTCGACGCCGGATTGGGCGTTGATAACGACAATGGCGGATTCGACGGGAAAGAGCGCGGCGCGGGCTTCGTGGGTGAACATGTGGAAGCCGGGCGTGTCGACAAGATTGATCTTGATGCCCTGCCACTCGGCAAAGGCGACGGCGTTCTGCATGGTGATGCCGCGCGCGACCTCTTCTTCGTCGTAGGCGGTGGCGGCAGTGCCATCTTCGACACGGCCCTGAGTGGGAGTCATTTTGGCGGCATGCAGCAGAGCGGCAATGAGGGTGGTTTTGCCGCAGTGAGCATGCCCCACTACAGCGACATTGCGGATCTCACTTCCCTGGTACGATTTCATGGGCTTCTCCTTCGCAAGGCGCGCTTTCGGCGAGGGTTAGAGCGGAAAATCGCGGTCAGGCGTGCGCCTTTTTGTCGAAAGACGGATGCTATCACAGCGAGAGTGTGAACGTCCTGTGACTGCAAATACAGAGATCAGGGGTCAGAGTTCAGGCATCGTGAGCGATCGGCGGCGCGCCGCAAGTAGCGTTGCGGGTGCACCCTTTATCATCGGGAGGCGGATTGCGGTTGATTACGCGGGACAGGAAGGACTCGGGATGAAGGCAAGGATCGTGGGCTGCGTGGTTGTATTGGTTGTTTTGATTTTGGCGGGCGCGGCATCGAGGGCGCAGGTTGCGGGAGGGGAAGCGATTCCCACTCCGGCGGCTGCTCCGGGGCAGGCGGCTCCAGGAGCCCCGGGGGCGATGCCGGGTTGGATAATGCCGGCGCAGCACGAAAACGCGCCGCTGGGGAAGTTCGAGCGCTTCCCGGGGGACGGCGAGGGCGCGTACAAGACGGGCCACTATAGAGACTTGTTTGCCGAGCAGGGACATACGCCGGCCGAGACGCGCGCCAAGATCGAGGAGGCTTTCGAGCAACTGTTTCATGGCGACGGGCAGGAGGAGCGAGTCTACTTTGAGACCGGGGCGAACGAGAACGGGCCGCTGGCGTACGTGACCGACTGGGCGAACAACGACGCGCGGACCGAGGGAATGAGCTACGGCATGATGATTTGCGTCGAGCTCGACAAGAAGCGCGAGTTCGACGCGCTGTGGAACTGGGCGCACACATATATGTTGATCACCGATCCGAAGGATCCTTCGGTGGGGTACTTTGCGTGGTCAATGAACACGGATGGAACGCCGCGCTCGACGGGGGCGGCGCCCGATGGAGAAGAGTACTTCACGATGGCGCTTTATTTTGCTGCGCGGCGATGGGGAAACGAGACGGGGGGCAATGGCAAAGGCATTTACAACTACCAGGCCGAGGCGGACAAGATTCTGCGCGGAATGCGGCATCATCCGGTGCTGACGGGGACGGGGCCGTTCCGGATTCATCCTGACGATCCACCGTTCGTGCAGCCGGATCATCCGTGGCCGAGCATCAACGCTCGCAGGATGGAGGAGCAATTGAAGGCGAGCGGGCGGACGATGCCCAACTTCCGATTCCCGCGCGGGCCGCAGCAGGAAAGCATCGGCCCAATGGTGGATGAAGACCACAACATGATCAAGTTTGTGCCCAACTGGCCGGGAGGGACGACGGATGCTTCGTATCACCTGCCGGCGTTTTACGAGTTGTGGGCGCGGTGGGGACCGGTGGAGGATCGCGCGTTCTGGGCGACGGCGGCGGATGTGAGCCGCGACCTGTTCAATCGCGTGACCGGTCCGGAGACGGGATTGACGCCGGACCGGAGCAATTTTGATGGGGCGCCGCTGACGAACTACGACGGGAAGCCAGTGCCGTTTGCCGCCGACTCGTGGCGCAGCGTAAGCAACTGGAGCGTGGATTACTCGTGGTGGAAGAAGGATGCGCACGAGTCCGTCCTGAGCGATCGGGTGCAGAAGTTTTTGGCGAGTCAGGGCATCGACAAGATCGTGGATCGGTACACGCTGGACGGGAAGCCGCTGAGCGACCATCACCCCACGGGGCCGATTTCAACCGCGGCGGTGGGCAGCCTGGCCGCGACGGATGGGCCCACGGCGAAAGCGTTTGTGGATGCGCTGTGGAACATGCCGGTGCCGAGCGGCGAGTCGCGGTACTACGACGGGATGCTCTATTTGATGAGCATGATGCACGTGAGCGGGAATTTCAGGATTATCGAGAAGCCAGCTGCTAGCCGCTAGCTTCCTGCTGCCGGCTTTATCGCGCGCGTGCCGGCGGTCCGGGTCAATCTGTACGCGATTCGCCGTTTGAGGGTCCAGACTGGCGCACCTGGCAACCCGGCGGAAGGTTTCCGCGTCTATCAAAACAAGAACCACTATCATGATTGACGAGTGCCGGGACGGTATCGGCCTGAGGTGCGATCGTGCATCAGGGTTGAGCCGCGGCGGCAGGGGACATGGGCTTCAGCAGAGCCACCAGCGCGCGATGCGCAGGAGCGGAGTGCATCGATGAACGAAAGAACGGGATGGGTGTGGCAGCGAGCCGGCGTTGCAGCATTGGGATTGTCGGTTGCTCTGTGGCTGACGGGATGCACCGCGATCAGGGTGAAGCTGGGGATGAGAACGCATCTCGACAAGCTGCCCGTGACGACGATTCAGGCGAACCTGCCGATGGGGCCGGCCATTGCGCCGGGAGAGACATCGCCTCTGGTGGTCACGTTGACCGACTCGAACGGCAAGATCTGGGTTACAGAGGGAAAGGGCAAAGGCAAGATTCTGTGGTCCGATCTGACGGTAACGCCGAGCGTGGTGACGGTGAACAAGAAGGGCGTGTTGAGACTGGCGAACGACCCACGGAAAAGCGACGGCAAGACGGGACACGTGGAGGTGACGGTTCCAAGCCATCCCGACTTGAAAGCCACGCTGGATATTCCGGTGCGCTACGACATTGCTTTTCTCGCTAATTTCAACGGAGCCAATGGAACATCTGGCACGGACGGAACGAGTGGGAGCGATGGCACGTCCGGGTCGAGCGGTTCGACGGGATCGTGCGGGCCGGACAACAATACAGCCGGAGGAGACGGCGGCAACGGCAGTGACGGTAGCGACGGCGGAAATGGCGGCGATGGCGATAACGGCGGCGATGGGCCTCCGGTACAGGTCACGATCACCTTACGGCAGGGCGCGCATCCACTATTGCAGGCCTTTGTGATTGCCCCGGAACGGAAAGGCCGGCATTTTCTCGTGGACCCGCAGGGCGGCTCGCTGACCATTACGTCCGACGGAGGCGCAGGAGGCAGTGGCGGCCGCGGCGGAAAGGGCGGGCGAGGTGGATCGGGCGGATCGGGTGGATTTGGCTGCCCAAGCGGATCGAGCGGCAGAAGCGGTTCGGACGGGCACGACGGCTCTTCGGGAAGCGATGGACGGCCTGGGCGGGGCGGCACGATTGAGATCACGTACGATCCGGCCGTAAGGCCATACCTCGCGGTCATCAAGACATCGAACAAGGAAGCGCCTGCTCCGGTTTATCGGGAAGCTCCGGTCGCGCCGCTCTGGTAGGGCGCTGCGACATCTGGAATCTGAATTGCGCTAAGCCGGTCCCGATTTCAGGCACGCTGTGGTACATTGTGCTCACGGTTTCCCTTTCCTCATTCCCCTATTTTTTCGAGCTGAAAACTACGATTTGCACGAGGTGAGCGCCCATGGCTGCTGCCGGTTCCGCGCACGAGTTGTATCGGACGACGGGAGCGCCGGCGGATGGTGAGTTGCGCCTGAAGGAGATTGGCGAATCGGCAGTTCGGAAGGCTAGCCTGCGGCTGCTTCCGGTGATCGGCGTGGGCTATGGGCTGGCCTACATGGACCGCATCAACATCAGCTTTGCTTCGCTCCAGATGAACCGGGACCTGCACTTCAGCGCATCGGTCTACGGGTTTGGCGCGGGACTTTTCTTTATCGGGTATGCGCTGTGCGAGGTGCCGTCGAACCTGATGCTGTTGCGCTTCGGCGCCAAGCGGTGGCTGGCGCGCATCATGTTCACGTGGGGATTGCTGGCGGCGGCAATGCTGTTCGTGCGGACGCCACTCGAGTTCAACGCGTTGCGGTTTCTGCTGGGCATGGCGGAGGCAGGATTTTTTCCCGGAGTGATTTACTACCTGACGCTTTGGTTTCCGGCACAGGTGAGAGCGCGGGCGGTGAGCCGTTTCTATATTGCCCTGCCGCTAAGCTCGGTGGCGATGGGCTCGGTGGCGGGATGGCTGCTGGGACTCAGCGGGAAGTTTGGGCTCTCGGGCTGGCAATGGCTCTTTCTGCTGGAGGGACTGCCGGCAGCGGCGTTCAGCCTGGTGATTCTGAAGATGCTGCCTGACAATCCGGCCAAGGCAACTTGGCTGACGGCCGAGGAAAAGGAGTGGTTGAAGGGGCAGCTAAAGGCCGACGGCGCAAAGGCGCACCTCGGGCACAGCGCAGGCGTGATGCAGGCGCTGCTTGAGCCGAAGGTGTGGATGATCGGCGCCTTTTTCTTTTTCCAGATGATCACCAGTTACGCATACAGTTTTTCCGCGCCGGCGATTTTGCAGGGAGTGACCGGCTGGAGCGTGAAGAATGTCGGGTTCCTGGTGGCGTGGATTGGATTAGCCGGAGCAGCGGGGATGCTGCTGAATGGCGCGCACTCCGATCGCAAAGGCGAGAGGGCGATGCATTGCATCGTTCCCTGCGTCGTGATGGCTGCAGGCTTTTTGACCGCGAGCTATGCGAAGGAGCCGTGGCTGGTGGTTGCCGCGCTGGCCGCGAGTTTCACTGCGCAGATGTCGATGCAGGGTCCGGCACTGGCAGTCCCGACGCAGTTTCTGGCCGGCCGCGCGGCGGCCGCGGGTATTGCAGCCATGAATACGATCGCCATGTTCGCCGGATTCATAGGGCCGTATTGGATGGGCGTGATGAAGGACTACACGGGAAGTTACACCGCAGGATTGAGAGGGCTGGTATTGCCGAGTCTGCTGGCAGCGGGGACGATGTACGTGTTGACGCGAAGTCTGGCGCGAAGGCCCGTTGGAGCCGGGGCGGAGTTGGCGGAAGAAGCGGTGTGAGGGGTTGTCTGGAGGCGGACAGAGTCAGCTCGCCAAGGCTTCAACTACGGCCTTTGGGCGGCGAGCGATGACAATCAGATACGCTCGCGCTGCGCGATCAGGGCGGCGGCGCCCCTGTTCCCAGTCCTGCAGAGCGCGTGGATCAAGTGCGAAACGGCGCGCAAACTCCGCCCGGCTCAGGCCGGTAGCCGCGCGAACGGCGCGGACGTCAACATCCGCTACCAAGGGAACATGATGGACCGCGGCAGGGGCGATCTTGCCTTCGGCGATCTCAGCCGCCTCGCGCAAGGATTCGATTAGCTCGTTGGCAATGTTCTTCTGCTTCATTTTAATATGTTCCTAAGCGCCTGCGAGAGCTTCGACAGGCACGAAGTCAGGTTCAAGTGCATCAGGCTCAGCTACACCCGAAGAGTTCTCCGAGTCGACAAAGGTTGGCTCTGGAAAATCGTCGTACGTCCTTCCGTCCAAGATTCTTCCCGTCGCACTTTTTCTCTTGCCGCCCCATTGCTTGAAGAAGAACGGCACCCCGTCCCTTTCGCATTGACTCTGTATCGACCTAACCCACTCAATGTTCATCAGGCGTGCACCCGGGCCACTTTCGCCCCCGACAATTGCCCATGCGATTCCACTCAGGTCGATTTTACCGAGGTCTTCCAAGAGCGGTTCTATGGACAAGAATCGCACCGCGACCAAGGTCTTTTGGAGCCTGCGCAGTCTTGGAAGTCCGTGTTTCCTGTTTTCGACGCTAACGCCCCACCATATATGCGGCATCATAGCGAAAGAGCGGAGTGGTCCACTGAGGAGCCTCGACATTCGATCATGGCGCTTCGTGAGGATCTGGAAGATATGCCAGTTGGCCGCCTCCATCACCTTGCACACGCTAGCAATGTAGTCGTCAGGGACGTCGTCGTGAAAAAGGTCGCTCATGGAGTTGACGAAGATTTTCCGGGGACTCTTCCAGCGAATTGGGTCAGGCAGCTTCTCGGGCACGAGCCTAACGTCGAAGCCTTGCTCAAATGGGTGGCCGGGAACACCGCGAAAGCGCTCCGCAAATCTTTCGGCATAGCAGTGCTTGCACCCAGGGCTGACCTTTGAGCAGCCGCGCACAGGATTCCACGTTGCATCCGTCCATTCGATTGATGTGCCAAGCGACATGTTGACCTCCCATCAGAATAAGCTGCGTTGTGGATTGGAGTACTTCAGCACTTCCTCCCAAAGCTTGAAAGCAGTAGGATGCTTGGAAAACATCGCCAAATAGTACAGGGGAACGTTTTTGTCGTGGGTCTTCACTTCCTTCATTTGGTGTAAGTGGGTCTGCAAATAGCCTATGCCAAGCATGCTATCCGCAAACTCCTTTGCCAAGAATTTCGCAAAGTCTTCACGCGGGTTAGATCGAGCGTTCCAGCGATCTCGCCAGGTTATGTTGCCGAGCATCCGATCCACCTTGCTATTCGGCTGGAGATAGTGCTGGACGTTGCGCTTAGCGTCCATCTGCAACGCCAATAGGCAGACAAAATCGACGCCCTTGGCTGATTCGGAGATTTTCTCAAGGCCGCGAAAATCAAAATTGCAATCAAAGGGATCAACAAAGCACAAGACCAGAGCGTTGTCCGGGATTGCGGCACAGATTTCTTCGACGTGCTCCTCAAAGCCGCCCTCGATTAAGTGCGTGCGTTTGTCAGAGAATGCTCCCGCGACTCGAGTTTGGAGCGCGGAAAATCGCTCTGGGTTGCTTTCGGAAAAAATGTATCGATCAAACGGCGCGTCTACAGAAAGGGCGATAAGAGGCGACCCAAGAAGAACCTGACTTCGACTCTCGATCCGGCATAGACCGCTTCCTGCGTAAAGGTCTATATACACGCGAGTCCGTTTCTTCATGGCCGTTGAGAAGATTTGGCAATAAAGGCGAATCAAATCGAACTTGTCCTCAGTCCAGGGACCGACCGCAGGAATACACAAGCCGTCGTCCTCGCCAAACAGAGTTTCGTTCTTCATGGCTCGAATCATACGCCAGATAAAGGCGAATATAAAGCGAAAAACGCTAAGGGCATACAGTCAGATACTTTTGCATCTTGCGGTCCTAAATGCTTTCGTGGTGGGGGTTTATAGCGTCGCAGCTGCCGGCAGGATCTCTTCGACGTCGACCCACTGCGTGGGGTAGTTGCCGGTGTAGCAGGCGGTGCAGTAGCCGGTTTTGTGTTCGTCGCGCACGGAAGCGAGCAACCCCTCGAGCGAAAGATACGCCAGCGAATCAGCCTCGATAAACTGGCGAATCCCTTCGACAGAGTGATTAGCGGCGATGAGCTCGCTTTTAGAGGGCGTGTCGACGCCGTAGAAGCAGGGCGAGATGGTGGGCGGGCAACTGATGCGGAGATGGACTTCCGTAGCGCCTGCGCCGCGCACCATGCGCACAATTTTCCGGCTTGTCGTCCCGCGGATGATGGAGTCGTCAATGAGGATAACGCGCTTGCCGGCGAGGAGATTGTGCACGGGGTTGAGCTTGAGGCGGACGCCGAAATCGCGCACGCGCTGTTCGGGCTCAATAAATGTGCGGCCGACGTAGTGATTGCGGATGAGGCCCATGCGGAATGGCAGGCCCGCTTCTTCCGCGTAGCCGAGCGCGGCGGTGACGCCGGAGTCGGGGACGGGAACGACGACGTCGGCGGGGACGCCGGACTCGCGAGCGAGCTGGCGGCCCATCTGGTCGCGCGACTCCTGCACCCAGCGGCCGAAGATGCGCGAGTCGGGGCGCGCGAAGTAGACGTGCTCGAAGACGCAGCTCGATTGCGGCAAACCGCTCGTGAACTGGCGGCTGGTAACGCCGTCTTGAGAGACCATGACCAGTTCGCCGGGAAGAACGTCGCGGATGAATTCGGCACGGAGCAGATCGAAGGCGCAGGATTCCGAGGCGAAGACGATAGCGTCGTGGCCTTGTGCGTTTTTCATGCGGCCCATGGAGAGCGGACGAAAGCCGCGAGGGTCGCGGGCGGCGAAGATGCGGTCGCGCGTCATCATGACGATGGAGAAGGCGCCCTCAACCTGCGAGAGCGAGTCGGCGATGGCGTCGACAAGCGTGTCCGCACGCGAGTGAGCGATGAGCTGAACGATGATTTCGGAGTCGGATGTGGTCTGGAAGTATGCGCCGTCGCGTTCGAGGGCCGCGCGGAGATTGCCGAGATGGACCAGGTTGCCGTTGTGCGCGATGGCGATGAGGCCCTTGGTGGAGTCAACGCGAATGGGTTGCGCGTTGAGAAGCGCCGAGTCGCCGGTGGTCGAGTAGCGCGTGTGGCCGATGGCAAGGTGACCGGGGAGCTTCAAGAGAACGTCGTCCGTGAAGATTTCAGAAACCAGGCCCATGCCCTTGATGTTGGCAAGGTGTTGGCCATCGGCGGTGGCGATGCCGGCAGATTCCTGGCCGCGGTGCTGGAGGGCATAGAGGCCGAGGTAGGCTTCACGCGCGGCGTGCGGATGGCCGTAGATGGCGACGACGCCGCATTCTTCGCGAAGCGTGTCGCTGTCGGGAACCGTGGGTCGTGGATCGTGGGTCGTGGTCGACGACCGGAGACGAAGCGAATCCGATAAGTCGGAGAAGCCCGGAATTCCCTGGAACAGCAACCGGCTCATGCAGTGACCTCGCCGGTGCTGCGCGCACGGCGGGACGCGGCTTCGCCGCAAAATCCCCGATCGTTTGTTGCGCTCACGCAGGCACCTCATTGCGAAGATTTGCTTCCAGGGCGGAGGCCCAGAGTGTACGAAGTTCGGCGAGCGGTGCGGAGATGAAGGATTCACCGTCGACGGAGATTTCGAGGCGGTTGCCGCCGGTTGTGCCGATGTGGGCCGAGAAGAAATTATGCTGGCCTGCGATGGCGTCGATCTCGGAGAGGTTTTTCGGATCGGTGGTGACGATGATGGTGGAGGCGGGCTCAGCGAAGAGACCGAAGAGCGGATGCGCGAGGAGCGACGGATCCTGCTCGACGGTTGCGCCGATGCCTCTGGTGAATGCGGCTTGCGCGAGAGCGACAGCGATACCGCCGTCGGAGATGTCGCGGGCTGAACGGATGAGCTTGCGCCAGGCGAGGATGGCGAGCAAATCGTGCAGGCTGGCCTCGGCGTCGAGATCGAGCGCAGGCGGAGTGCCCCAGAGCGCATCGAGGACGACCTTGGCAAACTCGGAGGAGCCGAAGGCGGTAAGATTCGTGGCGGTTTCGGCGTCGGATGCGTCGGCCAGCTCACGATCTCTGGGCTCGCGCTCGAGCGCGGGCAGCGGATATTGGCTGATGGGAGGAGGATTGAGCGGAACCTTGAGTCCGGGGTTCGGCTCCTCGCCGCGCGGAATCGGCCAGAGCAGAACGATGGCGTCCTTTTCGCGCTGGAAGTGCGCGGGGACGGCTTTGGTTACGTCGTCGAGGATGCCAACGATGCCGAGGACCGGCGTGGGATAGATGCCTTCGCCGCGCGTCTCGTTGTAAAGAGAAACGTTGCCGCCGGTGATCGGCGTGCCCAAGGCGGTGCAGGCTTCGGCGATGCCATCGATGGCTGCCGAAAGCTGAGCCATGATCTCGGGCTTCTCGGGATTGCCGAAGTTGAGGCAGTTGGTGGCGGCGACCGGCGTTGCGCCGGTGCAGGCAACTTTGCGCGCGGATTCGGCGACGGCGTGCATGGCGCCGAGTTTGGGATCGAGATACGCCCAGCGACCATTGCCGTCGAGGGCCATGGCGAGGCCGAGTTCGGGCTTTTCCGATCCCTGATCCCTGTTCCCTGTTCCCTTAATCCGCATCACGCCGGCTTCGCCGCCGGGGCCTTGCGCGGTATTCGTTTGAACCATGCTGTCGTACTGCTCATGGACCCAGCGCTTGGAGCAGACGTTGGAGCTGGCGAGAAGCTTTTTGAGGTCGGCGGTGTAATCGCGGTCCATGGCGAGCTCGGCGAGAGCTTCGGCGGGAGGGTCGAGCGGGACGGGAGCTTTCCACGTGCCGACGGATCGATGGTAGAGCGGCGCATCGTCGGTGAGCGATTGATTGGGAATATCGGCGACGAGCTCGCCGTGATGACGGATGCGGAGGCGCGGCTCGGGCTCTACCGTGCCGACGATGACCGCGTCGAGGCCCCACTTCGAAAAGACGCGCAGCACTTCGTCTTCGCGGCCTTTTTCCGCGACGAGCAACATGCGCTCCTGGCTTTCGGAGAGCATGATCTCGTAGGCGCTCATGCCGGTTTCGCGCTGAGGGACGCGGTCGAGCTCGACATCGAGGCCGACACCGCCACGCCCGCCCATCTCGCAGGTGGAGCAGGTGAGGCCGGCCGCGCCCATATCCTGAATGCCGACGATGGCGCCGGTCTGCATGGCTTCAAGGCAGGCTTCGAGAAGAAGTTTCTCCATGAACGGGTCGCCGACCTGGACGTTAGGGCGCTTTTGCTCGGAGCCTTCCTTGAATTCCTCGCTGGCCATGGTTGCGCCGTGGATGCCATCGCGGCCGGTTTTCGCGCCAACGTAGATGACGGGATTGCCGGTGCCACTGGCTTTGGCGTAGAAGATTTCATCCTTGCGGACGAGGCCGAGGGCGAAGGCGTTGACGAGCGGGTTGCCGCTGTAGCACGGCTCGAATTTTGTTTCGCCGCCAAGGTTGGGCACGCCAAAGCAGTTGCCGTAGCTGGCGACGCCACTGACCACGCCCTCGAGGATGGAATGATTTTTGTGGACGGTTTCGCGGTCGGCTTCGCCGGGCTCAATCGGCCCGAAGCGGAGGGAGTCCATGACGGCGAGCGGGCGCGCGCCCATGGTGAAGATGTCGCGCAGGATGCCGCCCACGCCCGTGGCCGCGCCCTGATGAGGCTCGATGGAGCTCGGATGATTGTGCGATTCGATCTTGAAGGCGCAGGCCCAGCCATCGCCCACGTCGATGATGCCCGCGTTCTCGCCGGGACCCTGGACGACGCGATCGCTTTTAGTGGGCAGGCGCTTGAGGTGGACGCGGCTGGATTTGTAGGAGCAGTGCTCGCTCCACATCACGCTGTAAATGCCGAGCTCGGTGAGCGAGGGGGTGCGGCCGAGCGCCGCGAGAATGCGCTCGTACTCCTCCGCGGTGATGCTGTGTTGCGCAAGCATCTGCGGAGTGACGGTGATGGGCTCAGGAACGACGGCAGAGGAGGCGCTGGTCATCGTTGATGCCTTCATTCTCGCACAGGGGCTCGAGCGCAGGTTGGAGAGCCAGATGTGGAAAGACGGACGCCTTCGGCCTGGCCGCGCCAAGAAAGAAGGCGCGGCTCTGGCTGGTGGGGGATTTCACCTGCGATGCGAGAGGCGCGGCACGTGGCGGATAAGTGAAGGGCTATGCGATACTTTGGGAGCAGATCCCCTCCCAAGGCCGGGATGGCGGAATTGGCAGACGCAGCAGACTCAAAATCTGCCGGCCCTAGCGGTCATGGGGGTTCGACCCCCCCTCCCGGCACCATCGAATAACATATTTATTATCAATGGTTTAAAAGATTTTCCTGACTCGGCGAGGGGAGGGGATTTGTATTTTCCACGATTTTTCGCGAATCGGTTTACCAAATCTCCACGGCTTTCAAGCCCCGTGTCACATTTCCTGGAGCGTAGCCGACTTTTCAGTAGTAATCTTGTGGTCCGGCGACAGGCTCAGCTCGAGTGTTGATCAAGTAGTAATTTCCGAATGGCCGGTGATTCGGGCACAACTGTCAAATCGTCGAGAATGGGTGCATTTACACTTGACCACGAAACGCCGGGGGGTTGACACTCCCGCCGATAAACGCTGTATGCGTTACTCGGGATCTTGTCCGAAAGGCTTCACCTGCCTGATTCGCGGTTGAGGAGCACTATGCTCGAAGTCAGGTGGAGTGCTCCGGCGTTTTGCCATATTGGGCACGGGTTAGTGTGAAGAAAATGACGAGGCTGGCGAGGGTCAGGACGGCGAGGATGAATATACTGCCTTCAGGGCCGGTAGTCCCGCCGCTCAGAATGGTCTTACCTGCGGCGTGCGTGGCCAGGAGATTGTGCTTAATCACGGTCCCGCTGTTGGCGACGCCATAGAGGAAGGACTGTCCCCAGTCCCACGAGGAGTGGAAGCCTATGGCCCACCAGAGAGAACCGGTGCGCCAAAGACTGAGGCAGAAGACCATGGCGGCAAGGCCAGACGAGAGCAGCCCGATTGGTGATTCGCCCGGGTTTTTGCCGTGGCCCAGCCCAAAGAGAATGGAGAGAATAATGGCTGAGGTCCAGAAGCCCAAAGCTACGCTGTGCCGAGTCTTGAAAGCCCGCTGGTAGAGGCTGGCAAGACCGCGGGTTAGGGTGTACTGGAGGTAGCCGCGCGCGCTGTACTCCTCGAAAAGGCCGACCAGGAGGAAGTTGAACAGCCAGATTGATGCGTAGCGGAGAATGGCGCTGCCAAAGAGCAGGCGGCTGTCGATGACGAGGAGCCCGGTCCTCCAGAGGGTCAGAACGAGAAGCGAGATGCAGATCGCTCCACCGGCCAGGCCGACCGCGAAGAGCAAGAGCTTGCGGTTGCCGCCGAAGCCGTAGACGGAGTTAGGGCGACGCTCGATCTTCGACATGATCCAAGTCACGAGGAGAGTCACGAGGACCCCGAGGGTTCCGGAGACGAAAACGGCGTGCGGCGTGGCGAATGCCTCCGAGGCAGCTTCTGCAGGAGGCGGGAAGAGCTTGTGGCCGATAACGTTAACACAGGTGGCAACGGCGATGAAGAGAGCGATGAAGATGAGCAAGCCCCAGCCGGTGCGGAGGCCGTCACTGCCGATGAAGATCTTGCGGAGAGTTGACGGCGGTAGGGCTGCAGCTGGTTCGGCGGCCTTCAGCGATGCATCGAGATTCAATGGGATTCCTCGCGTAGCAAGAGTCCATTTAGTTCTTACCGGAGTCTCCATGTTTTGTTTACTCTGCAGACTCCGAGGAAGAAAAGATGGCCAATTCCGGACAGTTTTCAAACAATCGCCATGGCACTCGCGCCCCGGAATTGTCTTGCCACTTGGCGAGTCGTCGCCTACTCGGAAATTACTTATCGGTAAACGGCATCGGGGTGACTGGAGCGATTTCGCGCATGGTGGCCAGGGCTTGGCGGGATGGTCGGCCGCGTTTTGACACGACGATTTGATCGCGGCTTCGCCACGCTTTTTGTTTTTCAAATTCGGTGGGTGAGTTGATGCGGGCGCTGGTTGTTTCCGGGCCTGAAGGCCCAGACCGTGATGGCGGGCCTGTTCAGGGGCCTGAAGGCCCCTGCTCCCTCCGTGATTTCTTGGCGACAGCAGTTTTCGCGAGGTGCGGGCGCAGTCGGGCGGCGTCCCTACGGTACTCCTATTTATTCATCATTCTGCGTTCCCCGCGCTGAAGCGCGGGGCTAACAGCCGCTGCGCCTACGGCGCGGGGCGAAAAGCGGGGACCAGGGATTAGGCGGCGCGAAGGTGAGCGTTCGTGCTATCCCACCCTTCGCCAGAAAGAAGCGAAGGATGGGGCAACCCATTTTCTGTGGAAGGGTGAGAGCGGGAAGGCGGACGCTACGGCGTCAGGCGGGGCTCGCGCCTCGCTTTTCTCTTGGTTGGAAGTGCAATCTACTGCCAGTGTCCTTCCTGCAGCTCCCAGTGATCGCCATGGTGGACCCACCTGTGAGCAACCCAACGTTGGTGTTCACGGGGCGGACGCTCCCAGCGGCCGGGGGTCCAGACGTAGTGGTCGCCCTCCCAGCGGTGGTAGCCGGCGATCCACACGTAACCCCGATCCGGTGGCCGGCCGCGGTCTTCGTGCATGGGCGGCGGCGGAGCTATGCGGACCACAATCTGCGCAAACGAGGCCGCAGGGAACAATGTGAGAGCTAGCAATAATGCCAGTGCAATCTTTTTCACCATGAATCGAATCCTCCAGAGATTGTGTGTTTCCGGGGCTTCGTGAGCGTTCCGCGCGTGTCCCGGATTGTTGATGATTTCAACCTTGTTCGGCGAAAATAGCTGCGGTCCATCGCAAACCGCACCTGCTCAACCTCTAGCTCCCCTGGCTTCTGCATGGATGTACCGGATTGCTCATCCAATTATGATGGACGAATGATCGGCAATCCGTCCCTAACGTGATGTGGCTCACGTTGCTTCCGGTTTGCCGGTGATCCGACCGGTACGCCGATTTCCGGTCCAAACTTAGCTCGAAAGGACGGAAGATGTGGTGAGCCACATTCAACTGCATGTGTCGCAGACCCCGCTACTTGAACCGGCTGGCGGGCACCGAGCATCGGCTATCGGCAGCATCGGAAAGAGGATTAACGATTCGAGCATGCTACTCGACCGTCAGCGAGATGGTCGCGGTTTGCTGAATAGAACCTGACGTGGCAGTCACTACTATGGTTGAAGTGACCGGCGTCGTTCCGCCTCCACCACCTCCGCTGTTTCCGCCGCCACAGGCTGCAATACCACCGAGCGCGATAAATGCGATTGCAATCAGGCAAACACTCCGCACTCCGCCACGAATATTCCAACCCAGCAGACACAGCGATGACACGATAAGCGCCCCTGGTATGAACGGGCCGGGGCCGAGATTCAACGCCAGCGTTTCTCCTGTAATGGAGAGCGTTGTCGTAGCTGAAGCAGCCGAGGGTGTTAAAGTCGGCGGATTGAAGGCGCAGGAGGCACCGCTTGGCAACCCGCTACAGGCAAAATTCACTGTCGAGTTGAAGCCGTTCTGGGGAGTCACCGTCAAAGTGACGGCTCCTTGCCCACCGGACGAAACAATCAGCGAGGAAGGCGACGCACTCAATGTGAAACTCGGAGGCGACAGGTTGATAGTGTATGAGGCGGTTGCAATTGCGCTATTTGAGTACCCATTCGCGACTGCGATGGCCTCAATCGTCTCCGTTGCTGAAACCGTGATCGCACCGCTGTAAGCCGTTGAGCTTGGCGTCGGCGCGGTTTCGTTTGTCGTGTAGTAGATGGTCGCGCCGGGGGTTGTATCGCTGAGCGTCACGGACTGAGTAGAGGTGTAGGTTCCAGCTGCGGGCGAGAACATCGGTGCAGTTGCGACCGGAGCAGTATTTATGGTGTACGTTGCCGATGCTACGGCACTACTCGTGTCGCCGCTGGCCACCGCGATCGCCTGCAGTGTCTCCGATGACGAGACAGCGATCGAACCCGTGTACAGCGTAGAGCCAGTGGTCGGCGTGGTGCCATTTTTCGTGTAGTAGATGCTGGCTGCAGAGTTCGAATCGCCCAAAGTCACCTGCTGGGCCGTGCTATAGGTTCCGGCCGGCGGGTTAAAGACAGGCGCAGGTGTTATGCCCAAAGCAGTGAACGTCTCGGCCAAAGATCCGCTGCTTGGCTGGTATCCGGTGTACGGATAGAATCCGGCAATGACGGTATCTGTGCCTACGGCCAAGGCAGCGCCGCCCGTGCCGTTGGTCCAAGTCGCCTGGCCGGAACCATCAACGTTGACGGTGGCATAGATAAGATTACCCACACCAAATTCAATAAAACCTATGGCCGGTTTGCCAGTGTTATCAAGAACAGTCGCGGTGAATACAACAGGGGTGCCGTAGGGCACATTATTTGCGCTTGAGGTCAGGCTGGTTGTCGTGGGAATGTCGGTAAGCGTTTGCGTCATGGTGCCGGTCGCAGGCGCGTAGTTCGCATCGCCCAGATAGAACGCATTCACCGGCGATTGTAGAGCAACAAGAGACGTAGCAGTGAAGGAAGCAACTCCGGAACCATCGAGGGGCACAGTGGTCCAAGGACCGAAACCGATTCCGGTCGTGTTGGGAGGGTCGGGGTTGTCACTGGACTCCGCTTGAAGATAGCTGAACCCGATGAATCCGGTAGGTGTCGCACCGCCGGCGCACCGGACGGTCGCCGTAAATGTCACCGGTTGGCCAATGAGCGCCGAACCAGTATTCGAAGTGATTGTGACGGTCGGAGCAGGCAGCGACTTCATCTCGCTGCCATTGAACTCTGCAACGGTCGCCTCCTGCGCGATGCCTGTGATCGCGGTTTCAACGACACCTGCTGTGGTAGGGAAATCAACCGAAAAAGTGGAGCCGGCGAGATAGACGTTTCCTGACGAATCAAGAGCCAGTCCAGCAACCCCGTCCTCTTCGGGGAAATCCAAGCCGTCTTGGTTGCCTGTTCCTCCAAAAAACGTGGAGTAAAGAAGGGTCGTGTGAGGCGTCGGATTCAGCTTGGTCAAGAACCCGGTGCATCCAGCTGAGTTTTCCCCGTCTTGGTTCTGTGACTGAAAGGCCCCGGCTGTGACCGGGAAATCGCTGGTACACGCAACCCCGGCCACATACACCATTCCTTGTCCGTCTATCGCAATCGTATTGGCCTGATCGCCGATGTTGGCATATTCGGTGTCACTCAAGTTCCCTCCCAGGAAGGTCGAGTAGACGAGGGACGTTCCGGCACCGTTCAACTCGGTGACAAACGCGTTTTGTTGCGGGTCGCCGAAATAGTCAACCCCAATGACCGGTTTAAAGGCCCCGGGCGTGACCGGAAAATACCGCGAGGATGTACTGCCGGTGGTATAGGCATTGCCGTTCCGATCCAGAGCAAGTGAGGTGAGGGTATCGAAATAGTTTCCGCCCAAATAAGTTGAGTAGACGAGTGCGGATCCCGACGCATTCAACTTGGCAACAAATCCCGCCTGCTGGTTACTCGCTTGCCTGGAGCCCTGAAAGGCACCGGGGGTAACCGGAAAGTCGAACGAGGATGTGTCTCCTCCGACGTACGCCTCTCCCGCACTATCCAACGCTATTGCATTCGCAATATCCGATCCGCTCCCGCCCAGAAATGTGGAATAGGCCAGCGCATTTCCCGCCGGGTTCAACTTGGCGACAAACGCAGAACTCGAAGCGTTAGCCGACTTCGATGGCGACGTTGACCTGTATGCTCCAGGCGTAGTGGGGAAGTTTGTGTCGACCGTTCTCCCGACCAGGTACGCGCTCCCCGAGGTATCGACCGCGATCCCATTGATGGAGCTGAAAGTACTGCCGCCAATGTAACTCGAATAGAGCAGGGACGATCCGGCACTGTTCAGCTCTGTCACGAAGCCCGAATACTGGCTGGCAGAGTTTTTTGTTTGTAATGCGCCACTCGTGACCGGGAAATTTGTCGAGCTCGTGCTGCCAACAACGAACGCATCTCCATTGGCATCGATCGCAATCTGATTTGCGGCGTCGATTCCGCTTCCCGAGAGGAATGTGGAGTAGATGAGCGCCGTGCCCGTACTGTTGAACTTGGCCACAAACGGCTTTCCGACCTCCGGCCAAAGATCGTTAGCCGTGGCTGAAGGAACGCCGACAGGTTGATAGCTGCCAGGCGTGGTGGCAAATTCCAGATCGGCCACACCGGTGACGTAGGCCTCTCCGTTCTGATCAACAGCAATGGAACTCGCATACGCCTGGGGGCCAATGTAGGTTGAGTAATTCAAGATGGGATCGATGATGAGCGGCCTGGCGGGGTCGTAATCAGCTACATCGAAACAAACCGTATTCCTTTTGAGAATTCTGAAATGACCTGCGACGAGGTCCTTGCGGCCAGCTCCGGCCGGCTGATAAATGATTGGTTTCTCGAAGGCGATATGCCCTCCGTCTGCCGCCACGATGAGATCGCCGTTGCCGTCGATCCTAAGATTTCGCGCGCCGTCAAAATGCAATTGAATACTGCTCGGGGCGGCTCCAGGAGACAATTGAAAATCGAATTCCAACCGCCCTTTATTGCCGTAATAGATCAGGTCGGTTCCGGGGTAAATGCTGGCATAGCGCAAGCGCTCAAAGGTTGGCAATCCGGTGTGCCACTTTTCGGGTTTGTCGCCGGCAAAATAATTCACGGTTCCGGGCAATTGCTGCTCGCCGGAAACCGCTGTATTCCTCAACGCGTTGAGGAGCGTCACGCGCAGGAGGCCACTGCTTGCCGCGTGGCTGGTGAACAAGAAATCCGTCTCATTCCCGCGGAACAAAGCATTGAATCCCCGCCCCTGTGCGAGGAACTTTGCGTCGGAGCTGGATTGTCCCCGGTTGGGCTCGAATATCAGCGGCAAAAGATCAAATTGCTTTTGGATAGCTGTCCGTTTGGCATTGGACAGCCTATTCGACGGTTGAGAGTTGTTTGACGCCGAAGCACAGGTGGGCACAGTGATGGTGTACGTAGCGGACACTACTGGGCTATTGGAGTAGCCACTGGCCACCGCCATGGCCTCGATGGTCTCCGGGGTCGACACTGTGATCGCACCGCTATAGATGGTCGAACTCGTTGTAGGCGACGATCCGTTGGCTGTGTAGTAGATGGTCGCGCCGGGAGTCGTATCGCTGAGCGTCACGGACTGAGGAGAGGTGTAGGTTCCGGCTGCGGGCGAGAACATTGGCGCAGTTGCGATCGGACCGATGGTGTAGGTTGCCGATGCAACTATGCTGCTGGCGCCGCCGCTTCCTACCGCGATCGCCTGCAGCGTCTCCGACGACGAAACAGTGACCGGCCCCATGTACTCCGTGGAACCCTTGGTCGGCGTCGTCCCGTTTGTCGTGTAGTAAATGGTTGAGCCCGCCGCCGTATCGCTGACGGTCACCGTTTGCGCACTGGAGTACGCTCCGCCCGGCGGGTTGAACGTGGGTAGAGGAACTCCGGGAGCCGTGAAAGAATACTCCCACAGGTCGTTGAGATAGTCTCCGCAATAGACGGTGCTACATCCGTATCCGCCAAACAGCCAGAAATTGCTGTTGCCGTCGGTCCAACTTGCTGGGCTGCGCCGGCCACCGGGCATATTCGTTGCGGCCGGTACTCCCAGATCTCCGTACATTCCGAACTGGCCATCCGAATTGCTGCCGTTGTTGGGAACTGTGCTGCTTCCCCCCATCCATGTCCACAGAGCTGTCGCCGGGTTGAACTCCCAGATGTCGTTCAGCACACCCCAGGTTCCAACCGAGTCCGTGCCCCATCCACCAAAGAGCCAGATGTTCCCGCTCTGATCGGTCCATTGGGCCCCAGCACTGCGTGAGCCCGGAGTGTTGCTCGCTTGCGCGGTTCCGAGCGTGCCGTAAACGCCGACGTAGCTGTACACCTTGGTTGTTGAGACGGCCGTGAATGTGCTGCTTCCTCTTATCCACACCCATTGATTCTGCGAAACGTCGAACATCCATAGATCGCCGAGAGATCCAGTATTGGTAGTGGAATCAAAGCCGCCGCCGCCAAACAGCCACAAGTTGCCGATGCTGTCGATCCAGGTATAACTTCCGCTTCGTCCGCCCGGCGTGTTGGTTGCGGAAGGTATACCCTGAGTGCCGTACACGCCAGGCGAGTTGCCATATTGCGGTGCGTTGCCGGTGAGGCTAGCGTTCCCACTCATCCAAGTCCACGCCTTGGTGCTCGGGCTGTATTCCCACAGGTCGTTGATATACGTCCCTTCGAAACCGGAACTACCGTTGATGTCATAAGCCACCGAGGTGGTTCCACCAAACAACCAGAAATTGCCGCGCGTGTCAGTCCAGCCGGAAGCTGCGCTCCGTCCCGTGGGAACGTTTCCCGCAGCGGGCGACTGAAGTGTGCCGGGCACGCCGGGTGCTGCGCACGCTCCAAAGACGGTGAGGCAGGCTCCCTTGAACGTGTTTTCCCCGCCCATCCAGGTCCACTGGTTGCTCGAAGGGCTGAACATCCACAGGTCATTCAAATAACCAGTGTTCCCAGCGGAATCCTCTCCTAATCCACCGAAAAGCCAGAGGTTGTCACTGCTGTCGATCCAACTCGTCGAGCCGATTCGCCCGCCCGGAGTATTCCCTGGGGCGGCTTCGCCCAAGGTTCCGTAGGCACCGGGGGCGCTTCCGTTGAGATTGCTGCTTCCGCCTATCCATGCCCATTCGTGACTGGAGACATTGAATTCCCAGAGGGCGTTCACCGGTTCAAAGATGGAGGAGCCGCCGCTGATTATGTTTTCTTGACCACCAAAGAGCCAGAGATTGCCCGACTTGTCAATCCATTCAGCGGCGGGTTGGAGGCCTCCGCCGGGGGTGTTTCCGGCGGAGGGCGTCTGGTAATTGCCGAATACCGGCGGCGCGGCGCAAATAATGCATCCGTTTGAGCTACCGGATGGCACGCTGTTGCTTCCAGCCATCCAGGCCCATTCCTGCGAAGAAGTGTTGTACTCCCAGACGTCGTCGAGGTAGGCCTCGACCCGATTTTCATCGAAGCCACCGTTTTGCGCTCCGTATAGCCAGAGGTTTCCATTCGCGTCTCTCCAGCTAATCGTCGACCAGCGACCACCGGGGTTGTTTCCGGGTGCTGCTATTCCCAGTTGCCCATAAACTCCCGCCGTGTTGCCTTGGCTGCTCCCGCTCATCCACGTCCATTCGTTTGGGGCCGTCGTCTGCGCCGCGGCAGACATGACGATGCCGGCAAACGCAAACACGCAGCCGAGCAAAAGGCCTGACAGCGGACGATGCGTTTTCACTCGCACGGAACTGACCTTTCGGTGCTAATGCGCCACACTTTACGCCAGGTTCGAGCTACTTCACCATGATGTCCAGCACTCCGAGCGGTTGGTCACCCATCCGGAAATAACTCAAGAGTAAACACTTGACTCCGAAAATGCAGCCCTCATGCCGGATCGATACTGATAAACGCCGTTCTCGGAATCATTCCGAACACTCATCGCCACTTGGAAGATACTTCTGAGACGCGTTTTGCGTTAAAGCATCGTTGCAAAAGTGCGAGAAGACCGCGTACCTATTACGTACCAAAAGGCCGCGTTTCTCGCGTTTCTGCCAATTCGTGCGTCTTGAAAAATCAATAAGTTGTTTAGATTCAATGCCGGACGGAAATTCGCCCCCCTCCCGGCACCAAATCATTCAACGAAAGTCAATCCTCCCATCAAGTTGCGGACGCGGCCCGCTGCGTCGGGACTGTTTCACCTGCCCATCCCGTGTGTGAGCGATCGATCTCCGCGTCTAGTGAGTGCGCCCGGGGAGCACGAAGTGCTCGGCGCAGCGCGGCTCGTAGGAGTCGCCGGGCATTTTGATGGGACTGTCGAAGGGCGCGGGCTTACCGTCGATGAGGCGCTGCGAGTAGAGGGCGCGGGCTCCGCAACTGCAGTAGGCCATGCACTCGGTAATGCTGCCGCCGTAGGCGTTCACCAGCCAGGTGAGGTTGAGCATTTCTCCGAAAGGCATGGCGCGGAAGTCGAGATCGAGACCGGCGACCAGAACATCGTGACCGGCGTCGAGCAGGTACTTGACGAAGAGAAAGAGCTGATCGACAAACTGGCCTTCGTCGATGGCGATGCATTCCACGCGCTTGCCGATCTTCTGCTCCGTGTCGCGGATTGCGCCGAGCACCTCCCACGGGTCAGCGGCGCGAAATTCGACGGCGCTCATTTTGCCGCCGCCGTTAGGATTGCGGCTTTCGACCACGCCCGGCCCGCCTTTGGTGTCGTCGCTGGGCTTGAGGACCAGGACGTATTGCTTGGCGTACTGGCGGCGCATTTCGGCGCGGCGCAGCAATTCGGCAGTCTTGTTGCTGCGCATGGGCCCCATCATGAGTTCGAGCTTGCCTTGCACGTGCATCTCCTTCGATCGAGAAAAAGCGGCAGCGCGCGCAACGAAACGCAAAGCCGATTCGAGCAACTCATCATCATAACGCGGCGGAGAGAGCGAATCTTGCGGCGAGCTGGCGCGATTTGAGACTGCTTTTCCACTGCGTCCCAACAAACGAGAAGCGCGGCGAGCGGACGGCTGACTACGCCGCGATTTATCTTCCGATGGCTCTTAATTCGGCATCGACCGCAGCCTTCATCACGCCGCTGTCGCCGAAGAAATGAACGAGATCGCCCGAAAGTGACGCGGGTTCGCCGGATGGGGCAGCCGCTCGATTCGCGGAGGAAAGCGTAAAGGTTGGGGAAACAGTCCGCGGCGGCATCGACGTCATGCGCATCGCGCCGCCGCCCTGGGCATCGAGAATGAGGGAAGTGAGCTTGCGCGCCAGCGGCAGCGGGAAACTTTCCGAGACGAAAACCAGCTTGCCCCGAGTCGTAATCACGACTGGGCCTTCGTCGGTAGTGAAGACCTGTTCGACCGAACCGTCATCGGCAGAAGCGGAGAGATCGGCGGAGGTCTGCAACTGAACGCTCGAATACTTGCGGGCGAGATTCTTCGAATAGAGCTTGGTGAAGACCTGCGCGGAGTCGGCGCTCTTCCAGGCTGAAAGGTAGAAGAGGCCGATGGATTTGGTGCTGGCCTGCTCGGCGGGCGTGGTGGCGCTACGCAACTGGCCGGCCCAATAAAGACCGCCATCCCAGGCGGGCGTCAGGTCGCGGGACGCGTTCTCGCCGCCGTAGAGTTCGGTAATGATGTGCACGTCAAGCTCGCCGATCTGGCCGATGTCGTAGGGCGCGTAAAGCGAATCGACGAGGGGATGAATGTTCGGCAGCAGCGGAATGGCGGGAATTTTCTTCTGCTCATAGACGCGCGGATTGATGATCTCCCAGCTCGACGACGGCGGGCGGTCGAGCGCGCCGGTAAAGGCTGCCGTTTGGCCCTGGTCCATCCAAATATCCTGCTCGAAGCTGAGGCCCTCGCGGTAGGGAAAGAGCATCGACTCCGAAAGCAGAAGGGGCGCGCGGGCCATCACGGGCGAGTCCTCGGTGGAGTTCATCTGCGACCGGACGACATCGAGCACCTCTGGATCCTTGACCAGGCTCTTGCCCAGCGGCTTGAGGATGTAGTCCATCATGACGGCCGTCGCCTGGCCCTCCGCCACCGCGTCGCGCGCTGTGTCCATCTCGTCGCGGGCCAGGTGATCCTGATCGCCTGCTACGTCGTGCGAGACGTCGTCGGGCGTCTGGTTGTCCCATTTTTCCAGGTCGGCGTGCTGATCCTGGAGCGCGTGGGTCAGCTCGTGGGCCATCACCGGCTTTTGCTCTTCGGGATCGACCCAATCGAGCAGGTTGACGGTCTTGGTTTTCGAGTCGTAGTAGGCCTCGATCTGTTCTTTCAAGAGCGCGAGCAGAAAAGGCTTGAGCGCAAAGTCGTGATCGAGCAGGCCGAATTTCTTGAGCACGATCTCGTCGCGCTCGAGGCGCTTGGCGCCCTCGTCTTCATTGAACTTCTCGTCGAGGTAACTTTCTACGGCAGTCCGGGTGATGAGGGTGCGCTTGACGGTGCTTTTGACGGGCAGGCCGGTCTCCTGCGAGGAGAACTTGATGAGCTGGTCGACCAGAGCGAAAAGCTGTTTGGCCTGCTCGGGCGTAATCTTTGTCGCAGATTTTGCGTTTTGACTGTTCGCGGAGGGCTTTGCCGCGGCGGCGGGCGGAGCCGGCTGGGGCGCGGGAGCGGACTGCTGCGACCAGGCTGCCGTCGCCAGGCAGAGCAGGAGGACCGGGACTCCGCAACGCCCGATTTGGAGCGATTTCACTTGCTGATTCCTCATCAATTAGACCTATGTGTCTCCCTATAGGATTGGATGCGGTTCCGGGATTCCGGTCCGGAGTCCAGCTTCTCACTTCAAGGCTATAATCAGGATGCGGTTTGACGCCAAGTTCAGAGAGAAAATCCTGCGCCGGACCGCGGAAAAGCTTCCCATGCCCGAGACCGATCTTGCCCAAAACCTGCAGGCCAGCGCGCTGGCCGAAATGCTTGAGTCCGGACGGACACCGCACGAACTGACTATTTACCGTGGGGTATTGACCCCCCAGGAGTTGGACGCGCCGGAGGTGGAAACGGCGGCGCTGGCCTTCGGGGCCGCGATCCACGATCTGGGCTGGATGCGGCGCGTGGCCGTGCGCGGGTCCGACCGCTTTCGCTGGCTGAGCGGGATGGTGACCAACACGGTCAACGACCTCTTTCCCAACACCGGCGCCTGGAACCTGGTGCTGAACGCGCAAGGCCGCATCCAGGGCGACCTGACTGTGTGGCGAGGAGGCGAAGAGGCCTCACCGCAACGGCGAAGTCCTTCGAGCCCAGCCCCCATGAGCGGCGACCCGATGTTGGGCACCCCGTTTGCTGGCGAGTCGGAGCTGGAACTGGAGATCGCAGCCGATCAATTTGAGAAGCTGCTGGCCCACCTGAACAAGTTCATCATCATGGACGACGTGGAGCTGGTGCCACTTGGAGATGAGCAGGTGGGAGAGACGGGCTCGGAGACGGCAATCGGGTTGACCGGACCGCAGGCCGGCGAAGTGCTGGAGCGCGTGGGCCTGCCAGTAGTAGTGAGCGCGATGGCGGGAACGACCGTGGAGTGGAACGGCTGGAACCTGAGAATTCTGCGCGGCTACGGCGTGCTGGCGCAGCACTATGAGTTCTGGCTGCCGACCGCCGGGCTGCCGAAACTGTGGTCGTGCCTGCGCACGGGTGGGGCGACGCCGGTTGGCTGTCGATCGCTCGAAGCATTTCGCATCGCTGAGGGGATTCCGGCTTATGGGATCGACATCGTGGAGCGGGATTTGCCGCAGGAGACTTCGCAGATGCGGGCGCTGCACTTTGCCAAAGGCTGCTACCTGGGCCAGGAGATTGTGGAGCGCATTCGCTCGCGCGGTAATGTGCACCGGCATCTGCGGCCGCTGGAGCTTTCGGGCCCCGTGCCCGCGGGCGGCGCGGAGTTGACGAGCAAAGAAGGGGCAGCCGCCGGGGACGAAGCTGCCGCCGGGGACCGGACGGCCGCCGGGCAGATTACCAGCGCGGCGGAGTTGGCGCTTTCTTCCGGACGCCGTGTTTTCGCCTTGGGCATGTTGCGGACGGAGGCGGAGGCGGGGGCAGAGGAGCGCGAGCAGGTCTTTGAATATAAGGCCGGAGCTCTCGAGGGAACGGCGCGGATTCTGGGAGCGCCGCCGAAGCTGGGTCAGAAACGGTTGTAGTAAGGCGCGGATAGACGGGCGGGCCTCCGCGGCAATGAGCGGGTTTGGCCGGACCGGAACAGCGGAGCAATTGGACGCGGGGCGGCCGTGGGGATGAGAAACTGAAGGTATGAGCGATACGCCAAAGTTCGAAGTGATCGACCGCCGCAAGATCAAGGCGGAGGAAGAGAAGGATAGCGCGCACTCGGCGCCTGCGGAGCCGGCGCAAACGGCCCCTGCGGCGACGGCAGCGCCATCGCCCGGCCCGCGCCTGGTGGTGAATGAAGCGCGGCGCGAGGGGGCAAGGGAAGCTGCACCTGCTGCTGAAGAGCCGGGCGCGACAGCAGAGCCGGGCGCGACAGCAGAGCCAGGCGCGGCAGCAGAGCCAGGATTGATGGATGGAATGCCTCCGCCGCCGACGGTCGCGGAGAGCCACGAGCAGAAAATTGCGTACGATGCTTCAGCGCAACGGCTGGAGGATCTGATTCGCGCGCAGAATCCCGCCGCCGGTCCGCAGCCACCGATGGGATTTGAGCATCTGGTGCAACAGTTCTACGTGACGGCGATGCTGCAGATGGGAGCCGGCTCGCAGGAGGGCCAGCGCCCGCGTGTAGACATCATGGGTGCGCGAGCGACCATCGATTTGCTGGCGATTCTGGCCGAGAAGACGAAGGGCAACCTCACTCCCGGCGAGGATCGCATGCTGCAGACCGTGCTCTTCGAGGCGCGCATGGCTTTTCTGGAGCTGACCAGCATGATGAGCGCGCCCGCCGTGCCACCGCCGCCGACGGCGAAGAAGTGAGGCCTTGCGCAGAAACCGTGAACCGTGGTTCGTGAACCGTGAACGGCAATCGGTCGTTCACTGCGAACCACGGACCACGATCCACGAATCACGATCCACCGCCCACGAATTCAATGCAAGCTACGCTCACATTTCTGGGAACGGGAACCTCAATGGGAGTTCCGACGCTGGCCTGCGAGTGCGCGGTGTGCACGTCGACTGATCCGCGCGACCGCAGGTTGCGGCCCTCAGTGCTGCTGCGCTGGACTGAGCCCGCGGCCGGAGCCGAGCGCGGCAACGAGCGAATTGTCGTCATCGATACCGGCCCGGACTTCCGCGAACAGGCGCTGCGAGCGAGGCTCACGCACGTGGACGCAGTGTTCTACACACATGCGCACGCCGATCATATTCTGGGAATGGACGATCTGCGCCCGTTGAGCTTTATTGCCGCGAAGAAGGGCGGACCGATTCCGCTCTATGCCGATCGAGAAGTGGCCGCTGTTCTTGAGCGAACCTTTGCCTACACATTTTCGCCGCAGGCGACTTATCCGACGCGAGCGCGCGTGGAACTCATTCCGCTTGCCGAGCACAATTTGGTCCACGGCGTCGATTTCGTGCGCATTCCGCTCTTGCACGGCGAGCAACCGATCTCGGGTTATCGCATTGGCAACGCAGCATACATGACCGACGTGAGCGCGATCCCGGAGGCGAGCTTTGCCCTGCTCGAGGGCGTTGAGGTGTTGACGATTTCGGCGCTGCGGCGCACGCCCCACCCCAGCCACTCGACAGTGGAGCAGTCGCTTGAATGGTCGCGGCGCATCGGCGCAAAGCAAACCTGGTTCACGCACATCGCGCACGACCTGGGTCATGAGGAAACCAACCGCACGCTGCCTGCGAACGTGAGGCTGGCATACGACGGGTTGAGCCTGCCCGTGACGCTATGATCCCGGAGCGAATTCCCGCCGCAAACCAAACGCCGCAGGGTGGTGGTGCGTTTGCTGTGTTTCGTTCTCTCGATGAGATCCCGGCGGGGTTTGGTCCCACGGTAGCGGCTGTGGGCAACTTTGACGGCGTACATAAGGGGCATCGCGAGATTCTTGACGCCGTTGCGGCCGAGGCGCGGAAGACGGGCGCGCGGGCCGTCGCGATTACCTTCGATCCGCACCCCGAGCAATTTCTGCGTCCCGCGCAGGCGCCCAAGCTGATTACGCCTATGCCGGAGCGGCTGCGGCTGCTGGCTGAAACGGGGATCGACGCAGTGCTTTTGCTCAGATTCGACCGGGAGCTGGCCAGTCTGTCGGCGCGTGGGTTCGCGCAGCGGATCCTGATTGCAGCTCTCGGCGTGAAAAGCATGCACGAAGGACAGAACTTCCGCTTTGGACACGGCGCGACGGCCGGCGTGCGGGAGCTGGCAGCGATGGGCGAGGAGTTTGGCTTTGCCGTCGACGTCCATGACGCGGTGCGAGTGCACGGGCTGGAGGTTTCGAGCTCGGCTGTTCGCGCACTGGTTTCCGCGGGTGATGTGCGCAGAGCGCGATGGATGCTCGGACGGCCCTTCGCTGTGCTCTCCTCACCGGCTTCGGGTCGCGGCATTGGCACGCGATTGCTGGTGCCGACGGTGAATCTTGCCCGCTACGATGGGCTGCTGCCGGGCTTCGGCGTTTATGTGACACGGCTCAAAGTGAATGGGCGCGCGTTTCAGGCGGTGACGAATGTGGGCAACCGGCCGACGTTCGGCGAGGCGTCGTTCGCCATCGAGTCGCACATCCTCGATTTTGAGCCGATCGATCTCGGCGAAGACACTCCCATCGAGTTGGAATTTCTGCTGCGGCTGCGCGGCGAGCGTGAGTGGCCGTCGCCAGAGGCGCTGAAGGCGCAGATCTTCAAGGATGTCGCGCGGGCGAAGCGGTACTTTGCGCGCGTGAAGTAGACTCAGTCCAATTTTTCTGAACAAATCTTCCAGCGGTGAGTCCGAAGTTCATTGAGAAAAAGCAACTGCAGAACCTTCGACTCGCGTGCTGCGATGCGTCAGGGGTTTGACCTCAACGCAGGCTTGACTCCGGTTTTATTTGCCGGCTTCGTCGTTGGCTTTTGTGGGGAAGCTAACGCGGGCTTGACGACAAAGGTGCGTTGCCGGGCTGGCCAGGCTGCTTTCGCTGCGGACGCTTGCACGGGAAGCTTCGCGGGCGGCATCATGTCGGTTCTGTCTAGCGGACCATTTTCGTCGCCGGGGAACTGCTCGTCGTCCTTGCCGGCGATGGCGGCGCGCATGAAGTTGATCCAGATCGGCAGCGCGGTTACCGCACCTGTTTCCTTGTCGCCCAGAGACTCGCCGCTGTCGTTGCCCACCCAGACGCCGCAGGTGACGGAGGGCGAGAAGCCGAGAAACCAGGCGTCAGTGAAGTCGCTGGTGGTTCCCGTCTTGCCGCCGACGGGATGGTTCAATTGTGAGGCGGCGACGCCGGTCCCGTGCGCGGTCACACCGCGGAGCAGCGTCATCATGGTGCGGGCGGTTTGCTGATCGAGCACCTCGTCGACGGAGGGCGTTTCCTGCCAGAGAGTGATTCCGTCGCCGTTGGAGACCTTGCGGATGAGGTGCGGGGCCACGCGAACGCCGTCGTTGGGAAAGACGGCGTAGGAGGCCACCTGTTCCTGGAGCGTGATCTCCACCGCGCCCAGCGCCACCGGCAGGTACGGCGGAATGTTCGAAGTGACGCCGAAGCGGTGGGCCACGTCGATGACCTTGCGAATGCCCACGCGCGCCGCCAGCTTGAGCGCGGGAATATTGCGCGACTCGGCGAACGCATTGGCGACGGTCATCGCGCCCCTGTAGTCGTTCTCGTAGTTGTGAGGCACGTAGTCGCCGAAGCGCACCGGCCCATCGACAATGATGTCGGTGGGTTTTACGCCATCCTCAATGGCCGCGGTGTAGACGTAGGGCTTGAAGCTCGATCCGGTCTGGCGCTCAGCCTGCGTCGCGCGGTTGAAGACCGAGAGCGCGTAATCGCGTCCGCCCACCATGGCCAGCACGTCGCCGCTGGTGTTGTCGATGGCCATCAGCGCACCCTGCGTGCCGGAATCCTGCTCAAGCGAAGCGCGACGCTCGCCACTTTCCGTCGCCGCGGTCATGCGGACGTAAACGATGTCGCCGGGCTTTGCGACCGCGTCGCCGTAGCGCACACCGGTCCATTGCCAGTCGGCGGGCAGCAGGACGATTTCGGAACCGGGCTGACCGGGCGGCCCGATGCGCGCATGAACTTCAAGCGGAAGCGAGCGCGTCACAAGCGCGTGAACGTAGTTGCCGGGACCGGCCTCGACCGCCCAGTCCGGGTGACGGTAGTTATCGAGCGTGACCTCGCCGGCGAGGACGTTCTCCAGTTTGCCGCGCCAACCGTGGCGGCGCTCGTAACTAGCAACGCCATCAACGACGGCGCGATTGGCCACGTTTTGCAAGTCCAGATCGAGCGTGGTGTCGACGCGCAGACCGTCCTCATGCACTTCTTCCGTGCCGAAGCGCTTATCCAACTCTTCGCGGACCGCGTCCTCGAACCACGGCGCCGCCAGGCCCACGGGCCGCGCCATGTTCAGGCCGAGCGGTGTGTTGCGCGCCGCTGCAGCCTGCGTGTGGGTGATTGCGCCATCCGACTCCATCTCGCTGAGCACAAGGTTGCGGCGGCGCAAGGCACGGTCAGGATTGAGCAGCGGCGAAAACGCAACTGGCCCCTTGGGCAGCCCGGCCAGCAGCGCCGCTTCGGTGAGCGTCAGATCCTTGGCGTGCTTCGAAAAAAAGTATTCCGAGGCGGCTTCGAAGCCATAGTTTCCGCTGCCCAGGTAAATCTGGTTGCCGTAGAGCGTGAAGATCTGTTCCTTGGTGAAGGCGCGCTCGATTTGAATGGCGAGGTACGCCTCCTGCACTTTGCGCATGGCGGTGCGGTCGGAGGATAAAAAGAGATTGCGCGCCAATTGCATGGTGAGCGTGGATGCGCCCTGCGCGCGGCCGTGACTGCGAATGTCATGCCAGACCGCGCCGGCGACGCGAAAAACATTGATGCCCCAGTGCGATTCGAAGTTTTTGTCTTCAATGGAAATCACGGCCTGGCGCAGGATGGGCGCGAAGCCGTCATAGCCGACCACCTCGCGGCGCTCCAGCGCGAATGAGCCGATGATTCGCCCCTTGCGGTCGTAAAGGTCGGTGATGGTGGAGGGCTGATAATGCTCCAGGTCCCGAATCTGCGGAAGATTGACGGAATAGACCAGCGTGAGCCCGGCCAGCGAGCCGGTGATTGCGGCAAGCATCACCAATGCAGCGATCGCGGAACGTCCGGCGAGCTTGCGGCGGTTGCGCGCGGGAAGCGGCACCCTGATGTGGCGACGCGACCGGGGGTCCTGGCGCACATCAGTGCGCTCGCCGGGGGGCAGGTTTGACGTTGCAGCCAAGGCAGGACTGGCCTCACGGGCAGACCTCCGGCTTGCGAGGGTGGAGGAGTGCCTCAGTCCTAGGCTAGCACTGGATCGATAAGGCGCAAGTTACGCAGGTTTTGCGGGCACCTCGCCGTGCAAGAGAGGGAATCTGCTCCTAGAAGCGGAAAAACCTGATCGCGAAGGGGCTGCCGATCAACCGTTTTTCGCCTTCAACAGCGACAATGCCTGATTCAACGGCGCGTCGCCGTTTGAAGGGGGCAGCGGCTCGCCATCATCCTGAGGCGAGGCGACGACCACGTTGGGAGTGACGGCGTTGTCCTCAATCTTCTTGCCGTTCGGATCCTCATACTTGGCCACCGTCAGCATGAGACCGGCGCCGTCGGGCAGATCGATGGTCTTTTGCACCGTGCCTTCGCCGAAGGTGCGTTCCCCCACGACGTCACCGCGCTTAAGGTCTTCAATGGCGGCAGCGGTAAGCTCAGGCGCGCCATAGGTGCCGCGGTTCACCAGAACGGCCACTGGCGCGTCGGTCAGGAAGAGTGAAGGATCGGCGCTGAAGGTCTGCAGCGGATATTTCTGGCCCTCGAGCGACGCCAGGGTTCCTTGCTTGATGAAGAAGTTGGCCAGGCGCACACCCTGTTTTGGGTCGTCGCCGGTGGTGTCGCGAAGGTCGAGAAGGATCTTGCGGCTTTTTCCCGCGCCTTTGATCCGGGAAGCGATGTCGTCTACCCGTGCCGAGGTCAGAACGCCGGGCTTGAGATAAAGGACGGTTGCGTTCTCGTAGAACTGCTCGCCGAGCGGCGGCGCTGTGACCACGCTGCGCGTGAGCGTTACCTTGTCTGGATCGGGCTTGAAGGGCCTGACCACCGAAAGCGTAACCGTGGTGCCGGGCTTGCCCGTAAGCATGAAGCGGACAATGGCCAGCGGCAGATCGTGGGTTGACTGGCCGTCAATCAGATCGATGACGTCGCCGTCGTGCATGTGATTCTGGTCGGCAGGCGAGCCGGGCAGCACATTGACCACAGTGGCGTAGCCAAAGCGCTTGGAGATGGTAAGACCCTCTTGCGCGTTATCCGCCGCAGGGCGGTCCTTATAGGTCTTGTACTCGGCCGGCGTCAGATAGCTGGAATCGGGATCGAGCGAGTCGAGAAGGCCGTGCAGTGCGCCGGTGGTCACGGCGGGAATGTTGGGCGGAGTTACGTAGTAGTTCTGAATCTTGCGCAGAACCTCGGCGTAGACGCGCATCTGCTTGTAAGCCGCGTCCTGTTCGTCGCCGGCATGAACGCCGATCCATCCGAATTCGCCCAGAACATAACTGAGACCGAGCCCGGCAAAGATCACCACGGAGATTGCAAAGACAAAGCGCTTGAAAAATTGAGACACGCACACCACCGGAGCAGCCCTAAGGGGAAGCCAGCCGCTCACTCTCTATAGACGCAATGATACCGCAAATAGTGCTCGGACAACGGCCCGGAGCGCTGGGAGCATTGAAACCAAAGTGTTAGCTGGTGGGCGCGGGGACAAGCCGCGCCGGAGAATCACCCAGGCAGGACGAAGCCGATGGTCAGGCGATTTCCGCCGGCGAGGCGCTCATAGGCGAGCGAACCCGCGAACTTGCGCAGAAGAAGAATGCCGCGGCCTCCGGGGCGAAGATAATCCTCGGGCGTTGGCGCGGGCGGCTCCTCGATTAACGAAGGGGCGAGGGGATCGAAGGGCGGAGCCTGATCCTCAATGGTGAATGCGACATGATGCGCTTCTGGTTGGGCAAAATCGATGGTCAAAGTGTGGTTCGGCTGGCTGCGGTATCCGTGGCGGATGACGTTGGAAACCGCTTCTTCGAGGCAAAGGTGGACAGCGAACGCCGTATCGGCCGGGATCGAGTATTCGGCGACAAGAGCCTCGACCCATGGCCAGAGCGAAGCCATATCGTCGAGCTGACTTTTCAAGATCAGCCGTGGCGCGGGCTTAGCTGCGTCTTCTGCGGGCATACTTGCCGCCGGGCTAGAAATTGCACTCATTGCAACGCAGCCATCGCCGCGGCCAGATCGTGGTGAATCGGCAAAAGCGAGTCGATGCCACTCGCCTTCAGAACCCCTTCCACCATCTCGTTGGGCGCGAAGAGGACCACCTTGCCGCCGCGGCTCATCACCGCCCTCGCGGGAAGCACAATCGATCGCAAACCCATCGAACCAAGGAACGCGACCTTTTCGAGGTCGATCAGGAGCTTCTTTGCGTTGCCTGCGATCAGATTCATCTTGAGATCGACGGCCGCCGCACCAGCGATGTCCATGCGCCCTTCCAGTTCTACCCTGGTGACGCCGCCGTCCAAATCCTGCGTGGAGAGTTGCATTTCCATCGCCCTTTTCTGTTGGTTGAGATTCCGGAATCTACGATCCAGATCGTACGGGACGATTGTGACAATCCTGTTACAAACGCACCTGCTACAAACGCAAAAGGATCAGAAGAGATCTCCGAGTGTGGCCGAGAAGGAGATAGAGAGTTGCGCATCCTTAGCGATCGGCAGGGCAATTTTCGACTCCGCCTTGCCGTTCTCCGACAGTTGAACCTTGAGGGTCTTGGTCTTTTTTGCCTTGAAATCGCTGCTCAAGGGCTTTGCGTCCCACTCCTGGCCGGCGCTCTTGAAGGAGACTCGGAACTCCTGCATGCCGGGCGGAGCATACAAATTGTCGAGGCTGCTGCCGTCACCGGTGATGAAGTGAATATACGGCTGCTTGTTCATCAAGATGGTGAAAGGAAGGCCCTTGGGGAATTTGCTCACATCGATCTTCAGTTTGCCATTCTTGTTTGGGTCGGCCTTCCGGGGATCGAAAGCCGTCGTCGCAGCGGGCGCGGGGGTCTGGGGTTTGGTCGACGCTGGGTTGGCGGGGTTGGCCGGGGTAGGAGGCGCCGTTGCAACCGCAGGCTTCGACGGGGCCGGAGCCGGTTGGGATGGAGACGGTTTTCCCGCAGCGGGCTTGCCAGCGGAAGGCTTTGGCGCAGGCGTTGTAGGCGGCGTCCCTGCCGGAGACTTGGCCGGAGACTCGTCCGGCGCAGAAGCGACTGGCGGTGGCGGCGTCTGCTGCGGCGGCGGAACGGGCACCGTGACCACGTGAGGCGGAGCCGGCGGCTTGCGATGCGCATACCAGTACAAGCCTCCGGCGATCGTTACCGCTGCACACGCCACGCAAAGCAGCGTGACACCAAAGACGGATTCAAACTGCGCTGGCTTCGAGGGCTTTTTCTGCGCCGGCGTTTGGCCACGCTGCGTCGCGGCTTTTTGAGCGGCGGCCGGGGGGATGGAACTGGCGACAGACCCCGGAGCGAGCGTGACATCGGAGCCCCCTGTGGCGAGCAGGGGCACCCCTGTTTGCATCGCTGAAGCTCCGGAATTCGTACGCATGGCCGCCAAATCCTGCGCAAGTTCCTCGCCAGTCTGGTAGCGCGCCGCCGGATTCTTGGCCAGGCACTTCAAAATCACCGCTTCAAGCCCGGCCGGGATGGCGGGATTGAGCTTTGCCGGCGGAATCGGCTCTATATAAACCACCTTGTAGGAAACGGCCGTCATGGTCTCGCCGGGGAACGGTTGCTCGCCGGTCGCCAGCGAGTAGAGAATCACGCCCAGTGAAAAGAGGTCGGCGCGGCCGTCGATGGGCGATCCGGTGAACTGCTCCGGCGGCATGAAGGATGGGGTGCCCAGCAGCTGGCCCGTGGACGTGATCTCGCTGGCCGCCAGCTTGGCAATGCCGAAGTCGGTAATGCGGGGCCGCTCGCTGCCGTAGACCGCGCGCGAGGTCATCAGAATATTGGCGGGCTTGATATCGCGGTGAATCACGCCCTGACGGTGCGCATAGCCGAGCGCATCGGCGAGCTGCTGGCCGATCTCGCAGACGCGATCGAGCGTGTACCGCTCGCCGCTCTTCATGGCGTCAGCCAGCGTCCTGCCTTCGACGAACTCCATCACCAGGAACGGCGCGCCGGCATCCTCGCCCACGTCGAAGACCGGCACAATTCCGGGATGCGCCAGCACGCCTGACGTCCTCGCCTCGCGATAAAATCGCGCGCGATACTCCTCGCTTAGAGCGCCTTCGAGCGCCGCGGTATGGATGGTTTTAAGGGCGACGATGCGGCCAACTGCGGGGTCGCGGGCCTTGAAGACGCTCCCCATCGCGCCGCGGCCCAATTCCTCGACAATCTCATACCTTCCAATGCATTTGGGGACGCCCATGGTGAGGATTGTACCAATCCGATGCGACGATTTTCAGGCGGCTGCGCATTCAAAATGGGGCTTGGCTGCCGTACGCTCGGACGGCTGCAGTACAGGCTCTACGCTGCCTCGCGGTAGCGCACGACCAGCAGCGTAATGTCATCCGACTGCTCGGCGCCCTTGGTGAAATCGCGCACCGCGTCGAAAACCGATTGCTGCAGCTCTTCAACGGGCACATTCTTCCGGCCGGCCAGGACCTGACTCAAACCTCTGACCTCAAACAGATCGTGAGCGGAGTTCTCCGCTTCCGTCACCCCATCGCTGAAGAGCACCAGTGTGTCTTCCGGTTCCAGTTGCAACTGCGCAGAGGTGTAGTCCGCCTCGGGAATCAGGCCGACGGGGAACGATCCCTCGGTATAGAGTTCGCTCACATTACCCTGCCGTAACAGCAGCGGCGATGGATGCCCCGCCTTGATGTATTCGAACATTCCGTCCTTGCTCAAAAGCCCGATGAACATGGTGGCATAGCGGCCGACTTCCGCGTGGCGGCATAGAAAGCGGTTGATGTGGTTGAAGACCTTAACCGGATCGGCGCCCATGGTGAGTCCCGACAAGGCACCTTGCAGCATCGTCGTCAGCAGCGCCGCGCCCAGCCCTTTCCCGCTCACATCGGCGATCAGAATTGCAGTGCGGTCTTCGCTCACCGGAACAACATCGAAATAGTCGCCGCCCACTTCGTGGCAGGGATAATGAGCGCCCGTGACGGCGAGGTGCGGATAATCCGTCAGCCCGTGCGGCAGCAGCGCCTGCTGGATGGTGCGCGCGATCGACAGCTCCTGCTCCAGCCGCTGCCGCTCGCGTTCCCGCTCCACCAGCCGCGCATTGTCCATAATGCTGGCCGCCTGCACCGCGAGCGCATCCAGAATCTGGCGGTCGAGCGCCGAGAAGGCAGCGATTCGGCGCGAGTCGAGATAGATCAAGCCCAGCAATTGGCCGCGCTCGTTTTCGGTGCCCGTGTCGGCGGTGGAGCGCGACGACGCGTACAGCGGTATGGCAACCACCGCGCGCAGCCCCTGCACCACGATGCTCGCCGCGGCCTTCAGGTCAATGCCGGCCAGATTCAGGTCCTCCGTAATCACGCTCGACTGTTTGCTGATTGCCTGGTTGATCGCGGTCTGGCTTGGATTCAAATTCTCCGGCGCCAGGTTCTCGCCTTTGTTGCTGCGGGCCTGGTGAACACGGAGCGCGCCCGAGGCGTCGGGCTCGATAAGCAACCCGCGGTCGGCATGGGTGACGGAGATGGCGTGATCGAGCATCGTGCCCAACACGGAATCGAGAGGAAGCTGCGAGTGGAGGAGCGATGTTGCCTCCAGCAGCAGATTCAGCTTGTTCAGTCCCCCGGAACCGGTCGTACTGGTGAAGTCGGAGATGGAACCGATGCGCGTCAGAAGATTGGCCACCGAGTCCTGTTTCGGAGGCGGCGCCGCGGCAGCCGATGCCCAGTGGAAGACGATCCGATAACTGTCTTCGATGCCGAAGGTGATCGTATCGCCGTCGCGCAGCAGATGCTGCTGAACCTTGGCGCCATTGACGAAGACGCCGGAGCGATTGCCTCGGTCCTGCAACCGGTAGCCGGCGCTGTCGGCCACAATCGTCGCGCAACGGCGGGAGATGCGCCCGTCGTCAAGCTGCAAAGTGTTGTCGATCTCCCCGCCGCGCCCGATGTTGAAGGGCTCCTGAGTCAGGGCGACCTTCTCTCGCGAGCTGTCAGGGGCGATGATTTCGACGATGGCTTCGGCTTGCGGGGATTGATCGCTCATGGGATTCGATGTGGGCAAATTGTAACACCCACCATCGACAAGACTTGGGAGGAATGGCGGTCCGTGGCCGCGGCCTGGAGGAGCGGCGCCGACGAGGGCATGCCTCGTGATTCGGTGCCTGCCTGAATTGGGACTGGATCTGGCGGCGGAGGGCAGGATCGTGCTGCCCATGCGTTACCGGGAAGTTATGGTGGCGGAGGGCAGGATCGAACTGCCGACCTTGGGGTTATGAATCCCACGCTCTAACCAACTGAGCTACTCCGCCGGGAGGGAGCGCTGGCCCCAATATCATCGCGCAGCAGCGCCAAATTCGATGATAAGGGGGCGAGAATGGCAGGTCAAACGACGCGCACCGGTGCTTCCTGAGACAATTCCAGCGCCGCTCTGCGTCCATGTACACTCGTCTGCATGAGCCCCCTCCGCATTGCGGCCGTGATTCCCGCGCGGCTCGCCTCCACACGGATGCCGCGCAAGGTGCTGCGCCCGATCGCCGGGCGGCCCATGGTCGAGTGGGTGTGGCGCGCGGCGAGTGCGAGCGGCCTGATGGACCCGGTTGTGGTCGCAACCGATGCGGAAGAAGTGGCGGAAGCGTGCCGCGCACGGAAAATTCCTGTTGTGATGACCTCGCCCAGTTGCCCCAGTGGATCGGATCGTGTGAGGGATGTCGCCCGCCAGCTCGCCGCCGACATCTACGTCAACATTCAGGGCGACGAGCCGACCCTCACGCCCGATTTCTTCCCGCCTCTCCTCGATCTTTTCGCGCGGCCCGAGGTTGAGGTCTCCACGCTGGCGGTGCGCTGCCCGCCGCAGGAGTTCGCCAATCCCAACGCGGTGAAGGTCGTCACGGCGTTGGACGGGCGTGCGCTCTATTTCTCACGCGCGACCATCCCATTCGACCGCGACGCGACCGGCTTTACCGGTTACCGCAAACATCTGGGCATTTACGCATATCGCAAGGCCGCACTGGAGCGGTTTGCCACGCTGCCACCCTCGCCGCTCGAGAAGCTCGAGCGGCTGGAACAGTTGCGTCTGCTTGAAAACGGAATCGCGATTTATGTGGCCGATGCGCCAAGGGACACAATTGGCGTAGATACGGAAGAGGATTTGGTGAGAGCGGAGGCGTTCCTTAAAGGCGATGCGCGCCAAAGCAAGACCTAGCCAGGAAAATGAATTGCGCGCAAGAATCGGAGTGCGGCTGCGGCGCTGATCGGCGACGATGAAGTCCATGAGCAGTAATCCGCAATTCGCATCCATCCATGTTGGCCAAGATTTGGTTCGGGAAGATTTGGCCGGCGGCGTCTTTGCAGGCGATGTATCGAAGATGACCCCGTTCTCTAACTCACGCACAGCTCCGGTCCCAGGCCTCGATTCCGACGCCGCCTGGAAACAGCTCGCGGCCCGCGACACGCAGGCACGCTTCTTCTATGGCGTGACGACCACGGGCGTTTTCTGCCGTCCGAGCTGCGCGAGCCGCAGGCCGCTTCGCGAAAACGTGCGCTTCTTCCCAACCACCGCCGCCGCGCATGCCGCGGGATTTCGCCCATGTAAGCGCTGCCGTCCCACCACCACTGCGTGGGCCAGCCCTTTGGAGAAGATTCGTGGCCACATAGAGGCGCACCTCGACCGGCCGGTGCGGCTCGAAGAGTTGGGGCGCGTCGCCGGCCTGAGTCCCTTCACCGTGCAACGGCTCTTCAAGCGCGAGATGGGCGCGAGCCCTCTCGAATACCAGCGTGCACTGCGCGCCAGCCGGCTGCGCGGCGCGCTGAAGCAGGGCGAGAGCGTGACCGATGCCATCTACACCGCAGGATTCGGCTCATCGAGCCGCGCCTACGAAGGGAACCAGCTGGGCATGACGCCTGCGCGGTTTGCCCAGGGCGGCAAAGGCGAGCAGATCGCGTGGGCTTCTGCCCGTTCACCTTTCGGATGGGTGATTGTGGGAGCTACGGAGCGCGGGCTGTGCTGGCTCTCGCTTGCGGCCACGAAGCTGGAGGCCGAGGCCAGCCTGCGAAGCGAGTTTCCCGCAGCCGTGCTGCGCCGCGATTCATCGCTTACGCGGCTTGTGGACGCCGCGCTCGAAAGCGTGCGCGAGGGGAACGACCTGACAGTAAACCGCGGCCGGACCGACGCCCTCGATCTACGCGGGACGGTCTTCCAGTTGCGAGTGTGGCAGGCGCTCCGCCAGATTCCGCGCGGCGAAACCCGCAGCTACTCGCAGTTGGCGCGCGAGTTGGGCGATCCCAAAGCCACGCGCGCCGTGGCCCGCGCCTGCGCTGTGAATCGCGTGGCGCTGGTGGTGCCGTGCCATCGCGTGGTGGGCGCCGATGGCTCGCTCACCGGCTACCGCTGGGGCCTAAAGCGCAAGCGCCAGTTGCTCAAAGCAGAATCGACCGCAAGCGGCCCCTTGCTGAAGGCTGAGCGAGCCTGAGCGATCGATCCTCATGCCCGCATCATTTGTCCATGCTTTCAGCGTCGAAGCGGAGTTCAGCCGGTATAGCCGCCGGAGGCATAGACGGTCTGGCCGCTGAGCCACCCGGAATCGTCTGACGCCAGGAAAGCAGCGACTCCGGCGATGTCTCGCGGCTGGCCGATGCGGCCAAGCGGCGTTTCGGCTTCGGCTTGTTTTTGGAATTCGCTGCCAATGAAGCCTGCACTGTGCGTGCCTTCCGTCTCGACCATTCCGGGGTTCAGCGCATTGACGCGAATCTTTTTGGGGCCGAGCTCCTTGGCCAGCGAAGTGGTGATGGTGTTGACTGCTCCCTTGGTAGCGCTATAAACCGCGGCATTCGCAAACCCCGATGCCACAACCGAGCCAATGTTGATGATGCTTCCACCGGCAGGATTGAATTGCTCGACGGCAGCCTTGGTGGTGAGAAGCAAGCCGAGAACATTGAGGTCGAACTGCTTGTGGAAGTGCTCGGGCGTGATCTGTTCAAGCGGGCCGAATTCATAGATTCCGGCATTGTTGACCAGAATGTCGATAGGACCGAGCTGTTCAGCGACGGACTTGACGAAGGGACCGACTGAGTCGGGGTTCGAGAGGTCGGCCTGGAAGGCGATGGCCTTGCCGCCGCCGGCTTTAATTTCAGCGACGACCTTTTCAGCGCCCGCTTTGCCGCCCGAGTAGTTGACTGCCACAGCCGCGCCGCGCGCCGCCAGCTCGCGGGCAATCGCCGCGCCGATTCCTTTGGATGCGCCGGTAACCAGCGCCACTTTGCCTTGAAGATTCGTCATTTGCCCACTCCCTCGCCGAAACGCCATCATTTCGACATTTCGATAACTCTCGAATTGATTCGGGGAGCGCAAGGATGGATTCAGAAGGTTTGTGGAAATCTCCTCGGCGGTGGTCAGCGGCCCGGCGCCGAAGCAGGTTCAAGCGCGGACAAACCGGCGGCCAGAGAGGCGAGAACTCCCACGCGCAGAGAGAGATAGTGGAATTTGCCTTCGCGGCGGACGTCGATCAGCCCTGCCGTTTCCAGTTCTTTTATGTGATGAGAAAGCGTGGCGGCGGAGATGGGAAGGGCGGCCCGGGCCTGCGCACAGCCCAACGGGCATCCGGCCTTGGCGATCTGCTGTAGAAGCTCAAACCGCCGCGGATCGGCCAGCGCCTTCAAAATCAGGGCACGTTGCGCGCGACTCACGCGTGCGGGCTTTGCCGCTTCCCTTCCCCGCACGGCCTGTCGAGAGTTTGCCATCGGATCCGTTCTTTAGAACGCAGGTTCGAACCTATTTTAGATCGAATGAGAACGGATTCGATTCAGTGGTGGTCGATCCAAGGAGTGACCGCGAAGCGCCAGGAGTGAGATAGTGCGCCGACTGATCGTAAAAAAGAAAGGGGGCGAGCAAAATGCCCGCCCCTTTTTGACAGATCCGATTCGTTCGGTCGATTCCAAAGAAACGCTGCTGTTCCTAGTGGCAGCCGCCGACCAGTTTTCCTCCCGCCGCTCCCGGAGTCGTGAGTAGGGCTGGAATCTTGCTGGTCAGTGTAGGCGGCTCATAGTTGAAGAAAACGCCCGAGCACGCGATATTTCCGTTCAGGTGGAAGAGCGCGTAGGTTCCCACTGCCCCGCCGCTGTAACTGGTCTTCGTGCCCGTTATGCCGTTTCCTGATTTCATCAACGTTCCACCAGACTCGAGCGCGGTTAGCGAGAGCACATACCACACGCCGTTTCCCCCGGAGCGCGCGTCGGGCGAAGCCGCATCGAGTTCCTGCGCCAGGCCGTCGGCTCTGAGTACGGCGTTGAGATGCGAGATAACAGGCGTCTGCGCAGCAGGCTGCGCGCCCTGCTGCGGCTTGGGCACGTCGAAGACATCCGGCTCCGTGAGCGACTTCAGGTAGCTGTCGATTGCCGCGGTAATTGCGTGCTTGTCGTCCGCCGCATGCGCGTCTGCTTCTCCGCTCCCGGCTGCGCCAGGCTCGGCGGCCGGTGCCGCGCCGGCATTTCCCTTCGGAGCAACACATTCGCGCGCTTTGATGAGCGCAACGTATTTGGTCAGAAATGGGGAATGGTTCGCGTCGATCGCGGTCAGCGAATACGGCATGTAGTTGTCCGGGATCACGACGTCAATCCCCAGCGCTCTCAGGTGACCTGCCACATCGTCGACAAGCGTTCGATCGAGGATGTTGCCTTCGAGTGGCTTTGTTTCCGCAGTTTGGCTGAGCAGCGAGGCTGCAAACTCGGCTGCCTGGCTCTCCGGAAACATCGACATAATCGTGCCGCCCAGAGTCGTGGCTGCTCTTGTGCCGGCGCCTGGGGCGCAATAATGATTGGCACGCAGGGTCAGCATGTCCATGGTGGAAATGTCCGTGCGCCAGAGCTGGAATTCAGAGAGCGCGCTGGAATCCCCGGCGACGACCACCACGCCCACCGGCGGACCGGAGATTGCCTGCGGGTTGCAACCGGAATCGGCTGCACCCACATTGCGCCCGATGCCGCAACTGAGTGCAGTGGCTTCGGAGTCCATCGCTGTATAGGTCAGCATCTCCGATTCGATGGCGAATCCTTCTGGATTCGCGCTGCTGGCGTTGCCTTGCGCCGCCCCGCCAGAACCCGAACTCGACCCTGACCCCGACCCCTTCGAGGACTGTGCAGATCCCTTCTTCGACGACACGCCAAAGGCCGCCGCACCCAACGTCAAGATTGCGCAGAAGACTACGATTGGGCTCCGCACGGGCCCAAAAAACCTGAGTAGCGTACGCATTTCGTACCTCCATTTTTCTTTTGGGGGGGACCCGATCTTTGGATGGAGCCTGAACGACGTGATGCTCGTCTCTATGCCGTTGTCCGAGGATTCCGCTGATCGAACCCGATGATAGCATCTTTCCGCTGACGGATAGAGAAGAATCTGGCGTGCGCCCCAATCCCCATTTGCAGATGACGCTGGATGCCCAGCTTAAGTTTCATGCTGCCGCTGTTCACGAGCGCGTCGGCGGATCGCTGCAGCGGCCGGCGCCCCGGATCGGGCGCGAATGCTCGCTTCACGGTCTCAGTTCTTCTTGTCTGCGACAACCAGCAGCGTTTGAAATTGCGGAGTCTCAGGCTCCTTGTCGACGACCGTGGTTTCGATGTTGACGAAGCCAACATTCTGCAGCATGGATTCTAGATCCGCTTCGCCGAAGCCGAGCCACTCGTCAGCGTAGAGCTCGCGCGCCTCCTCGAAGCGATGACGAACAAGATCGAGAATTACGATGCGGCCGCCGGCGACGAGAATTCGCGCCGCCTCGGCCAGCGCGCGCTCGGGGTGGAGCGCGTGGTGCAGCGACTGCGAGAAGAAGACTAGATCGACTTCGCCATCACCGATGGGAATCTCTTCCATGTCGCCGAGCCGGTAGTCGACGTTTTTTACGCCGTGGCGGAGAGCCTGTTCGCGGCCCACTTCGATCATCCTGGCTGAGCTGTCAACAGCGATCACTTTCTTTGCCCGCTGCGCGAGCAGCAACGCGGAGGCGCCCTCGCCCGCGCCGAGATCTGCAACAACCAGCCGGGGCATCAGACGCAGGAGAGCTTCGGCGAGGCTCTTCCACGATTTGCCGGGAACGTAATCCTTGCCCAGGCGGCCAGCCACACTGTCAAAGAAGGCTCGCGTCATGTCCTGGCGCTTGCGGAGCACACGGCGCATGGCGGCCTGGTCTGGAGCGGCTTCGGGGATCTCCTTCTCTGCCCGGACGAGAATCTCATCCAGAGGGCTGCCCCCCGCAGGGGGAGGGCCGAGGCGATAGAGATTGCTCTTGCCAGTGCGGCGATCCTCGACCAATTCCGCCTGCTTGAGATGCGAAAGGTGGGTTGAGATGGTGCTCTGACCCATCCCCAGAATCTCCTGGAGTTCGGCCACGGAAAGCTCTTCTCCCTTTAGAAGCAATAAGATGCGTAGGCGGTTGGGATCCGCCACTATCTTTAACGTTTTGACGATTGACGGCATCGGAGAATTCTGCTACATATCAACATATCACGATGCGACGATAAAAGGAGATCTGAATGGCAACCGCAACCCTCGAAGGAACGAAAATCGGCAAGCATGAGACCGAATTCAAAGTGGCCGACCTGGGCCTGGCCGATTGGGGCCGCAAAGAAATCGTCATTGCCGAGCAGGAGATGCCGGGGTTGATGGCGATCCGCAACAAATACGCCGCGGAAAAGCCGCTCAACGGCGTGCGCATTACCGGCTCGCTGCACATGACCATTCAGACAGCGGTTTTGATTGAAACTCTGGCGAGCCTGGGCGCCGAAGTGCGCTGGGCGAGTTGCAACATTTTCTCAACGCAGGATCACGCGGCGGCGGCGATTGCGGCAGCGGGCGTTCCGGTTTTCGCGTGGAAGGGCGAGTCGCTCGAAGATTACTGGGAGTGCACCTATCGCGCGCTTACTCACAAGGGCGGCAAGGGGCCGGAGCTCATCGTCGACGACGGCGGCGATGCGACGTTGCTCATCCACAAGGGCTACGAGCTGGAAGACGGCGACAAGTGGGTTGACACGCCTTCAAGCAACCACGAGGAGCAGGTGATCAAGGACCTGCTGAAGAAGGTCCATGCCGAGGACAAGCAACATTGGCACAACGTGGTCAAGGATTGGCGTGGTGTTTCGGAAGAGACGACGACGGGCGTGCACCGGCTTTACAAGATGATGGAGCAGGGTAAGCTACTTGTTCCGGCCATCAATGTGAACGACTCGGTAACGAAGTCGAAGTTCGACAATCTTTACGGCTGCCGCGAGTCGCTGGCCGACGGCATCAAGCGCGCGACAGACGTCATGGTGGCGGGCAAGGTCGCGGTCATTTGCGGCTATGGCGACGTGGGCAAGGGCTCGTCGCATTCGCTGCGCGGCATGGGAGCACGCGTGGTCGTTACGGAAATTGACCCCATCAACGCGCTGCAGGCGGCAATGGAAGGATTCGAGGTCGCGCCCATTGAAGATACGCTGGGCCGCGGCGACATCTACGTTTCCTGCACGGGCAACACCGACATCATCACGCTCGAGCACATGGAGAAGATGAAGGACCAGGCGATCGTCTGCAACATCGGCCACTTCGACAATGAAATTCAGATCGACCGGCTGAACGAGGCAAAGGGCGTGACCAGGCTCAACATCAAGCCGCAGGTGGACAAGTACACGTTCCCCGACGGGCACTCGATCTTCATCCTGGCCGAAGGGCGGCTGGTAAATCTCGGCTGCGCGACAGGCCATCCCAGCTTCGTGATGTCGAACAGCTTCGCCAACCAGACGCTGGCGCAGCTCGACCTGTGGAAGAACAAAGACAGCTACAAGGTGAATGTGTACGTGCTGCCCAAGAAGCTGGACGAAGAAGTGGCGCGGTTGCATCTGGAGAAGATTGGCGTGAAGCTGACCAAGCTCACCAAGAAGCAGGCTGACTACATCGGCGTGCCGGTGGAAGGTCCGTACAAGGCGGAGAACTACAGATACTAGTGGTCGGTGATCAGTGGTCAGGACCAATCTCACTGCCCCATCCTTCTTCGCGCACGTTGTGAGAAAGGATGGGGCTTCACTTTCATGGCTGCAAAAAACAAGTAATCCACACATGAAAACGCCACCCAGTTTCTCGTTCGAGTTATTTCCGCCGCGGACGCCCGAGGCGCACGCCAAGCTGCCGGCGACGATCGCCCAACTGGCGGCGGTGCGGCCGGATTATTTTTCAATCACTCACGGCGCGGGCGGATCGGATCAAGACGGAACGTACGAAACGCTGCTGGCGGTGGTCGAGCACTCGGGCGCGGAGGCCGCTCCGCACCTGACCTGCGTTGGGTCGACGCGCGCCAATGTGGCGGCGCAGCTCGTGCGGTACCGCGAGGCGGGCGTAAAGCGCATTGTGGCGTTGCGCGGCGATCTGCCTGCGACGGCGATGAGCGCTGCCGCGCCGGGTGAGTTCCACTACGCCAACGAGCTGGTGAGCTTCATCCGCAAGGAGCACGGCGATGCATTCAAGATTGAAGTGGCCGCGTATCCCGAGATGCACCCCCAGACAGCGAAGCCTAGCGAGGACTTCGAGCATTTCCGGCACAAGGTGGAGGCGGGCGCGGATGCCGCGCTGACGCAGCTCTTCTACAACGCCGACGCGTACTTCGACTTCATGGAGCGTTGCGAGAAGGCAGGGATCAAGATCCCCATTGTTCCCGGAATCATGCCCATCACCAGCTACGCCAACACCATGCGCTTCTGCTCGGGCTGTGGCGCCGACCTGCCGCGCTGGGTGCGCCTGCGCCTGGAAGAGCTACAGGACGACAAGCCCGCTCTGCACGAATTCGGGCTCAGCGTGGTGACGCGGCTGTCGAAGACCCTGCTCAGCAATGGCGCTCCCGGACTGCATTTCTACACCATCAACCAGGCCGGCCCCACGCTGCGGTTGTGGGAGAATCTGCGCCTTGGCGTATCTCCTTAAGCGGAGCTAGACTCTATACGATACGGGGATCGACCGCACGTGAGTTCCGGAATTGTTCCGGGCTCAATCAGGCGAAAAGTGCGGCGTACTTCCTGGCGCAACATGCCGCGCCTGCGCCCATAACGAGGCCACTCGAATGGCAAATGACGAGACTTCCCCGCCCGATCCGGAGCGAGAAACACCCTTGTTGCAGGCTATAAAGATCGGATTCATAGCTCTCTTTGTCGTCCTCGTTTTCCTGCTTGGGCTCAGCATGGTGCATCACCGCTTTTTTCGAGGTGAGCGAGTCCACCACAACGGGTCAGTTGGGCAATAGCGACAACTTGAAACGTGCCGAGAGCCGAGGCAGAGTTTTTCGTCCCATCTCGTCCCTGGAGGATGTCCAATCTCGCGTCGTTCCGGTTTAACCTTAGCGTGGAGGCAATCGACCGCATGCCGCACCATTTGATGTCCCTTATTGCGCAGTACAGCAGCGTTGTCGGCTTCATGATCGGGCTGCCCATCATGGCGGGCGCGTACTTTGAATCGCTCCGGGCGCGGCAGGAGGCACGGCGAGCGCTTGAAGGAACTCTGAACAGCGCTAACTGCCTGGAGTTCATAGCCGGGGATGGCACCTGCATCAACCTGGTGCCGCTGGAGACGCTGCACTCGTTGCCCCGCGAGGGAGATGTACTCTTGCTGCCTGGCGACGGCGTGGGCGCTGCGTCGGTGTTTTTGCCCGGAGCCTACCTGGTCGAGTCAATCGAACACATCTATACGCCGGCTGAGCGGAAGGGCGCGGGGCCGCACGAGGCGCGGCTCACCAAGGCCGTGGCGCGCGTGACGTCACTGAACCCGGCAATGACGGCCTAGCCGCTTCGGACGAGCTCCGTCGATTGTTGCGCGGGTCGGAAGCAGCCCGTCGACTTATAGCTGCTCTTCGGCATGACGAAAATCTTCTGACTCTGCGAACTGGCCGAATTGCTCTCGCGCACGCGGCCCTGCGGCCACAAACCAGAGAGCGCCCTTCAGCGCGGGAGCGCAAAGCCGCGATTCACAAAAATTCAACAGGTAAAATCAGCCTCTGCCGTTTATGCTTCTCAGGCAGCCCCCATGGGAGGGGCGTCCCCTTTTCCCCCTGCGCCGTCTGCGGGAGCGCAAACAAAAAACTGACAACGCCAGGAGATGAGGCACGCCATGATTTTGCCGATCACCCAATTCTCGCCCTATACCAGCCTGTTCAGCTTCATCATTGGCCTGCCCACGATGGTCGGCGCCTACTATCAATCGTGGAGGGCCCGAAAGGAAGCACGTCTGGCACGCGAAGGCGCGTTTTACACCGCGGATTGCCTGGAGTTTATGGTGGATGACGGCACATGCATCAATCTTGTGCCCCTGGAGACTCTGCATTCATTGCCCAAACCCGGCGACATTGTTCTCTTGCCCGGTGACGGGACGTTTGAAGAGGAAGACCTTGCGCCCGGCGCTTATCGGATCGACAGAATTGAGCACGTCTATACAAGGCCGGACAAGAAGTCGAAGCGGCAGCGAGAGGCGCGATTGACAAAGGCGGTTGCCCAAGTGACGTCGTTGAGCGCAGTCGCGACGACTTAAAGCATGCCGGCAGATCTTAAGGCCGCTTTGGTGTCTTTCGTCCCGTGCGGGCAATGAGACGCCGCCAGAATCTCCACAATGCGTTGTTGAGCAGGCGCGTCTGCTCGGCCTTCAGGTCCCGGTAAGAGCGCTCGACGTAGCCATCGAAATCAGCCGGCCAGCCAATCATCGAGCGTCGCTCTGTGTAATCGCCCTCGGCCCATTTTGAGAGCAGAGCTTTGTAGCCCACCACGTGAGTGACAAAGTCGAGAAGGCATTGCGGCATCTTCTCTTCCACAATCAGATGGGCATTGTCGATGATGATCTTCTCGCGGACGTTGTTGAGCGGCATAAAAATAGTGGTCATCCACAGTGTCCACTCCTTCAAATCCTCATCGCGGATGGGATGGCACTGCGTCTTGCCTTGCTTTTGGAGCAGCGAATTGTAGGCAATGTTGCCCGCTACCGTGGCCACATAAAGCGGACCGTAGAACTCGTTCAGACGCTGATTCACCAGCCGCAGCCGGTCGGCGCGGCGGGCCATCATGCGGCTGCTCATGAAAGTAACCAGGTAGCCGGCAAATGCCAGCACGATGGTGAACACGGCGGCATTTTGCAGGCCAGCAGGCATCAAGATCGAGGAAGGATCCATGGCGAAATTCCACTACCTCGCCGGAAAGTATACGCGCGCGGCAGGCGGCGGGACGGTGATGGCGGCTGCGCTGCCGGCGGCCGGTTCCAATTTGTTACTTCGTGTGATGGGCGGGAACGAGTTTTGCCTTTTCAGGGACGATTTCGATCTCAAACAGCCTGGGCCAGAGCTTGCCGGTCACGAAGAGGCGGTCATGTGCGGAATCCCAGGCGATTCCGTTGAGGACTGCTTCCGGATCTGAGCGTTGATTCTCCGGAAGCAGCCCGGCGAGATCGATCCAGCCGAGCACGCGGCCACTGGACGGCGAAATGCGGGCGATGCGATCGGTGTGCCAGACGTTGGCGTAAATCTCCCCGTGTACGTACTCCAATTCGTTCAATTGGGTCACCTGGGAGCCGTGGTCTTTGACCACGATGTTGCGGACCTCTCGAAATGTACGCGGATCGAAGAAGCGGAGCGTCGCGGTGCCGTCGCTCAAGATCAGGTTTTTCCCATCCTGCGTGAGTCCCCAGCCTTCTCCGTCGTAGCTGAATGTATGCAGAATGCGGAAGCTGAAGCGGTCGTAGACGAAGGCAATGTGCGATTGCCATGTTAGCTGAATGAGCGTGCTGCCCCAGGAGGCAAGCCCTTCAGCGAAGTACTTCTCGGGCACGTCCGCGCGTTGCAGGACGCGTCCGGTTTCAAGATCCACCATGCGCAACGAGGAGCGCCCATTCAGGCCGGTGCTCTCATACAAATACCCATCCTCGTAGAGCAGGCCCTGCGTATAGGCCTGAGGGTTGTGCGGGTATGTGTGGACGATGCGGTAGCCGTCTGCCGCGAAGGCAAGCGATGCGGTTGCGGCAAGAATGGCTGCTGTTAATACGCGATAAAAGGCGGAGATACGCATAGAGAGATGGGCGCGTTTAATTCGCCGGTCCCGCGTCGTCGGCGAATCGCGCTGGAGGCTCACAATCCGCCATGGAAGCGACCGAAGTGGCGGGCCATCATGACAGAAAGGAAGAGCGCGCCCGCGCCGGCCGTCACGACCTGCCACCAGTAATGAAGATTGAGCTGGCCCAGCCAAACCAGAAGAACGTAAGCGACAGCCAGATTGAAGAAGCCCCAAAGAACGTTGACCACCGACGATGACAGGCCCTGGCCGGGCGGCTTGGCGAAGGGGCTTTGGAAGGCACGGCCGGAGATTCCGTTCACGATGTGCGGCACGGAGTTCGCGAGGAATGCCCCGCCGAAAAACCATTCGATCAAGTGGACAATTAACATGGCGCTGCCTCACCAAACAACGATCTACATGCTACTAGATGCTAGCTTGCTCCAAGATAGATGAAGCGCGCTAGAAAGAGCGCTGCGAGCAGGTAGAGCAGCCAATCCTGGCGCCGCGCCTTTCCTGCGAACAGGTGCAGAATGGCCCAGGCAATGATGCCGAAGCCGAGGCCGTTGGCGATGGAGTAGGTGAAGGGGATGAGGATGAGGGTGAGAAACGCGGGAACGGCGACGAGGGGCTCGTGCCAGTGAATCTCCGTAATGGAAGCCAACATGAGCGAGCCCACCAGAATGAGCGCCGGCGCCGTAGCCGCCGGAGGGACAATGCCGATAAACGGCGAGGCGGCGATGGCTCCCAGGAAAAGCACGCCGGTGACAATGGCAGTGACGCCCGAGCGGCCACCCGCAGCCACGCCTGCGGTGGATTCCACGTAGCTGGTAACGGTGGAGGTTCCAACCAGAGAGCCGAAGATGGTTGCGGTGGCGTCGGCAAAGAGGATTCGGTTGAGCCGGGGGATGGAGTGGTCGGGTGCAATGAGGCCTGCGCGCTTGGTCACGGCAACCAGCGTGCCCAGATTGTCAAAGAGGTCAACGAAGAAGAAGACGAAGATGATTTCGAGCAGGCCCTTGTTGACCGCGCCCATAATGTTGAGCTTGAACGCCGTTTGCGTGAGCGCGCCGATGCCGCCCGTCGACGGCGCCCAGTGGACCATGTGAAACGCCCATGCGATGCCGGTGACGGTGAGCACGCCGATGAGGATGGAGCCCTTCACCTTCCGGATTTCGAGGGCGACCATCAGAATCAGGCCAATAAGCGTGAGATACGCCGTGGGATTTCGGATGCTGCCCATGCCGACCAGCGTGTTGGGGTCGCGCACCACCAGGCCCGCGTGCTGGAAGCCTATAAATGCGATGAAGAGGCCGATGCCGCCGGCCACCGCGGCGTAGAGCTGGTGAGGAATGGCGCGCAGAATCATCTGCCGGATGCCAACGGTGGTGAGAGCCAGAAAAATGACGCCGGAAAGAAACACCGCGCCCAGCGCAGTCTGCCAGGGCACGTGCATTTTGAGGCAGACCGTGTAGGTAAAGTAGGCGTTCAGGCCCATGCCGGGCGCCAGCGCAATGGGATAGCGCGCGACGACTCCCATCAAAATGGAGGCGAACGCAGCCGACAAACAGGTGGCTGCGGTGACCGCTGGCAATGGCACGCCGGCATCGGCCAGCACCGCCGGGTTCACCAGCACGATGTAGGCCATGGTCAGGAACGTCGTAACGCCGGCCAGAATCTCCGTGCGCCAGTTGGTCCCAAGACGGACAAATTCAAAATATGCTTCGAGTCGCTTGCGCATAGGCGGGTTCTAGCTAGAAAAACACACTGCGGCGCGGATACAAAGCGATTTTTGCGCGAGAGCCTATCAGAAGCGACTGAGAATTGACAGGTTCATGCGAGCAGCTTCGCGGCTTCCTTGGCGAAGTAGGTCACGATGAAGTCGGCGCCGGCGCGGCGCAGGCCGACCAGAGACTCCAAGATCGCGCGATCCCGATCCAGCCACCCCTTCTCAAACGCTGCCTGAAGCATGGAGTACTCGCCGGAAACCTGGTAAGCGCCGATGGGCACGCCGACGCGCTCGCGCGCCGCGCGCACTACGTCGAGGTAAGGCATGGCGGGCTTCATCAGGATCATGTCCGCGCCCTCTTCAATGTCGAGATCGATCTCGCGCAGGGCCTCGCGCAGGTTGGCGCCGTCCATTTGATAGGTCTTGCGGTCTCCAAACTGCGGTGCGGAATCCGCAGCCTCGCGGAAGGGCCCGTAGAACGCAGAGGCGAACTTCGAAGCGTAGCTGAGGATGGGCGTTTCGGCGTAGCCCTCGGCGTCGAGCGCGTGGCGGATAGCTCCCACGCGTCCGTCCATCATGTCGCTCGGGGCCACAACGTCAGCGCCTGCTTTGGCCTGGCTCACCGCCGTGCGCGCCAGCAGCTCCAGCGTGGGGTCGTTGTCCACTTCGAAGCTCGCATTGGGGCCATCGCCCGACTTGACCACCACGCCGCAGTGGCCATGGCTGGTGTACTCGCACAGGCAAACATCGCCGATCAAGACGAGCTTTTTTGCCGCTTCCGAACGCTTCAGCGCGCGGAGCGCCTGCTGCACGATGCCGTTGTCGTCCCAGGCGCCGGTGCCCTGCTCGTCTTTTGTCTCGGGCAATCCAAAAAGGAGCAATCCGCCCAAGCCCAGGCGCGCGGCCTCCTCAGCCTCGCGGACCGCTTCGTCCACCGACAGATTGAAGACTCCCGGCATGGAGCCTACGGGCGAGCGCACGCCCTTTCCTGGACAGATGAACAGAGGATAGATCAGGTCGCCGGGATCGAGCACGGTCTCACGCACCAGCGCGCGCAACGGCTCACTGCGCCGCATCCGCCGCATCCGGTTGGCTGGGAACGTCATGAAGAGATTGTAAGGCAGCAAACAGTGAACAGGGCACAGGGTACAGTGAATCGAATTCGATCAACCGGAACCGGAAATCGGAAACACGGGGTGCTCAATCGACAGTGGTCACAAGTCGTCATAAAGCATCCAGTTCCGCGCCCCGATCAGGATGATCAATGTGCCGATGCCGAGGGCCAACCCGAAAGGGAAGAAATGAAAGAGGTTCAGAATAGATGCCACAATTGCGACGATCCGTCCCCACTGCGTGCGTTCCAGCAAACCCCAGCCAGCCACGGCCGCCAGAATCGCTCGGCCTACTAGGAACACCCACGCAAAACGCATAAGCGCTGGGAAGAACCACATTTGCGGCGCGTGCCCGTGCATCCACGGGGCAAAGCCGCCCGACAGGAACGCGTGAGCGAAGGCCAGCCCGACGAAACCGAAGACCAGCGACAATCCGGCATAGATCAGCCATAGAATGCCAAGCACTCTGATCTTGCTTGCGTAGCCTGCCAAAACAAACTCGAAGCCGGGCACAGGAGGCACGGCCGGCGCTATCGGCCGGTTGCATTGCGGGCAAACAATCTGCCCCTTTTCCAACGCATGACCACATCCGCTGCAAAACATGTTGCCTCCTCGCTCTCAAGAGATAAATACGCAACCCTGACTTGGAATGTTCCAGACGGCTCAAGCGCGTCCGCCGGCCATCGGCGAGCCGCGTTACCTGTTTCCTCCCCCGAGCTTCACCCAGTGCTCCTCATGACGGTTGTCCTGGAGGAGATAGCCGGTGACATGCCCACTCAAATCGTATTCGAAGGTCAATTGGACGTTGTGCGCGCCGGTCGGATCAACGGGACGGAAGAAGGTATCGGCCGACTCCGCCTCCAGCCCGACGACATCGCCGCCGGGGCCTTTTTCAAAAAGCTGGTCGCCCTGGCGGAGGATGGTCTGAATTTCGTGCCCATTGGATTCGCGGTATTCGCCGGCGAAGTTGTCGAGCTGCGCCGCGGAAAGGATTACGGTTGGCGGGCGCAGTGGGATCACAAGGCGTTCGGCCAGGATCTCAGGAGTCTGGGGAAGGTGGTGGGCCAGCAGCCAGCGCGGCAGCTCGGGCTCATCGTAGGCGCGGGTCCAGCAATCGTGCTTGAGCCCCTGATAGATCCAAAGGCGAATGTCTCCGCCGGCGAATTTGAATGCGTCGTACATGAGCTCGCTTTGTTTTGGCACCACTGTCGCGTCGAGACTGCCGTGGAAGAGCCAAACCGGCGTGCGGCCCACGGCGCGAGCGTATTCGGCTGGAAGGATTGAGGCTTCCTGCCAGCGGTCCGGTTCGTAGCTCCAGAAGACGCCGCCGGCGGCAATAGCAATCGCGGCCCAGCGGTGGGGATGAAGACGCGCCAGCTCCCATGCGCCATAGCCGCCCATCGATAGCCCACTGAGATAAGTGCGCGAAGGGTCGCCGTGAAATTCGGCAGACTCCTGATCGAGCGCGGCCATTGCCAGATCGAGCATGGCCGGGTCGGTCCAATGCGCGGTGTCCGGGCACTGCGGCATCACGACCACGAACGGCCAGCGTTCGGGATGACTGCGGACCGCCTCGGCGAGGCCGAATTGTGTCTGCCACATGCCCTCGGAGCCGCGTTCGCCCCGGCCATGCAGGAAGAGGATGACGGGCCAGTGTTTTCCGTCGTCGCGCCGCCACTCGTCCGGCAAGTAGACCTGGAAACGGTACGTCGTCCCGTTGAGCACAATGCGCCGGTTCAGGAAACCTGTATCCTGCGGCGGCTGAGGCTTGGCCGAGTGAGGCTTGGTTGCAGTTACATCGGCAGCCACTGGCCAGCTTGCGCAGGCCAGCCCCAGGCAGGCCGCGCAGATGCGAAGTAAACGGGACATCGTGTCCTTCATCATAGTGATTCCCGGCGGCCTCGTCCGAAGTTTTTGATTGCACCGGCAAACCGCGAAAAGTCAGCCGTTTGAGTGCCGGTTCAGCCGCCAGGAGTGCCCCGATTCGTCCCCTTTCGCCGCCCTTGGAGGCTTCTCCGATCCTTGCGGTTTTCTTACAAATTGCGTGCAACAATCGAACCTGCGATGCTGACTGAAGTCATGACGAAACTGGTAGCCGGAGAGACGCTGGACCACTACCGTCTGGACGCGGAGGTTGCGCGCAGCGGAATGTCCACGCTCTACCGGGCTACCGATCTCCGCACCGGCCGCGAGGTCGCTGTGAAGGTTCCGCATCCGGAGATGGAAGCCGACCCTGTTCTTCTCGAGCGCTTCCGGCGCGAGGAGGAGATCGGCCAGGAAATTGACCATCCCGGAGTTGTGAAGACCTTCGACGGCGAGGAGCGCAGCCGCCGTTACATGGTCATCGAGTGGGTGGAAGGCCGCCTGCTGCGCGCGATTCTGAATGAGGAAGGAAAGCTGCCCATCGATCGCGCCGTTGCTCTCACGATTGCCATCTGCGACGCTCTGGACAACCTGCACAAACACGGCGTGGTGCACCGCGATCTCAAGCCGGAAAACATCATGGTGTGCGATGGCGACCGCATCAAGATCATCGATTTCGGAATTGCACTGAGGGAGGATGCCCGGCGTATTACGCATGTGGGCCTTACGCCGGCGCTGGGCACGCCCGACTACATCTCTCCCGAGCAGGTGATGGGCCAGCGCGGCGATCAGCGCAGCGACGTTTACGCGCTGGGCGCGATGCTTTACGAGATGCTGACCGGCCAGCCGCCGTTCACGGGACCGAGCCCTCTGGCGGTGATGAACGAGCGCGTGGTGACCGATCCGGCGCCGGTGCGCGAGTTGGAACCGGAGATCTCGCCGGAAATCGAAGAAATTCTCTTCCGCGCGCTGGCTCGTGACCCCCGCCGCCGCTATGCCACTGCAGCCGAGATGGCCTGGGAGTTGGAGCACCAGGAGCTTGTGGGAGTCGAGAGTGGCTCGCATCGGCCGGTCATGTTGGGGCGATTTGCAATCAACCGCGGCAAATTGGCGCTCTACGCGGCTCTGGCGGTTGTGCCGTTGGCATTATTCGTTGTGATGTTGCTGCTGGCCCGGCGATAGCTCGATTCGGTATCGCGTCTCACGCGGGCAGTTGCTTCAGCAGCGCGCTGGCGCGGCGAAACCACGGGCGCTCGCGGCGGCGCAGATAGCCGGGCATGCTGGGCCGCTTATCCAGCACTTTTTGCGCCCACTCGCGAGCCTCGGCATTGCGTCCATGCGCGGCCAGAAAATCCGCGTAGTTCAGATACGTCTCCGACAGCGTCGACCGCTCCACCGCCTGGCGGAAACACGCCTCGGCTTTTTCGTCTTGCCCTGTCTGCGCGTAGGCGTGGCCGAGAAGCCCTATGGCGCGATAGAAGTCGTGACCGGAATCGCGTCGCACGGCCAATTCCAGGTCCGGCACGGCGACCGCCGCATCGCCCAGCAGGACCGCGCACACGCCGCGATGGTAAAAACAGTCTGGAGTATCGGATCGGGCGGCAATCGCTTTGTTGAAGGCGTCGCGAGCCAATTGCAGCTTGCCCTCATCCATATAAAGATCGCCGAGCTCCTCCCAGTTCCCCGGGGACGGATTGTCGTGAATCTCAATGAGTAGTTGGGAGATGCGCTTGCGCCGGGGGAAGGTCTTGAAGGACTGCCGCAGAAGTCCGAAATCGGGCAGAACCTCGACGAATATATAGATGAGCGCGCCAAGCGGGCCGAGGAACAGAATGATGAAAATCCAATAGGTGTCTGGCCGGCGGCGGATGAAGTGGACGATGGCCGCTGCCTGCAGCAGCAAGCCCCACGGGTAGAACAACGAACCAAGGATTCCCATGCGCCTTCAATCGTAACTCTCGATGCTGTCAGCCGCCGCTCACGGCCCGTCCTGTTCTTCAGTGAGCGCCGCGACCTCCCGGATCAGGACAGGCAGCTTGAACCGCACGATCTCCCACACGATACGATCGTCAATTTGGGCATAGTCGTGGATAAGAATATTTCGAAAAGCAATGATGGTCCGGAAGTCCGTAATCGTGGCCGCGATTGTGGAATCCACGCGGGCAAGCGACGTCAGAGCTTCGCCGATGATGCCAAAGGCACGCTCGACGGCATATCGAAGCAAGGGGCTGCGTTGATATTCCGCAAAGTCGACACCGGCGGTAAAATTGGCCACGTTCCTGGCGGCTTCTTGTATGTCGTAAAGGTATTTCCGCGCCTCAAGCTGCATAAAGAAGGGCCTTGCTCTTTTCAATGCTCTGCCGGAAGTAAGGATTTCGGATGGCCGAAGGAATGACTAGATCCACGGGGAGTCCGAAAAGGCCCTCAAGCGCGTCCTTGAACCCGAAGAAAGTGTCAGCATACCCGCCCACCGGAAGCGGCTCGAATTCCACCAGAAAATCGAGGTCGCTGCGGTCGGGATTGAATCCGCCGCCCATAGCTGAACCGAACAGCTCCAGCCGCCGAACGTGGAATTTGCGGCATAGCTGCGCCAATTCGGATTCGTAACCGCGAATCGCGGGCAGGCGGCCGGCTGCACGGGTTTCCGGAATGCGGATCGGAGCCATAGTTAAAATGATACCCCGATCCCGGCCTGCTACCGATAGGACTCGTCGCGGTGGATGACAAACTCGGGATAAGCTCCGCCGCCAAGCTCATGCAAATCCATTCCCATCCGCTCGCCATCCGGGTCCACGCGGAAGGGGACCAGCCGGTTGAGCAGGAAAAGCAGCAGATAGATGAGCGGGAAGACGAATCCAAGAAGCGCGGCGATGCCGACGAGTTGGGCAAGAAGCTGGCCCGGTTGCGGCGCAAAGACACCTGCTGCAACTAATCCCCACAGCCCCGCCACACCATGGACGGTGATGGCGCCGGTGGGATCGTCAATGGAGAGCGCGAGTTCGAGCACCTCCACCAGCAGCGGCGTGAAGATGCCCGCCACGGCTCCGACAAAGAGGGCTTCCACGGGGTAAGCAAAGGCCGCGCATGCGCTTGAGGCAACAAGACCGGCCAGCCAGCCGTTGGCGCAGAGGCTGGCGTCGGGTTTGCCAAAGCGGATTCGCGTGACGGAAAAAGTTGCAGCGAGCGCGCCGGAAGCAGAGAGAAGCGTGTTGATCGCCGTGCCCGGAATCGCGCTGAGCGGAGCGTGCAACCAGAGGATCGCACCTGCGGCGTTCCAGGCCAGCCAGCCCACCAGGGCCAGCAGGCAGCCGAAGAGCACATAGGTGGCGTCGTGGCCGGGCATGGCGGTGGAGAGGCCCTCTTTGGGGAATTTTCCGCGGCGAGGCCCGGCGATCCAGACCACGCACAGCGCTGTCAGGCCGCCGATCACATGCACAGTGGCCGCGCCTCCGCCGTCGACGAAACCGGCGCCCAGCGAGAAGTTCGCGCCCATCGACTCGAGCCATCCGCCAGCCCAAATCCAATGCGCGGTGAGAGGAAAAACAATCGCCGCCAAAACCGCTGCGGTTGCGCAACCGGCTGAGAGCCTCCAACGATCCGCGCCTGAGCCCCAGGGAAGCAACACCATCATGGCGACGGCCAAAAACTCAAACAAGACCGCAAGCTGGGCCTGCGGCGCAGCGGCGCCAAGACCGCGGAGAAGAAACGGGCCAAGGCCGAGCACGCTCCAGGGCTTTCCAGCCACATGCAGAACGAGGTCTTTCGATCCCAGCGACCCCGCAAAAGACGCTCCGATGAAAGCGAACACGATGACGGTAACAGCAATCAGGGCCAGATTGCCCAGCAACGCCTGCGCCGCCGAGCGCGAGCGGCCCAGGCCAGTGTTGATGAGGGCCACGCCGGCAATCGCCATGGGCGCAAGCAACAAGAGTCCGAGTGTTAGCGCAAACGCAGCATCGCTCATCGCGGGAACCGGCGCGGGAATCATCGGCGGGATCGGGTTCATGGGCGGCTCGCCCCGCGCGGCAGCATGTGGCCGCGCACCGCGACAACCAGGCCCATGCCCTCGACTGCCAAACCGCACAGCACAAACGCGGCTCGCGGCCCGGGCTCGGGAAACAGCGCCAGCGCGGCTAGCGCGAGAAAGAATCCGGCGGGCATCACCAGCAGTCCGGCGTACTTCATATGCACTTTCCTTTTCGTTCGTTGACGGGCCGTTTGCGGGCATTCACTCGGCAGCAATCGATGGAACTGTCTGCACGGAGCCGGGCCGATGAGTCCCGCTTGTTGAGATGTTGGTGAAAGTGATTGTTACGTCCTTATGAATTCTAAACGATCCAATTGTTAGCATCGGCTCAGCGGACTGCTGCGGCGCCGCGAGAGGACCTTGGCGTCTTGTTCGGAGACGCGGGAATCAAAACCTATGTACACGCGTCTTGGCCGAAGCAAACGTCTGGTGCCCGCCATCCTCGGCGCTGTCACGCTTGCCGGCGTCGCTACCTTATTGTCCTGGGACGTTTTTCCGAATCTCTTCCCAGCGGGAAGCCATGAAGTTCTCGCGGCTTTTTCACTCGCCATGATTGCAATCGCATACCTTGTCTACCAGATTGCGCATCGGCCGACTGCGATGGAATTTCTGAAGGCGATTATGCTGGCTGTTGCCTTTCTTTTCTGGGCGGCCAATCAGTTTTGGCCGGGACTTCCCCAAGCGACACTCTTCAATGACATTGCGATCGCTCTCTTTGTCCTCGACGTGTTTCTCGTGATGATCGGCTGGCCAAAATCGTCGCCAGACAGCGCCTTCGGCGAGACCTGTTCAGGATCGTGTGCCCAATGCTGCCCGGCGTCGCAGGGAGAAGAGGAATGTTGTGCTGGCCGGGCAAATTGAGGGAACTTGCCAAGCTGCGGTTTCGGCATGATATTTTCTTCTTGAAGATCCCAACTTCTGGTACGCACTTTGCCAGGAGAATGGTGGTAGTTTGCCCGCAGTCGCGCTTGTCACAAAAGATTTTCTTTTCAAGCGATTGCAATTCGGATTCCCACAAAGAAATTTTCGCGATGTGGCACGCATCGCTTGATACGCAAGGGCCTCCGGCTGCTATATTGAAACTTCGGGCGTCCCCGCCCGCTCCCTTGAGTTCTATCGATGAGCATTTCTTGTACATGAACTATGTGACCGCCAGCACACGCGGCGCATGACAACGTAAGTCAAACCGGGATTCGTTCATGGCACAAATCTTCGACCGCAGCTCCAACGCACTGGCACGGATGAGCCTGGTGTTGACGGGGTTGATCGTCATTGCCCTGGGAGTCACGCTGGACGAGTTGCAGCGCTCGCCGTGGGTCACGCGGCAGGGCCAGCGCGCGGATCAGCCGGTCCCCTTCAGCCACAAGCATCACGTTCAGGGGCTCGGATTGCAGTGCCAGTATTGCCACACATCCGTCGAGAAATCGAGCTACGCGGGCATTCCTCCCACGCGCACCTGCATGAACTGCCACGCCCAGATTTGGACCAACGCACAATTGCTGGAGCCGGTCCGGCAGAGCTGGTACACAGGCCAATCGATTCCCTGGATCAAAGTGCACGACCTTCCCGACTTCGTCTACTTCAGCCATGAAATTCACGTGAACAAGGGCATCGGCTGCGAAAGCTGTCACGGCCGCGTGGATGAGATGCCGCTGATGTACGCGCAGAACACGCTACAGATGGAGTGGTGCCTGGACTGCCATCGCAATCCGTCGAAAAACCTGCGGCCGACGAGCCAGATTTACAACATGGACTGGCAAGCGCCGAGCGAGGACAAGCCGGTGTGGTGCGCGGTAGGAGATGAGAAGAGCGGTATGCCGACGGCTGAGAGTGTGCGCTGCACACAGACTCCAGACCCGTTGACAGGGATGAGGCTGTCTTCGTTGACCTCGGCGAGCCTGCCAACGTTTCGCGCTTTTACTGTTGCGAAGTTCACCAGCCAGGAGGATATGGGTCATTTCCTGGAGGTTCATTACAAGATCCGCACGCCGAAGGACCTGACGAGTTGCGAGGTGTGCCACCGATGAGCGCAAAGAGAAAGAATTCGCCGGCGGTGGAGAAGCCTATGGAAATGGCTGTCAACGGCGCGCAGGAGTCCGCGAACTCCGAGCCCGCGAATCTCGAGCCGATGACGCTCGAGTCTGTTCGCCGGAAGCTGAAAGGCACGAAGGGCAAGAAATACTGGCGCTCGCTCGATGAGCTGGCCAACACGCCGGAATTTCAGGCCGCGGTGGAGCGCGAATTTCCCTCGGCGGCGCAGGAGTGGGTCGATCCGGTTTCCAGGCGCGGCTTCCTCAAATTGATGAGCGCGTCTTTGGCTCTCGCGGGGCTCGCTGGTTGCACCAAGCAGCCCGATGAGCCGATCTATCCCTACATCAAAGCGCCTGAAGACCTGGTCCTCGGCAAGCCGATGTACTTTGCCACGGCGCACCCGTTTTCGACCGGCGCTGTTCCGCTGCTGGTCAAGAGCGACGAGTTCCGCCCCATCAAGATCGATGGCAACCCCGAGCATGCCTACAACCAGGGCGGCTCCGATCCCTATTCGCAGGGCTCCCTGCTCGATCTCTACGATCCCGACCGCTCGCAGCATGTCACCTATCGCGGCGAAGGCCGCGAGTGGGGAGAGTTCGCCGAAGCGCTGCGCGATAAGGTCACTTCGACCAAGGATGGAACTGGCATCTACTTCCTCAGCGCGACCATTACTTCGCCCACGCTGGCGCGGCAGTGGAAGGAAGTGCAAACGGCGTGGCCCAAGGCCAAGCTGGTGCAGTACGATCCAGCGCTCGCCGGGACGTGGCTCCCGAGTGGAATCAATGTTCAATACGACCTTACCGGCGCCGACGTGATCGTTTCGCTCGATGCGAACTTCCTCTCCGGGGCGGACTATCCGGGCTTCCACAGGCTCGTGCGCGATTACGCAGCCCGGCGCAAGCAGCCGGAAAACGGAATGAACCGGCTCTATGCGGTGGAGAGCACGACCACCACCACCGGCATGAAGGCCGAGCACCGGCTGGGATTGCGCGCGAGCGAGATTCCCGCCTTCGCCGCTGCATTGGCGCAAGCTGTGGGCGTCGCCGGCGTCAGCGCTCCCTCCTATGCCTGGACCGACGAGCAGAAGAGTTTTCTCGCCGCGGTAGCCAAGGACTTGAAGACCAGCGCCGGCAAAAGCGCTGTGCTTCCGGGCCTGTATCAGGATCCGTCGGTTGCTGCACTGGCGCTGGCGATCAACACCGCGCTCGGCAACGTGGGCAAGACGGTTTCCGTCGCGTCCGACCCGGCGATTCCCCTGCCTAGCGACCAGCTCGGCGATTTCAAGGCGCTCGTCGCCGATCTGAACGCGGGCAAAGTGGATTGGCTGGTGATTCTCAATGCCAACCCCATCTACGACGCGCCCGTAGATCTTAAATTCGCTGACGCCTTCAACAAGGCCAACATCGTGGCCCACCTCGGGTCGCATTACGACGAGACAGGGCAGCTATCTCACTGGCATCTTCCCGCTGCGCACTACCTTGAATTCTGGTCCGATGCCCGCGCCTACGACGGCACGGTTTCCATCGTGCAACCCATGATCGATCCGCTGTACGGCGGGCACACAGCGCACCACGTCCTCCAGGCGCTGCTGAACGACCCGATGGTGGGCCCGTACGACGCAGTGCGCGAGACTCAGAAGGCGAATATCAAGGGAGACTTCGAGACCGGCTGGCGCAAAGCGCTGCACGACGGCTGGATCGCGGATACGGCCTACGCCAAGGGCTCGGCAACGGGTGGCGCAAAGATCGGAACCAACGTCCCCGCTCCCACGCCCAAGGATTCGATCGAGATCATCTTCCGGCCCGATCCGAACATCTACGACGGCCGCTGGAACAATGTGGGCTGGCTGCAGGAGTTGCCCAAGCCGGTGACGAGTCTGAGTTGGGACAATGCCGCGATCGTCTCCGGCGCCACGCTCACCAAGCTGGGCCTTGAAGAAGACGACATCGTCGAGATCACGGTCGGCAACGGCCGCGTTAAAGCGCCGGTCATCGTAGCTCCCGGCCATCCCGACAATTCCGTTACCGTCTATCTCGGTTATGGGCGCGAGTTCGCCGGACGCGTAGGCTCCGGGCAGGGTTTCAACGCCTACCTCATCCGCAACACCTGGGCGCCCTTCTATGCCACCGGATCGATTCGCAAACTGGACGGCAAGTGGGGCACGGCCATCACCAAGAGCCACTTCCAGGATCAGCGCGGCAAGACTTTCGGTGAGCAGGGTCAGGGCAACAACTCTCTTGAAGCCGACGAGGCGCTCGGTCCGCGCGGCATCATTCGTTCCGCGACGCTCGACGAGTTCAAGGCCAATCCAAACTTTGCCCACGAGGGCGAAGGCCGCGATACTCCGTCCCGCGATACTTCGATCTTTCCCAACTGGGCGTACAACGAAGCCAACGCATGGGCCTTGTCGATCGACATGAACAGTTGCACGGGCTGCAATGCNNTTCGAGGGCGACCTGGCCGCGCCGCGCGCGCACTTCCAGCCCATGGCCTGCCAGCACTGCGAAAACGCTCCCTGCGAGCAGGTTTGCCCGGTGGGCGCCACGGTACACACGCCGGAAGGCCTGAATCTGATGGTCTACAACCGCTGCGTGGGCACCCGCTACTGCTCGAACAACTGCCCCTACAAGGTGCGCCGCTTCAACTTCCTCCTTTATTCCGACTATGAGACCGAGAGCCTGAAGCTGATGCGCAATCCCGACGTCAGCGTGCGCTCGCGCGGCGTGATGGAAAAGTGTACCTACTGCGTGCAGCGCATCTCGGCGGCCAAAATCGAGGCAGACAAGGAGAATCGCAACATCCGCGACGGCGAAATCGTAACCGCATGCCAGCAGGCATGCCCGGCCGACGCGATCGTCTTTGGCAATATGAACGATCCCAATAGCCGTGTTTCGAAACTCAGGGCCCAGCAGCGCAGCTACCAGGTGATTGCCGACCAGAATGCGCGTCCGCGGACGCAGTATCTGGCCGAAGTGTTGAACGTGAACCAGGAACTCGAAGTGACGCCGACGGAATTTGCGCCGGCGAAGGGTTGAAGCGGCCATGGCGACCAGGGAAGTAAAACCCAACGATCCGATGATCGATCCGGCAACCGGAGAATTCCGGGTCATTGCGCAGGGTCAGACCTTCCGGTCGATCACCGAGAAGATCGCGCGCATTGTGCTCACACCGCATACGCCCATGGGCTGGTTTGGTCTCTTCACGGTGGCTGGTGGCGTCGCTGTTGTGCTGCTGACGGCGATGACGTGGCTGTTCCTGGTAGGCGTGGGCATCTGGGGCATCACGCAGCCCGTGGCCTGGGGATTTGCCATCATCAATTTCGTCTGGTGGATCGGCATCGGCCATGCTGGCACACTGATTTCGGCCATTTTGCTGTTGTTCAAACAGGGCTGGCGAAACGCCATCAGCCGCTTTGCTGAGGCCATGACCATCTTTGCCGTGGCCTGCGCCGGCATGTTTCCGCTGATTCACGTTGGCCGCCCGTGGCTGGCTTACTGGATGTTGCCGCTGCCGTTCACGATGACGGTGTGGCCGCAGTTTCGCTCGCCCCTGGTGTGGGATGTCTTCGCGGTCTCAACCTACGCGACGATTTCAGTAGTCTTCTGGTACATCGGCATGGTGCCCGACCTGGCCACCCTGCGCGACCGCTCGCAGTCGAAGATCGCACAGTATTTCTACGGGATGCTCAGCGTGGGTTGGCGCGGCTCGGTGCGCCATTGGATGCGCTACGAGACCGCCTCGCTGCTGCTGGCCGGTCTGGCCACGCCGCTGGTGCTAAGCGTCCACACAGTCATCAGCTTCGATTTCGCGGTTGCCGTTCTGCCCGGCTGGCACACCACCATCTTTCCGCCTTACTTCGTTGCCGGCGCCATCTACTCCGGCTTTGCCATGGTGCTCACGCTGGCCATTCCGCTGCGCAAGTTCTATCACCTGGAGTCGCTGGTCACCGAGCGCCATATCGACAACATGGGCAAGGTAATGCTCGCCACTGGGTTCATTGTGGCCTACGGCTACGCCATGGAAGCCTTCATGTCGTGGTACTCGGCGTCGCACTGGGAAGCCTTCATGTTCTGGAACCGCGTGTGGGGGCCGATGGGCTGGTCGTACTGGGTGCTGATCACGTGCAACCTGGCAATCCCGCTCACGACGTTGTGGTCGCGCAAGCTGCGCACCTCAATCCCGTTCATGTTCTTCATCTCCATCGTGGTGAACACGGGCATGTGGTTTGAGCGCTTTGTCATCGTCGTCACCAGTTTGTATCACGACTTCCTGCCTTCGTCGTGGGGCACCTACCGCGCCACCAAGTGGGATTACATGACATTCGTAGGCACGCTCGGATTCTTTACGTTCCTGTTCCTGTTGTTCGTGCGCTTCCTGCCCATGATTCCCATGAACGAAATTCGCATGTTGCTGCCGGGGGCCAAAATCAAGCCCAAGGTGGCGGAGGCCGCTGACTGATGCCCGCACGCGAAGGAACCTACGGCCTGCTGGCCGAATTCGATACGCCGAGCGACCTGGTGAGGGCCGCGCGGCAGGCGCGCCAGGATGGCTGGCGGCGCATGGAATGCTATACGCCCTACCCGGTGGAAGAAGCAGCTGAGGCGATCGGCTTTCATCGCAACAAGGTCCCGTTGCTCACGCTGATCGGCGGCCTAATGGGCGGCGCGGCCATGTTCGCGCTGGAGACCTGGATCTCCGTGCTGGCCTATCCGCTCAATATCGGGGGGCGCCCCACGTATTCCTGGCCGGCTTTTATCGTGCCCGCCTACGAATGGACCATTCTCTGGGCCGGTCTTTCGGCTGCCTTCGGAATGCTCGCGCTCAACGGCCTGCCGTCGCTCTACCATCCGCTGTTCAACGCGCCCAACTTCCGCGACGGCGCCACGACCGACAAGTTCTTCCTGTGTCTCGAGGCGCTCGATCCGAAGTTCGATCTGGCAGAGACCAAGGCGTACCTCGCGCAGTTCCAGCCAAACTCTGTGGTGGAGGTGGAGTACTGATGAGCGCGAAGGTTTCAGCTCTCAGCTTTCAGCCCTCAGCCACCGGTCGCGCGCACCGGCTTGTTCGACGCGGCGTTGCTTTTGCCGGCCTCTCGGCAGCGATCTTTGCTGCCGGCTGCCGCCAGGACATGCAGAACCAGCCAAAGATGGTTCCGCAGCGCGGGTCGGACTTCTTTGCCGACATGCGCGGCGCGCGTCCGCAGGTGCTCGACACCGTTGCGCGCGGCCAGCTCCACGAAGACAGCTACTTCTACACCGGCGTGGTGCAGGGGCCGAACGGCTATCGCCAGGAACTGGACGAAATGCCCTTCCCGGTGACGATGGACGTGCTCGAGCGCGGACAGGAGCGCTTCAACATCTACTGCACTCCGTGCCACTCGCGTGTCGGTAATGGGCTGGGTGAGATTGTGCAGCGCGGCTTCAAGCCGGCCGCCAATTTCCACGACCAAGTGCGCATGTCGCAGCCGCTCTCGCACTACTTTTACGTGATGACGCATGGTTACGGCGCCATGCCGGACTACTCGGCGCAACTGCCGCCGGCGGATCGCTGGGCGGTCGCGGCATATATCCGCGCACTGCAGCTGAGCGAGGCGGCTACGGTGAAGGACGTTCCTGCAGGCGTGCACATTGCGAACCTCAAAGATCTGGCCGCGGCGGAAGGTCATCCCGAATACGCGCAGCCCTGGCCCATGCCGTCGACGGCAGTCGAGGCATACAAGCCCATCGCCAGCGAAGGAACGCCGGGCATGGCTCCGGCTTATCCCGCCGATCCAAAGATTTCGATTCCACCCAGCAAACCGGCCCCGGCGGCCCAGAAGTAGGACGAGAAGGAATGGCACACGACGCAATCTCGCACGACAAGCAACTCCCAGCGGACCTGGGCGCACCCGCGTTTGTCGACGGATGGAAGAGCCGCGCTCTGATTGTGGGCGGGATCTCGATGTGCATCGCTATCCTTCTGATTTTCCTCGGCAATGCGCAGGATCATCTCGGCTTCGACCATTTCTATCGCGCGTGGGCGCTGGGCACGATGGTGACCTGGGGGCTCTGCGTGGGCGGGCTGGCGCTTTTGATGGTGCAGTACTGCTCCGGCGGCAAGTGGGGGCTGCTGTTGCGGCGGCCGCTCGAGGCCATGAGCCGCACGCTGCCGTTGATCGTTATTTACTGGTTGGGCATGGCTGCGGGAATGAAGCGGATCTACCTTTGGGCGCAATATACCAATGCAGAGGCCACAGCCAAGGCGCTGAAGGCGGGCGTCATCAACGAACTTCAGGCTCACTGTCTCGACTTCAAGCGGCCCATGCTCAACCCAGATGCATTCCTCAGTGTGAGCTTTCTCTGTTTCGCCATCTGGGGCTTCTACACGTGGCGGCTCAACGCGCTGGGCTTGAAGCGCGATTCCGAGGGTCCAGAGACCACTCCCTACTGGATCAAGAAGCTCGAAAACATCAGCGGGCCCGGCATCGTGGTCTACGCGATCACCATGACTGCCGCGGCCATCTACTGGGTCATGTCGATGGATCCCACGTGGTATTCGTCGGTTTATGGCCTGCTGTTCCTCGTCGGACAGGGATACGCGACGCTCGCGTTCTCCATCATCGTCGCTGTATCGCTCTCCAAAGCCGAGCCGTTCAAGACCATCCTGCGACAGACCGAGCAGCACGACCTGGGCAAGCTCACTTTCGCCTTCGTGATGCTCAACATCTATCTGGCCTTCGGACAGTTCCTGATCATCTGGTCAGGAAATTTGCCTGACGAGATCAACTGGTATCTCGACCGTATCCGTGGCGGCTGGGGCGTGATCATCACTCTCGATTTCATCTTCCACTGGCTGATTCCGTTCACCATGCTGCTCTCGCGCGACCTTAAACGGAACAAGAAGCGGATTGTGCGCGTGTGCCAATGGATGATCTTCGCGCGAGCCTTTGACATGTTCTGGCTGATCGAGCCGAACTTCAAAGACGCCGCGCGCAACCTGCATTTCAGTTGGGGAATTCTCGAATATATTGCGGTGCCCGTCGCCTTGTTCTCGTTCTGGGTGGCTTATTTCTGCACGCAACTGAAGACGCGGCCGCTGGTGCAGGTGAACGATCCGCATCTGGCGGAGATTCTGGAGCCCGAACATGTCCACGCTTGATCACAACGAACCGGAAGGCGAGAAGTTTCTCGCCTCTCACGGGCCAGACAAAGTTGACGCGTCGGCCGGCTTCGAGAAGAGCGACGCCAGCGTAACGGGAATCGCAGTGTTTCTGGTCTCGCTTCTCATCTTTGTGGCCGTAGTCGGGATGCTCTGCTACGGCATCGGCAAAGTGATCAACGCGCACATGAACAAGGAAGACGGCCCCAACAGCAAGTGGACCAAAACGGTGGATGTTCGGCAACTGGGCAACATGCCTTCCAGTCCCGAGCTGCAGAACAAGATGGCTGAGATCACGCAGACCTTTCCCACGCCGCGCGTCCAGACCGACGACGGCAATCAAGACGTGGCCGATCTTCATGCGCGCGAGGATCTGCTGCTCTCGAACTACAGTTGGGTCGATCAGTCGAAGGGCACGGTCAGAATTCCTATCGGGCAGGCCATGCAGTTGATTGCGCAACGCGGACTGCCGGTAGCGCCCGCGGTCCAAACCCAGCAGCCCCGGCAGTTAATGACCGGCGAGACCACGCCGACTGTCACTGTGCCGCTGACCAACGGATTTGCGCGCACCAGCTATGAGCAGGAACAGGCGGAGCAACTAGCCGGCAAACAAGGAGAACAAAAATAGCCGTGCAATCGGCAGTCACAATCCGGAGACATTTACGCAGCACGGCGATGGCCGCTGCGGGCGCGATTCTGCTTTCGCTCGGCAGCCCGCTCCTCTCCGCGCAGGTCTCCAGTTACGGCGACAAGGAAACGGGTCCAACCAACGACAGGCCACCGACTCTGCTCAATGGCGTGGGCATCGACCAGCATCTCAACACGCAGTTGCCGCTCAACCTTGCCTTCACTGACGACGCCGGGCAACAGGTCACGCTGGCCAGCTACTTTGGCAAGCGCCCCGCGATTCTGGCGCTGGTTTACTACCGCTGCCCCATGCTCTGCTCAGAGGAACTTGACGGCCTTACCAGCTCTCTCGAAATGGTTCGCTACGTTCCCGGCAAGGACTTCAACATCATCGTGGTCAGCATCGATCCCAGCGAGGGCACGGACTTGGCCGCTGCGAAGAAGCGCGAGTACGTGAAGCGCTATGGCCGGCCCGAAACGGCCAACGGATGGCACTTCCTCACGGGCACGCAACCGAATATCGATGCTCTCACCCAGGCAGTCGGCTTTCGCTACGTCAAGCTCACCGTGCCGGGCAGCAATCAGATGCAATACGCGCATGCCAGCTCGATTCAGATCTTGACTCCGGAGGGCAAGCTGGCCCAGTACTACATGGGAGTCGAGTACTCGCCCAAGGACATGCTGCTGGGCCTCGACGAAGCCTCGTCGAATCGCATCGGATCGCCTGTAGACAACATTCTTACCTACTGCTATCACTACGATCCCACTAGAAACACGCACGATCTGATCATTGCGCGCGTGATCCAGTTGGGAGGGTTTCTCACGGTGATGCTTCTAGGCGGATTCATGCTGGTGATGTTCCGCCGCGATTTAAAGCACGATCACCCAGCGGGAACAGAGACTCCCGATAGAGCAAAGAAAGTGAACGGATAAGGGAATGGACCACATCAGCCCAGTATTGTGGCAGTTTCTCCAGAAATGGTTGACCCACTTCGCGCTCTTTCCGCCCGAAGCATCGAAGATTGCGCCCGAAATGGATGCGCTCTATTTCTTCATGGCGCTGGTCAGCCTGGTTGGGCTGGTGATTGTGGTTTTGCTGATTGTCAGTTTCTCCATCCTTTACAGCAAGAAGCGCCATCCCAAAGCAGTTCAGATCGAAGGCTCCACAATTCTCGAGGCCACCTGGACCATCATTCCTCTGGGCCTGTTCCTCATCATGTTCGTGTGGGGCGCGCTGCTCTACTTCCGCATCTATACGCCGCCGGCCAACGCCATGAACATCTACGTCGTGGGCAAGCAGTGGATGTGGAAGGCCGAGCATCCCGGCGGCCAGCACGAGATCAACGCTCTGCATGTGCCCGTCGGCCGTCCCATCCAGTTGACGCTCATCTCGCAGGATGTGTTTCACAGCTTCTCCATCCCCGCGTTTCGCGTCAAGCGCGAGGCCATTCCGGGCCGTTACACCACAGTCTGGTTCGAGGCCACAACGCCCGGCACCTATCACCTTTTCTGCACCCAATACTGCGGCACTAATCATTCGCAGATGATCGGCGACGTGGTTGTGATGACGCCCGACGACTTCAAGAAGTGGCTCGAAGGCTCCACCAGCGGCAATTCGCTGGCCCAGGACGGCGAGCGGCTCTTCACCAGCCTGAGCTGCAGTTCGTGCCACAACACGCGGCCCGACGCCCGCGGGCCCAGTCTGGCGAACGTCTACGACTCCAGGCTCACGCTCTCTACTGGGGAGACCATCACCGCCGACGACGCCTATCTGCGACAGGCCATTCTGAACCCCTCGCAGCACATCACGCAGGGCTATGCGCCCATCATGCCCACCTACCAGGGCCAGGTGAGCGAAGAAGGCGTGATCGCGCTGGTGGAGTACATCAAGAATCTCGATTCCGATTACCGTGTCCAGCAGACCCTCAACACCACCGATCTGGTTCCTGAGAGCCCGGCCGGTAAAGCAGCGACGCCGGGCAAGGCGCCCGCGGCGCAGAAGGAGGTCAAACCATGAGCGCTGCCACCATCGTCAGTCTTCCCGATCAGTCCACGGCCAGGATCCCCAAGATGAACTTCCTGACCAAAGAGAACGGCCTGCTCAGCTGGCTGCTGACCGGCGATCACAAGCGGATCGCCACGCTCTACCTGATCTCGATTACATTCTTCTTCTTTATCGGCGGGTCCCTCGCCGGCCTCATCCGCCTGGAACTGCTCACGCCGCAGACTTCACTCATGGCCGCCGACACCTACAACAAAGTGTTCACCATGCACGGCGTCATCATGGTGTTCTTGTTCCTTGTGCCATCGGTGCCCGCTACGATCGGGAATTTCGTGATTCCCATGATGGTTGGGGCCAAGGATCTGGCGCTGCCCAAAGTCAATCTGCTCAGCTGGTATCTCTATATCATCGCCGGCTTCATGGTCATTTACACCATGGCCGCCGGCGGCGTCGACACTGGCTGGACCTTCACCAGTCCGCTCTCCACGCACTACCTCAACACGCACGTCATCTCTACCGGACTCGCCATCTTCGTCGCCGGATTCAGTTCCATCTTCACCGGCCTCAACTTCATCGTCACCATCCACAAGATGCGCTGCCCGGGCATGACATGGTTCCGGTTGCCGCTGTTCGTCTGGGCGAATTACGCGGCCAGCATCCTTATGGTGCTGGGCACGCCGGTGCTGGCCATCACCCTGGTGCTGGTGGTCCTCGAGCGCACCGTGCACATCGGCGTCTTCGATCCCGCTTACGGCGGCGACCCGATTCTCTTCCAGCATTTGTTCTGGTTCTACTCGCACCCCGCCGTTTACATCATGATTCTGCCCGGCATGGGAGTGATCTCCGAGGTGATCTCTACCTTCAGCCGCAAGCGCGTCTTCGGCTATACGGCGGTCGCGTTTTCCTCGGTGGCCATCGCCGTCTTCGGATTCTTTGTCTGGGCCCACCACATGTTCATCATGGGCATCTCTAACTACGCGGCGCTGGTCTTTTCGTTGCTCACCATGCTGGTCGCCGTGCCCTCGGCCATCAAAATCTTCAACTGGGCCTTCACGCTCTACAAAGGGTCCATCACCTTTGAGACGCCCATGCTCTACGCCTTCGGCTTCATGGGCCTGTTCACCATCGGCGGCATGACGGGTGTCTTCCTCGGCTCGACCGGCACCGACATTCACCTCACAGAGACCTACTTCATCGTGGCCCACTTCCATTTCGTCATGGTCGGCGGAATGTTGATGGCGTTTCTATCCGGCATTCACTTCTGGTGGCCCAAGTGGACCGGCCGCATGTACCCGGAAAAGATCTCGCAGTTTGCCGCCGTGGTCACTTTTATCGGATTCAACTTCACGTTCTTCCCGCAGTTCATCCTGGGCACGTTGGGCATGCCGCGGCGCTATGCCGCCTACCCTCCTGAATTTCAGGCGCTGAACGTTTTCTCAACAGCGGGCGCGACCATCCTCGGCGTGGGTTACTTGCTGCCGGTTCTTTACCTCACCTGGTCGCTGAAGTACGGGGCCATCGCCGGAAATAATCCCTGGCAGGCAACGGGCCTGGAGTGGCAAACGCAGTCGCCGCCGTTGACCGAGAACTTCCTCGAGACCCCCATCATGGATCACGAAGCCTACGACTACGAGTGGCTCGAGCAACAACAACAGAAAGAGGTGGCGAGTGTCGGATAGCACGGCAATCTCCAACAGCGCTGCCGCGGAAACTCATCATGAGCATCCGCCCTATCAGCGCCACCACTTCGAAACCGTCGAGCAGCAGGCAGACACAACGAACTTCGCCATGTGGCTGTTCCTGCTCACTGAGGTCATGTTCTTCGGCGGGCTCTTTACCTCGTACCTGATCATGCGCAACTGGTACTACCCGGCGTTCGTTGAGGCGTCGCACCAGTTGAACATTGGGTGGGGCACAGCGAATACGGCAGTTCTCATTATGTCCAGCTTCACCATGGCCATGGGCGTTTGGTCAGCAGAGACGCGCCGCAAAGGCGCGCTGGTTCTTTGCCTCTCGCTCACCTTCGTCCTCGGATTGGCCTTCCTCGGCATCAAGACCATCGAGTATCACGAGAAGTGGGAGAAGCACCATGTCCCTGGGTTGAATTGGAGCGATGCGTCGTTTCTCAATCCGGCCTCGGACCCCGAGGTGCATAAGGATTATCCTGGCGACCAGCCGCTGGCGCCCGACATGGCCCAGAAGGCTCAGATGTACTTCTTCCTCTACTTCGCCATGACCGGAATGCACGCCCTGCACATGATCATCGGTATCTCGATTCTGGGGTTCATGATTGTCCGGGCGCGAGCCGGAGCCTACACGACAGGACACGTTACTTACGTTGAGAACTTCGGCCTTTACTGGCACTTCGTGGATATTATCTGGATCTTCCTGTTCCCATTGTTGTACTTAATCAGCCGGCACTGACAGGATGGATGGAATGAGCGAACACGACGGACAATTCGAGCAAAAGGAAGAGCACGAACACGAACACCACATCGTGAGCCCGGTAATCTATCTGGCGATTCTCCTCGCGCTGCTCGTGGGCACGGGACTCACCGTCTGGGCGTCCTTTATCGACCTCGGCGAATGGCATATCGCTCCGGGACTCACCCTTTTCTGGAATCCCGCCGTCGCGCTCGCCATCGCCTGCACAAAAATGGTTCTCGTTGTCCTGTTCTTCATGCACGTGAAGTACAGCACCAAGCTGACCAAACTTACAGTGGCCTGCGGCGTGTTTACTTTTCTCGCCCTCATCGGAATGACGATGACCGATTACTTCAGCCGCGCGTGGGGACGGTGGTAGAAAGACATTTGTTAGTTGTCAGCATGAGGGCCGCCTTGGCGTGGCCCTTGCTTGCTTTTCGCAAAAGTCGAAAATCTCGCCGCGCATCAGGCCGGAATCATTGCAGAATAGCCCAGCTTCTTTGCATGACCGTAAAGAGCTCCGTCAAAGGTGACGAGAATTGCTTGGATTTCCGCCGCAAAGGCTAGCATCCAGCAGTCTCCAATCGCCTTTGAAGCGGGCAAGGACGCGAAAAGCTTTGTTATACTGCGGAGCTTGGAATCCACTCCCCGCGGCTCCAGATAGAACTCTACGCGCGGATCCTCGAGCCAGCTATCGTATACCCGCCAGGCTTCTTTGAGAGTCAAGGTCTGGTTTCCCATCACTGCAGGATTGGTGAGAAGCCGCAGCAGCCCAAGCTGGGTATACCGGGAGAAGATGAGTCTGTCGTTCGCGGTGAGGCGAGAAAGGTAGTTCGCAGCAACAGACCTGTGCGCGTGGTCGGCAACAGAGAGAGCCAACCATACATTCAGATCAGGAAAGAACAAGGTCATGAGGATTCTCGTCGACGGGGAAGCGCGGACCGAGTTTCCCCGTTTTGCGAACCAGCGGGCCGGTTACATACCTTCCTTTGCGAGGCTCAGAATAGGTCTGCTCAAGTGCCTGCACGATAAGCATTCGCATGGAAGTGCCTGTATCTTCCGCCCTGCGGCGCAGCTGGTTATGGAGCGGTTCCGGTATATCGACGGTGGTGCGAATTGCCATGACATGATTATGGCACCAACGACATAAACATGCAATTCCTTGCTGTGCGCGCGCCTTACAGCGCCGGCTTCGGCGGCTTGACCACCGTCCACGCATTCGCGCCTGTCACCTTCACTGGCCGCCGGTACAACTTTCCATCCTGCACTGCGTAGAGCCAGTTCTGGTCGCGGCTGCCGGCAAATGTAATCGCAGCCAGCGGCCCCCCGCCGGGAATCGGCGGATTGAGGATCTGCATGATGCGCCCGTTTTGCATGGCGACCTGAATGCCCAGCGGCGTGGCGAAATAGACGTTGCCGGTCGTGTCCTCCGCTACACTCCATATGCGGCTGCCTAGTAAGTTCCACTCCGTCGTCTCTGATATTTCCAGGCGATAAAAGGGCTCGCCGTTGATGAGAGAGCCATCGGCTGCGATTTGAAACGACCAGCTATAGCGCGAAGCCGAGTCGGTAACCACCAGCATCGACTGATCGGGCGAGAATGCGAGTCCCGAGGGCACGACAATTGTCCGGCCCATCTCCTGCATCTCCACCTTGCCTGAAGCATCGATTCGGCCTGATCGAGTTCTTCCGCTCCCGCTAAAGTAAATCGTGCCATTCTGTGCGACCGCAAAATCGTAGATGCCAAGGCCTCGCGCTATGATCTTTAGATCATTTAACGGACCGTTAGTCTTATTAAACGAAACGATTTCGTCAGTTCCCAAGGATGCGTACCAGCGGCCGTCCGCACCGGATCTGAGGCGCCCCACGCCGCCTTTCAATTGGAGAAACTGCGTCACGTTTCCATCTGCATCGACGCGCTCAACGGTATTTCCGCCGCAAATATATGCGTCTCCCTTTGCATCGGAGGTAAGACTCCAAACTTGTCCAACATCACGGTCGAAAACGTTATCGCCGCCAACCTGTTGCCACGGCTTGTCGACGAAGATCGTCGAGAAGACCGTCCCGGAGGGATCCCATCCCGGCTTCTGCGCGGCGGCAGGCTCGTGCACCACGATCGGCGCGGGATAATCGCGCCACAGCCAGCGCAGCGCATCGGGCAGAATTGCTCCGCCATGCTTCGTGCTGTGCCCGTCCGTTCCCATCACCAGCTTCGCATCGTAGCCGGCAAACTCCAGCGCCTCGTACATCACCTGGTTGTTGATGGGCCAGCTCCCGGCAAAGTTGGTTCCATAAGGCTCCGTGGCGGTAATATGATCCGCTGACCCATCCTGCATGAAGACGCGAATTGGCTTGGGCTCCGTCTTGCGCACCAGCGCGGGCAGCGCGTCCGCGCCCTTCATCGAAACGTACGTCCCGATGAGGCTCAGCACGCGATGAAACTGGTCGGGCCGGTTCCATGCCGCCATGAATGCGCCCACCGCACCCGTGCTCACGCCGCTCAGGGCACGGTCATCGGGATTCTTTGACAGGTTGTACTGCTTTCCCACTTCGGGGATCAGCTCATTGACCAGAAAATCCGAAAAGCGCGGAGTCAGCGAATCATATTCATAAATTCGGTTGTAGCGGTTCTGTGCGATTTCCGAGTGCGATGGATCCGAAAGCACGGGCAAAACTCCCGGATCGACAAAGATCGCAATCATCGCCGGCAAATCGTGTTTGGCGATCAGGTTGTCCAGGACAACCGGAACGCGCAAGCTGTCGCCGAGCGCCTGGCTACCGTCAAGAAAGATCATGAACGGCGTCGGCTTGCTCGCGTCGTACTGCGCAGGCACATAGATTGCGCAGTTGTGCGGCGTGCCTGGATAATCCTTGCCCGGCGTCAGCGTGAATTTGGTCACCGTGCCTTTGGGCACGCCGTCTTGCGGCTGCGAATCGGGGCCAAGAGTGTAGTCCTGGGCGTGGAGACCCAAAGCGGCAAAGGTCAGGAGAACGGCGAACATCAATCTACTCATCGGAAGACCTCAATCACAAAAAAGCGGGGATGCGTCCGACAGGGGCTGAGCGGAAGCGCAATCCTTCCATCCTAACGGCCTGCATTGGGCGCACGTCAGGTCTGATTGCGGCAGCGCGAGGCTGCGCGTTTGCTTCCACGCCTGTGTCACGGGTCACAGTTGACGATCCTTCACCCCGTCCTATAATGGGCGACAATCTCATTCCCGGAAATTGCGTGTTTCGTTGAGCGTTATCGGATGGATTCCGAGCTCATCCCCATTGGAAGATTTTTAGAAAAGGGGAAGCCGGAATCAAAGTCTGGTTTCGCGTGACGAATCCAATGTCCGATCCAAAATGTATGGGCCCCCTCCGTGGCGGCGGGGCATCGAAGCGATCTAGGCGGCCTTGGCAGCATTCTGCCCTTGGCGCATGGGCGGGCGCGGCCTTGTCCTCGTGCCTCCTGGCGCTCCTCTCGCTTGGCCCAGCGGCTCAAGCACAGAATCCGCATTCCCAAGCAAATCCTGCTCCACAAAAATCTCCCAAGCCCACGCCACTTCCCCCTCGCGTTCTTGAGGCGCAGCACTTTCTCGCCCAGCGCGGGTGGACACCCGGCCATCGCCTGCCGCCCAGGTCGGGCGCCCTCCGTCACTTAGGCGGGATAAGCCTCGGCGCTCCATTTGGCACTCCGGCGGTCCAGATCCAAAGCGCTGGCAGCGCCGCGCCCGCGAGTACCTGGCAGCCCCTCGGCCCCACAGCCGTTCAAACGCCGGACTTTGGTCTCGTCACGGGCCGCGTCGCCGCAATCGCCCTCGATCCCTCCGATGCCACCGGCAACCGCCTTTACGTCGGCACCACGGGCGGGGGTGTGTGGGTCGCCAACAATGCCGGTGTTGCTGCGCCTGCCTCCATCGTGTTCGCTCCTCTCACCGATACTGTCTCTGCTCTCAGCGGAGTCAATGACGCCTCCATCAGCATTGGCGCTCTTACGGTGCAACCGGGCGAAACCGGCGTCATTCTTGCCGGCACCGGCGACCCCAACGACGTGCTCGACTCCTACTATGGCGCCGGCATCCTGCGCTCTACTGACGGCGGCAACACCTGGAACGTGATCCAGCAGACCGCGGACGAGGAGCAGGGCCTCGGCGCCACGGACGCCAGCTTCCTCGGGCAGGGCTTTGCCGGCTTTGCCTGGAGTTCCGTCAATCCGCAGCTTGTGGTGGCCGCGGTCTCTCAGGCCTATGAAGGCACGCTGGTGGGCGCCGATTGGCCGCTCAACACCTTCGAGGGCCTCTTCTACTCCACCGATAGTGGAGCCACCTGGCATTTGGCCACCATCACCGACGGTGTCGGCAAAATCCTCCAGGGTCCGCTCACTCCTCTCACTTCGCAGGGCAACGCCGCCACTGCGGTGGTTTGGAATCCGGTGCGGCAGTTGTTTGTTGCCGCGGTGCGCGATCACGGCTATTACCAGTCGCCGGACGGCGTTACCTGGACGCGCATGGTTGCGCAGCCCGGCGCCGGGCTCACAACGCAGATGTGCCCCTCTAACCCTGGGCAGATCGGTTCCATCGCCTGTCCCATCTATCGCGGCGCGCTGGCAGTGAATCCTCAAACCGGCGACACGTTTGCGTGGACCGTCGACCTGAATAACCAGGACCAGGGACTCTGGCAGGATCAGTGCGGCCTTAGTGGCGGGGTGTGCAGCAATCCAACCATCGCCTTCGCCCAACAGTGGAGCACCGCGGCGCTTGAGACCAGCACGCTCCAGGGCGCAGCCACCATCCCGGATGGCGACTACAACCTCACCCTGTCCGCGGTTCCATCGCAGCAGGACACGCTTTTGCTGGCCGGGGCCAACGACCTCTGGAAGTGCAGCCTGGCCATGGGATGCGTGTGGCGCAATACCACCAACTCAACCACTTGCATGAGCGCGCAGGTGGCTGAATACCAGCATGCGCTGGCATGGAACGCCGCCAATCCACAGGAGATCTTTCTCGGCAACGATAGCGGGCTTTGGCGCTCCACCGACGCCATCGGCGAGACAGGATCGTCCTGCGCCGCAACGGACTCCACGCATTTCCAGAACCTGAACGGTAGCCTGGGTTCGCTGGCCGAAGTTGTCAGCCTGTCCCCGGTCGTAAAGTCGCAGTACAACTTGATGGCTGGTCTGGGCGTGAACGGAACCGCCGGCGTGAGAAGTTCGGCCGCAACTGCGGACTGGCCGCAGATTCTCTCCGGCTACGGCGGCCCTGTGGCCATCGACCCGAGCAAGAGCATCAATTGGTACGTAAACAACCAGGCAGGAGTCGCCATTTATCTGTGCTCGCAGGCAGATCCATGCACGCTCGCCTCGTTCGGCACAAGCCCGGTGATCACAGATGCGGACGTTGGCGGCGACGGTGACACCATGCCCACGCCGGCGCCGTTCCTGGTCGATCCTGTCGTCCACGATCAGTTGCTCATCGGTACTTGCCGCGTATGGCGCGGCCCGGCCAACGGCGCCGGCTGGACCGCGGGCAACGCGATCAGCCCCATCCTGGATAGCGGAGCCACGGACGTTCCCTGCAATGGCGACGGACTCATCCGAGCCATTGCCGCCATGCTGGTTTCCTCCGGCAGCGAAGCCATCTATGTGGGCATGTATGGCGCCGCCAGCAATGGCGCCAACCTGCCCGGCCACATTCTGAGCGCGACCTTTGATCCCTTCTCCGGCGCCGCGCCCGTGTGGCAGGATCTCACGATGAATCCCGTCGTCAATGACGCCCGCTCGTTGAACTCCAAAAATTTCGATATCTCCAGCGTCACGATCGATACTCACGATCCAACCGGCAACACGGTGTACATAACCTTGGCCGGTATGGATAGCTCGGCCGCAAGAATCCAGGTCGTGTACCGTTCAACCAACGGAGGCGCAACCTGGACCGGCATCACGGCGAACCTGCCTGTCGCGCCCGCCAACAGTCTTGCCATCGATCCGCAAAGTGCAAACACGGTCTACGTCGCCACGGACCAGGGCGTGTACTTCACCACGCAGGTTGCTAACTGCGCGCAATCGACCTCCAACTGCTGGTCGGTGTTTGGCGCCGGATTGCCCGCCGCTCCGGCCGTGGCCCTCAGCGCAGCTCCCAACACCGCTTCCGCGCCGGTGCTGGTTGCGGGCACTTACGGGCGCGGAATCTGGCAGACCCCGCTATGGAGCGCGGGGACGGGCCTGACCGCCGCAGCCGCCACCCCTTCGTCGCTCGCCTTTCCCAGCCAGGTCTTCAACACCCCCAGCAGTCCGCTCACTGTCAGCCTCGCAAACACCGGCAGCCTCGCGCTCACACCCACGTCCATCGCGATGAACGGAGACTTCAGCGAGACCGACGACTGCGTCAATGCAACCGTCGCCGCGGGCGCAAGCTGCGCTATCCAGGTGACGTTCGCGCCGCAAGCCACGGGGCCGCGGAGCGGCGAAATGACCATCTACGCCAACGTCTACGGCGGGCAACTGACAGTCGACCTCACCGGAATCGGCGCTCCGGCGGGCGTGGTGATTCTGGCCCCGGCCACCGTCACCTTCGGCCAGGTGGAGGTGAGAACCACGTCTGCGCCGCTTCAGGTTACCGCGACCAACAGTGGTGCGGCGGCAATTCCCATCGGCAGCATCGTCATCACGCCCCCGTTCAATCTTTCCAGCAACTCCTGCGGGACAACCAGCCTGGCGCCAAACTCCAGTTGCCAGTTGGCGGTGGCATTCGCGCCCACCGAAGCCGGTCCGGCCTCCGGCCTGCTTACCTTTACCGACGGCGCAGGCACGCAATCGGTGGAACTCGGCGGGACGGGCGTTTCTCCGCCCACTGACGTTCTCAATCCCACATCGCTTTCCTTCCCGCCGACGCCGGAAGGCCAGCTTTCTTCCGCGCAGACCGTCACAATCACAAACTCCGGCGGCCTGCTGCTGACGTCGATTTCCATTTCGGCGAGCGCTCAGTTCCAGGAGTCGAACACGTGCGGAACGAAACTGGCGGCCGGTGCGGTCTGTATCATCAGCGCGATCTTTGCTCCTACTCAAACGGGCACGGTCTCCGGCACGCTCACCATCGGCGATATCCTGCGCTCGCAACCGCAAACTGTGTCGCTGAGCGGGACGGGACTCGGAGCCCCGGCCTTGAACGTCAATCCCACCAGTCTGACCTTCACCAACCAGCAGCCCGGCGTCCCCAGCACGCCGCAAACGGTCACCGTCAGCAACACAGGCGGGTCGCCGATGGCCAACGTCGGCTTTTCGATCGTCGGCGCCGCCGCCTCCAGCTACTCCATTGCCGCGACCACTTGCGGGGCCCTGCTCGCCAGCGGAAGCAGTTGCGCAGTCCAGATCGTCTTCACGCCCAGTGCGACAGGCGCCATCGCGGCCACGCTCGCGGTTTCTTCGTCCACCTTCGGCGTCGCCCCGGCTTCGGTGCCGCTGAACGGCTCGGGAATACTCGCCTCCGGCCTGGCCACCAACCCGGCCCAAATCGTGTTTCCAGTGGTAGCAGCAGGCCAGTCCAGCACCGCTCAACCAGTGACCGTCACGAATTCTTCCGGTTACGCCATCAGCACGGTTTCTCTAGCCGCTGCTGCGCCCTTCAGCGTCACGCAGAACACCTGCACCGGCGGCTTGGCCGCCGGCGCCAACTGCACCGCCTCGGTCGTCTTTCAGCCGAGCGCCGGCGGCTCCGCAACTGGAGCGCTCACGGTGACCTCCTCCACCGTCGCCACGCCGGCCACCGTACCGCTCTCGGGCACCGGATTCGATTTCGCCGTGAGCATCACCGGCCCAGTGAGCCAGACCGTCGCCAGCGGCCAGCAAGCCAGCTTCACCATGATCGTCGCGCCAGTCGGCTCCGGCGGCACTTTTGCGTTCTCCTGCGGCACGCTGCCCACAAATGCTCTCTGCCTCTTCAACCCCGCCACCCAGACACTCAACGCCGGGGTTCAGGGCAACGTTCTGGTCGAAATCTCCACGGGCAACGGATCGGCGGCTCGGCTCGAAAAACCGAATCTTGCCAAACCGAATCTCGTCGGGCCGAATTTCGCCACGCCGAACTCCGGCGGTCCCGCCTTCCCGCGCGCTCTGCCACTGGCCTGTGGGCTGCTTCTCGTGTCGGTCGCCGTTTTCAAGCGCCGGAAGCTCTTTCTGCTGGTTGTTCTGGCCGCGATCCTTGCAACCGGCGTCTCCAGTTGCACCAGTTCCGGCGGAGGCACGGGTGGCGGAGGTTCCGGAGGCAACGGAGGTGGCTCCAAAACGCCTCCGGGGACCTACACGATTCCCGTCAGCGTGACCTCCATGGGCATCACGCATTCGCTAAACGTAACTCTCACCGTCGACTGAATGCAGCCGATTTCGCGATCCAGGAGCGGCTATACTTGAGCTTCGAGACCAGGACTAAAATGTCTGCCAAAGTAACCGTCGAGGATGTTGAGCGCGTCGCCGAACTAGCGCATTTGGAGCTGGCGCCTGATGAGGTTGGGCCGATGTTGCGCGACCTGAACGCGATCCTCGACTACGTCGCCGAGCTGAATGAATTGGACACATCGAACGTCGTGCCACTAGCCCAGATGGGCGAGCTCGAAGGCGGTGCCATTGCGGCTCTTCGCGCCGACCTGGTGCGGCCTTCGCTTGATCGCTCCGCCGTCATGTCCCAGGCGCCGGAGACCGACCAGGCCTTCTTCAAGGTTCCGAAAGTGATCGAGCGATAAAGAAATTGCCCGCCGGGGCGAACACCGACCGAAGCGAACACCCACTGGAGCGAACAAACGTCCCGAAGAGGAAGATCGATTGTCAGGCGACACCATGACCGCTGAACGCTTTGTCAAAAAGCCCAGGACTCTTACCGATCTCCGCGCCGATCTCGCCGCCGGGCGCACCAAAGCCACAGATCTCGCCGCCGCTTATTACGAGCGCATCGAGAAACTCAATCCCCGGCTGAACATTTTTCTGAGCCTCACCAAAGAGCGCGCCCTCGCGCAGGCCGCGCGCATCGACGCCATCGCCGCCAAAGGTGACCCGCTCCCACCGCTGGCAGGAATTCCCGTCGGCATCAAGGACGTGCTCGTCACGCAGGGCGCGCCGTCAACTGCAGGCTCCAAAATCCTTCAAGGCTACCGTCCGCCCTATGACTGCACGGCAGTCGCCCGGCTCGAGGCCGCAGGCGCGGTGCTCCTCGGCAAAACCAACTGCGACGAGTTTGCCATGGGCTCCTCGAATGAGAACTCCGCCTATGGCCCGGTGCGCAATCCTGTCGATCCGGAGCGCGTTCCCGGCGGCTCCAGCGGCGGTTCGGCCGCGGCAGTTGCCTCCAACCTCGCTGTGGCCACGCTCGGCACCGACACCGGCGGCTCCATTCGCCAGCCGGCCAGTTTCTGCGGCGTGGTCGGCGTGCTGCCCACCTACGGCCGAGTCTCGCGCTACGGCCTCATCGCCTTTGCCTCCTCGCTCGACCGCATCGGCCCCCTTGCCTCAAACGTCCGTGACGCCGCCACGATGCTCGGCGTTATCGCCGGCCACGACCCGAGTGACGCCACCAGCTCCCCGGCTCCCGTCCCCGACTACGCCGCCGAAAGCGACACACCCGCCGCGGGCCTGCGCATCGGTGTGCCCGCCGAATACTTCGGCGAGGGTCTCGATCCCGAAGTGCGCGCTGCCGTCGAGAAGGGCATTGCAGCGCTCGAGGTCGCCGGCTGCACAATCAAGCCGATCTCGCTGCCGCACACTAAATACGCCGTTCCCACCTACTATCTGGTGGCCACGGCCGAAGCCAGCGCCAACCTCGCCCGCTTTGACGGCGTCCGCTACGGCTACCGTTCGCCAAACTCAGCCACGCTCTCCGACATGTACTCGCACTCTCGCGACGAGGGCTTTGGCGCCGAGGTCAAGCGCCGCATCTTCCTCGGCACCTACGCGCTCTCTGCCGGCTATTACGACGCCTACTACCTCAAAGCGCAGCAGGTTCGCCGCATTCTCGCTGACGAATTCCTCCGCGCCTTTGCTGAAGTTGACGCCATCGTCACGCCAACCTCGCCCTTCCCCGCATTCAAGCTCGGCGAAAAGACCGGCGATCCGCTGGCCATGTATCTCGCCGACATCTACACCGTCACCGCCAGCCTGGCTGGCATCTGCGGTGTCTCGGTTCCTTGCGGCGCCACCAAAGCTGGCCTGCCCGTGGGCATGCAAGTTCTTGCCCGCCACTTTGGCGAAGGCACGGCCTTCCGCGTGGCGCGGGCTGTAGAGGCAGCGGGAATTTGAGGAGTAGGGGCCATGAGCAAGTTTGTAGTTTTCGCGGTTTTGGTGTTGGCGGCAATCCTTGCCTTCGGACCCGCGGCCCACGCCGCTCCACGCAAGCCCCACATCGTCGTCCTCGGCGCGGTCAAGCGCGTGCCCTACTCCAAAACAGGTGACCCCTCCGGCGCGGCCACCGGCGAGGACGCGCTCAAAGTCCGCGCCCTCCTGGTCGACGGCGTCCTCAAGGAGTGGACCACCGGTGACGCGCACGACGTCACCGATCGCAGCTTCGTCGTCCGTCGCGTCATCCGGCTCAACGACGCGTTGCCCACTGACAAGCCCGGCCCGAGTGACAAAGTGAGCCACTGGGTTTGGCAACGCGGGCCGTGGCTCTTGGTCGATCGCGTCACCGGCCGCGTGACCGCGCTCCGCCTGCCCGACTACGATCCCGGCGTCAGTCAGGTGAGCTGGTTCCGCGATTACGCTGCTTATTGCGGCCTCACGCCCAGCGGCAAGAGTCTCTATGCCGTGGTTGCGCAGATCGGCGCGCGCAAGCCCGTTCTAGCCAAGAAACTCGCAGCCTTCGACGCCGAGAATCACCCCGACCTGGTCTGCGCACCGCCCGACTGGCAGCGCGAGCCGCTGCGCATTTCATTTCATCCCACAGGCAGCGATGCGGTAAGCTACGACATCGTCCCCGGCTCGGCGGTCATGGTTGAAGACACGGGCGACGAAGATGCGACGCCCGAAGCCGCCCCCGCGAAATAGCAGGTCAGCACGTCAGTCCGCTGCGGCGGACAAGTAAGCGGATCGACACAACGGAAACGCCATGGAATCGATCGACGACCTTTTGCGGCAGGCTGAAGCCGCGCATGGGCACCTGTGCGCGGGCCAGGTTCTCGGTGTGCGCATGGCCCTGCTGGGCCTCGACCGGCTGGGCATCGCCGATCCGCGCGGCACTGACCGCAAGCGTCTCGTTACCTATGTCGAAATCGATCGCTGCGCCACCGACGCCATTGCGCTCGTCACCGGCTGCCGTCTGGGTAAGCGCGCGTTGAAGTTTCGAGACTGGGGCAAGATGGCGGCGACTTTCGTCGATCTCAGTTCGGGCCTCTCCGTCCGCATTGTCGCTCTCGAAGATTCCCGCGAGCTGGCACGCAAGCTATACCCGCACGAAGAGAACAAGAGCCGCCGCCAGTTGCAGGCCTATCGCGAATTGCCGGATGCGCAGCTCTTCCGCGAACAATCGGTGCGCGTCGCCATCGATCCCGCCGACTTGCCCGGTCACTCGGGCGAGCGCATCATTTGCCCGCGCTGCGGCGAGGGAGTGAACTTCGGGCGGTTTGTGCTTATAAATGGAGAGTCGCTTTGCCTCTCCTGTGCCCGCCCGGAACTTCGATACTGGAAGCCTGACGCGCCGGAAGAATAATTCCGGCCGTCATTTGGGCGCCGCTCTTCCTGCCACCAGTTCAAAAGCACCCAGATCATAAAAGTGACGGCAAGGCCTACGGGAATCAGCCACAGAGTCTGCTCATGAATTTCCAGCGTCATGGAGACGATTCCCCTTTCCGGCCACCGGTGCGCCGCGGAACTCACAACATGCGGACCCGGAGAACCTCTTACAATCAGTTGGCGCCCTTTCTCGTAAGGAACGAGTAGCCATTTTGTAAGGGGTTTATTAAGGCCGGAAGGTGCGTCACCAGGCCTTCGCCTGTGTCTCCCCTCCTTGACACCGAACCCACCGCGCATTTCTTATCTCTCTAGGCATTCTTTTGGGATTCCGGGCGGATGAACGTGGTGTAAACCGCCTTCCTTGCGTCCGGAAGCCACCAGGGATGCTGTGTCGAACAGGAAGTATGCGGCAGTTGGGTTGCGTGATGCGTGCGGGCAGGACGGGAATCCCGTTTCGGCCCCCGTTACCGGACCCTCCTTCCAAAGCCCGGGCCGGAGAAGATCGAGGCCAGGGGAACCTTTCCCGGAGACAAATCTGTTGTCAGGCGCCGGCAGCAATGGCCGGATGAGCCTGCGCCCTGAGTAGGGCCAACGCCGGCCGTAAGGGCGAGCGAGGGAAGCGAGCCAACGATGATTGTTGCCACGAATTTCGCATTTTGGGCGGCTGCGCCCGCCCCCGGAGCAGGCGGCGGCTTATCCATGCTGCTGCCCATCCTGCTGTTTATTCCGCTGCTCTATTTGCTGATGATCCGCCCGCAACAGAAGAAGCAAAAGCAGTGGCAGCAGATGCTCACCTCCATCAAATCCGGCGACCGGATCACAACCGCGGGAGGAATTCGCGGAACCATCCTCTCCATCAAGGACGATTCCATTGTGATTCGTGTTCCTCCCGACAACCTGAAGCTTGAAGTGGCCAAGAGTGCGATTGCCTCGGTCACGCAACCAGAGGACGCTTCGAGCTCCTAAGACCCTTCGGGGCTCTTAAGGCCCTTCGGCCTTTCACTTTTTGGACCAGAGAAACGAATCAATGAAGAAGAATCTCAAAAGCAAAATTGCCCTGATCGTCGCGGTTCTTCTGATCTGCCTCTACGGCATCTTCGGAATACCATCGGGGATCAGCGGAAAGGCGCTGCTAAGCGCCATTTCAAGCCGCATTCATCTCGGCCTCGATCTACAGGGCGGGGCGCACCTGATCCTGAAAGTGGAGGTGTCGGAGGCGGTGAATGCCGAAACCGACAACTCCATGCAGCAGATCCAGCAGGATTTGAAGAAGGCCAACCTGACCTTTTCTCAGGTGGTCAAACCCGATCCCAACAAGCCGGATGTCATTCGCATCGAGGGCACGGCGCCCGCGCAAACCGACGCTGTCAGCTCGTTGCTCGGCACCGCCAAGTACGCCAACGAGTACGACCTCTCCGGCGGTTCAGACAACAACTTTACGTTGACCATGAAGCCGCTCTTCGAGAGCGATCTCTACAAGCGAACGATCGACGAGGCCATTGAGACCATCCGCGATCGCGTGGATGCGCTGGGTGTGAGCGAGCCGCTGATCCAGGAATACGGCCTGGGCGCCAACCAGATTCTGGTGGAGTTGCCGGGTGTCAGCGACCTGGATCAGGTGAAAACCATCATCCGGTCCACGGCCCGCCTTGAGATTCATGCTGTCGACGGCGGTCCGTTTCCCAGCGAAGACGCGGCTCTGCAAAGCGTGAACGGCGCGCTTCCGCCCAATGATGAGATTCTGCCCTTCTCGGGTGATCTAGGCGGTTCGAGCAGCACTTCTTATTACGTCATCGAGCGTTCCTCCATTGTGGCCGGCAGCGATTTCCGCTCCGCCGATCCGGGCGTGAATTCAAACACCGGGCAAAGAACGGTGAATTTCACCCTCACTGACGAAGCCGGCGACAAGTTCTGGGACTTCACCAGCGCCAACGTCGGCAAGGACATGGCAGTGGTGATGGGCGGTGCGGTGCGCGAAGTAGCAGTCATCAAGCAGCCTATTCGCGATCAGGGACTCATTGAGGGCGGTTTCACCCAGAACGAAGTGATGGAGCTCTCCAAGCTGCTGCGCACGGGCGCGCTGCCGGCGTCAATGAATTACATTTCTGCCAGCACCGTGGGCGCCACGCTGGGCGCAGATTCCATCCGCGAAGGCGTCACCGCGGCCATTGTCGGCATCGTCGTCGTCATGGCCTTCATGCTCATTTACTACAAGGGCTCGGGCATCAACGCCGACCTTGCATTGATCTTTAACCTGATCATTCTGCTGGGCATTATGGGACTCTCGGCCGCGATTTCGAGCGCCTCCGGCGGCGGAGGCCTGGTGCTCACCCTCACCTTGCCCGGCATTGCCGGAGTCATCCTCACCATCGGTATGGGCGTGGATTCAAACGTGCTGATCTTCGAGCGCATCCGCGAAGAGATTCGCGCCGGCAAGGCGCCGTCGGCGGCCGTGGACCAGGGCTTCGCTCGCGCCTGGGTGACGATCGTTGACACCCACGTCACCACCATTGTCTCGGCAGCAATTCTGTTTATCTTTGGCACCGGTCCGGTAAAGGGTTTTGCAACCACGCTGACCGTCGGTCTTGCGGCCAATCTTTTCACGGCCGTCTTTGTCTCGCGAGTCATCTTTGAGGCGCATTTGAACAAGTTGAAAGCCGGCGAGATGGTTTCGATTTAGAGCCGCCGATTCGGCACCAGGAGAAAACAAGAAGTGGAATTCTTTCGCAAGGTAAATGTGAACTGGCTGGGATGGAAGTGGTACTTTCTCGCCTTTTCCATGATCTTCAGCGTGGCCGGCATCGCAAAGATGAGCTGGAATTGGTCGCACATCGGCAGCCCGGTTCCGCTGGGAGTGGATTTTCGCGGCGGCACGCAGGTGGATGTGCAGTTTGCCAATCCCCCTGACATCGATGCCATCCGGAGCGCAATCGAAGCGGCGGGCGTAAAGGACGCGGTCATTACTAGCTTCGGACCGGTAGCGGACCACCAGGTGCTCATCAGCCTGCCCGAAGAAACCAACGAAGCGGCGCTTGACACAGGCCGCCAGCAAATCGAATCGGCCCTGCAGGCCCATTACAACAACTACTTCAACCCCAACACCGGGGTGAAGGTCGACGTTGTCGGTCCCACTGTGGGCCATCAGTTGGAAAAGCAGGCCACGCTGGCCACGCTCTACTCCATGCTCGGCATGCTCATCTATCTCTGGTTCCGCTTCCAGTTGATCTACGGCGTGGCCGCGGTGGTGGCCTGCTTCCACGACACGCTGATCACCGTCGGCGCTTTTGCTCTTACCGGCCGCGAGATCTCGCTCACCGTGATTGCCGCCATCCTCACGCTGGTCGGCTATTCCATGAACGACACCATCGTCGTCTTCGACCGCATCCGCGAGAATCTTCGCCTCAGCCGGCGCGAAAGCCTGCCGGACCTGGTCAATCGCAGCATCAACCAGACCCTGAGCCGGACTGTGCTCACCTCGGGCCTTACCTTTATCACTGTGCTTTCGCTGTTTATCTTTGGCGGCGAGGTGCTGAACGGATTCTCCTTCGCTTTGGTCGTGGGCATCCTCATCGGAACCTACTCATCCATCGCGGTTGCCGCCCCCATGCTTGTGGCCTGGCAGGAGTACCGCGCCGGAAAAGGCAGGTCTGCCTCGCTGCCCGCAGCAAGAAAGTCAAAAGGTTAAAACGCATGGCCGCCCAGCTCGATTTGTGCATCCATTCTCAAGGGGGAACCACTCCCGGCGGAGGTCCACCGTGGCGGCCTGCGGACGCTTCCCGCCGGTACTTCGGGCACTTGAGAGCTGCACCGGTTTTGCGGCACTCTTGGCAGCGGGAGTGCACTTCTGTTAAGGTTTATTCGCTCCTTTGTGTGGAATTTCCTGTCGGGAACAATTCCCCCTCCCGTGGTGTCTAAAATAGGAGTAACGATACCCGATCTCCGAGGCTGGCTATGTTTGAAGACTCCACATTCGAATCTGCAAAACGGATCAAGACCAAGAGCGGCCGTTGGATGCTGGTGACCGGCGGCATCAATGCCGCGATCCTGGTCTTGCTGATCCTGATTCCGCTCATCTATCCCGAGGCGCTCCCCAACGCGTTGATGGCGACGATCTTGACCGTGCCGCCGCCACCTCCGCCGCCTCCACCACCGCCGCCGCCGCCTGAAGTGCGCGTCGTGCACGTGCAGTCGGAGATGATGAATAATCAGCTCACGGCGCCCACCAAGATTCCGCACAACATCACAATGGTCAGTGAGAAGGAAGCTCCGGCTTCGAACTTCGGCGTGGCCGGCATGGAAGGCATGGGCAACAGCTCCGGCGTCATGGGCAGCTTGTTCGGCAGCGGCACCGGACCGCAGGTAAAGGCCGCCCCTCCCAAGAAGATAAACATCTCGGCCGGCGTCGCGGTAGGTATGTTGATTCAGAAAACCATACCCACCTATCCGCCTATCGCCAAGGCGGCCCGCGTACAGGGCACCGTAGTTCTGCAGGCCCTGATCTCCAAGCAGGGAACCATCGAAAATTTGAAGGTGGTGAGCGGGCCCGCCATGCTGCAGCAGGCCGCGGAGGATGCGGTGAGGCAATGGCGCTACCGGCCCTACCTGCTCAACAATGAACCGGTCGAAGTCGAGACCACAGTTAACGTGATCTTCACCCTGGGTGGGTGATACTTTCAGCTCCCTGCCGGGCCTTTGGCAGGGAGCTTCGCTTTTTAGCTCGAATGCGAATTCCCGTAGGGCCGCATTCCTCGGAACTCAACCTCCCGCCGCGTCGGGCTCAATGCAGCCAAAAAGAATCTCCTTAGGAGGAACGATTCAGTGATTCTCGCTCAGCTCGCACATTTCGCTTCGCACACCGTCAACAGTCTTGCCTTCCTTCAGGATGAGGGCCAGACCGTTGGCTTCAGCCCCCTGCAACTGTGGGCTCACATGGCATGGATGGCTCGCACAGTGGCCATCATCCTATTCATTGAGTCGGTCTGGTCCCTGGCCGTCATGATCGATCGCTACCTCTACTTCTCCGCCGCCCGCAAGCAGTCGCGCGAGTTCGCGCCCAAGGTTGCCGGCGCGCTCAAGGAGAGCAAGCTCGAAGAAGCCATCAAGATCGCCGACCGCAACAAGAAGTCCCACCTGGCCGAAGTTGTTACGGCTGGTTTGCAGGAATTCCGCGCCTCGTCCGGCACCGCTACCGATGAAACCATCGCCAGCGCAGGCCGCGCCCTCGAGAGGGCTGAGGCAATCGTGCACGCCAAGCTCAAGAGGGGCCTCTCGGTTCTGGCCACCATCGGCTCCACGGCTCCGTTCGTCGGGCTGTTCGGCACCGTCGTCGGCATCCTGCACGCATTTGACGCCATCGCCACCCAGAAGATCGCCGGTATCGGCGCCGTCGCGGGCGGCATCTCTGAAGCTCTGGTCACTACGGCGTTCGGCCTGCTCGTGGCCATCCCTGCCGTCATGGCCTTCAACTACTTCACCGGCCGCGTCGAGGCTTTCGACGTGGAGATGGACAACTCCTCCAGCGAGCTGGTGGACTACTTCATCAAGCAGAGCCACAAGCGCTAAGAGCGAAGCGGCTTGGCTCGTGCGAGCATCTTGCCGGGCGGGGGACCTGAATCTCTTCCGCCCGGCCCTTTGATCCTCGCGTGGGTTGCTTGACTTTGAGCACGGCCGGACCGCATCCGGAAAGAAAAATTCTGACGTACGGAGTCCCGATTATGGGAGTAGCAATTCGCGACGAAGGCAAGAAGGTTAACTCCAACATCAACGTCACTCCCATGGTGGACGTAATGCTGGTGTTGCTCATCATCTTCATGGTCATCACCCCCATGCTGCAGAACAAGGTGGCCATCAACCTGGCCACGGTGGAAAACCCCACCAACATGCCCGATGCCGACAAGGAAGACGCCGTTGTCGTCGCCGTCACCCGCGACGGTGCGGTGTATCTGGGGCAGAACAAAGTCGATCCCTCCGAGCTTGGCAGCCTGGTGCGCGATAAGCTTGCGGACAAGACCGACAAGATGATCTATGTCCGCGCCGACGAGCGCGCGCAATACAAAGTGGTCGAAGACGCCATCGACGATGTGCGCACGGCGGGCGTTGAAGAAGTCGGCCTGTTGACGCAGAGACGGGAAGGCAATCAGCAGATCGGCGGCCAGTGACGCTGCAGCTGGATTGTCTCTCGGCAACGAATTTAAGGAAACGAGGAGTTTGAGCCATGGCAATGTCAACGGGTGGACCGGGCGGCAATATGTCCGAGATCAATGTCACGCCGATGATCGACATTCTGCTTGTGCTGTTGATCATCTTCATGGTCATCGTGCCGGTAACCCCCAAAGGTCTGGATGCGCTGGTGCCTCAGCCGCCCAAGAATCCGCAACAGCAGCAGCAGCAGAACGACCGCACCATCGTGGTTCAGGTGCTCTATCGCCCCGGCCAGTCCCCGGCGTACAAGATCAACGAAACCGATGTGAACCATGGCGATCTGCTGGCCAAGCTGACTGATATCTACGCCAACCGCGCCGAGCGTGTGATGTTTGTGAAGGGCGACGACGATGTGAACTTTGCTTACATCGCCGACGTCATCGATATAGGCAGGGCTGCCAACGTGGACCACATCGGCCTGATGACGCCCAAGATCCAGGAAGGCCAGTAGGCTGGCTGTGTCCGGTGACACTTGATCCGGACGCCTGGAAGAGTACAATTTTTTTTGCCCTGGATGCGGCAGCTTTTCGCCGCACCGGCTGCTGAGTTTCCAGGCACGGCCTGCAGGCCCAAGCCTGAAGGAGAAGGATACGAACATGAATGGTACCGCACGATTCTGGGCACTCGCGGTGACTCTAACCGGGATGGTCATTGGCATGAGCGGCTGCAACCAGCTCCTGGCCCGCGACCAGTTGAACAAGGGATGCGACGCCTTCAAAGCCGGTCACTACGATGAAGCAATCGAGCATTTCCAGAAGGCCACCGAGCTCGATCCCAAGCTGCCCATGGCGAAAACCTACCTGGGTAAGGCTCTTGAACAGGATGTAGCCCCTGGAGTGACCACACCCGAAAACCTGAAGATCGCCAACCAGGCAATCGACATCTTCAAGGAAGTCCTGGCCCAAAGGCCCGACGATGTCAACAGCATGAAGGAAATTGCGGGCATCTATTTCAGCATCAACGACATGGACAATGCTGAGTCCTGGCAGAAGAAAGTTCTTGAAGTCGATCCTAACGATCCAGATGCTGCCTATACCATTGGCGTCATTGACTGGAAAAGGGCCCACCAAAACAAGCTGAATGCGCTCCAGGCCGCAGGCATCAACGATGACGGAAAGGGCAATGTGAAAGCTCCGAAGAACGTGATGGAGCCGCTGGCCCAGCAGAATGCGCCGCTCATCGACGAAGGCCTGAAATACCTCACCATGGCCGTCAACGATCGTCCCAATTATGACGACGCCATGCAATACCTGAACCTCATCTACCGCAACAAGGCGGACGTGGACTACGGCAACGCCGCAGCCGTTACCGAAGATCTGGCGCAGGCCGACCAGTGGACCGCAAAGGCCATGGACACCCGCAAGGCCAATGAGGCGAAGAAGAACCAGGGGCCCGGCGGCATCACCATCGATAACAGCGGCCAGATGCACTAGCCGTTACGATTTCATGCGGCAAATACACCACGCGGCCTCTGCTTTCCGCTGAGGCCGTTTTTCTTTGGTCCGAATCTCACCAGTTCCGAAGTGTTCCCGAGGTGTTTCCCTTGAACCGAATTTTGAATCGAATTATGACCCGAACTTCCCGCATGACGCATATCATTGCGCTCCTGTCTGCTTGTTTCGTGATTTCCGTTGTCTCCTCGCCTGCCCAGCCGGCTTCTCGGCCCGCTCCAGGGGAAGTGCCTCATCCTTCCGCGATGCATGCCGTCCAGTCAACCGGCGGCTTCGTCGCCACCAACGATCGCGAAACGCTTGAAGTTACGGTTTGCGGAGATTCTCTCATCCACGTCACAGCGCGGCCCGTGGGTGCGCCGCCGGCCGCGGAGTTCCAGCCGTGGATGCTCGCATCGGCTGAAACCTGCCCCGGCGCGGCCTTCCAGTTCAGCGAATCCAAAGGCTCCGCCAGCCTCGCTACAGCTCGCCTCACGGTTTCCTTGTCGGAGGATGGCGGCAACCTGAGCGTCCGAACTGCCCAGGGCAAGGAGCTGCTGCACGAGCGGGCGAACCTGCCGCGCACCTATCGCCCTTCTGAGGCGACCGGGCTTCTCCATATCGAGGACCGCTTCGGCCCCAATGCCACCGAGGCGCTTTACGGGCTCGGCCAGCATCAGAGCGGGATGTTCAACTATCGCGGCAGCGTCGTTGAGCTCGGCCAGAACAACACCGATGTAGCCATTCCGCTCGTCGTCTCCAGCAAGGGATACGCCATCCTGTGGAACACGGCCTCGTTCAGCTACTTCGACAACCGCTTTCCGCTGGAGTTGAATCTGGAATCGATGGCCGCGCCCCAGGTCGACTACTACATCCTCTACGGCCCGCAGATGGACTCGATCGTCCACCTCTACCGTTCCATGACCGGGCACGTCCCGCTCTTCCCCCAGTGGGCTTACGGCCTATTCCAGTCCAAGGACCGCTACAGGACCCAGGCCGAAATCCTCTCCATCGCGGCCGAATACCGGGCGCGCCACATTCCCCTCGACGCCATCGTGCAGGACTGGTTCTGGTGGAACAACGGCGGCAAGGGCGACCCGGTCTACAACTCTGGCTACACCGATATTCCCGCGGAACTGAAGATCCTCCACGACGAGCACGTTCACGCCATGATCTCGGCCTGGGCATTAATGGACTCGACCGCCGAGAATTACAAGCAGATCGTCCAGAAGGGCTTCGACATTCCCCTGACGCAGGCTTACGACCCCACCAACCCCGCCGCCAGAGATTTCTTCTGGAGCCAGTTCGTGGGCAAGCTCTTCGCTCAGGGTTGGGACGCCTTCTGGCTCGACAGCTCCGAGCCCGAGGAGGCCTGGCCGCACAGCGGCGACGCCGCTCTCCGCGACAAGCAGCTCCACATCGGCAGCGGCCTGGAGTACACCAACGTCTTTCCCCTCGAGCACACCGCGGGCGTCGCGGCACACTGGCTGCAGGCCAACCCCGACAAACGCGTCTTTCTGCTCACTCGCTCGGCCTTCATGGGCCAGCAGCGCGTGGGCGCCACAGTCTGGTCCGGCGACGTCTACAGCAGTTGGTGGGCGCTGCGCCGCCAGGTCCCCGCGGGCCTCAACTTCGCGCTCTCCGGCAACCCTTACTGGACCACCGACATCGGCGGCTACCATCCGCTGAACTATGCGCAAACCATGCCGCCGGGCTATCAAGAGCTCTACGCGCGCTGGTTCGAATTCGGCGCTTTTTGCCCCGTCTTCCGCACCCACGGTCATCGCGACCACAACGAGCTCTGGGTCTACGACCAGGTATTTCCCGCTCTTTTGGCCGTCGACCGCCTGCGCTACCGGCTATTGCCCTACATCTACTCGCTGGCCTGGAAGGTCACCAACGACGACTACACGATCCAGCGCCCGCTGGTGATGGATTTCCGTGAGGATCCGGCAACATTCGAGATCGGTGACCAGTTCATGTTCGGGCCTGATCTTCTCGTCAGCCCGGTTCTCACCGAGCACGCCACTTCCCGCCCGCTTTATCTGCCGGCCGCAACCGAGTGGTACGACTTCTGGACCGGCGAGCGCACCTCTGGCGGCTCGTCGATCGTGGCGCCGGCGCCGCTCGACCGCATTCCTCTCGATGTGCGCGCAGGATCGATCCTGCCCCTCGGCCCGGTCATCGAATACGCCGGTCAGGCCACCGATCCCATCGAGCTGCGCATCTACCCCGGCGCCGATGGCAACTTCTCGCTCTACGAAGACGAGGGCGACAGCGATCGCTATGAAAAGGGCGCTCATGCCACCATCCCCATCCGCTGGGACGATGCCACGCGCACTCTTTCGCTCGGAGACCGCCAGGGAAGCTATCCCGGCATGACTCCCGATCACACCTTCAATGTCGTGATTGTCTCTTCAGGTCACGGCGTAGGCCCGGACGCGACGGCCACGCCCGACAAGGCGATCCACTACACCGGATCGAAAGCTTCGGCGAATTTTTAATCGGATGAAAGGCGAGCGCGATCTATTGCCCGGTCTGTTTCAGGATCTGCTCGGCGAAGAAGTTGCGCACCTTGGCGCCATCGGTAAGCGTCTCAAGGTAGGCCGTCTGCAGTAGCTGCTTCTGGCTGTCGTGGAGCGACTGGTGAATGGCCTGCTGCACGCGGGGATCGTTCAGCTCCCGCTGCCCCGCGGGCTCGCGCGAAATCAATTTGAAAATGGCGTAGCCGGCGATCTTGTGTCCTGAGTCGTATTCCGGAAGCGCGTCGGTAAATTGGTCCGGTTTGAGCTTGCTGATCGCGTCGTAGACTTCCGTATCGGCCTTGAGTTGCGATTCGCGCACAAACCCCATGTCGCCGCCGTTCGATGCGGTGTTGGGATCCTCGGAGAGGTTCATCGCCACAGTCGCGAAATCCACCCCGCTCTCCAACTGGCTGTACGCAGCATCGATTTTCCTCTTGGCGTCGCCGTCGCTCGCGGGCTTTTCGCCCTGCAGATTTGGCGATTGCTGGGCCGGGGCGGTTGTCACCACGATTTGCGCCAGATGATATTGCGGCTCGATCAAGTTGAAGTCCGCCTTGTGCGCCGCGTAGAACGCGGCAATCTGCGCATCGGTGATGTTGATCTTCGACTCGATCTCCTTGTTCATCAGCTTGGTTTCAGTCAACCCGAGCCGAATGTCGCGCTTGAAGTCGTCGAGGGACAGGTTCCTCTGCTTCAGCATCGCCGTGAACTGCTCGTCGGTGTAAGGCGCGTGGATCTCCGTCAGCTTTGCATTCACGTCTTCGTCGCTGGCGGTCAGGTTCAGCTTTGCGGCTTGCTGATCCAAAATCTCGTCCTGGATCATCTGGTGCAGTACGCTCAGCCGCCGGATATCGGCCTCCTCGGACGACGGCTTTTGCGGGCTGTCTCCCAGGCTGATCTGATACTTCCTCTCGAGGTCGGCGCGCAGAATCTCCTTGCCGTTCACCGTGGCCACCACGTCGGCGGAGGGTGATCGGTGGCAGCCTGCCAGGACAGAAAAAAGGACGCCGCCGACGATTGCGGCTGCGGCAAAACTGGCGCGTATTCGATAACTCGATGCGACTTGCAAGCTCATCTCTCCTAAGGGGTTTCGCAATGCCCCCGGCCTTCTAGGATATATCCCGGTAGCGGCACGCGGATAGTCCTCGAATGCGTCATTTGCCGGCGCCGGCCGGCGCTGAGGCTACCGGAGCCGGTGCTGGCGCGGACCCCGGCGCGGGCGGAGGCTGCTCGCCCACCGCGCGCAATGCCCGGTCAATCACCATCCAGACTTCTTCCTCGGGGACAGCGCCGCCATTCACCTTTTCGCCATTGACATAAGTTGACGGCGTTCCTTGAATGCCCAGATCTTCTGCAAGCTTGGCTGAAGCCAGAATCTGCGTTTGATCCTGTTTCGCAATGCAGGCGTTCAGGGTAGTCTCGTCGAGCTTGCCCAGCGTAGCCTCCTGGTGCGCAATGCGATCCAGTGCGGCAAAACTCTTCGTCAAATCGCGGTCGCTGCCCGTGATCTCGCCTCCGTGGGCATGAAGGTAATCCACGTAGGCCCAGTAAACATCGCCGCTCTGTGCCGCCAGGCAATTGGCATCCACGGCCGCATGCATTGCCCACGGGTGTATGTCCGTCAGCGGATCGTCCTTGTAAACGAACCGCACCAGGCTCTTGTAATGATCGAGCGTGTCGGGAAACAGCTCCGCATGCAGGCGCGCGCAGTAGCCACATTCCAGATCGTCGAAGTTGACCACCGTCACCTTGGCGGCGGGATTGCCACGAATAGGACGGCCCGCGATTGGAATGGCGTCGGCGGGATCCTTGGTCAGGTCGAATGTATCCAGGTGGACTAATTTCGTGTTGTCGGTGGAGATCAGGAAGGTCACCACCTGAGTATTGGATCCGTGCGTGATGGTGACAGGCAGCGTCTCATAACCCGTGAATTGACTCGGCGTTCGGGCGCCGAGGGTGACCGTCATATCCGCTGGCAATTCGTATTGAGAGCGGACCATAATCCCAATGCGGCGGTCGAGGGCGGGGTCAGGCCCTGAAGGAGCCGTGCTCTGGGCTTTACAGCCCGCGGTCAGGCCAAGGACAAGCAATCCGGCCAAAAAACGAAAGCGTAACAATAGCTATTCCTCTCAGGAAAGGATACTCCAGCAGGGCGTCCCGCAACCTTCGGCACAATCGGCTTCCCGGCGGCAAAGGATGGACGTTCAGCGCAGCGAAGAGCAACCGTAACCGCGCTCCGTGCGATCGATTCTCGCGCCCGTTTCCAAAACCTGGCCACCGACCACTCATCACCGATAACTGTGCTTAGTACGCCGGCGGTAGCGTGGGATCGCGGAACACCGAGTTGCCGCGCCGGATGTCGCCTACGGCGCCAAAGTTGGCCAGCGTAAAGCTGTAAAGCCACTGCGTTTCGTCGCGGCTGGTTGAGGCTATCGTTCCCAACTCGAAGCGCCGGTAACCGACGCTCAAGCCGCAGCAGTTCCAGTTGTAGTCCGCCTGCACGCCGCCATATTGCACTTCGTGCTGCACAAAGTCGTAGCCGCCGTTCACCGCCAGGTTGAATCCGCTGCCGCTCGGCTTGCCAATCTCCAGAAAGGGCTGCAACTGCTGGCTCTTGATCACCGACGGTGCGCCGCTGCTGGCTCGTTCATCTACGGCGTTCAACAACGCATGGCCGATTCCCACCGTCGTCCGGCCAAAACTATACCCAGCAAAGAGATTGTTCGCGGCGATGCGCCCTGCTATGGAGTCGTAATCCAGATCCCATTGGACGCGCAGATTATCAATCGCTTCAAATCGTATGCGCGAAACCAGGGGCGCTATGTTGCGTGGCGAAGTGAGAAACGTCGGCGCCATCAAATCCAGCGTCGCACCGAAAACGTTCCGCCGCCCGGAAATGAGCGCGCCGCCGAAGTTTGGGTCGATGAAGTACTCCTGCGCAATCTGCCAGGACGCCCACTCGCGCTGAGTATTCGCGCACGCCTTCACAGCTTTGCCGTTTTCCGCGGCCGCTTCATCGTCCGTTTTGCAAGGTTGTTTGTCCGTTGGCCGCAGGTAGAACCGCTGCGTGAGCGAGAAGCCGGCTTCGTTCACGTCGGTGGCGATATCGGTGGTGTCGAAGAGAAGCACGTCGCGGGCCTTCGCTCCGATTCCGCCGACGTAATTGTAGGTCAGCTCGGGTTCGATCACGTGGCGAAGCTCTCGATGCCAGTGGGGAAGCTCGAAGTCGCGCTCCAGCGCCGGCGCACGGATGTCGACCGACGCTTCAAGGTCCGTGCGGTTGAGCGCGCTGTGACTGATCTGCGGAACAATAAACGGGCCCGTCAAGGTGGGGATCTGGCTGATAGTGTAAGCCGTGTTGCGAAGCGCAACCTCTGGAACGAAGCTCCATCCTCCTGCTATGAACGGCATGGAAAGATGCGGATAAAAATCCAGCCGCGCCACGTTGCGAGAGTGAAAGAACGGCTCGGAGCGGTTCAGATAACTCAGCGACGATCCCAGCCCCCAATAAAATGTCGACCTTGCCAGCGGACGGTCCAGCACATCGTAGCGCAACATCGGCAGGCGCAGAATCTTCACCTCGTTGCCGTTCGTGGTGCTGGCGAAGGATTGGAAGCGATTCAGCCAGACTGTCGGGATCCTGCCGTTGTGATTGTGCGTCAGCACCAATTCGCTTGACACTTGAGAGCTGATGGCCTGCGAGTAATTGTCGTCGAAGACCAGCCGGTAGACGTAGCTCGACAAATACTCGGCGCCGCCGGCAACGCGCGTCGCAGACGACAAATCCTTGCGTCCCAGCAAACTCACATCCACTCCGCCCTGGTTTACGAGCTGATTGCTGACTTGGCCGGTTTGCGTGTTGGTCGTTGGCTCTTTAACTCCGCGGTCGAGCAGCGCGTTCCAGCGCGCGGTCACGTGGTCGAGTCCCGGACCCCGGTAGCGGAAGTCGCCGTTCGGAGCCCATCCACGCTTGCTGTAGTACTCCGCGCCCACCACCATGTCCATGCTGCGGTTGATCACCCAATACGCCTGTTCGCCAAGGGTGAAGCCGCGAATTGAGGATCCGACGCTGACCACCGGCGTCAGCAACCCGCTCGCCCGTCCCGTCTCGTTGGCCGGATGATGCAGATAGGGCAGGTAGAAAACCGGTACGCCGAGAAACTCAAAAAACGCATTCGAGGTCGACGCCTTTTCGTTGTCCAGGGCGATGGTGTGCGCGACAATCCGCCAGTCGGGATGAGGAAGCCGGCAGTTCGTGATCGAGCCATCGATCACCTTGAAATTGCCCTCGCCCGTCTGCAGCAGTACCCGACCTGAAAACAGCAGCGGATTCGGCGTCGAGTACACCGCCGTGTGTCCCATTGTGCGCACACCCTGCGAGCCGCTCACGTCGTAGAAACGCGCCGTATGCATGTTCAGCCGCATGTCGCCGCGGGTGGCGTTGATGAGCACATCGTCGGGCCCGCCGGAAAGCTGCAGGTTGCCATCCGCTTCCAGCTCGGTCGTCTTCCGGTTGTAAACAACGCTGTCGGCGCGAAGAATGTAGTCGCGGTAGTGAACCACCACATCGCCGGTCAGAGTCAAAATATCTCCGGCCCACTCCTGGCGCTTCGCCTCCCACTCCACCGGCGTTCCGGTTGCGGGGGTTGGCTCCGGCTGTGCCAGTGGCACCAATTCCTGGCTCGGATCGTCGGGCAGCGCATCGGAAGACGAAGCCGCGGAGCTTGCTGCGGCGCTGCTCATCTCACTTTGCGGCGAAGGGACCGCATTGGTCAACACTTCTGTGGTCTGTGCGCCTAGTCGCAGGTGACAGACGGCCAGCAGCGTGATAAATACTAAGTTACGAGGACACATCCAAGTCCATGACCGGTGCAAGGCTCAGCATAGCAAAGCCGGCTGCATGGATTGAGATGGGAGCCGCGCAGCTCTGGTAACTTATAAAACTCGGATCGATCGCACGCAGACGGGTTCATCGCCCGTAGTGACATCTGTCTTATTCCGCAATCTCCTTTCCTTGGTTCAGCAAAACGGCACGCGCTATGTTTCGATCGCAGATCGGGCATCCGCGCGAGTGACACGATTGTCGAAACCGGCAGTTAAGTCGCGCCCTTTAAAGAAGGGACAAGAAGAGCTTTGAGCACATCGGTCAATAAAGCAACTCTCTTTCCGGACTGGAAACAGGAGATCAATCGGCGCGTTGCCGCTCATATGGGACATAAAACGGAATCGACGAGCGCTTCCCAGAACACTCAGGAAAGCCGCCCCACCCGCGCCAGCCGTGCCGCGCAAGCCGCGGCGCGCGTGGCAGAGCGCTATGCCCAGGCTCCCAGCTACAGCGCGATGCTGGCCGATGAAGCTCGCGCCGCTGTTCGTGCCGCCGAAGCCGCCTCGAAAGCGGCTCAGGAAGCGCAGGCCGCCGTTCAGTACATGCTCGAAGGTCTCGAGGCAGCCGCAACGCCTGAACTTGTCCGGCAGTCCGAATCCGTGGCTACAACGGCGCCCGCGCCGCTGGAGACTCCCCATCACCGCATCTTTGACGCAAGCCCGATGTTTTCTCCCGGCATTCAGCCGGAGCAGAGCGCCGAAGTAAGCGACGAGCTTCGCGGCGCCGACCAGCCGATCTACGCCAATCTCATTCAATTCCCCCGCGAAATGGTTGCCACGCGCAGAATGCGTCCCCGGCTCGCCGAAGGTCCCCTTGCTGCCGCGCCGCCCCAGGCCCAGTTGAGCATCTTCGAGGTAGACCCAGGGAGCATCTCGACGCTGCTTGCGCCCGCAATCGACGAACCTGCCGCGCCGGTGTGGATGCGCGCGGAGTTTGCGACCTTGGACGTAGAGCCCCAGACAGAAGAGGATGTTCTCGACGAGCCCGCGCCTCAGGATCAGCCGCCGAATCCCATCCGGCTTGCGCCCTTGAGCCGCCGTTTAATGGCCCTCGTTGTCGACATGAGCCTCATTCTCGCGGTATTCGTGTTTGTTGCGATGCAGTTTGCCTCGCACGCAAAGCAAATTCCGGGACTCCGTACTATCGAGCTGGGCGTCGTGCTTGCCGTCTTCGCAATCGGCGTTGTTTATCAAACGCTGTTCCTCACGCTGGCCAGGGCCACGCCGGGCATGAAGTACGCCAGCATCGCTCTCAGCACCTTTGACGGCGACACCCCCGGCCGCGCACAGCGGTTCGGGCGCGTTATCGCGCTGCTACTGTCCGTTCTTCCGCTTGGTCTGGGCCTGGTCTGGGCTCTCTTCGATGACGATCACCTCATGGGCCACGATCGCCTCTCGAAGACCTACATGCGCAAGAGATGAGAGATTGAAAACAGGAGCTTTAGGCGACCACTCCCCAATCTGTAAACTTTGCGTCCGGATCCCGTTCACGGCCAACTATTGCGAGGTCCGCCCACATGGCATATACTTTGGTATATGCCACTCCCGCCGGAGGTTCGAATGCAGCGTACAGCCAAAATCTTTATGAATAACCGGAGTCAGGCAGTCCGGCTGCCGAAAGAGTTCCAGTTCAAGACCTCCGAGGTGTTCATCCGCAGGCAGGGCGACGACGTGATCCTGTCCCCGCGCCCGATGGACTGGTCAGCATATCTCGCGGAGCATCCTATCGCATCGGAGGACTTTATGGAGGGCGTTGAGGATCTTCCCTTCGAGGAGCGCCCGTTTTGATGCCGGAATACATGCTTGACACCGACATCGCCTCTTACATCATGAATAGCAAGAGTCCTGCCCTTCTGCAAAAACTGCAAACTGTGCCTACCAGCGCGGTCTGCATTTCCGCGATTACGAAATCGGAAATTATGTATGGCGTTGAGATTTCGCCGCGGCAGCAAAAAGACCGTGCAGCACTCGAGTTCTTCCTGCAGCATATCCAGGTGCTCGATTACCCTGCCGATGCAGCGGCTGATTATGGCAATATTCGCGCCGCGCTCAAGGCGCGTGGGGCGCTAATTGGACCCAATGACACACTCATCGCGGCGCATGCGCGCTGCCTCGGTCTGACGCTAGTGACCAACAATACTCGCGAGTTCAAGCGCGTTCCGGGCCTTAAGATCGAGAATTGGGCCTGACCAATCTTGTTGAGGGCGAGCCGATCGTGGTGATTGCTAATGGTCAGCTAGCGCCCTTACCGCGCTCACTCCCGCTCCGATCAGCGCCGTTTCGTCGTCCGGAGGCAAAATCTCCAGCGAGAAGCTTTGCAGCGGGCTCATCCGAACCATCGTTTCCAGGTGGCCGCGCAGCCGCTCCAAATCGAGGAATCCCACATTGCTGCCCGTAAAGTAGAATCGCCCCGGCCCTGCGAGATGAATGAACGACGCCGTCGCGGCAGCCAAAGCGCGGTGCCACAAGTCGACAAACTCGCGGCAGCGCGCATCGCCCTGCTTGGCGTTGGCAAACACCTCCTCCGGCTCCAGGTCAAGGAAACGCAGCCGCATGGCGCGGTGGCCCATGATGCCCTCCAAGTGGCCCGCGCCGCCGCAGCCGCAGAATCGTTCTTTGGGGTCGAGAGTCACGGTGATGTGCCCGCCCTCCCACACGCCATCCGCGTAAGGCCAGCGCCCATAGCCGATGCCTTTCCCGATGGTCCACACACGCGTGAGCTTGTCGAGCTTTCCCCGCGTGGCGGCCACGCCGGCTGCGATGGCGTCGGCATCGTTGGCTATGTGAACCGGCGCCCCTATTCCCCGCCCCGCCAGAGCATTGGCCAGCTCCTCAGCCAAGCGCATGCCTTTCAGTTGCTTCAGATTTGGCGACTCTTCAATCACGCCTGATCGCACAATTCCCGGAACCGCAACGCCGATCGCATCGGCCTTACCCGCTCCTCCGGCTGCCGCGCCCACAAGTGCGCCAATGTGTTCAGCGAGAATTTCGACGAGCTCGCTGCCAGGAATTGCATCGAGCTCATTCGCCGCTTCAGGGTCGCTTGGATAACGCAGCAACTTGCCCGTCAGCCGCTGATCTTCCAGCCTGCCGGTCACGATATGGCTGGTCATCACGACACCGATCGCCGTGGTCATTGCGCCCTCCTTGGGAAAAGGGAGAGAAATTTCGATTCTTGCCAAACAACAATCAGCGATTAGCTGGCCTTCGAGAAATCCAGTGGTCCTGAAACCGCGAAAAAGAAGCTAAGCGCTAATGGCTGAGAGCTGAAAGCTAGTTCTACTCCGTTTGGTACTTGTGCAGCCGGCCCAGGCCATTGAATGCAGCCACCTTGTAACACTCCGCCAACGTCGGGTAATTGAAAACGGTATCGATGAAGTAGTCCACCGTGCCATCCAGCGTCATCACTGCCTGGCCGATGTGTACCAGCTCGCTGGCCTCTTCGCCGATAATGTGCACGCCCAGAACCTTGCGCGTGTCACGATGGAAGATCAGCTTGAGCCTTCCGGTTGTATCGCCGCGAATCTGCCCTCGAGCCACCTCGCGATAGTAGGCCATGCCCACCTCGTAAGGCACATCCTCGCCGGTCAACTGTTCCTCGGTTTTGCCGATGAAGCTGATCTCGGGAATGGTGTAAATGCCATAGGGATAAAAGCTGGGGTTGGAGCTCGCCGTCGTGTCGCCGAAGGCGCGCACCGCCGCGATCCGTCCCTGCTCCATGGACACGGAGGCCAGCGAGGGAAAGCCGACCACGTCGCCCACCGCATAAATGTGATCGACCTTGGTCTGGAAGTGCTCGTCCACGGCGATGCGTCCGCGCTTGTCCGCTTCAAGGCCGGCTGCGGCCAGGTTCAGGTCGTCCACATTGCCCTGCCGGCCCACCGCATAGAGCAGCGCATCGCCCGAAACTTTCTTCTTGCTTTCGAGGTTAGCCACCACCGTGCCCGGCGACGGCTCCTCCACGCTCTCGACTTCTTCGCCCAGGCGCATAGTTACTCGCGCGTCGCGCAAGTGGTAGCTGAGCGCCTCAATAATCTCCTGATCGGCGAACTCGAGCAGCCGGTTGCGTTTTTCGATCAGCGTTACGCGAACGCCCAGCACCGCGAACATGCAGGCGTATTCCACGCCGATGACGCCGCCGCCCACCACGACAAGCGTCTTGGGCAGCACTTCCAGGCCAAGAATCTGATCGCTGTTGATGATGGTCTTGCCGTTCACCGGCACTTTGTCTGACGCAGCGGGTTTAGTGCCCACGGCGATGATGATCTGGCCAGCTGCAAGCGTGGTGTCGCCCTGCTGGCCCTCGACCCGAATTTGGTTAGGATCGAGGAAGCGGGCGATGCCATGCACCACGTCGATGCCGTTGCGCGAAAGCTGCGCCTCGGTCACGTCCACCTCGGTCTTGATTACGGCCTGGACGCGGAAGGCCAGATCCGCCATCGTGATCTTTTCCTTCACCCGGTAGTTCACGCCGTAGATCGACCGATAGTTATAGCCGGAAAGGTGCAGCACCGCCTCGCGCATGGTCTTGGAGGGAATGGTGCCGGTGTTGATGCACACGCCCCCAACCATGGAGCGAGCCTCAACCACGACCACTCGCTTGCCCATCTTGGCGGCAGCCACCGCGGCGCGTTGCCCCGCAGGCCCGGAACCGATCACGACCAGGTCATACTCTTGCGCGCTCATGCCAATCTCTCTCCGCTTGGGTACTGTCTAAGGGCCTACGGCAACGATGGGCCGAGGCTCCGCGACCTGCCGGCTGTCTTTTCAGGATAACTGTACACGGAGGGCGCATAAGGGAGATGAAAACTTCGGCGCTCAAAAGTGACGGGGACTCGAAGCTAAAGTTGGGACTGTTTCAGGGCGGCGGGAAGCCCCGGCGAGCAACTTGCGTTCACTCGCCGGGGCCGCAGATTGGGGTTCCCGCCGGCTCAATCCTGGTTAGGACCGGCACAACCGGCATCACGCGTGCGCAGCTCCAAACGCGCTAATTCATTCGCAAGCGAGCGGCGCGATTCCAGCTCCGGACACTTTAATCTTTCTCGAATGATGTCATTCACACTATCGGCGGAATTGGGTTCGGCTTGAGTACCGTCCCCGGCGCGCAGACTCGGGGGAGGCGCTTTTACGCCGCAACGGCAGCAGATTCTCGACAATTCTTGCGCATCTCGATGGCCGGAAATGCGCCGCAGGCGCTTGCCCAATTCCGTCGTCAATCGATATGCTTGAGTCCGTTTCCAATTCCTGCTTGCCAAACTCAAGGAAAAGGGGGACCGATTCAAATGATGCGACGGATAGTCCCCTGCAACCTCCCTCTGCTGGCTCTTTTTGTCTGTGCTGCCGTAGCGACCCTCACAGCGCAAGCCCCGCCCGCGCCGGCGCCGGCGAGCACTCAGGCTGCGCCGCCCCCGGGGCCTACCCCCGAGCAACTGGCCATTCAGGCGGCCTCAGAGAAGGACCACCAGCGCATGATGGACCTTCTTGGCATCAAAGACCTGCGGCCGGGCAAGAATGGCGACGCCAACAGCCCCGACCCCGCCAACTACGACGAGTCCAAGGCTGACCTCTATCCTCGCCTTCCCGATCCGCTCCTCATGAACAACGGCAAGCGCGTGACCTCCGCGAATATTGGGTGGAAGGAGCGTCGTCCTCAGATCGTCGAGCTCTTCGACCGCGAGATTGTCGGCCGCGTTCCAGCCAACCTCCCGAAGGTGACTTGGGAGGTGGTAAGCACTGCGCACGAGAAAAATGGCGACGTAGACGTCATCACCAAAAAGCTCACCGGCCACGTCGATAACTCCACGGATCCCGCCATCACGGTGAACATCGATCTGACCCTCAGCACGCCCGCTCAAGCCAAGGGGCCGGTTCCAGTGATCATGGAGTTCGGCCTCAGCCGCGAGTTCCTCGCAGCCATGGCTAAGCGGTTCCCGCAGTTTGCCGCAGGCGGGCCGGGCGCGTCGGGCCCCACATGGCAACAGCAGGTGCTGGCACGCGGCTGGGGCTACGCCGAATACGTGCCCACCAGCGTTCAGCCCGACAATGGCGCCGACCTCACTGAGGGCATCATCGGCCTTGCCAACAAGGGAAAGCCGCGCAGGCCCGACGATTGGGGAGCATTGCGCGCATGGGCATGGGGCGCGAGCCGTGCACTGGATTACTTTGAGACCGACCCGGCCGTCGACGCGAAGCAGGTGGGCATTGAGGGCCACTCGCGCTATGGCAAAGCCGCGCTGGTCACCATGGCTTACGATCAGCGCTTTGCCATCGGCTACATCAGCTCCTCCGGCGAAGCCGGTGCCAAACTCTACCGGCACATCTTCGGCGAAGAGATCGGCAACGTGGCCGGCACGGGCGAGTATCACTGGATGGCCGGCAACTTCCTCAAATACGATGGCCCGCTTTCTGTACCCGATCTTCCCGTTGACGCACACGAGCTGATTGCGCTCTGCGCCCCGCGCCCCGTCTTCATCAGCGGAGGCGCCACGCAAGGCGATGGATGGGTCGATGCCAAGGGAATGTTCATGGCCGCCGTGGCTGCCGGTCCTGTCTACACGCTGCTGGGCAAGAAGGATTTGGGCGTCACCGTATTTCCGCCCATCGAAACCTCGCTGATCGACGGCGATATCGCCTTCCGCCAGCACTCGGGCGGCCACACTCCCGCACCGAGCTGGCCCACATTTCTGGAGTTTGCCGGCCGCTACCTGCATGCGCCTACGGCGAACTCTTCGGCGCGGTGGATGCGGCCTAACTCGGGAGCGGATGCGCCTGGGCCCAGGTCCCTCGCTAGTTGATCTCTCCAGTTCGCGGTCACTCTGTCGTCACGTTCATCGGTTATTCTGCCGGTCACTCCCCGGCGCGCTCAAAATGCTTTACGCTCATACCATGGAATTCAAAGTCCTCGAACTCGAGCGAGAGCCGGTCAACTTCGATCTGGAGCTCAAGCCGGGTGCAATCGATTTCGGCGACGAGGCCGAGCAAATGGGCAATTTGGCGACCTCCGGCAGCGCCGAAGTGATTCACGAGCACCGCGGACCCAAAGAAATCGTCCCCGACATCCGCCTCCGGGGCCGTTTTGCGGGCCAATTTCAGGTGCCCTGCGCCCGCTGCATTGAGCCGGTCGAAATTCCCCTCGCTGCCGACTTCGACCTCATCTTCCGCCCCATCGGTGCCGACTCCGACCCCCCCGAGCGCTCCATAACAGCGTCGGAGACCGAAATCGGTTATTATCAAAATGACAGTCTGTTGCTTGAAGATGTGCTGCGCGAGCAGGTGCTTTTGTCCCTGCCGGTCAGGACGCTGTGCAAGCCCGACTGCAAGGGACTTTGCCCGCGCTGCGGAGCCAATCGCAACACTCAGCCATGTTCCTGCGAAGTGGGTCCGAGCGACCCCCGCTGGGAGGCACTGACCGGGTTGCGCGGCCGGATTAAGTCCTGAAAATTCAGCCCTTTGGAACAGGGCGCGTCTTTCGTCGCTGAAGGATTTTGACGCGCTCCCGTTCAAGAGCCTGCTCGTCAGGCTGCCGGGCCAGATTCGAAAGGAATTGCATCATGCCGAATCCGAAAAGGCGCCATTCCACGCGCCGCACCGCCCTCCGCCGTTCTCACGACTTTCTTACCGCTACCGGGCTTTCTGAGTGCCCCAATTGCCACGAGAAAAAGCTGCCCCATCAGGCCTGCGCCAAGTGCGGGGAGTACAAGGGCCGCTCCGTGCTCGCAGTCAAGGAAGAGAAGTAAATCGCAATTCCGATGCTCACCGACATCGCGCTTGACGCCGTTGGTACCGATAAGGCTCCCGAGCCGGAGATCCGGGGAGCCATCCTTGCCTGCCGCACTCTTCCCGTTCGAGTCCATTTGATCGGGCCCGAGCCGGAGCTCCGCGACCTGCTCGATGAGCATCTCGAAGACGAAGGCGAAGACCTGCCCATCGTCATCCACCACGCTTCTGAGCGCATCGCAATGGACGAGAAGGCGGCCCACGCCGTGCGCACCAAGCGCGACAGCTCGCTGCGCGTGGGCCTCAAGCTGGTGCGCGAAGGCAAGTGCGCCGGCTTTGTCACCGCCGGCAACACCGGCGCGGCCATGGCCACTGCAAAGATGGTGCTGGGCGGACTTCCCGGCGTCGATCGGCCCGCTCTGGCCACTCCCATGCCCACTTCCAAGGGAAATCCCTGCGTGCTGCTCGACGTCGGCGCTAACGTCGACTGCAAAGCGCAGAACCTCGAGCAATTCGCCGTCATGGGCGAGATGTATGCCCGCAGCGTGCTCAAGATCGCGCGGCCGCGCGTCGGCCTTCTCTCCATCGGCGAGGAAGAATCCAAAGGCAACGAGCTCACCCGCGAAGCCTTCCCGCTCCTCAAAGCCCTGCCCATTAACTTCATCGGCAACGTGGAAGGCCGCGACATCTTCAATGGCCAGGCCGACGTAATCGTCTGCGACGGATTTGTGGGCAACGTGGCGCTCAAAGCCAGCGAAGGCATCGGCCGGTTTGTGCGCGACGTGCTGCGCGCCTCCCTCACCCGCACAGTAACCGCGCAGGTGGGCGCGCTCTTGTCGCGCCGCGCCTTCAATGAATTTCGCCGCCGCCTCGACTACACGGAATACGGCGGCGCGCCGCTACTCGGCGTGCGCGGCGTCTGCATCATCGGCCACGGTTCTTCAAACGAAGTCGCCATCTACAACGGCATCCGCGTCGCCCACGAGTTCTCGCGCTCCGGCGCCAACGAGCGCATCGAGCAGGCCTTTGCCGGCCGGCCCAAGCCGCGCCCCGACCACGGCGCCGACGCTACCATTCAGTAATCGGTGATTTGTGGCTGCCAGGGCTGACAAACCGGCGCTTCCTTCAGTGTTCGATCCGGCGGTGCTTGCCCAATTGGCCTGTCCGGCCTGCCACGGCGATCTGCGCCTTGAACGCTTGAGCGTGCAATGCATCGCCTGCCACCGCACCTACCCCATCGTCGATGGCATTCCCGCCCTGATCATTGAGCGCGCAGAACGGCCCGTCGGCGAGCGCTGAAAAAAACCTGGTGCTTCTAGCGCCGCAGGTAGAAAGGCCGAACGATCAATGCAGCCAGGCCGATTGCCGCTGCCAGCGCCAATGCGATCAGGCTATAGAGAAGGGTGAGATTTGGTCCCGTGGCCGGCTCGTCGCCGTTGCCGCCGGCTTTCCGCCGCTCTTCGTCACTCATACTTCAACGACTCCACCGGATCGAGCTGCGCGGCGCGCGTCGCGGGAACGGTTCCGAAGATCACGCCGACCAGTGTTGCCGCAGTCAGCGCGATCACCACCGACAACCAGGAAATAGGAAAGTCGTAGCCGCTCAAAATGCGGATGGAAAACGGAATCGCGAGTCCGACCACGCTCCCCACGATTCCGCCCGTGAGCGAGATGAGGACAGCCTCGGTGAGGAACTGCAGCTTGATCTCGCGGTATGTGGCTCCAAGCGCCTTTCGAATGCCGATCTCGCGGATGCGCGAGCGCACATTGGCCAGCATGATGTTCATGATGCCCACGCCGCCCACGGCCAGCGTTACCGCCGCCACCATCACCAGCACCACGGTCAACGCATCGGCGATCTCCGCGGCCGTCACCAGCAGATCGCTGAGCGTTTGTGCCTTATAAGTTGAGTCCGGCCGGTGTTGGGGACTGGAACTGATTACGTGCACAATCTCTCTCGCGGCTTCGGGCACTTCGTTCATGCTCTGCAGCGAAAAATAGATCTGGTTCACTCTATCGGTTCCGGTAAAGTAGCGCGCCACCGTATAGGGAACCAGCACGGTCTCATCCTGAATTTCGGATTGCCCAAAGTCGGACACGCTCTCCTTGAAAACGCCGATGATGGTGAAGGGAATTCCGAGAACCTGAAAGGTCTGGCCGATGGCCAGATCGTCGCTGCCATATTGTTCCTTGGCAAATTGCTGCGTAACCACCGCGCATTTGATGTGAGCCGAGTCGTCTGTCTGGTCGAAAAAGCGGCCAACCGTGACTATCAAGTTGCGGATTTGCTGATATTCCGGCGTCACGCCCAGAACCACCGTATCCTTCTGGATCCCGCCGGGAAAACTGATGCGATTGTGCATGGTCAGCACCGGCGAGGAATACATCACGCCGGGCACCTGCTGGTCCACGGCCTTTTCGTCTTCGCGCGTCAGGAAGTCGTTGTAGCGCACGCGCTCCGCCGCCGTTGCGCCTCCTCCTGAATACTCCACCTCAACGGTGTTGGTGCCGATCTTCTGGATCAATTCGAGGATGTATTGCTTGCCCGTCATTCCGATGGTCACGACCAGGATTACCGACGCTGTCCCGATCACCATGCCCAGCGCGGTCAGCGCAAAGCGCGTCTTGCTGGCGCGAAAGCTGTCTCCGGCCAGCTTCAGAATCTCGCTCATCAGCATGGTTCGGCGGGCGCTTACCAGCGTCTCTTGAAACTTCTCCTGGCGCTCATTTTGGACGGTTGGGTTCATTGCTTCCTTGAGGATTAGACTCTCGCAGGCGCCTGCGGGTTCCGGAACTCCGCCGCAAAGCAAGCTCGGTGTCTGGTTCCTGTCCCACCCCTTACATAGCTTACGCGCACGCCCATGGCCAGCAGACCCGCCACAGCCACCAACCGGTCACCGTTCCTCTAGTTCGCACCAAAGCATGGCCAACCCCTCAATCGGTACCGCTTCGGCCCGCGTTTGTTGATCGATCCCCGCGGCGGCCAGTGCGGCAGCCGCGGCATCGGTCGCCACTCCGGCGGCGCGCAGGTTGTTCACTAGAGTTTTGCGCTTCTGCGCAAAGATCTGGCGCACAAAACGCAGAAAACCGGCTTCCTCAACTCCCAACTCGGCAAATCGTGGCGCGAATCGCCAGCGAAAAACCGTCGAATAAACCTTCGGCGGCGGGGAAAATGCCGATGGTGGCAATGTGAACAGCTGCTCTATCGGCCCGTACATCTGCATCGCGATAGAGAACGAGCCATAGTCGCGCGTGCCCGCCGTTGCTGTTATTCGCTCCGCCACTTCGCGCTGCACCATCAACACGGCCAGATCAAGCGCAGCGTGGCTGGCCGCCAGCTTCAGCAGGATGGACGAAGTGATCGCATAAGGCAAATTGCCTGCCACGCGCAGCCGCTCGCCGAATTCCGCCGCTGCCGCGGCAAAGTCGAACCGCAGCACGTCCTGCTCGACCACCGTTACGCGCGCCGCTTTGAAGCGCCCCCGCAAACTCGCTGCAAGCTCGCGGTCGAGTTCAACGGCCACCACATGCTTGGCGCGCGCCGCCAACGATTCTGTGATCGCGCCCTGCCCGGGGCCGATCTCCACCACTGTGCGCCCGGCAATCTCTCCGAGCGCCGCCACGATTCGCTGCGCAGCCTGGCCGTCGACCAGAAAATTCTGCCCGAGTTTGGGTTTGGCTCGCATCTTCTGCTCCGATGGTAGTCGAGCCGGCGCCGATCGGAACTCCATGCAGACCAATCTTTGATTTGAAAATGGGAGCCAACCTGCGGCGCGGCGCGGACCCTTGCGGCATACACATAAAACGTGCCATACTTACACATTGGAAGTTTTACACATGGAAAGGCCGGCTCATGCGCACCAATATCGACATTGACGACAAGTTGATGAAGCAGGCGATGAAAGCCGCTAATACCGCGACGAAGAGGGCCACGGTTGAGGCCGCGTTGCGGCAGATCGTTCAGCTCAAGAAGCAGGAAGGCATCCGCAAGTTGTTTGGCAAAGTTCAATGGGACGGCGATCTGGCTGCGATGCGCGAGGGACGATTCCTCGCGCCGGAGCCAAGGCGCAAAGCGCCGAAGCGCGAAAAGGCAAACCTCGACCAACCTGTTCCCCTGAAAGCGGCCGCACGATAGGCGGAGCCAAGCGTATGGTGATCGTCGATAGTTCTGTGTGGATCGACTACTTATTCGGTATCGTCAATCCCCAAACCGATTGGTTAAATGCGGCTGTTGGCAAACGGGAAATCGGACTCACCAGCCTTATCCTCTGCGAGGTCTTGCTGGGTGTTCGCAGCCAAGCGCAATTCCGCCGGCTGCAACGCGACCTGTCGCAGTTTCCAATCTTTGAGATTCTCGATACCCAGCTTGCTATTGCTTCTGCACGGAACTACCAGGTGTTGCGGGACCGAGGTATTACAGTGCGCAAGACGATCGACTGCATTATTGCTACCTTCTGCATTGAGTCTGATCACCAATTGCTCCACAATGATCGTGACTACGATGCTTTCGAGGCCCGCCTTGGGCTGCGCGTCCTGCATCCTCCGACCCTCGCACTAAACTAGACCTTGTCGCCGACGACGATTCCCGTGCGACCCGCGAGGCAGAATTGCTGATCGATTCCCACGCCCACCTGGACAGCCCGCGCTACGACTCCGATGGCGAGGCGATCCTGATCCGCGCACGGCAAGCAGGCGTTGGCCTCGTGCTCTCCATCGGCATAGGCGAGGGACCAGCCGAAATGCATCAGGCGCTCGGCCTTTGCCGCGAGTTTAACGGGCGACGGCAGAATGGGGCCGACTTTCCCAGACTCTTCGCAAGCGCGGGAATCTATCCCCACAACACAACCGAAGCCGATGAAGTTGCCCTGGCCAAACTCGACGCCCTATTGGCCGAGCCTGAAGTCATCGCCTGCGGCGAAATCGGCCTCGACTACTATCACGAAGGCGCCCCGCACAACATGCAGCGCGCGGGCCTCATCCGCCAACTCGAGATTGCCGCCGCGCGCAAGCGGCCTATTCTTATCCATTGCCGCGGCACAAACGAGTCCACCGACGCCTGGGACGATCTTTTTCTGGTTTTGGAGGAGCGCTGGCGGCCAACCGGCCTTGGAGGAGTGATGCACTGCTTCGGCGCTGGCTGGGAGCAGGCGCGCCGCTCGATGGACCTTGGTTTTCTCGTCTCCTTTGCCGGCAATCTCACCTATCCCAAGGCGGAGCCGCTCCGCGATGTTGCCGCCCGCATGCCGCTCGACGGAATCCTTGTTGAAACCGACGCGCCCTGGCTCGCTCCAGCCCTTCATCGCGGGCAACGAAACGAGCCATCGATGGTTGTCGAAACGGCTCAGGTTCTGGCCGGCCTCCTCAGCGTCACACCGGACGAAATCGCCGCTGCGACCACCACAAACTTCTTCCGCCTGTTTCACCTCGGGCAAGACGTGGGAAACTGATAGAGGCACTTCCGGCGGCAGCCCGCCGAGCAATTTGAGGACGAGAAAGCCATGGCTCAGGAAAACTCATTCGACATCGTTAGCAAAGTGGACATTCAGGAAGTCCGCAACGCCATCGATCAGGCGGTGAAAGAGATTCGCCAGCGCTTCGACCTGAAGGATACCCACTCCGAGGTCAGCCTGGAGGGCCACGACGCAATCCAGTTGGCCTCAAGCAACGAATACAAGCTGGAGGCAGTCAAGGACATCCTGGCGCAGAAGCTGGTCAAGCGCGGCGTCTCGCTCAAGAATCTAACCTACGGCAAAATCGAGCCCTCTTCCGGCCAGAGCGTGCGTCAGAAGATCAGCCTGCAGCAGGGCATCCCCGTAGAGAAGGCGAAAGAAATCGTGCGTCTCGTGAAAGACTCGAAAAAGAAGGCGCAGGCCAGCATTCAGGGCGACACCGTAAGAATCTCAAGCAAGGACCGCGACGAGTTGCAGACAATTATTGCCCTGCTGCGCGCCAAAGACTTGGGGCTGGAGTTGCAATTCACGAACTATCGCACCAATTGACCGGAGCGAAGTTACCGCCCCGGTCTCAACAATCCGCCGCAGCGATTTCGACCGGCCCGTTGCGCAAAACAAGTCGCCATTTCCCCTGTTGATGCATTAAAATCGGAGCACTTTGAGCACCTTCACCATACCCACGGCGCGAGAGGTCTTTGAGCTGCTGCGGGAGGACCTTGTCGCGGTAGAGCAGGAACTGGGCCGCGACGCCGCCTCCAGCGTCAGCACCATCACTGAGATCGCCGAGTACCTGCGCGAAGGCGGCGGCAAACGCATCCGGCCGTCGCTCCTGCTGCTTGCCGCTCATCAACTGGATTTCTTTGGTCCGAGTGCCATCCGCCTCGGCGCGGTCGTCGAAATGGTGCACACCGCCACGCTGGTCCACGACGACATCATCGATGGCGCCGATACTCGCCGCGGCCGCCCATCCACCAACACCACCTGGGGCAACGAAAAGTGCGTCCTGGCCGGCGACTGGCTTTACATGCAGGCTTTCAGAGTGGCGCTCGAAGAGCGGAACCTGCGCATTCTCGATCTGCTCATCAGCCTTACGCAGCAGATGGTCGAGGGCGAGCTGTTGCAGATTCAAAAGCTCGGCAAGATGGTCTCCGAGGCTGAATACTACGACCTCATCTTCCGCAAGACCGCGTGCCTCTTCTCGATTTCCATGCGTCTCGGATCGATCCTGGCCGGCGCCACCGAAGCAGAGGAGTCCGGCCTGGGCGCATTCGGCCGCGCTGTGGGCCTGGCCTTCCAGATCGTCGATGACGTCCTCGACCTGACGGCCACCGAAGAGGTTCTCGGCAAGCCTGTGGCCAGCGACCTGCGCGAAGGCAAAGCCACCTTGGCCGTTGTTCATGCCGCCGACCACGGTACCGCGTCCGACCGCAAGGCCATCCGGCGCGTTCTCGACGACCGCAGCTTTGAGAATGTCAGCCGCCAGCAGATTCGCGAGATTCTGGTCCGCAACGGTTCGGTCGAATACGCCATGGCTGCTGCCGACCGCTACGCCGAGCAATCGCGCCAGGCTCTCGCCCCGCTCACTGACAGCGAATTCAAGCGCGCGCTACTCTGGGTCCCCGATTTTGTCGTGGCGCGGGAGAAGTAGATGCCGCGGAAAACTGCCGGAAAGCCGTTGTGGGCCTCGATCGACCGCTACTTCGGCGATCTGCTGGCGCCCTCCGATGAAAAGCTCGAAGCTGCCGTGAAGGCCAACCGCAAGGCGCGTCTTCCGGCCATCGATGTCTCCCCGCTTCAGGGCAAGTTTCTCCAGGTCCTCATTCAGATGACGCAGGCGAAGCGCGTGCTCGAGATCGGCACCCTCGGCGGCTACTCAACCATTTGGATGGCGCGCGCGTTGCCCAAACGCGGACGCGTTATTTCGCTCGAATTCAACCCCAGGCACGCAGAGGTGGCTCGCGCCAATCTGCACTGCGCCGGCCTGCTCAACCGTGTCGACATTCGCGTCGGCCCCGCCCTCGAGAGCCTTCCCGTCTTGAACGCCTCCGGCGCCGGTCCATTCGACTTGATCTTCATCGACGCCGACAAGGAGAACAACCCGCACTATCTCCAGTGGGCGCTCAAGCTCTCGCGCCGCGGGACTGTGATCGTTGTCGATAACATCGCTCGTCAGGGCAGCGTCCTTGAAGCCAAAAGCTCCAAGCCCGACATTGTCGGCACGCGCCGCTGCCTTGAAATGATGGCCGCCGAGCCGCGCCTGTGCGCCGTCGCCCTGCAGACCGTAGGCGTCAAGGGCCTCGACGGCTTCGCTCTGGCCGTCGTCCTTCGCTGAACATCGATTCTGCGCCCATTTCCAGGAATTCAGCGTAGAATTCTCTGCAACGTGAACCAGAGAATCGACAAGATACGCCAGCTCCTGAATGAGCTTGAGTCGGAGCCCAACGCTCTCACGCCGCGAGATCGCGACTCCTCCGCCCAGGAACTGCCGCTCATCATTCAGCAGATCGTCGACGACCTGCAACCGCAGCTCTCCCCCTACGACGCCGCGTTTTACTGGTTTCTCTTCCGGCACTCCATCGCCAAAGACGGCGATCCTCATCTTCGCGTCAGCACGCGCCAGTTGCGCACGGCCGTCGTCAAATCTTCCTACTCGCAACTCGATGAGAACCCGGTCTCGCTGGGAAAGGTGCAGGACACGCTGCGCGCTCTCGAGACCATCGGCGCCATCCGCAAGGAAGGCGAACCCAACCGCGACGGCACACTCTACCGCGTCCTGATTCCGGATGAGATTGAAGCCTGCCTGAAATACCGCGCGGAGCGCATGGCGTCGGACCAGAAATTCAAGTTCCCCTCTGCCGGAATTGAGATCGGCTAGCGCAGCAGAATCCGCCAAACGGAGCACGGCGCCACGTTCTCGCAGAACTGGTTAGATTTGGCCTTCTTCCATCAAAACCCGCAGCGCCGCCGCATATTTTTCAGGTAACGGTTTGCGCTGCAATTGGTCGTCGCAGACCACGTGCACCGTCTCGCCTTCGGCCAGCAGCGTTTGCTCTTCGCCCTCGGCGGCTTTGCGCAGAATACGATAGGCGAACTTGAGCACCGATCCGCGCATCATCGCAGGCCGCGTCTCGATCAGGATTTCGTCGTCGTAGCGCGCCGGCGCGCGATAGCGGCACCGCGCTTCGATCACCGGCAAAATGCATCCGTGATCGGTCTCCAGGCGGCTGTAAGCAAGCCCCAGCGAGCGCAGCAGTTCTACGCGGCCCAGCTCAAACCAGACCAGGTAGTTGGCATAGTAAACAATGCCCATCTGATCGGTCTCGGCATACCGCACCCGCACCTCGGTTGTGACCGGCATTCTCGCTCCAGGTTTCATCTGTTATTTGTCGGGTCTCAGAGACATTCCGCGCGCAGCCGCAGCAACTGACCCCTGACCCCTGAAACCTGACCCCTGCTTTTACGGCTTGACGTGCCTGAACAGTTCCAGTTTGCTCACGTCGTTGAAGATGGTGAAAGCGATGAAGGCCATCAGCACCACAAATGCCGCCTGGTAGATTCGCTCCTTGATCACCAAGCTGATGTCCTGGCGCAGCGCGCTTTCAATCAGCAGAAGCAGAATCATGCCTCCATCGAGAATCGGGAAGGGCATCAGATTCAGAATCCCCAGTTGCAGGCTGATTTCGCTGGCCAGTCCGAACTTCGGATACCAGCCATCCATCTGGGCGGCCTCGCCGGCCGCCTTGGCAATTCCCACCGGCCCCATCATCTGCGTCACCGAGAGCCTGTGTGTAAACAGCCGGTTCAGCACCTCGCCCACAAGCAGCGAATTGTTCTTGAAGAAGCCCAGTGACTTCCCGGCGGCCGAAACCAGCGACAAGGGCTCGTCGCGGATGGGAATCTGGGTCGTCGAGAAGCCCAGCATCCATCTCGTATCGAGCTTCGTCGGCGTGGCCGTAATTTGCAGATTCGCCCCGTTGCGCAGCACGGTCAGCGTTATCGGCTTGCCCTTCCCTGCTTGCATATATGCCAGCAGCGTATTCACGGAATGGAACGCCTGGCCGTCGACGGCCTCGATGGAATCGCCTCCGCGCAGCCCAGCCTCTTCGGCGGGCAAGCCCGGCTGCACCTCCGCCACCGCAATCGGCCCGGGGAGATACTGCGGTGAAATCCCCGCGTCGGTCAGATCAAACTCGTCGCTCTTGGCGATGGCCGGCACGCGCAGGCTCAGTTGCAGCGTATTTCCCCCACGCTCCACCGCCATGGGCACCACTTGATTGGCGTTCAACCGGATGTGGTCATACACAATCTCCCAGTCCGGATTCTTGACGTTGTCGAAGCCCACAATCACATCGCCGGTCTCGATCCCGGCCGTCGCCGCCGCCGAGCCCGGAGTAACCCATTCAACGCTCGTGGTCTTTACTGTCGCCGCCGGAACCTCGTTGATGAAGGCGAAATAAAACCACATCAACCCCAGCGTCAGCAGAATGTTGAAGGTTGGGCCGGCAAGTCCGATCAGCATGCGCTGCCACCGCGGGTGGGCGGTGAATGCACCCGGGTCGTTGACCGGCTCCTGGCCGTCGGACGGGCTGCCGGTGAGCCCGGACTCGGTTTCTCCGGTCATCTTCACAAAGCCGCCCAGCGGCAGCAGGCAGACCTTGTACTCCGTCTCACCGATCTTGAAGCCGAACAGGCGCGGACCGAAGCCGATGGCGAATGCCTCGACACGAACCCTGCAGAGCTTGGCTACGATGAAATGACCACCCTCGTGCACCACGATGATCGCGCCGACAAGGACGATAAATGCAGCGGCAGATACCAGAAAGTCATGCATCGTTGTGCGAGTGTTTCCTTCGGCTAAGCGCAGCCATCCGGCATGCGTTTATTGAGATTGCGCGAGCAGTGCCCGGGCCAGTTCTCGCGCTTCCTCGTCGGAGGCAAGCACCTCCGCAATGGTTGCCGGGTGGGCCTCCGGGGTTGCCGCGAGTACTTTTTCAATTGTACGCGGGATGCCCGTAAACGGAATACGACGTTCGAGGAAGGCCCCTACCGCCACCTCGTCGGCCGCATTCAGCGCAATCGAGTGCGCTCCCCCCTTTTCGGCCGCTTCAAAGGCCAGCCGCAGGCACGGGAAGCGCTCGAAGTCCGGCTCCTCGAAATCCAGGCGCCGCAGCGCGGCCAGGTCGAAAGTCAGCGTGGATTTGGGCCGCTCCGGCCACGCCAGCGCGTACAAAATCGGCAGCCGCATATCGGTCACCGAAATCTGCGCCATGATCGACCCATCCACAAATTCCACCATCGAATGTACGGTCGATTGGGGATGGATGGTCACCCGCACCTGGGCTGGCGTCACGTCGAACAGCCGGCAGGCCTCGATGACCTCGAGCCCCTTGTTCAGCATCGTCGCCGAGTCGATGGTGATGCGTCGGCCCATCACCCACGTTGGGTGCTTCAGCGCTTGCTCGGGCGTGATGCTTTCAAACTGGTCGAGAGGGAGCTGGCGGAACGGCCCGCCCGAAGCCGTCAGCCAGATCGTCTTCACCTCATTGTGCTCGCCCACGCGCAGGCACTGGTGTACGGCATTGTGTTCGCTGTCGATAGGCAGAATGGGCACGTTGCGCTCGCGCGCCGCCGCGGTCAGAATCTCGCCGGCCGCCACCATGCACTCCTTGTTGGCCAGCCCCACCGGCTTTCCCTTGAGGATAGCCGCATGAGTTGCTTCCAGCCCCGCCACGCCCACAATGGCCGAAACCACAAAGTCGGCTTCAGGCAGCGTCGCGCAGGCAATCGTGCCCGCAGTCCCATTCGCCACCTCGACCCCGGAGACGCCTGCCTTGCGCAGCCGCGCCGAAAGCTCGCCGGCCAGCTCGGCCGTAGCCAGCGACACCACCCGCGGCCTCCAGCGCACTGCCTGCGCAAAAGCTTCGTCCACGTTGCGCCCAGCGGCGAGCGATGCCACTGCGTAGCGCTCAGGAAATTGCTCAACAATGGAAAGTGTGCTCTGCCCGATGGAGCCGGTAGAACCGAGAATGGCGAGTCTTTTCAAGGCGGCTTGAGTCTATTTTAGAACCTCTGGTGAATCACCTGCGCGTACCAGAGCACCGGGCCAGCCAGCAGCAACGCATCAATCCTGTCTAGAACTCCCCCGTGCCCCGGCAGCAGGCTGCCTGAGTCCTTCACCCCGGCCGACCGTTTCAGCGCCGACTCGGCCAGGTCGCCCACCTGGCCAGCCACGTTGATCACAGCGGCCAGTCCCACCCAATACCAAATCTCGTCGGGATAGGACAGCACTGCCGATGGAAAAACGCGCTCCAGCCAGGAAACGATGGCCGAGTTCGATGGCTCCTGCATCACAGTCGCCAGGCTCACAAGCGCCGCGGCAACCACCACGCTTCCGGCGACCGATGCGATGGCTCCCTCCCAGCTTTTGCCAGGGCTCAGCTTGGGCGCCATCTTGTGCCGTCCCCACGCGCGGCCTGCGTAATAAGCCGCCGTGTCTCCCGCCCACACCACGAAAAGCAAGAAAGCCACCAGCGAGGGCCCATTGGCTTGCTCGCGCAGCGTCGGTAACGCGATCAGCGTGAGACCGGTGTACAGCAGGCAAAAAATCGACGCCGAAGCGTCCGCAATCGTTTCCTCAACCGGCTTAAAGAAGGTGCAATAGACCAGCAGACCCAGGCCAAGAATTCCAAAGAGAGCCGGGGTCAGGTCGGGCCATTCAAAGTCGACGGCAAACAGCGCCAGCAGGGCCACCATGGTCGCAACCCGCGGCGGGTTCGCTCCGCAGCGCCGGCTCAGGTCCATGTATTCCCAACCTGCGAGCGCCGCTACCGCCGCCACCGCCAGCGTAAACAGCCACTGCCAACGGGGCCCAAGAAACACCAGAACGAGGACAATTGGAATCAGAACAGCAGCAGTGATAACGCGTTTCATTCAGCGTTGAGAATACACCGCCGGGGCCGGAAGGCATTGGTTACGGAAGATTTGGCGGGCCCGGTCGCGACCAGAGCTGAAAGCCCCTTCAGCTCACCGCAATCCGGATGCGGTCGGGATCCTCTTCCACTTCGCCGCCGTCCTCGCCGATCGCGCCGTAGCGGCGCTCCCTGCACTGGAAGTTCGCGATAGCCTCAAGCAGGTGAACCCCGCTGAAGTCCGGCCAGTATCGCTCCGTCACGAAGATCTCGGTGTAGGCGATCTGCCACAGAAGGAAGTTCGAAATGCGTTGCTCTCCCGAAGTCCGGATGAGCAGATCGGGATCGGGCATGTGCGCCGTGTAGAGGTGCCGGTGAATGTCTTCTTCCGTGATGTGTTCCGGGCCGAGGTGCTTCTGCTTCAGCTCCACCACCAGCCCGCGGAAGGCGTCCACCAGTTCCGAACGTCCGCCGTAGTTCAAGGCCAGCGTGAGCGTAGTGCCGGTATTCTCCGCCGTCGTCTCCTCCACCCAGCGCATCTTTTCCTGAACATCGGGCGCCAATTCGTGCGTCCGTCCGATGCACCGGAAGCGGATATTATTCGCTCTCATGCGCTCCACGTTGCTTTCCAGGTAGGTCTTCAGCAGGCGCATCAGGAAGCTGACCTCGGCTCTTGGCCGCCGCAAATTGTTTTCCAGAGAGAACGCGTAAAGTGTCAGCCACGGCAACCCGATGCGGCTGGCTGTTTCCGTCACCTGCTGCACAGTCTTTGCTCCCTGCTGGTGACCAACAAACCGCTTGAGCGAGCGCCGGCTGGCCCACCGGCCATTGCCGTCCATGATGATGGCTACATGCCGCGGCAGGCGCTCCGGCTTCAGCGTCGCATAGACGGCGCGCTCCTCTGGGCTCAACTCATCGATGCGCAATGTGGGAGATGGAGACAAGGAATCGATTGTAGATTGCATCTGCGCTTTCCACGCGGGAGCCCGGTGAGCATCCCGAAGCGGCGCCGACGGAGTTCACGCACGGTACGGGATAGAGGCCGTTCAATCCGTGAACGAACTTCCGGCCCGCATACGAGACGCCTTCGGCCGGATCCGGGGAGTCACACCATCGACCGTAAAGCATTTTGGGGAATTCTGCAATGCACAGCCACGCTGGCGCCGGGCCCGCAAATCGCGGCCGCGCCAACGAACCGCAACTGTCCAGCGCCTTGCCAAAATGGCACTCCACCGCCTTGCCAAAATAGGGAAGTCCACCGGTGAGCGTGCCCGCTCCCGCCCGGCGGCGGAAGCTCCTGCGAAGCTTTCCTGTGCGACTAGCGCCCCCGCCGAGCCTCTACGCGGTGCGACGCCGGCCCGTCGACGCGTCCCTCACGGCGCCGAAGAACAGCGTCCGGTGCAGCGAGTCCAGATGCGGCAACAGCTCGGCCACTTCAGCCAGGAATGGGTCGCCCAGGATTGCTTCCACTTCTTCATCGCGGCGGCTGCGCTCATCGCGAACCAGTTGTCGCATTTCCACGCCAAGGGCCGTGGCCAGCCGCTCCAGCGAGCCCAGCGTCGGAATCGCCTTGCCGTTTTCGATCTTTGAAATGTAGGTCCGGGGCACCTGCATCCGTCCCGCCAATTGCCGCTGGCTCAGGTGGCGCGCCCGGCGCAGCTCGCGTACCTGCGAGGCCACCTGCATGCCGGCGCCGCCACTGACTGGCACAGGCTGGCTGGTTACCAGCCGCGGGGCCAGATACACTGGCTCCTCAATATCGAGGGGCCTGTGGCATTTTCTGCATAGAGAGTTGGTGGTCCTGTACTGCATAAGCCTGCAGTATTCACACCGCACCACTTCGCGTGTTTCCACGCTAACGATAGAAGTTGCCATTTGGGATGCGCGGAGTGCCAGAGCGTGGGACTCCAAGTGCATCGCTGCACTGTGATTGGTGCTACTTTCCATGAAGTGAACCATAATTGTCAAGTAGAAATTCAGGGTCAAACCGAAAAAACACCCACACGAGCCGGGAAAACCCGAAGATTCGCGAACCAAAGCAGTCAACAAGTTCCAAGGTGGGAAGGGCCAAGCGAGCCTCGACGTAAACGCTTCTCGTGCGGCTCGTCGCGCCACTCTCGCCAACCCACATCGGACGACGCGCGCCATCGTCGTATTCCCAAGAGGTCATTTCGAGGCTCATCGACGAATTATTTTTTCGACTTGATGAGTGGGACTATCAGCATGGCAAAAATCGTGAGCACGCCCACGATCAGATAGATCACCCCGTCGCCTGAGATCTGCAGCATGAAAATCTCCCTCCGGCAGTTAGAAGGGAGTTTAATACATAATCCGAATTCTGTCCACACATTTCGCTGTAGCGAATTATAAAATCATCTGGAGGAAGTGCAATTGAATTATTCTCCTTCATTTCGTTCCAGCGACTCACACATTACTGTGAATTCTATATATTGTGTATATAAAGAACATACAACCATATATGTGGTGTTAACTACTCTGATTCCTCCAGTTGACTACTCTGATTCCTTATCCAGCCGGAAGACACATTCTCGGGTAATTTATGGCATTTCAGCAGGTTAGCGTGGTGAGGGCGGAAACTCGTTGCTATGATCACCCCAAGCCAGACTCTTTCCACCAGGGACGCCGATGAGTCGCTGCTGAATCCTCAAAGCTTTGGAAAGCAGCAGATACGGAGATGCTAGTGACATGAGCATTGCAAGGGATCTGGGCCGGCGCGAACAGGCCTGGCAACTGCTCACCGAGTGGACCCAGAGCGAAAGTCTGCGCAAACACGCGCTGGCAGTGGAAGCCTGTGTCGTGGCCTACGGCGAGCAGGAAGCCGCCCGCCTCGGCCTGGAGGGCGAAGCAAGTGCCGCGCTCATCCAGCTCTACTCAACCACCGCCCTGCTCCACGACTTCGACTACGAGCGCCACCCCACCGCCGAAGAGCACCCCTTCGTCGGCGTTCGCGAACTGGAGCGGCTGGGCTGGCCCGAGGAGCTCCGCGCCGCCATCCTCGGCCACGCGCTCTACTCCGGAGTGCCGCGCATAACTCATCTCGCCAAAGTCCTCTTCGCCTGCGACGAGCTGGCCGGCTTCCTCACCGCCTGCGCCCTGGTCAAGCCCACCAAATCCATCGCCGACGTCGAAGTTTCCAGCGTGAAGAAGAAAATGAAAGACAAGGCCTTCGCCCGCGGCGTTCACCGCGAAGACATCGTGCAGGGCGCATCCGAGCTAGGCGTCGACCTCGACGCCCACATCGCCTTCTGCATTGAGGCCATGAAAAAGCGCGCGAGCGAGCTGGGGCTGTGAGCTCAGAGTAGCTGCATCGACGGACTTGCCCCTCCGTGGCGCCGTCCCATCGCGCCATGGGTGGAATACCAAGAGCCCAAACCTGACTCAGATGAAGCTAGAGGCTAGAGGCTAGAAGCTAGAAGCTGCTTTATCTCCCCCACGCCCCGCTCTCGACTTGGGTCCTATCCCGCGGCTTACGGTTGTACCGGTAGAACCAGCACTCCACCGTGCCGCCTGTCTTCAACTCCACAGCCTGCCGCTCGCGAATATACTCGCTCGTCTCCGGCGTCTTCGGATCGAATCCCTCGTACCGGTCGAGCCGCTCGAGAACGCTCTCGTCCTCCGGCAGCTCCATCACCGTCCCGACAATTCTGCCCTTCGCATTCGGATCAGCCACGGCGCCGGGGTAGCCTCCAAGATCGTAGAGCACTCCGCGCACGAATCCCTCGCCCACAGGCCGCAGCTTCGCCGCCACGCGCGCAATCTTCGCCGGCGCTAGACCCGGCTGCAGCGTCCCATACGCAAAAAGATATTGGCTCATTTGCTGATTCGGCAAAGACCCGCGCGGCACTCAGTCCCTTACTCCCTAAATCCCTGGTCCCTGGTTCCCTTGGTCCCTTGGTCCCTGTATCTCCCCAAACGCCTCCCGCATCCGCTTCCAAGTCGTTTCCAGATCTTCAGGAAGAACGCGTGTCTCGCTCACGGTGGTGGTGAAGCTCGTGTCTCCGATCCAACGAGGCATCGCGTGCAGATGCAAATGTCCCGCCACGCCCGCACCAGCGGCCTGGCCGACGTTCATTCCAAAATTGAAACCATGCGGCGTGTAGAGCCGCTCCAGAACGCGCTCGGTTCGTTGCGTCAGGTCCATCAGTTCGTGCGCCGTCTCGGGCGTCAGCGCGGCCAGCCGATCCAGGTGCGCGTAGGGCATCACCATCACGTGCCCTGACGTATACGGAAACGCGTTCAGGCAAATGAAACAGTGCTTCGCCCGCAGAACCAGCCCGCCTGCCGCCTCGGCCTTCTCGCGATCCATTCCGTTTGCGATCGCATAATCGATCGCCGCCATCAGGTTGCAAAAAACGCAGCCCAGGTCGCCGGGCCACGCATCCAGAGCCGCAGGCACGCCGCGCCGCGCCGCGCTCTCCGTCGAGGTGACGTAAGCAAAGCGCCAGGGAGTCCAAAGGTGATCCATCGCAATCCGATCCGGCCGATTCGATCCAATATTGTCCGATTCAGTATAGAAGGGTTTCAGCGCCCGTCTTTGCCAGCGGTCGCATGACGGCTTGCGCGCTCGCCACCCTCGCGCGCATCCCGCCAAATTCTGCCGCCCAAGGTTCTGCAAACTGCCGGCGCCCAGCACTCCCCGCGCCGCACCACACCGAACCCGTCTGCCTAAGTCTTTTGTTTCGACCAACTCGATTGACGCTCGATTGCAGAGATTGCTACACTCAAAGGGTAGCTTCCTGCGCGGATTCCAGCAGTGAGTTGCGGCCGCCCTCCCAGCATGCCGTTGCCTGCCGGCGTTTCCCAAGGAAACCCGCCGTGTTTTACCCCAGTGCAACAAGTTGGGGACGGCCTTTCCTGTGGAAGACAAACCGGCGCGTCACGCGGCGCGAGGGCAAGTCATGGGACTGAAGGCGACCGGAACGCGGAATTGCGGCGTGGGAGCCACCCAGCGGCTGGAGCAATCCGTCGCCGGAGCATAGTCCCGGAGCAGCCTGTAATGGCAAACGTCCTCAATCCAGAAACCGAGAGCATAACCCTGAACACCGAATTGGAAACCCCAACCCTTGACCCTGCGACGGAGCTTGATCATCCGTCGTTCGAATCCACGTCCAACCTCTCCACCTCGAATATTGACAACTCTGAAGTTGTCGATGCATCCCCACTGGACGCCGATGCCCTAACCGAGCCTGTCGCTCAGGCAGCAACACTCGAACTCCCAACCACTCCTGAAATTCCGGCCGCGCCCGATGCAGTTGTCGAAACACCTGCGCCAGTTGTCGAGACACCCGCACCAGTCGCCGATGCGCCCGCGGCAGTTGTCGAAACACCTGCGCCAACTGTCGAGACATCCGCGCCTGTCGCCGAAACGCCTGCACCAGTCGTCGAGACATCAGCGCCTGTTGTCGAAGCGCCCGCGCCCTTGGCGCCGGTTCCAGCCGTTGCGACTCACGCCGACCTGCCCGCTGCAATTGCCGCGCCGCCGGCAGCCGAGTCCACGCCGACTCACGCCACCGAGCCCGCGCCGGCCTCAGCCGTTGCGCCTCGTGCCCCCGCACACGCCTCCGAGCCAGCCGACGATTTCTCCGAGGCTCTGGCCGCCTTTGAGCGTGAGCAGGCCGCTGAAGCCGCCGCTGTTGAGGCCTATGGAGACAAAATTGTCTCCGGCAAAGTCGAGAAGCAGACAGAGAAGTATTTGGTCGTCGATGTCGGCCTCAAGTCCGAAGGCCTCATACCTCTCGAGCAGGTTCTCGACCACACCGGCGCCGTTAAGTTCCAGCCCGGCGACATCATTGACGTCGTCATCGAGCGCGAAGAAGCCGAAGGCGGCTACCTCGTCAGCTACGAGAAGGCCCAGCGCCTCCGCGTGTGGGACACCATCGAGAAGGCAGCCACCGACAAGACGCCCATCACCGGCACAGTTGTCAGCCGCGTCAAGGGCGGGCTCACCGTCGACATCGGCATGAAGGCTTTCCTGCCCGGCTCGCAGCTTGAGATTCGCCCCGTGCGCAATCTCGACACCTACCTCGGCCAGCAGATCGAAGTCCGCGTCATCAAGCTCAATAAAAAGCGCGGCAACGTCGTGGTCAGCCGCAAGGAAATCCTGGAAGAAGAGCAGAACTCCAAGCGCTCGGCCACCATGGAGCACCTTGAAGAAGGCGCGATCCTCACCGGCACCGTCAAGAACCTCACCGACTACGGCGCGTTCGTTGACCTCGGCGGCATCGATGGCCTTCTCCACATCACCGACATGAGCTGGGGACGCCTCACTCATCCCCGCGACCTGGTCAACGTTGCCGACGAGATTCAAGTCAAGGTGCTCAAATTCGACAAAGATAAGCAGCGCGTCTCGCTCGGCTTCAAGCAGTTGACGCCCGATCCCTGGCTCGACGCCACGGAGCGTTATCCCGTCGGCGCCAAGGTTCACGGCCGCGTTCTTTCGGTCACCGACTACGGCGCGTTCGTTGAGCTTGAGCAGGGCATCGAAGGCCTGGTTCACCTCTCTGAGATGACCTGGTCCAAGCGCCTCAAGCATCCCTCCAAGCTCGTCAAGCCCGGCGACGAGGTTGACACCGTTGTTCTCAGCGTCAATCCCGCCGACCGCCGCATCTCCCTCGGCATGAAGCAGCTCCTCGAGAACCCCTGGGAAAGCCTCAGCGACAAGTATCCCATCGGCGCTATCGTCGAGGGCCGCGTCCGCAACCTCACTGACTTCGGCGCCTTCATCGAAATCGAGGATGGCATCGACGGCCTCGTCCACGTCTCCAACCTGAGCTGGACCAAGCGCGTCAAGCACCCCTCTGAAATCGTCAAGAAGGGCGAAAAAGTAAAGGCTGTCGTTCTCGGCGTCGAGCCGCAGAACCGCCGCCTCTCGCTGGGCATCAAGCAGTTGCAGCCCGATGTCTGGGAAAGCTTCTTCGCCACGCACCATGTCGGCGACGTCGTTCATGGCAAGATCCTGCGCACCGCGCAATTCGGCGCCTTTGTCGAAATTGCCGAGGGCGTTGAGGGTCTCTGCCACATCTCCGAAGCCGGCGATCCTGTTGACGGCCACTCCGCGCTCGAACAGGGCCTGGAGAACGACTTCAAGATCATCAAGATCAACGTCGAAGAAAAGAAAGTCGGCCTCAGCCTGCGCACGGGCAGCAGCCAGGAAGCTGATCACCCTGCCCGCGAAAGTTCCGGCTCAAGGCAAGACTCCAGGCCGGACTCCAGGCCAGACTCCAGGCGGGAGCCACACAAACAGCCGGTCTCCAGCTCCACCACCACGCTCGGCGACCTGGTCAACTGGCGCAAGGGCGAACGCTAAACTTCTCACGACATTCCAAACCAAAGCGGCCACCCTCCGGGGTGGCCGTTCTGCATCAAGCGAAATCACGAATTCAGCCATTGCCCCATCAAACCCGACAAGTTGTCATCCTGAGCGACTGAGCACCGAGCGAGGCGAGGCGCGAAGGAGTCGAAGGACCTGTGGTTGCATTTCGTGCGCTTCCCCGTAAAAAACAAAACGTGACGCGGACCCTGGCCCCTGTCTTCTGACACCTGACACCTGAAGCCTGAAACCTGACGCCTGCTCTCCCCCCTCGACCCTGACCCTGCATCATCCCGGCAATCCGTACATCCTGGTCTGCGACCGGCCCAAGATCGAGGCCCTCCGCAAGGAGTTCCCTGACCTGTTCCAGGAATATACGGGCAAGTAACCGTACGGTCTCAACCTCAGGCGTGCCTCTCCACGCCTGCATCTCTAATTTCTGATCCCTGGTCCCTGTTCTCCGCTACCTACCCACAAATTGCAGGACGATTGCCGACTTAAAATTACAAGTCACCCCTCGTATGCGGCTGGCCAGAATTGCTCCTAAAATGGATATGTGCAACACCCAGGCTGGGACATCGCGTAGAGGCACTTTTGGATCGCATCTCGAGGGAAGCTCGCTCGCGCATCATGGCGTCGATCCGGCCAGAGGGCAATCTCACGACCGAAGTGGCCCTCGCAAGGGCAATGTGGGCGGACGGAATTCGAGGATACAGAAAACACTGGCCCATCCTGGGCCGCCCGGACTTCGCATGGCCTGGTCTTATGATCGCGGTATTTGTTGACGGCTGCTTCTGGCACGGATGCAGCTGTAAAAAGATTCCTAAGACCAATCGCCGCTTCTGGGTGGAGAAATTTGAATACAACAAAGGCCGGGATATTCAGGTCGCGAGGCGCCTGCGTCGATCTGGGTGGACCGTATTACGTGTCAAGGAGTGCGCCGTTTCGCATCCCTCGACGTTGAATCGAATCGCCCGGGCGGTCGAGTCCAGGCGCAATGCCTCCCCCTGAGCGCCCGAGGCGTTGCTCGCGATCCTTGATCGCCGAATCGCATGCGGCGGAGGCAATTTCTGCGAACCCGCACGGCAAGGCATTGCCCACCATCGTGCAGACGTAATCCATGTAAGGACAATCAAAGATATAGTTCTCCGGGAACTGCTGAATTGCAGCAGCCTCTCGGACGGAAATTGTTGTGTTTCGTTGGGGGTGACCGAACCGCCCCTTACTGAGTGTCGTACATCCACCGGTGATCGTCGGCGATATGCGATTCCATCTCATCCGTCCATAAACGTTGCCGAACCCCTTTTCGCTCTGCTTATGGCAATCCGGGCGCATGGACTCTGGCAGCTCGAAGCGTTGCTTCCCGGCGCGGGCGTTTCGCAGACGCTTAGAGTTGTTCTCAGACAGGGTCCGCACAACATGCCAGCCAAATTCGCTCGGCCCCCCGTGCTCGTTAGCGTAGCGAAGTTCCACCGGCCTTGGCCTGCCCGAGATGACATCGCGTACGACGCGCCAACGAGGAAGGCCTCTCGACCCATCAATAGAGTGCGTTGGTTCCGGCAGAGGGATATGGAATCCTTTGCCCGCGAGGAGGACAAGCCTCCGCCGGTTCTGAGCCACCCCGTAATCCGCCAACTGAAGGACCGCCCAGGAGACCTTGTACCCAAATTTCTCTATCCGACGCACGAACTCATCGAAGAGCGGCTTACCTCGATCAGCGAGCCCGGGAACGTTTTCCATCATCACGGCGCGTGGGCGAGCCTCCTCGACGAGACGCGCCATATCGCCGACAAGCTCATTCCTGGAATCCTCCCTGCGCCACTTGCTTGTAAGGCTTGAGAAGCCTTGACACGGCGGGCAGCCAGCGAGCAAATCAATCTTTGACCCGGCCAGACGCTTCAACGCCGCACCGGTAATCGTCCGAATGTCCTGCCGCAGGACGGCGACCTCTGGGTGATTCGTCTTGTAGGTGGATACGGCATGCGGCTCAATCTCGACCCCAACCGCCACCCTGAATCCGGCGCGTTTGAGGCCCAATGTGAGGCCACCAACACCCGAAAATAAATCGACCGCAACCGGGGCATTGTCAATCTTGGATTGTCTTATTGGCATTCTTCCTTTGCCGCTCCGCTTCCCTCAGAAAATCTTCATGCATTCTTCTCGTCCGAAGCAGGAATACCTCCCAAGTGACATGCGTCAGCTTTCCCCGCGCGACGAGACCGTCGAATGCCTTTCGCGAAACCGAATCAAGTCCAAGATCATCGCATACAAGCGTGATATGAAAATCCGAAAGAACCCTTCTGAATTCCTCATTCCCGGGTTTCTTAAGAAACTCATCCATTAGGTCGTGATACGTTGAGATTCTCTTGAATTCCTCATTATCAAGCTTGTGGCCCGGACGCTTGATTTCAATGATCTGGACGACCGAGTCCTGGTTGCTCATCACAAAATCGGCCCGCTTGTTCCCAGGAGAAAAGTCATCTAGGACAATCTCTTCACCCGTTCTACTCTTGTAGAACTTCACAAACTCGCGCTTCAGCGTCGAAAACGCTTGGTTTGCAGTGAGAGGCGACCATTGCGGGTTAATCAGCCAGGGAGCCTTTTCGATAAGTTCCTGAAAAACCGGCTCCAGGCTTATTCCATCGTCCTTAAGCGCCTGTACCCGCTCAATCACCCGAACACGGTCATCGGCTATCCTTCCGAATGAAGCCAACTCGGCGACACGCGCAACCCGGAGCAGGGCGGTGAGCGTCCCAAGGGAATTGTCTTTGTCCGCAGCCTCGCGCAGTTTCTCGTCGAGCTCGATGACAGGCGCAAGCATAAGGCTCAACTGTGCAATGTCTCCCGCCCGTTCGGGATCGGCAAGCTCATCGGGGCGCGCAGCGCCGCCAAACAGCCTACCGATCTGCATTGCTCGATTACGTATATCCTTTTGATCCGGTAGCGAGAACTCCTTCTTAACTTGCTCTTCGAAGTTGGTAACGCGTCGGAAAACATCCCAAGCCTTTTCACGCATCGGGTTACGCGACAACGCCCCAATCTTCTTCACGAGGCCTTGACCCCAACGTTCGAACTCCTGACCGAGCTCGTGCGACCACAGGATGTCGCGACGGTCAGTCTGTATCAGGTCCTCCTCCTCGTCGAGCCAATCGCAGCTCAACTCGCCGACGAGATAGGACCGCACATCGTGCTCTCCCGTGAAACCTGCCCGCTGATTAAAGACGCTCGTCTGCGCAGCGATCTTTCCTCGACAATAAACACGCACTCCCGCCATCAGGTCGTCTTTGTACGACTCCTTCGCGTAGGCGATCCATCCACTTATTGGATAGCCCTTGCCGTCCACCGTGAATCCGGCGCTGTAGTCTTGAAGCGATTTGCCATCCGAACCAAAAACACGCCCCGCGATCACTCCATCGGCCGTCGGAGTCAGGTCGACCCTAGTCCCAGGCATTAGATCAATGGAAAACAGCCCCACGACTGTGCTTGCGCCAGGCGTGCCTTCGGCCTGCAGGTTGTCAACAAGCTCAATCGACCAGTTATCCGTCTGGATTCCAAACCGCTGCGCAAGCTGACGGTTAAAATCGTCCATCGTTGGCACGTGCCTGTGGTAAAAATCCCGGAGAATGACCCTCGTCCCCCGCTCCTTAGAGACGGTGCCATCCAATGCGCCGGGCTTCGGCGCGTACTCCGTCTCGACGGGCTGCAGAATCTCGTTTCCGTCCAATACTAGATGTGCCGTAAGATAGCCGCGCGCGGGCTTTCCACTTTGGTCAACCCCGGAAGTCCCTTCGCCCCCCAGCCGTGATCAACTCGATCGTCTCGCATATCCCAAATGGAGCCAGCTTGCCTACGCCTTTGCGCCCCATCACCTTTCGTTTGAAGCGTTTGCTTAGGTCGCCACGTCCGTCTAGGCGACGCTCTGCGCCGACAACTAGGTAGTATTTGTTGACCTCATCAGGTGTCATTCCGCAACCTGTGTCGGAGACCTCGATGGTATAGCCCTTGTCGATGAGCTTGCCCCGATGCTTCGTGGCCAACAGCTCTCCCATCGGGGCACGGACCGTGACTTTTGGGGCGTCGGCATCGTAGCTGTTCGCAACCAGCTCTGCGATGACGGCGGAAACCTTGTCGTACAGCTTGACCCCGAGCTTATCAACCGTAAGGCGCGAGATGCGCATCTTGTACCTTGGCTCGTTCACGCATGCCTCCGACATTCATACTCGTGCAACAGGGCGCGCCGCCCCCATCATACCCTCAAATGCGGGAATCCTGCCTCCGCTTCACCAACCGCAGCCCAGCCTGCCGGAGAACCAACAAAATGAAAACCATTTTTCAACCAACGGCAACCTGTCAAAAAACAAACGGTCTCACCCAAGGGGTGCACCTCACGCGGCGTCAAGCCATGAAATCTCTAAGTGCCTGATTCTCCGCATCTTCCATTTGCCGATAATTAACCCCGTTTGGCGCACAATGGTTCCATGATCCGCCTCTACTCAAAAACCGACCAAACCAGAACCCTTCGCTCGGGCCCTCGTTCGCTTGCTCCCGAAGCCTGCCCTGAGCGAAGTCGAAGGGTCCCTGCTTTTCTGACCACTGACCACTGTTCACTGACCACTGGATTCCCTGCCTTTCTGACCACCGACCACTGTTCACTGACCACTGGATTCCCTGCTTTTCTGACCACCGACCACCGTTCACTGCCCACTGGATTCGCCGCCTTTCTAACCACTAACCACTACCCACTAATCACT
>PLGG01000028.1 GCA_003138515.1 Acidobacteriaceae bacterium | reverse complement strand
TTGATGCACCACAAATAGGGATTGGGAAGTAGAAATGCAGGGACCAAGCAACCCCAGCGGCAGAGCCGCTGGGGACCTCGATTAAGGAGAATGCCGCTCGGCTTCTGCGGTTCCCAGGTCGAAGAATGCCTGGGGTGAGCAATTCCGGAACCGCGGTCGTTCAAGCAGCGGTGCGACCGGCTATGCGGCTTTCGCAAGAGTCCGGCGCGCTGCCATCGCCATCGGAAGACGAGTGATTCCCGCGAAGAACATGCTGATCCCGATCAGAGTTCCGATGGCCCACTCGCTGCTCGATGGCCAGCTCAGGCCGATCATCGCACCCAGAATCAGGGAGATGATGCCGTCGAAGAAAAGCCAGCTGGAGCCTGGAAGGTGGCGGATACGGAAGGCGAGAATCAACACCAGAGTGCCCTTGACGGAGAGATAGCCCGCAAGAAGGAGCGTAAGCGAGGCGAGGCCGGCGACCGGCCAAAGCAGCAAGTAAACCGCCAAAGCGAGGTAAAGCAGTCCAAGGAGAACCTGCCAGATGAGGCCTCCGGTTGAACGGATGTGCCAGGCAATGGCCAGATGCGCCACGCCGCCGAGCACCAGCAGCCAGGCGATAACGACCGCGACACCGATCCCTGCGGCCAGGGGAACGACGATCGCCAGAATGCCCGCGAGGATCAACAGAATACTCAGCGCGATAGCCCAGCCGACGGATTGTTTCGCGATTCCGATGAGAGATGAATCGGCCATTTGCTCCTCCTTATTTGCGTTGTCGTGGTTGTGAGATTGACCGGAGATCTCGCTGAACATCTTCCGGCCGAGTGGGGAAAGCGGTGGCCCCGGGGGAGAAAAACACTATACAGGATGTGAGGGCGATCGCGGCGCAGAGGTTGTAGTGGACTTGTTTGAAAAATTGACCATCACAGGATCTGGAGTCCCCGCGGTCATTTGCGGCGCTTTACGGCACGACTCAAGCCACCCAAGCAAGTCGTGCCCCATCAAAACGCTGACTTTTCCGCAAGTTGTGAAGCTGCGTCCTTTCAAGACTGAACCGCCGCCGGTTAGGAGGTGTGCGCTTTGTGGTTGAGAGCGTTCATGTTAATCTTTCAGTAGACACTGAAGAGTGGACACGAGAGAGAATGAGGAGTTATTAACGCCGTGCTGGCGATTGAGAAAAAGACTGACCTGATCAAACGCTTCCGAACCCACGAAACGGACACCGGATCGCCGGAAGTCCAGATCGCGATTCTGAGCGAGCGGATCAACGACCTGACCGAACACTTCAAGGCCCACAAGAAGGATCACGCATCCCGGCGTGGACTGTTGATGCTGGTTAGCAAGCGCCGCCGCCTGCTGGATTACCTGAAGACGCACGACACGGACCGCTATCGCGACGTGATCGGCAAACTCGGAATCCGCAAGTAATCGACGAAAGTTGACATTGAACCGGAAGCATTTAGACCGGACACTGGTTACGGTCCCCATACAACATGGAATACCGGACCAAGGCGCGCCGGGCGGCCTGAAGAGGACGCCTGGGCTTGCGCAGAGGTGTTTGTTGCGCGCGGCAAGGGTGTGGGCGTGGACGCTCGCGCTACGGCCGGACAGGGGTCCGGCGCTAGAGTCGCGCATTCCCTACACAAATTTCCCAAGCGAAAAAACGAAACGAGGACACTATGTCTACGAAACATGAAGTAGCCGTCGAGCTTTCCGGCGGCAAGCGACTGGTCTTTGAGACCGGCCGCATGGCCAAGCAAGCTTCCGGCGCCGCGCTGGTGAGCACCGGCGAAAGCGTAGTTCTGGCCACTGCAGTGGCTTCTCCCGATCCCCGGGAAGGCATCGACTTCTTCCCGCTCACGGTGGATTACCGCGAGTACACATACGCCGGCGGACGCATTCCCGGCGGATTCATCAAGCGCGAAGGCCGGCCAAGCGAAAAGGAGATCCTGACTTGCCGTCAGATCGATCGGCCCCTTCGGCCGCTGTTCCCCGATGGATTCCGCAACGAGACGCAGTTGATCGCGCTGGTTCTTTCCGCGGATAAGGAGAACGATCCTGACGTGATTGGAATCAATGCGGCGGCCGCTGCCTTGGCTCTGTCGGACATTCCGTTTAATGCGATCGTTGGAGCGGTGCGGGTGGGACGCGTGAACGGCGAATTCGTCGTGAATCCCACGTACGCTGAGCGCGCGGCCACCACTGTGAACATCATGGTGGTCGGCCATAAGGACGGCATCGTGATGATCGAGTCGGGCGCTAAGGAGGAGACCGAAGAGGTCATTCTGGCGGCGATCGAGTTTGCGCATACCGAAATCAAGAAGATTGTCGCGGCTATCGAAGAACTGGTGGCCAAGGCTGGAAAGCAGAAGCGGGCTTTCACTGCGCCAGAAGTCGACGAGGCTTATTACGGCGAGCTAAAGGCGAAGATCGGCGACAGGCTGAAGGATGCGCTGGACACCAAAGCGCACGGCAAGACGGAAAGCTATGCGCTCGTCAAAGCTATTAAAGACGAGCTGGCGGCTGAACTGCCGGCCGACGATCCGATTGCGAAGAAAAAACTGGCGCACTATTACGAGCTGATGCGCGAGCGGATGTTCCGCGAGCAAGTGACGAAGGAGCGCATCCGGCCCGACCGGCGCGCGTTCGATGAGATTCGGCAGATCACGATCGAGACGGGCGTGCTGCCACGGACGCACGGATCGGCGCTGTTTACGCGCGGTGAAACGCAGGCGCTGGTGACGGCGACGCTGGGCACGGCGGACGACGGGCAGCGCCTCGAGAGCTACGAGGGTGAGCAGCGGAAGAACTTTATGCTGCACTACAATTTTCCGCCTTTCAGCGTGGGCGAGACGGGTCGCATGACGGGCGTTGGCCGGCGCGAAGTGGGCCACGGAGCTTTGGCAGAGCGCGCCATCAGCGCGGTTTTGCCGAGTGCCGATGAGTCTCCGTATTCGATCCGCATCGTGAGCGACATTCTGGAGTCGAACGGATCCTCTTCGATGGCTTCGGTGTGCGGAGCGAGCCTGGCGCTGTTCGATTCCGGCATTAAGTTGAAGGGCGCGGTAGCTGGAGTGGCGATGGGCCTGGTGAAGGAAGGCGACGACTACGCCATCCTGACTGACATTGCCGGCGCAGAAGACCACTACGGCGACATGGACTTCAAGGTGGCCGGAACGCGCAAGGGAATTACCGCGTTACAGATGGACATTAAAATCGGCGGCCTGACGCGCGAGATTTTGCAGCAGGCGATGGAGCAAGCGCGGCAGGGGCGGCTGTTCCTGCTGGACAAGATGGACGCGGTGCTGGATGGGCCGCGCGTGGAGCGCTCGAAGTATGCGCCGCGCATCGAGACCGTGATGATTCCGACGGACAAGATTCGCGACCTGATTGGCAAGGGCGGAGCGACGATTCGCAGCATCGTGGAGCAGACGGGCGCGAAGATCGACGTGGACGACACCGGCAAGGTGAGTGTGGCATCGAGCGACGCCGAGGGCCTGCAGAAGGCGCTGGCGATCATCGGCAATCTGACTGCTGTTCCCGAGGTGGGCAAGACGTACCTGGGCAAGGTGGTGCGGCTGGCCGAGTTCGGCGCATTTGTTGAGCTGTTCCCTGGAACGGATGGACTGCTGCACATCTCCGAGATCGCGGAGCATCGCGTGAAGGAAGTGAAGGACGAGCTGCGCGAGGGCGACCAAGTGATGGTGAAGGTGCTCGCCATCGAAGGCAATCGCATCAAGCTGAGCCGCAAGGCGCTCATCAAGGAGCAAAAGGCGAAGCTGACGCAATCGGCTCCGGCAGAGGCGGAAGAAGTCGAGTATACGGAGCCTGTCGCAAAGGCGGCGCCAATTCCATCAAGGCCGCGCAATGAGTTTGACGAACGCCAGCCGAGCTCAAACCAGAGCACAATTCTGATCGAGGGCGGAGACGACTTCGAAGAGGAGAATGGCGTGGAACTCGACGAGACGAACGAGCCGAACTTCAACCGCGTGGATGGAGCGCCTGTTGTTCACGCCGGCGGCCCGCCTTCCAGCGGGGGAGCAAGGCCGGGCGGAAGCGCCGGTGCAGGCGCAAACAACCGGCGCAGGCGGCGGAGGGGCAGACGTGGACCCGGCGGCGGGCAGGGATGAAGAACCTGCTCCATTGAGCAAAAGAAGACCCGGACTCAGTGTCCGGGTCTTCGTGTCTGCAGATGTTTATTCTGGAGGCGGTTTTTCAGGAGGGAAAGCGGGCCACGGCGGCCGGACTATTCCGCAGCTTGAAGGCCGGGCAGGTGCTTCGTCGCTGTAGCCGATTTCACCGGGAAGGGTTTGGGTGGTTCCTCCCCGCCACTCTCTTTGGAAGCGTTCTTGCCTGCGTACATGCGGAGGTCGGCCGCGATCTGCAGGGATTCTGCATCGGCAGCGTCGTCAGGAAATACGGCGATGCCCACGCTGGCGCCGACGCGCACTGTGTGGTCGTCAAAGGTTAAGGGCTCCTCGAGAAGCTGGGTGAGGGTGCGGCCAACGCGCGCGGCGTCGGCACGGGTCATAGGCTCTTCGAGTATCACGGAGAACTCGTCTCCGCCGGTGCGCGCCACGGTGTCGGAGCGCCGCACGCGGCCGGTGAAGAGATTGCCTACGTGCTTCAGTAGTTCGTCGCCGGCGTGATGGCCCGCGGTATCGTTCACCTGCTTAAAGTCATTCAGGTCGATGAGGAGCAAAGCGACGTGCGAGCCGGTGCGGCGCGCGCGCTCGATGGCGCTGGCCAGGCGATCCTGAAAGAGGCGCCGGTTGGGCAGGCCGGTCAGTTCGTCATGCAGCGCCAGGTACCTGTTGTATTCGATCTGGTCCTCAAGCAGAAGCATGATCATGCCCACGGCCACAATGTACTTGGGCAGATTCCAGACCTCGTTTTCGAGGCGGAGATTGGGAAAGAGGTAGGCGATGCACGGTCCTACCACGAAGACGCTCGCCCAGGCGAAGAAGCCGGCGATGGTGATGAACGCTCCCGCGGTTGCCCGCCTATAAGTGAACCAGAAATGGATGGCACAGCCGAAGTAGACGGTGAAGAACACGGCCTCGAAGGCAAGCATTGTGCCCACGCCGGGCCGTTGCTGGAAGATCAACAGGAAGATCGAGAGGCCCAGGTTGAGGGCGACGATTGCCCAGCGCAGCGGATGTCTGAACTGACGCCAACTGAGGATCAAAACGATGAACGGCAAGGCGCCGATGAGCACCGCTACGGGCGTCAAAGCCCAGGACGCGACAGGGTCGATGACGAGAAGTCCGAAGTAGAGTGTGTAGTTCGCCAGGAGAACGGCGAGCATCCATTGGCTGGAGCGCTGCTGCTTGCGATGGGGCACGGCCGCCCACATAAACAAGACGCCGGCACAAGCCAGAGCGGCAAGGCCGATGAACGATGCGAGGCTGGCCCAGTTTCCGGGGGCGCCCAGGAACATGAATGCAGCAAAATGAGTTGCGATCAGGAGCCAGCCGGTGAGCCAGATGGCCGAGACCGATTTCCGGCCACGCCGCACGACAGACGCGAACGCGATGGTGAGGAGCCCGACGGCTCCCAAATCAGGAAGTTTGCTCCAATCAACCAAGGCACTCCAGTCGTGCGCGTGCGTTGCGCCGCGCTTCTACTCATATGTATCAACGACAGAATCAGCGATTTTTTAGGAAAGGGCGATAGCGCTTTTGTAGGACTCTTCAGGCACCAGTATACACTTTGGTAACCTTACCAAGCGACTGTGAACAAAACCAATGAGTTAATTCTCGATAAACGTTGCGGAAAAAGCACAAAACGAGGGGCAATCCTGGGCCGGGGGAATGGGGCTGAATGATGGATTCCCTCATTTCCTTCCGATCAAGGCAAAGTTCTCTGCTCGGGACAGACACAGCTTCCCGGTCGCGGCGGCTGAAAAACCGAAGCGGTCCCTGACTGAACAAAACCAGAGTTCGTGCCGATAAAGCTCGATGCGCGGTGTATGAGCAAGAGTGGAGCGCGGGCCAGCCCAGGGGATGCAATGATCTCGTTGAAAAAGTATCTCGAATCGCAGCAGGCAGCTTCGGGCGCGACCGTGGAGCTTTCTGGGGGCGATCTACTCCCGGCGGTCGTCGACGCCTATGGTTCCGCATTGCTTGAAATGGGCCACGCGAGTCTGGATGCGTGTCCAGGAATGGGAGATGAACTGAAGCGGCATCTGGGCGAGTTCAAGTCGGGGCTTTCGACGGGCATGAGCTCGGCGGCGCTTTCGGCGACCGATACCGGCGTGAAGGAACAGTTGCGCGGGTGGGGCCGAGGGACGGCGAAGCACTACCAGCAAAAGGCCTGCGAAGTGAAAGAAATGCTGCTGATGATGGCCCGGACCGCGGAGTCAGTGAGCGCTCGCGACCAGCGATGCGCCGGACAGATGACCGAGGTGACGGAGCGGCTGAAGGTGATCGCCAGCCTTGAGGACTTGACCGAGATTCGTGCCTCGATTGAAAAGAGTGCGTCGGAGCTGAAGTCGTCGATCGACCGGATGACGGCCGAAGGCAAGGCTGTTTTGGATCAACTGAAGGAGCAAGTGACCAGCTATCAGACCGAGCTTGAGGAGGCCGAGGAGCTCGCCTCGCGCGATGCGCTGACGGGGTTGAGCAGCCGGCTTTATGTGGAGGGCCAGATCGAGAAACGGATGGGAGCGGGAGCGCCGTTCTGCCTGGCGATCGTCGATATCGACCGGTTCAAGAAGGTGAACGACGATCATGGGCACGTGACCGGGGACGATCTGCTGAAGCAGTTCAGCACGGAGCTGAGGTCGGCCTGCCGGGCGACCGATGTGATTGGCCGCTGGGGCGGCGACGAGTTTATTTTGTTGTTCGATTGCGGGCTGGCGGAGGCTGAAGGGCAGAGCGAGCGGCTGCGCAAATGGATTTGCGGCAACTACGCGGTGCGTGGCAAGTCGGGCGAAGTCAAGCTACGTGTGGATGCGTCGATCGGGCTGGCGGCGCACGCGGCTGGCGAGGAGATGAAGGAACTGCTGGCCCGTGCCGACGCAAAGATGTACGAAGAGAAGGCAGCGGGGCGGCAAAAGGTGGCCTGACGCGAGCAGCTCAAGGTCGAAGGCGGGGGTTGAGCGCGGGCGATGGATCGACGATGCTCGGCGGCCTCGCCGTTTTTCTGTGTCTGCCATCACAAGCCAGCATCATCGCACCCATTAATGGACGCGCGCTTCCCGCGAAACCGTTTCTGAAGCCGTCCCCCTCTTTTTCCCTATTCTTCCTTGAGTTCCTCTCTCCCACGCGGGAAGGTGGAAGGGAACCTTGCTCACCGCGGCGCTTTGTGGCGGAGACAGAGAGAGTGCAGCAGAGAGAAAGATGCAGCGGATGCATGGCGCGGGCTGATGGAAGGACTCTCATGAGATTACTCATTGCCGAAGACGACAAGGCGCTGGGGCAGTTCCTGAGCCGAGGTCTGGAGGCCGATGGACATCGCGTCCACCTGGCCTACGATGGCGGCGCGGCGGTGGAGGCATTTCGACAGGAGTTGCCGGACCTGACCATTCTCGGCCTGAACATGCCGGTGAAGGATGGCGAGCAGGTGCTCGAAGAGGTGCGAATACTAGATCCGAATCTGCCGGTGCTGGTGCTGACCGCGCGGCAGGAAGTGGACACGCGGGTGCGCTGCCTTGACCGCGGCGCCGACGATCTGATGACCAAGCCCTTCAGCCTGCACGAACTGCGCGCGCGATGCCGGGCGCTGCTGAGGCGCAAGCGGGAGACGCGGCTGCAGCTGCGCGCGGGCGATCTGGAGCTGGACCGGCTGGAACATTCGGCGCGGCGCGGCGGACGGCAAATCGTTTTGACCAACAAGGAATTTGCACTGCTTGAACATCTGATGCTCAATCGCGGCGAGTGTGTCTCGCGCGTGGAGCTGCTGGATTCGGTGTGGAATCTTGAGCCGGCGCAGACGACCAACATCGTCGACGTGTATGTGAACTATCTTCGCCGCAAGCTGGAGGATCCGCCGCCCGGCCGCCTGATCCGGACGGTGCGCGGACGGGGCTATATCGTTCCGTCAGAGGCGGAGTTGTCGCCGCCGGCGCAGATTGACGCTGCCCTCGCGATGGTCGTTCCGGTTTTATCGACTGAAATATCTTCCACTCCTCCGGCGGCCGCTCAGCGCTGACGCTCGGTGGTTCACCGCCTAGCTCGCGGATTGGTCGATTCATTTACGCCTTTCAAGGAGAACATTCATGCAGCCTTTTTCCGTTCCCGTTCTTCCTGCGCTTCCACGCATCCATCCGCGGATTGCTTTGGTTGCCAGCGCCGATCGCAGCTTCCGCCAGCGGCTCACACAGATCCTCACCGGCCTCCGCTGGGACGTTCGCGAGGCAGAGGGCGGCGCCGAGGCGTGGAGCGAGGCCGAAGCCTCGCATCCCGAGGCGGTGATCGTCGACTCGTGGCTGCCGGATCTGGACCTGAGCGAATTCTTGAGCGACTTCAGAGGAAAGTTTCCCGGGGTTGATGTCGTGACGGCGGAAGGCTCGACCGCCGAAGAGAGCCCGCGGGGACCTTACAGGCAGGAACTGCTTTACGCGCTGCGCCGCAGCGAGGAGAGCGACACGGCGTCGTGGAACGCGGCTCCTCAATTGGACGCGGCGCGGACGGTGCTGGAACTGCCGAAGCCAGTGCGCACAACGGATTCTGCCGCGACGGATTTTTCCGTGCGCCGGACATCGCCGGTTGGGACGAGCTTGACGGCGAATGTACAGAAGACGATTCCAATCCGCACGGGGTCGAGTGCTTCCTCAACCGAAGCTGGCTCCGCCGAGCGCCTGCCGGAGATGGTGGGCAATGCCCCCTGCATGCTCGAGGTAAGCCGGCGCGTACGGCTTGTGGCCCCGCGCCTGACGCCGGTGCTGATCGAAGGGCCGACGGGCTCGGGCAAGGAACTTGTTGCCGAGGCGCTGCACCGGCTCTCGTCGCGCAGCCGCAAGCCGTTTGTGGCCATCAATTGCGCCGCGATTCCTGAATCGCTGCTTGAAGCCGAACTTTTTGGGCACACGCGGGGCGCGTTTACCGGCGCTGTGCAGGGACGCACCGGCCGCATCGAGGCGGCCGACGGAGGAACGCTGTTTCTGGACGAGATTGGCGAGATGCCGCTGGGGCTGCAATCGAAGCTGTTGCGCTTTGTGGAGTGCGGCGAGCTGCAGCGGGTGGCCTCGAATGAGATCGCATTCACGCAGGGCTCCATCAATTCCACCGGCAACTCAACGGATGTAGCCTTGAACGGCAGCGGTTACTTCGTCGTCGGCAATGGGTCCGGAGGCTACGAGTATTCCCGCGCAGGCAATTTCTCGCTGGACTCGAACGGGGCTTTGGTGACTTCAAGCGGCGCGAACGTGATGGGTTACCCGGCGGCAAACGGCGTGGTAAATACCAATGCGCCACTGACAGCGATCGAGATTCCTGTGGGCCAGGTGCAGGAGCCAAAAGCCACGACCACAATGAATATGACGGCCAATCTTAACTCGACAACAGCGGCAGGGACTACGTTTCCTGCGCAGGTGACGGTGTACGACTCTCTGGGTGAGCCGCACGTGGCGACAGTAACGTTTGAGCCGGGCGCGGCCGCGAATACGTGGACATATTCCGTTGCGTTGCCGGCTGCAGATTATTCAGCGGCAGGCGCGGACGTGGCGCCGGCGGCGATCACTGGAACGATGACCTTCAATCAGAGCGGCAACCTGATCCAGGTACAGCCAACCGGCGCGGCGGCCCCATCGACTGTGGGGACGGCGGCAGGCGATGTTTCGTCCATCGCGCTCAATTTCAATCCAGCCGCAACCAACGTGCTGGTTGATGGAGCGGCTGGGTTGAATGTTCAGTGGAACCTGCTTGGCAACGCGGGCACGCCGACCATCAGCCAGGTGGATACAGCATCTGCGGTTTCGGCCACCACCCAGAATGGCTATGCCAGCGGTCAATACAAGAGCTTCACTATCGGCTCCGATGGAACTGTGACGGCAAGCTTCTCCAACGGCCAGCAGCAGAATGTGGGGCAACTGGCGTTGGCGAATGTGACCAATTCCCAAGGGTTGAACTTACTCGGGAACGGCAACTACGTGACGACGCTGGCCAGCGGTACGGCCGTCGTCGGCACCTCGGGCACATCAGGCCTGGCGGCGCTGCAGGACGACGCATTGGAGGCATCCAACGTCAATATTTCGACGGAGTTTTCCCAACTGATCATCGCGCAGCGGGCGTTCGAGGCCAATGCCAAGTCGGTGACCACGTTCGACACGGTCACGCAGGACACGATCAACATGGTTCATTGAGCGAGAAGGACACTTCAACCATGGGGGCGGTCTTCGGGCCGCCCTCAGCTTTTGGGGCGTGTGCGGACTTCGATGAACAGTCCCTTGCCCTCCGCGAGTACGCTTCCTTTCTCATTGACGACGCGCGCTTCGGCCCAATGTTTTCGCGACTCGTTGCGAACCACGCGGCCCTCGATACGAATTGGCGCTCCACTGGGAACCGGCAAGAGGTAGTCGACCTCCATCTTGCGCGTCATCGATGTGCTGCCTTGGGCGCGGACCGCCTTGCTCATGGCTTCATCGAGCAGCGTAGCGATAATGCCGCCGTGCAGATAGCCGGGATGGCCGTCGAATGTGCTGGGAACGACGGGAAGGCTCACGACGGAACCGTCGTCGGCGAGCAGGAATTCGAGACGCAGCCCATTTCGATTTGCCTCTCCACAGCCGAAGCAGCGGTTATTGGCCGAATGGGCAAAGGGTGTGAGGTGTTCGTGGCGCTCGGTCACGCTGGCCTCACTGATTGAAACGCACCGTTGAGCGCGGAGATCAATAATTCACGATCCACGTTGCCTCCCGTGAGGATGATGCCGATGCGCTTGCCGCCGAGAGTTGACCGTTCCTTCAGCGCGGCGGCAAGGGCGGCAGCTCCGGCGCCTTCGGCAACGTTATGGGTGTCCTGGTAATAGACGCACATCGCCTCCGCGATCTCGGCGTCGGAGACTTCGACAATGCGCGCGACCTGACTCCAGATGATCTCCAATGCATCTTGATTGGGCCTGCGGCAGGCGAGGCCGTCGGCGATGACAGAATCCGCGGGCGCTTCGACCAGCTTGCGCTCTCTGAAGCTGAGCGCGGCGGCGCGGCATGCGTCAGACGTAACGCCGACAACTTCGGTGGACAGATTGAGAGCGTTGCGCGCAGCGACCATACCGCAGACCGATGAGCCCATCCCGAACGGAACGTAGACAACGTCCAGGTTGGGCGCCGCCTGAAACAGCTCCAACGCGTAGGTGGCTGTGCCCCAAACCAGGCGCTCGTGAAACGATTCGATCATTGCATAGCCGCGCTCACCGGCAAGGATGCGCGCAAATTCCAAAGATTCCTGGAAGTCATGGCCATGCTCGATAAGTTCCGCGCCTTGGGCCAGCATGGCGCGATTCTGCCCGGCGGAGTTGCCGTGGGGCACCACAATCACGGCTTTCATTCCCAGCAGGCGGGCAGCCATGGCCACACCCTGGCCAAAGTTGCCGCGCGTGGCCGCCACTACGCCTGACAATTCCGGCTGCGTTTGCTTGAGCCAGGTTCCATAGACCAGGGCGCCACGCAGTTTGAATGCTCCGACAGGAGTGTGATTTTCGTGCTTCATCCAGGCCTCGGCGCCAAGCCGCTGGTTGATGAGCGGCCAACTGTATTGGGGAGTGGGCGGCATGAAGCGATAGATGATGCTCTGCGCTTCGTGAATCTGGTCCAACGTGGGAAGCGTCATGGAATCAGAATACTTGCTTGCCGGTCCGAACCGCCCCAGAGGAGAGGAAAGAATTCATCCAGCCGACGCGATGAGCGGCTTGACCCGGGTCAGCGCGCCCGCTCATGCTGAAGATGCGGGGTCCGGCAGAAGGCTCGCAATCCCCGGAGGAACTCCCCAGGTTAACCATCCAGAGCGGAACTGCATTCAGGGAGTAATTCTTCTCGGTCACAGACCGGATCGGCGCGAGAAGCCGTCTCGCGCGGAAGGCTTGAAGAGGTGATGCTCCGGAAAAGTCGGTCGGCGGTTCTGGCAGCGGCAGTTGCGGCCGGCGTTGCAGGATGCCGATCTGCGCCAAGGCTGACGGCGCAGCAGGCCGAGGGCAAGCATCTCTACGGCGCAGGTTGCGCTCACTGCCACGAGGAGAACGACCTGCACCTAAAGAAGGTTCCGCCGAATTTGCACGGACTTTTCAGCCGGAGCACACTGCCGGATGGCGAGCCGGCGACGGATGCAGAGGTGGAGCGAGTGTTGATGACGGGGAAGGGAATGATGCCCTCGTTTGCGTATCAGATGTCTAAGGAACAGATGGATGGGGTGGTGGATTATCTGCACACCGGGCTCAGCGATCGACAAAAGCAATGATCACAAACTTATTTGGGAGGAGAAACGGTCATGAAGGTTGGAGTTCTTGGATCAGGCGATGTGGCGAAGTCGCTCGCGGAAGGGTTCGTCAAGCACGGCCACCAGACCATGATCGGCACCCGCGACTCGGCGAAGATGGCAGAGTGGCAACGGAGCAACCCCAAGGCGAAGGTAGGCAGCTTTAGCGAGACGGCGGCGTTCGGCGAAGTGCTGGCGCTGGCGGTGAAGGGCTCGGTCGCGGCCGATGTTTTGCGCATGGCGGGAAGCGCCAACCTGGACGGCAAGCTGGTGATGGACGCATGCAACCCGATCGCCGACGCCCCGCCGGTAAACGGAGTTCTGAAGTTCTTTACCACGCTGGATGACTCGTTGATGGAACGGCTGCAGCACGAGTTCCCCAAAGCGCATTTCGTTAAGGCGTTCAATTCGGTGGGCAACCGTCAGTTCGTGAATCCGCAGTACAAGGCCGGAAGGCCGACGATGTTTATCTGTGGGAACGATGACGGGGCCAAAGTGGTGACGGCGCAAATTCTGGAGCAGTTCGGCTGGGAGACGGCGGACATGGGCAAAGTGGAATCGGCGCGCGCCATTGAACCGCTATGCATGTTGTGGTGCGCGCTCGGGTTCACCAAGAATGAGTGGACACACGCGTTCAAGCTGCTGCACCAGTAACTGCGCGCGCGTCGCGGCCGCAGAACCGGATTCACCGTATACTGAGGGAGCGATGGCAACCAACAAAACATTCTATTTGGAAACATTCGGCTGCCAGATGAACGCCCATGACTCCGAAAAGGTGATCGGCACACTGCGCCAGGAGGGATACCGGCAGGTGGAGACCGAGGAAGACGCCGGGCTGATCCTCTACAACACGTGCTCGATCCGCGACAAGGCGGAGCAGAAGGTCTTCAATCGCCTGAACGACTACAAGAAGCTGCATAAGCAAGGGAAGCGCTTCGGCGTGCTGGGCTGCGTGGCGCAGCAGGAGGGCGAAAAGATCTTTGAGCGGGCGCCGTACGTTTCGCTCGTTTCGGGGTCGGCCAGCTACCGCAAGCTGCCGGAGATGTTGACGCGGCTGGAAGCCGGCGAAAGCCGCATCACCGGCCTCGACGACCGGCAGACGGACGAGACCTTCGAGACCGAGTTTACGGCGCGGCAGAATCCCTACCGCGGGTACATCACCATCATCGAGGGATGCGATAAGTTCTGCTCTTACTGCGTGGTGCCCTACACAAGGGGCAAGGAGCGCAGCCGGAGCTCGTCGTCGGTGCTCGACGAGGCGCGGCGGATTGCCGACCTGGGTTACACGGAGATTCAGCTCCTGGGCCAGAACGTGAACAGCTACCGCGACCCGGAAGGGAAGTCGAGCTTCGCCGAACTGCTCGCGGTGGTGGGGGAGGTTCCCGGCATCCGGCGCGTTCGCTTTACCACGAGCCATCCCCGGGACTTTACGCGGGACATTGTGGAAGCCATCGACCGCGTGCCGACCCTCTGCGACCATGTGCATTTGCCGATACAATCCGGGTCGGCGCGGGTGCTCAAGAGGATGGCGCGGGAGTATACGCCGGAGTGGTACCTGGAGCGGATTGCGTGGATCAAGGCGGCGCGGCGGCCGATTTCGCTTTCGACAGACATTATTGTTGGCTTTCCCGGCGAGACTGAAGACGATTTTATCCAGACCATGGATCTGCTGGCGGAGGTCGAATACGATTGTGTCTTCGCCTTCAAGTACTCGGCGAGGCCAAATACTCCCTCACTGGTGATGATCGACACGGTGCCGGAGGAGGAGAAAGGGAAGCGGCTTCAAGTATTGCTTGAAAGGCAGAGGGAGATTCAGAGGGCTAATTATTCCAAGCAGATTGTGGAGATTCTTGAGGTAATGATCGAAGGGGCGAATGCGCAGAGGGGGCAGATAGCAGGCCGCAGCACACAGAACAAGCCGGTGAACATTAACTGGACGCAGCCGATTGCGCCGGCGCCGGGAAGTTACCTGCGCGTGCGCATCACCGGAGCGTATCCTAACAGTTTGATTGGCGAAATGTTCTAAGATAGAAGGCTCGACCGGGGGAATCCGATGGATGAGGAACAGGCAGTCGGACGGATCCGAAACACCGCCGAGGGCACCCACGGCAGCGAGATCGAAGTAAGGATCCGCGGCCTGATGATGGACCCCTCCACAAACATGCCAATTGTGGTGCTGAAGGATGTGGGGTCTGAGGCAGTGATGCCGATCTGGGTGGGCATCTTTGAGGCCAATGCAATCGCGCTCGAGATCGAGAAGATGACGGCGGCGCGCCCCATGACGCACGACCTGACGCGAAACCTTGTCCAACACTTAAATGGTGAGCTGGAGCGGGTTGTCATTACAGAACTTAAAGACGACACCTTCTATGCGGTTTTGTGGATGCGGCAGGGAGACGAGCAGGTGGCAGTCGATGCCCGCCCTTCGGACGCCATCGCGCTGGCGTTGCGCGCCGATTGCCCGATCTATGTGGCGGATAAGGTGATGGAGAGCGCCAAACTGAACACCAGCGGCCCGCCCGAAGGGCCCACAGCGGAGCAATTGCGCGGATGGCTCGAGGGGCTGAACGACGAAGACCTCGGCCACTACAAGATGTAATCCATCCACGACTTCCAGAGTTGAGCAATCGCGTTGCGAGACACAGCGAGATGGGCGTGCGCTCCTGGAGTTCGTCGGTAGATGCAACGATCAAAGAAGGGAAGGCGGAAAAGGGAGGCACCCCGCTAGAGCGTTCAGGGCCATAGAGACAGGCGGAGCAGTTGCTTCCGGCTTTAGTTAACAGAATATCTGTTATCGGACATTATGTATCTGCCGGTCAGTTCCGGACCTCGGCCAGGAGCTGCTCGACTTCGGCCTTCTGATCGGCCGACAGCGGAAGAATCGGCGCTCTCGGGCGCCCACCGTAATAGCCATTGAAGTCACAGGCGTACTTGATTCCCGCCAAACCCATCCCGCTCACAATGCGAGTGCCGGCGGCGAGAATCCGTTGCTGCTTTTCTTCCGCGAGCTTCAGGTCGTGGTCCTTCCAGGCCAGGTAAATTTCCTGGCAGGCCTGAGGAGCGAAGGCGGCGAAGGCGACGATGGCGCCGGAGGCACCGGCCTCGAGGGACGCTAGCATGGATCGTTCGGCACCGGTGAGAACCTGGAAGCCCAATTCCCTGGCGCGCGTTTTGACCGGGGCAGGCGGCGGGGCGGTGGCAATGGCGACGCCGCTGGCCAGGTCGCCGGCGGAGACGAAGGTGGCGGCGACTTCCGAACCAGGTTCGCGACTGGGAGGAAGCATCCGCGCCGTGGCCGCTTCAAACACCGGCGTGACCTGCACCGTGCGCCTCGGAGCGTTTTGCGTGGCGGCGACTGTTTCGCGGATCCGCTCCACGTTGCCGCTCGAATCTTTGATGCCGATGATGTTGGGATGCTGGGCCAGCTCCGCGATGATTTCGACGGGGATCTCGGTGGGGACGAACTTGGGAATGTGGTACAGCACCACCGGCAGCGGCGAGCGGTCGGCGATGCTGCGGAAGTAGTGAAGGACGGCGGCTGGCGACACCTGCCCGCCGTAGTAGCTGGGCGGGCGAACGATGACGGCATCGTAGTTGAGGGTGGCCGCGAACTCCGCCAGCTCGAGCGTTGCGCGGACGCTCTCACGGCCCACGCCGGCGATCAGAACCTTCTCCGGCGCGGTGGCCTCGACCGAAGCGCGAAGAACGTCGCGGGTCTCTGCATCGTTTAGCGTAACGGCTTCGCCGGTTGAACCGAGGACCACCATTCCCGCAAGCAGGCTGCGCGAGTAGCGCGCCAGGTTGGCCTCGATCTTGCGAAAATAGATGCGCTCATCGGGGTAAAACGGCGTGGTGACCGCGGCAAATACGCCTTCCAGAAGCATTTGTTTATTGTAGAGCCAGCCGCGGAGCTGACGAACGCTTTTCCCTTGCGCCCGCGCGATTCGATTGGCCGCACGAACCAATGCGGTGTATGTTGGAAATCACTCGGCATGAGGCGCACGGCATCTGGATCGCCTGCTGGCGGCGAAGCGCTGACGGCGAACCGACGAGGGCGCAGGAGCCGGATCGATGGACACATTGATGCACACCGAAGTGAGGGAGCGGAAGGCGCCAACGCTTGCCGGCCAGGCCGCGTCGTTTTTTCTGCATTCGCTTTTGGCGCTGGCCTCGTGGGCCGCGCTAATGCTCCTCGGCTACGCGGTCAATCCGGTGGGCATTCCGCAGTGGGTGATTCTTCTGTTGTCGCTGGCCGTGCCGCTCGCCGTAGGATTGATCGTCGCTCGAATTCGCCCCAGCGAAATGGCGACCGCAGTGTGGCTGGTGGGGTTGATTTGGGCGATGATCGTGGGCATCTACGTGCTGGACCTGCCAACGGGGCCTGATCGCTGCTTCCAATGCACCGCGACCGAGAAATTGTCGCGGACGTTCTTCAGCCTGCCCAATCCGAGCGGGCTGATCGACGACGATGGACCCTTCGTAGGCACATGGCCGGCGGCGGCGCTGGTGGGCTACTCGATCGGCGCGTGGCTGGCGATGCGGCGGCGGCGAGTGGGACCATAGAGCCGCGACTTCCCTTCTCCGATCTTTCAATTTATCCGGCAACCTGCTGAGTAGCGGTACGGAGATTCGAACGAGCCATCACCGTCCGTTTGCCGAGTGCAGCGCCTGCAATGCGTAGACGTTTATGGAATGCTTCTGCATGGAGGCAATGCCGTCCGCAGCGGCCTGCGCTGCAGCAAGCGTGGTGATGGTGGGAACGCGCGCGAGGACAGCGGCGCGGCGAATGGCTTTCTCGTCGAAGAGCGCATCCTGGCCGCGGGGCGTGTTCACGACCAACTGAATGCGCTTCTCCTTGATCAGGTCGACGGCGTTGGGCCGGCCCTCGTCGACTTTGAAAACACGCTCGACGATGAGGCCCGCGCCCTCGAGCACGTTGGCGGTGCCTTCCGTGGCGACGATTTTGAAGCCGAGATCGACGTAGCGGCACGCCAGCGGGATGACGGCTTGCTTGTCGTGATCGTTCACGGTAAAGAAGACCGTGCCGCCGGTGGGCAGCAAATGGCCGGCCGAGAGTTGCGCTTTGGCAAAGGCCTCGCCGAATGTGGACGCGACTCCCATCACCTCGCCTGTTGACTTCATCTCAGGGCCGAGTACGGTATCGACGCCGGCAAACTTTGACCACGGGAAGACGGGTGATTTGACGTAGAAGTGCTCGCCGGTTTCGAGATCCTTGCCGGATTTGAGTTCGTCCGGCAGAAGCTCGCACAGTTTGCGGCCGGTCATAAGGCGCGCGGCGATCTTGGCCAGCGGCACGCCGGTGGCCTTCGAGACGTAAGGAACGGTGCGCGACGCGCGGGGATTTACCTCGATGACGTAGACGTGGTCACTGCCCTGATTGTCGCGCTGGATGGCGAACTGAATGTTGACGAGGCCGACCACCTTGAGCGCGAGGGCCAGCTTGCGCGTGTAAGCGCGCAGGGTTTCAAGCGTCGACTCGCTGATGCCGACGGCGGGCAGAACGCAGGAAGAGTCGCCGGAGTGAATGCCGGCCTCCTCGATGTGCTGCATGATGCCTGCGATGAGAACGTCTTTCGAATCGCAGAGCGCGTCGACATCCACTTCGATGGCGTTTTCGAGGAAGTGGTCGATGAGGACCGGGCGCTCCTGGGAGTACTCGACAGCCTGGCGCATGTAGCGGCTGACCGCGTCGGCGTCGTAGGCGATGACCATCGCGCGTCCGCCGAGCACGTAGCTGGGGCGAACGAGAACGGGATAGCCGATTTGCTCGCCGACAGCGAGCGCCTGGTCGACGTTGATCGCCGTGCCTCCGCGCGGTTGGGGAATCTTCAAATCTTCAAGCAGTTTGCCGAACTGCTTGCGATCTTCGGCGAGGTCGATCGATTCCGGCGAGGTGCCGATGATGGGCACGCCGGCCGCAAGAAGGCGCTGCGCAAGGTTCAATGGCGTTTGCCCGCCGAACTGCACAATCATTCCGATCTTCGCGCCGGACTGCGCTTCGTGCTGGTAGATGGCCAGCACGTCTTCCAGAACCAGCGGCTCAAAGTAGAGGCGGTCGCTGGTGTCGTAATCGGTGGAGACTGTCTCAGGATTGCAGTTGACCATGATGGTCTCGTAGCCGTCGTCCTTGAGCGCGAAGGCCGCGTGGCAGCAGCAGTAATCGAACTCGATGCCCTGGCCGATGCGATTGGGGCCGGAGCCGAGAATGATGATTTTGGGTTTCGAAGTCGGCGGCGCTTCGTCCTCTTCCTCATAAGTGGAGTAGAGGTAGGGCGTCATCGATTCGAATTCGGCGGCGCAGGTATCGACGAGCTTGAAGACGGGGCGGATGCCGTGCCCCTCGCGCAGTTCCCTCACCTGCTGCACGCCCGCATTGCCTTCGAGCTTCCATTCCGTGGCGATGCGCTCGTCGCTCAGGCCGAGGCGCTTGAGCTGGCGCATTTCCTCTGGGTCAATTTCCAGTGGGGTCGTACCCGAAATGGCCGCCTGCGCCAGCGTGACTTCGCGTAATTGGTGCAGAAACCATGGATCGATTTTGGTAAGGCGCGCGACTTCACGCACGCTGAGTCCGCGCTCAAAAGCGTAGCGGATGTAGCCGAGGCGCTCCGGCCGCGGCGTGACCAGCATCTGCGTCAGGCGGCGCGGCTCCAGGATCTCAGCTCCGGTCTTCTTGCCGGTTTCAAGCGAGCGCCAGGCTTTCATCAGCGACTCTTTGAACGTGCGGCCGATCGCCATCACTTCGCCTACCGATTTCATCTGGGGCCCAAGCGTTTCGTCGGCGCCGGGAAACTTTTCGAATTGCCATTTGGGAATCTTGACGACGACGTAGTCGATGGTCGGCTCGAAGCAGGCGGGCGTTTTGCGCGTGATGTCGTTGGGAATCTCGTCAAGCGTGTAGCCGACGGCGAGCTTGGCGGCGATCTTCGCAATGGGAAAACCGGTAGCCTTGGACGCGAGCGCCGAGGAACGCGAGACGCGCGGGTTCATTTCGATGATCGTCATGCGGCCGTCTTGCGGGTTGACGGCAAATTGAACATTGGACCCGCCGGTTTCAACGCCGATTTCGCGCATCACGGCGATGGCTGCGTCGCGCATCTTCTGGTACTCGCGGTCGGTGAGCGTTTGTGCCGGCGCCACGGTGATGGAGTCCCCGGTGTGCACGCCCATGGGGTCGAAGTTTTCGATCGAGCAGATGATGATGACGTTGTCGGCGAGGTCCCTCATCACTTCGAGCTCGAACTCTTTCCAGCCGAGCACGCTTTCTTCCAGAAGGCACTCGTGGACCGGCGAGAGATCGAGGCCTCTAGCCAGGATTTCCATCAACTCCTCCCGGTTGTAGGCGATGCCGCCGCCGGTGCCGCCGAGGGTGAAGCTGGGACGAATGAGCACGGGGAATCCGAGCTTGCTGGCGAAGTCGAGGCCGTCTCGCAGGTTGTTGATCAGCGCGGAGCGCGGAACGTCAAGCCCGATGCGGATCATCGCATCCTTGAAGAGCAGTCGATCTTCGGCTTTCTTGATCGCTTCGAGCTTGGCGCCGATCAGTTCCACGTTGTAGCGGTCGAGAACGCCGGTGTCAGCAAGATCGACGGCGAGGTTGAGCGCGGTTTGGCCGCCGACGGTAGGGAGAAGCGCGAATTTGCCGGAGTTGGGGCTCGCGGCCAGCATCTCGGCTTCAATGCGGATAATCTCCTCTACATATTCGTGGGTGAGCGGCTCGATGTAAGTGCGGTCGGCCAGATCGGGATCGGTCATGATGGTGGCCGGATTCGAGTTGACCAACACGACCTCGTAGCCCTCCTGCTTGAGGGCTTTGCAGGCCTGCGTGCCGGAGTAGTCGAACTCAGCCGACTGGCCGATGACGATGGGGCCGGAGCCGATCACGAGAATCTTCTGAATGTCATTTCTGCGTGGCATTTCGTTGGGCCGATTCCTCTGCTCTCTTCTTGTTACTACTGATGATTTGCCGGAATTCTTTTTGACTTGTCGTTACCCATGCGCAATCCGCACCATTCAGGCCAAGAATTACCCAGAGATTGCCAGGGTGAACGAGACCAACCAAATCTTCGCCGACGTTCAACTCAGTTTGGCTGGTCTGAAACATTGGGAAGACTGCTTTGAATGAATACTTGCCTGGCGAAGCAGCAACTCGAAAGCGTCCTTCGCTGTCTGTCTTCGTCTGCAGTGTCGAACCTTGTTCGTTGACGAGCGAGACAACGACTCCGGGCACAACGACTCCGAATGGACCAAAGACCTTTCCCTCGACACGGGAAACCGCAACATGGCCGGGATACACACAATCGACGATGCCCTGCGACCGCGCAAACTGAGACGACGGCAATGAGATCAACGCCGTGAGTACGACCGCACTCAAAAAACAGCGGAGCCAAATGCCCCGCTGCTTTGAAATTCCGAAAATGGTTTGCGTCGCGTTCTTCATCCCTTCCACTCCTCCATCATCTGCCGGAAGTCGCGAAACAGATAATGCGAATCGTGCGGGCCAGGCGCGGCTTCAGGGTGGTACTGCACGCTGAAGAGCGGCAGAGTCTTGTGGCGCAGGCCTTCAAGGGTCTGGTCGTTCAGGTCCACGTGAGTCAGCTCGACCTCGTTGGCATTGATCGAGTCGGGATCGACGGCGAAGTTGTGGTTGTGGGCAGTGATTTCTACCTTGCCGGTTGCGTTGTTGCGCACAGGATGATTGCCGCCGTGATGGCCAAACTTGAGCTTGTAGGTGCGTCCGCCGAGCGCCAAGCCGCAAAGCTGGTGGCCCAGGCAGATTCCGAAAACCGGCACGCGGCCCATCAAACCCCGGATCGCGCGGACGGCGTAGTCGACCGGCTCGGGGTCGCCAGGACCGTTCGAAAGAAAGACGCCGTCGGGCTTGAGGGAGAGCACGTCTTCGGCAGTGGTCTCTGCAGGGACCACGGTCACGCGGCATTCGTCACGCGTTAACATGCGCAGAATGTTCTGCTTAATGCCAAAATCGTAAGCTATTACATTCAGAATTTGTTTACCCGCCTGAGGCTTCTGAATGAACCCCTCGGACAGCAGCGTCTCCCCCATCTGGCTGCGCGGATCGGAGGCGTCGAACTGGTAGCTAGCCTTCGTCGAGACCACGCGCGCCAGATCGGTACCTTCCATCTTGCGGATGCTCTTTGCCCTCGCGACCAGCACGTCGGGGTTCGATTCTGTGGTCGAAATGACGCCACGCATCACTCCGCGATCGCGCAGATGGCGAACGAGGGCGCGCGTGTCGATTTCGGCCAGAACCGGGACGGCATAGCGCTCCATGTATTCGTCGGTGACCTGCTCGGAGCGCCAATTGGAGCTGATGGCGGAGAATTCGCGGACGATCAGGCCCTCGATGTAGGGCCGAGCGGCCTCATTGTCGGCGCGATTGGTGCCGTAGTTGCCAATTTGAGGGTTGGTGAGGACGACAATCTGGCCGGCGTAGGAGGGGTCGGTGGCGATTTCCTGGTATCCGGTGAGAGAAGTATTAAAAACGACCTCGCCCTGGCATTCGCCCAGGTGTCCATGGCCGTGGCCGCGGAAGATGCGCCCGTCTTCGAGCGCGAGAATGGCCTGCATCGCCTCTCCGAGGAGTGGATTCAATCGATTTTAGCAGCTTTTTCGGACGATTTTTGTCCGGTTTTCCACGGGGTCACTTCGGGATCAGCGGATGACACCGGCATCGCGGGTGGGCCAGTAAACAAAGATGGCCTTGCCGTAGATGAGGGCGCGGTCGACAGGGCCAAAATCGCGGCTGTCGGAGGAGATGGAGCGGTGGTCGCCCATGACGAAATAGTTGTCAGGGGGAAGGATCGTCTCGTCCACGGAGCGATTGTCGCGGTACTCGGGCGGCACGTACGGCTCGGGAACGAGCTTGCCGTTCACGAACACGCGGCCGTGCTCAACGCGAAAACGATCGCCGGGCAGCGCGATGATGCGTTTGATGTAGCTCTTCTCCGGATCGCGCGGATAGTGAAAGACCACGACGTCGCCACGATCGATGGCGGTGAAGTGGTAAACGAATTTGTTGATGAAAAGACGGTCGCGGTCCTCGAGGCGCGGCAACATGCTGGTGCCTTCAACGCGGACGGGCTGATAGAGGAAGGTGATGATGAGGACGGAAGCGACGGCGGCAACGGCCAGATCGCGGACCCACAGTAGGATGCCCGCGGACTTCTTCTCCACGGACGAAGATCCCTCCGCGGGGGTCGAGGACGACGGGCCCGGAGGTGCGGCTAAAGGACTTGCAGTCAGTGCAGCGGCTGCCTCAGGACGCGCGCTGGACTCAGAAATTGAAGTGTCGTTTGAAGCAGTTGCCATCTTTATCCAGATTACTCGGAACTGAGGCGTTATGCACTTGCGAGGCACCGCAAATGTTGATAAAGCGTGTTCCGGTCGATGAATCGGTCCAGATCGATCAGCCCAGAATGTGCAACCCGATTCGACGAGCGCACCGCAGAGGATTTGGAACTGCCCTGCATTCGCCGCCCACGGTTTCATATGACCATTTGGTAATACCTCTTTAGGTGGATTGTTCGGTTACCAGAGAAATAGTTCAATGACGGAAGTACTGGAACTCCACTTAAATCCTGCCAGTGACCCGATCCCGCGGAGGACCATGGACCCCTACATAGAATCCACCCAAGTTGCATTCGTGCCCGGATCCAGTCTTCGGACCTATTCACCGTTTTCGCTGTCTCGGCTTGCATTGCCAGCCCTATGCGTTGCAATCGCCGTTTCCGTGGGTACCGCAACAGGAATCTCGCTGGCGATGGTTAACGCGCCAAATGGAGTTGTAGAGGCGTCAAGCAGTTCAGTTCGGGCCAGCTCAGTGCGGGCCGAATCCGGGACCAAACTTGCCGCAAAGTCCAATGCGGCGCCCATCGACCAAACAGCGGGAAGCGCTCCCCTGGCTGCCAGCCCTAGCCAACTGGTCGCCGATAATGGACATTTGGCGCTGAAGGCCGGCGCCCCGCGCCTCTCGACGGCAAATCCGGCCGGAAAGGCCCGGCCGTCGTCTGCGGCACAAATTGCCTTTAGCAATCCGCCGGATGCGGCGGAGCCTGCAATCTTCAGGCTTGCCGGCAAGGAATGGCCGGTCGCAAGGCCGATATTCATTGCGGTTTCCGCGCCAGTGCGGCATCAAGTGGCCAGCGCTTCAGTGGCTGCTCCAACTGTTCTGGATCCGACACGATCGAGCATTGATAACGCGGCAAAGCCTGCGAGCCGCTTCATTGAAGGGGACCTTACGATTGCGGCCTACGACGCAACGACTGGGATGGTTCAAGCCAGTGATGGCAGAACGTTCATCCTGGGCACAACAGTGGCCGCCGGCAACGCAACCTCGTGGGACGAGTACCGTTCCGGTGTGCACTACAGGTGCGACCAGAGTGGAAGTTGCCTGCTGATGCGTGCCGGTGCAGTGGCGCCGAGCGCGAGACTCATCTAGAAGAATTGAGCTTTAAGGAGGCCGCCTGCACGCCTGCGCCGTTGCCGGTGCTGCGCGCCCAAGAGGAATCCCCTATTCGCAGCCGAGGCTTCCCGGCGGGCACATAATGCGCGGACGGTGGTTCGTGATTGGTCTGGGCTGTTCGGCAACGGGGACAAAGGTTGGTGCGGCTCCAGGTTCTGTAACACCGGCTAGATTCTCTTCCTCCAGCACCAGGGGACGCTGCAGGACCATCTCCACCTGAATGCCAGCTTCGAGGTCCACATCGGCGCCGCGGGTGAAGAGCGTTGCAATGCCGATTGCCGCGGCGCCTCCTGCCAATCCGGCAAGGCCGCCGGCAATCGGATGGCCGGAACCGAGACCGCCAATGGCTCCAATGGTTGTACTCGTTGGAAGTGCAATCTCCGCCACAGTGGCCGCGTTGCGACCCTTATCGCTATCCTGCGAGATGGTTCCCTCGTTGTCTGCCGCTACGGATTGGTGTTTTGCGCCGGGCACGCTGCTAATCACCCCTGGAACCTCAACAACAGACCCGTTGGGAAAGATGATGCAGGTAAAGTGCATATCGAGCTGCGCCTTGCCCTTTACATGGCCGGCGCGCTGCACTCGGTCAACAACGCCCTGCACATAGACGCCTGCCGGGATCAACACCCGATTGCCGATCACGACTGGGAAGGTCGATGAAAGATAAACGCCGTCGCCCGGTTTTGCGCTTCGGGTATCGATCGAACTGCGCAACTGCAAAAGCACCTTGGTACCGGCGGGGACGGTGTAGGTTTTCTTCGCGGGCGTAGCGTTTGCCAGGCCGACCGGGTCTGCGGATGTCGCCGCCGGGACCGCGGGTTCGGTTGGCGCCGCAGGCTGTGCGGGTGCGGCGGGAGCTGCGGGGCTCGAGGCTGGCGGAGTCGCTGGCTGAGTCTCTGCCGGTGCGGGTGCAGTCTGGTCCGGGGGAGCAGGTGTTTGAGCGGCGCACAGGCTGAGGCCAACGGCCATCAAGCCAATCAAAACCGCTGCCGAATACGGATTCCGCTGCGCGGACATGCAGCCCTCCTTCGCCCTGATGGATAGACGAAACTCCCGCACACAAGGATAGCCCGACTTCGCATGGCGCGTACATGAAAAGTGTGAACGACGCGGCGAGAAGGCAGTGTGCGCGTTACCATGCGAGAAAGCGATGCCAACGAAAGCCAAATCAACTGAGGTAGGTTCCGGACAGGCACCCGGCCGGTTTAGTGCGGCTTATCGCGTGCTGGAAGACGCGATCGCGGCGCAAGCCTTCCCAGGGTGCGCATTTGGCGTGTTGGCCGGCGGCGAGGTCGCGCTCCCAGCGCCGCACTTCGGCGCGCTGGGACGCTTCACATACGAGCGGGAATCGCCGCCGGTGACGCCGGAGACAGCGTATGACGTGGCCAGCCTGACGAAGGTCGTGGCAACCACCGCCGTCGCGATGTTGCTGGTCCAGCGGCAGCAGCTCGACGTTGACACGCTGCTTGGCGACGTGTTGCCGGGATTTGTCGTGGGTCGCGCCCCTGGGGACATGGCGCGCAAGGTGACGCTGAGGCATTTACTCGCCCACAATTCGGGTTTGCCGGGTTACGTGGAGCTCTTTCGTACCGCGACTACGCCGGAATCGCTGTTCCGCGCCTGCCTGGAGTTGCCTCTGGAGGCTGAGCCGGGAACGCGGGCCGAATACTCCGACCCCGGATTCATTCTGCTCGGCAAGGCGCTCGAGGTGCAGACTGGCGAAGCCCTGGATTCCTGGCTCAGCCGTGAGGTGCTCGGGCCGCTCGGGATGACTTCCACGGGCTTCTGCCCTGCCCCGGCACTTCGCGACACGATTCCACCGACAGAAGAGGACACCTGGTTCCGTCATCGCCTGATTCAAGGCGAGGTGCAGGATGAAAACGCGTCGGTGCTCGGGGGTGTAGCGGGACACGCAGGGCTCTTCTCGAATGTTGCCGACCTTCTGCGATTCGCGGCGGAGATTGTCGGCGCGGGAGCCGCCGGAAGGTCCAGCGGAGCGCCGAACCTCTTTGAAGCAGCGACGGTGAAACAGTTTACACAACGACAAGCACCTGCGGGTAGCTCCCGGGCGCTCGGGTGGGATACGCCCTCGGCGAACTCGTCGGCGGGCAGGCATTTTTCGGGCCATTCTGTCGGACACCTCGGCTTTAGCGGCTGTTCGCTTTGGATCGACCTGGAAGCGGCTGTGGCTGTCATTTTGCTAACCAATCGGACTTTGCCCGATCGAAAGAATCAGTTGATCCGCGAGGTACGGCCGGCCTTTCATGATGCGATTCGCGAAGCCCTCCAAAAGTAAGGCTTGGCGGTTACGAAAGCTGATGCTGGCTGGCTAAATTTGTGTAGGGGCTTGCGCGGGTTTATAGATACAATCAATGCTGGGGTCTGACGCGATGCTACCAAGCACTACGCTGCAGGAGATGGCCGGCTCCCGATCGAAGGACAATCACAACGACCAGGCCACCCTGCTTCAACAACTAACCACCGAGAGCCAGAACGAGGCTTCTCAAGGGCTCGATACCAAGTCTGCGCTCGAGATCGCTCGCATCATTAACCACGAAGACGCGAAGATCGCCGCGGCTGTGAAGAAGGCCATCCCTGAAATCGCCGACGTGATCGACCAGGTGGCGCGAAGCCTGCGCGATGGCGGCCGGCTGATCTATATCGGCGCGGGCTCCAGTGGACGGATTGCCGCACTGGACGCGTCGGAGTGTCCTCCCACCTACTCCACTGCGCCGGGACAAGTACAGTACATTATGGCCGGCGGGCCCAAAGCGCTGGCGTCGGCTGTCGAGGTGAATGAAGACTCCGAAGAACTGGGCCAGCGGGACATCGCGCGCCGCCGTCCCACGCGCAAGGATGTGGTGGTCGGTGTTTCGGCCTCGGGACGAACGCCTTACGTGGTTGCCGCAGTCGCCTATGCCCGCGCTCGCGGGGCTCACACCGCAGCCGTGACCTGCAATCAGGAAACGCCATTGTCGCAAGCCGCGGACATCACCGTCGTGGCCGATGTGGGCGCCGAAGTGGTCTCCGGTTCCACGCGCATGAAGGCCGGCAGCGCGCAGAAGATGATTCTGAACATGATCACGACGGGCGCCATGACGCGCCTGGGCTATGTGTACGAGAACCTGATGGTGAACGTGCACATGCAGAACTCGAAGCTGGTGGAGCGCGGAATTCGCATTCTGATGTCCGCCTGCAACATTGATCGGGCAATGGCCGTGGACACGATCAAGAGCGCCGGGCGCAGCGTGCCGGTGGCGCTGGTGATGTTGCGAGCCAAAGTGGACAAGCCCGAAGCCGTGCGTCGGCTGGCCAAGTCCGACGGCAACGTCAGACTGGCCATCGAAGACAACGTGCTGGAACTTTAGAGGGCCTCAAGAAGGCCACAAAGCAGCTCACAAATCAAGTTGACGATCAACTCAATCGCAAGTGCTTGCCAGAGGCCGGGCTCCTTGTCCATCTTTACGGCAGAACGCGCTGAATGTGCAGGAAAAGAAGCAAGTTCAGCACAAGACCGATCATCAGCACGCCGATTCCAATCACAGCAATAACCTTGACCTTTCCGCTGAAGATCTTCAGATCTTCAAGAAGCTCCTGCTGCTCGAGCGTGTTGCGGTCGGTGGCTTCGCGAACCATCTCCAACTGATCCTCCACGCGCTTGAGCGACGCGTTCTGCTCCATCACTTGGTCGCGCAAGCCGCGATGCTGCGTCTGGAGCTCGGCCAGCCCTTCCTGGAAAGGCGTGAGATCGACCTTCGGTGGAGGCGGCGGCGCGTGCGGGCGCGGTGTGAGCACATTGGAGATCGCGGTGAGCACATTTCCTTCGAGCAGAGGCAGGAGCCGTTGCACGAGCGGCATCACCGTGCGAAACGCGTTCATGGCACGTTGCGCGCCGGAGGGCCCTTCCCCGCTCGTCGATCCGGGGAGAGCACGGCCTGGAAGGGGCGCTTGGATCCGGTTTCCAGGAGCCGGAGAGCCCAAGGGACGCCGGCCTGATCCCATTGGCAAGGGAGAACCCGTGGGGCGCAATTGCGGCGCGGATCTTGGGGATAGGGGATCACGATCAAAGGAGTCAATGCTCTCGGGCTCGTTCATAGGTATCCTTCTGCTGTCACATGGGGCAAACCTCATATATAGCTTATTTTGAGCCCGTTGGAAACTCCGATTTCTCGATTACGACCTTCGCCGAGCGAGCCAGCGTATGCTCGAAGCGAGGAAACGAGCGTGAAAGCACATGTAAGCCGAACGCTGCGCAGCGTGCAGCGAAGTATCCTGGCGGGAATCATCACCGTCGGACCGCTTTTTGTCACCTACCTGATCTTTAGCTTTTTGCTCGGCGAGTTGGCCAGCGCCGGATTGCCCGCGGTGCATTTGCTGGCTACGTTTCTCCCTGACGGCTGGTTCCGCTATCCGTGGATCCAGCCTGTGCTGGCGATTCTGCTCACGCTGGTTGTGCTTTATGTTGTGGGCCGGGTGACTTCGCTCGTGATCGGTCGCCAGGCCTTTGGACTGTTCGAATCGATGCTGGAGCGGCTGCCGTTCGTGGCCAAGGTCTACACGTCGGTTCGTCAACTGCTCGATACGATGATGGCCAAGAAGGACGCAAGCCAGCGTGTGGTACTGGTGGACTTCCCTATCGCTGGGCAAAAAAGCATCGGGTTCCTGACGCGAACCATGAGCGACGCAGAGACCGGACGGCCGCTGGCGGCGGTGTTGGTGCCCAACGCGATCAATCCCACGTCAGCATTTCTGCAGATTCTTCCCCTTGAGCGCGTGATCGAGACAGACCTGACCATGGAGCAGGCAATGAGCATGGTGATGACGGGCGGCGCGGTAGGACCGGAGACGATTCAGTATTCGAAGAAGGCGTGCATTGCGGCATCCGCGGATGGAGCGACAGCTCCGCCATCGGTATTGAAGTAAAAAAACAATGCAGGAGACAGATCGGTGGCGACTGGGCAGACGAGAAAGTGTCCGACCTCAATTACGATCCTCAGTTGGCTTTACATCCTCGTGGGAGTGGTGGGAACGGCTGCTCATTACGAGGACTTCAGGATGCATAAACCCATCGTGAATGAATTCGTGGGGATTACCGTGCTTGGAGCGGCGGCTGTGGTTGCTGGAATCTTCATGCTCAAAGGGCGAAGCTGGGCGCGGTGGTTAGCGCTGGTGTGGATCGCATCGCACGTCGTCATCAGCGCGTTTCATCCGCTGCAAGAGCTAATTATCCACTGCGCTCTGCTTGTACTTTTCAGCTATCTTCTCTTCCGGCGTGAGGCGCGAGAGTATTTCAGTGCGGCGTGATCGATTGCGTCATCAGTGAAGCAGCCCGGAGGGAATTTGATCTTACGGCATCGCGCCGGTTTCTTCCGTCGCAACGAGCTCTTCCTCGGCGTGTTCGCTCTCCACCGTGACCTTGCGCAGACTGATGTGATCGAACTGGGCCCAGATCAGTCCCGCAGGAATGACGCAGAGAAATGTTCCGAGCAGAATCGTAGTCGCGCAGGCGGTTGCGGCTTCCGGCGTTGCGCCAAACAAGCTGGAAAGCGCCGCGGCCACAAATGCGATCTGCGAGAACCACCCGAGGACAGGCAACTGAAGGACACTCACACTACCGCTGATCATCATGAGCATAACGCAGGTTGAAAAGCTCATCCCCGCGAGTGCGGGACTGGCCGTGAAGGCGTGCACAGTTTCGAGGTAGGCGAAAGCGATGATGCCCCACATGCTGAGCGAGAGTGACGCAGAAATGGCGAAGTCGGAGAGGGTGTGAATCACGTCGAGGCCCGCGTGAAAGGTCCTGATCTTGTGGCCGACTGCGTGGCCCATGCTCTTGGAAATAAGGCTAAGGGAGGACTCAAAGAAGCCGGCCACTGCGTTGCCCGACAAACGCACAGCAACAAGAAGCAGAACGCCGGCCAGCGTGGCGAGCAGCGCTCCAAAGCGGGCGAAGACGACGGAGAGAATCGGAAATCGCTCGATGAGCGGCGCGAAAAGATGGCTGAAGAATCCTGCATGACCGGGCGTCGCGGCCATGGCGGACTGGGGAATCCAAAGAAGAGCCAGCGAAAAAATGAGCGCCATGGAGCCGAAGTCGAAGAGCCGCTCGACAATGTAGACGGCGATCTGCGAGCCCAGCGGTTCTCCAGTCTTTTTGGCAATCAGGTAGGGGCGAACCGGATCGGCGAATCGCCCGATAAGCGCCACTGCGGTGAAGCCGATCATCTGTGTTCCCAAAAGCGAGAAAAGCGGGACCTTCTTGTTGTGGCGCATGAGCATGGTCCAGCGCACGGCGCGGAAGGCGAAGGCAAGGTAAATGCAGGCGATGCCTATGGCGATCTTGCGCCAATCGGCGCGGGCAACCTGAGCAGCAAAGATATGAAAATCGAAATGAATTCGCGATCGAGCCCAAAAAGCCAGGGCGGCCAGCGCAAACAACAGAATCAGGCCCAGAATCCATTGGCTCTTCTTCACGCGTTCTCCGTTTGGCAATGTGCGATCAATGTCTATGGGTATGTTCTCACGCGCCACGAGGGGGCCAGCGAAGAATGTGCAACCGTGTCCAAGCCGAGTCAATGGCTCGTTGCATCGTGAACAAACAATGAAGAAAGTTGCCCCGGTTAGTGCGGCAAAGTTGGCTGAGCGGCTGCGTCCTGCGCGGTGGTGTAATTGCGGCGGGCCTCCGCTTCTCGCGCCAGTACGCGACGATTGAACTCGTGAATCACGCGGGCGACGTAAGCCTGTGTTTCCCGGTACGGCGGAATGCCGTGATATTTGTCGACAGCTTCAGGGCCGGCGTTGTACGCAGCCAGCGCCAGCGCAAGATTGTCGTGGTAGCGGGTAAGAAGCGCGTCGAAATAGGTCGACCCGCCGCGCACATTCTGGTCGGGCTGAAAACTGTCTTTCACGCCGAGTCCGGCAGCGGTTCCAGGCATGAGCTGCATCAGGCCCCGCGCGCCGGCGCGGCTCACTGCGCGGGCGTTGCCGTCGCTCTCGGCCTTCACCACGCTGGCCAGCAGGTCTACATCCAGATTGTGATCGGCTCCGGCTCGCGCGAGCATCTCACGCAGGTCGCCTGCGGTTAGCTTTGCCGGCGTTTGCAGTTTGGGGGCGGACGCCGCCGGAACGGACGCCGGTGAATCGGGTACTTGCTCGAATGTGGCGATCTCCGTGGGCTTGAACTCGATGTAGCTGTCCTCTCCGGCGGTCAGGTACAGGCGAATACGGCCATCGACCAGCGCGTGATGATCGCATGGCTCAACGAAGCCGTTGCTCAGGGTCACACGTTCGCCAGCATGAGACAGGTTTGGCAGGCAAGCGAACACGGCGATCGATCCGAGCGCAAGAAGATTTCTTCCGCGCGCTCTTTTCCGTCGTTGAGCTTCTCTGTTCATGCTTTTGCCGGTGCTAGTTTTGCCAGAGCTGCTTCGAGAATCACTGCTACGCCGTCCTCATCGTTCGACGGCGCCTGCTTCCACCCGCGCGCCTTAGCCAGCGTGCGCAGCTCCGGGGCAGCGTTTGCCATTACGATTCCCTGCCCTGCCCATTCAAGCATAGTCGCGTCGTTCCAATTGTCGCCGATGGCCATGGTCTCCTCGCGATCCACACCCAGGCGCGCGGCGAGCCGTTCGAGCGCCCATGCCTTGGAAATGCCGGGAGGCAAGAGATCGAGAATCGACAGATCACGCTCCGGATACTCGGTACGCACGGCCTCACATTGCGGGCCCCACTCGCTTGCCTCCAATGCGTCCTCTGCATCCCTCATCCTGCTGATGCTTCCCGCCGCCATGCCCTGAATCGGATCTTCGCCATCGACGAGCGCAGATTCGAGCGGCTTCACGACTTCGATGGCATTTCTGTTGGTCTCGACCCACATCGCGATGCGGCCGTGCGCCGCTTCAAGGTCTTCGAGAACCAGCTCACCGCGGCCCGGACGATCGAATGTGAAGACGACGGTCCCGAAGGGACGGAGGACGCCGCAAAGCCCGCGCGCGACTCGCGCAGACATGTGGCAGCGGTCAATCACGTCGCCACCCAGGGTCGAGAGCACTGCACCATTGGACGCGATGAGGGGCGTATCCGCTCGGAGGCCAAGGCCTTCAAGGAGGGGTACGGTGTAGGCCGGACGGCGACCGGTGGCGATCGCCACCGTAATTCCCGCTTCCTGCGCCGCCCTCAGCGCCCGCGCGTTGCGTTCGCTGATGGTTTGCGAGAACGTCGGCAGCAGGGTGCCGTCCACGTCGATCGCAATGAGCCGCGGGGGAGAGTGCATGTATTCAGTGTAGTTGGCAGGTAGGAGAACGGCCGGCGCAAGCGCCAATGACCGAGCCAATCCGGTAATCTCATATCTATGGAACGGATCTGCAGCCAATGTCACGCGGTACTCGCCGAACAGACAAAGGCGGACTGGTGCCCAGCCTGTGGAGGCGCGCTGGTGGAGCGGCAAAGTTTGCCCGAATCTGGCAGCCCGAGCGCTCCCGTCGAAGTGGATTATCGCGGCATTGTGCTGCCACGGCGACATGCGATGGGCGGGATCATTACGCCGCAGTAGCGTGACTTACTCGTACCGCAACGCCTCGGCCGGCAGCACCCTCGCGGCCGACGACGACGGGTACAGCGTGGCCAGCAGCGAGATTCCAATCGAAACAACCGACACAATCACGCCATCGAGCACGCGTGGCGCAAAGGGCAGCGTATCGATCGAGTAGACGTCGGCGGACAAATGAATGAAGTGATAGTATCCGCCTGCCCAGGAGGCAAGGTATCCGAGAACGAGTCCGAGCGCGGTGCCGACAACGCTGATCAGCAGGCCCTCGAGAAGGAATATCCGCCGCACCTGGCCGGGATCGACGCCGAAGCTCATCATCACCGCAATGTCGCGCGTTTTTTCCATCACCATCATGGTGAGCGCGATAAGAATGTTGAGCGCGGCCACGATCACGATGAGCGCAATCACGATGAAGGTGACGACCTGCTCGAGCTTGAGTGCTCGAAAAAGCTCGCGATTCTCATCGGTCCAGTTCGTGGTCATGAACCCCTTACCCGCTGCCTGCTCGATGGCGTGCGCAATCTGCGGCGCGTTGTTGAGATTGTCGACTTTGAAGCTGATCACCGACAGCAGGTCGGGCTCATCGAAGAGGCGCTGCGCGTCAGCGAGGCGCAGGAAGCCCATCTGGGCGTCGTATTGATAAAAGCCCGAGTGGAAAGTGCCAGCCAGCCGAAAGCGCACGTACTTGGGAATCACGCCCATTGGCGTCATCTCGCCCTGGGGACTGATGATGAGCACTGAATCGCCAGTGGCGGCGCCGATCGTGTCGGCCAGGTCGCTGCCCAGTACGATCGGAGGCAGCTCCGCGTTTTGCGCGTTGGCGGGTGCGGGTTGCGGTTCGAGCGCCTGCACTGCGCTGGGCGTGGCCTTTGAGAGTAGATCGCTGACGTTCCGCTCATCGTCGGGCAGGATGCCTTCAATCATTGCACCGCCATCTCGCGCGCCGCGTGCCACCAGCACCTGCTCGTACAAGCCGGGTGAGGCCGCGACGACGTGCGGCACGGTGCGCAAACGCGCCAGGAGCGCTTGCCAATCGGGAATTCCGCGCCCGTCAATTTGCATCAACTGTACGTGCGCGCTGGAGCCGATCAGCTTTTCCTGCAAGTCGCGGCGCATGCCGTTGGTGATGGCGAGAGCGATGATGAGTGCCGCAACGCCAGCGGTCACTCCGGCGATGGAGATGGCAGTGACGACGCCGACCACGGCCTGCCGCCGCTTGGCCTTCAGGTACCGCGCCGCCACGTAAAGCTCAAATCGCATCGATATTTGCTTTCCCTGGGCCTACTGTCCCTGAGCGGGAATGATGGTCTTGGCCAGGCCTACATTGTCGTAGCGATCGTACGCGCGCACGGTGATCAGGTGCTCGCCGATCTTTCCCGCTTCCACGTCCAGCGAGATGGGAAACTCGTAGTGTTCGCGCCGGGAGTCGGAAATCTGCCCCGCCGGGTCGACGTACTGCCATGGTCCGGCATCGAGCGAGTATTCGGCGCGGGCGATGGCCGAAGTCGTGTCCTCGGCGTCGAAACTGACGAGAAACGGCTTGGGGCAATGCGTGCCGGCGCAGGTGATTTGCTGGCCGACGGCTTTCAGGCTTGTGACCGCGGGCGGCGTAGTGTCGATCACGAATCGATCGCTGATTTTTTCGCCCGTGAGCGCGTTGCCCGGCGAGTGGGAGATGGAGTCAGAGGCCACTACCTTGATGCGGTAGCCGCCGTCGGGAATCAGTGTCGCGTCGAAACTGTAGGCCTGGTCCTTGATCTTCTTCTTCAATGGCCACCACTCGGTGTCGCCATCGCTACGCATAAAAATCGCGTAAGACAGCGTGTCTCCGTCGTTGTCGTGCGCGGCCCAGCGCACTGTGACCGCGGTGCGATCCTTGACGGCCTGAAGCGGCTGGCTTGTGCCAGCGTCATACGTGATCCCCGAGCTCTGGTTTACCGTGGGGAAGGTGATGTTGATGGTTTGATTCTGGGAGAGGTTTACCTGCGGATTGAAGCGCGCGCCGGGAACCACAACAAGATCGTCGACAACGGGCGCGGAGTTTACCGGCAGATAGTTGACGCCGACGCTGCCCACCACGCCACCCGTGTGCAGCACCGCCTTCCACTGCAAGAAGCGTCCCGGAGGCGAGGCCACAGAGCTGTCCGCAAGCGGCTGCCAGTCGCTCCATCCGCGCACCGGCTGCTCGACGTTGCCGCTGCGAGTGAGAATGTCGTAGCCGGATGAGCCGGGCTCAATTTCGACGCGGCCAAAGCGGGCGAAGGCTCCGGCATCGAGAACGTCGCTGGCGTACTCGTGCGTTTCCGCCGCGCCCAGCTCGAACACCTTTCCGGTGTTGCCGGTGCCGATGAAGAGGCTCCCGGCGCCGGTTCCAGAGGGCGATTCCGCCGCGAGGCTCAACCCCTGCTGCGCCTGCAGATGAGCGACGTCAGCATAATTTCCATCGTCCTTGATCCGGTAGATTTGTCCGCGGTTTCCGCAGAGCGCGAGGAGGCCGTCGGGCCGGGCTACGAGCGCATAAACAATTGCGTCTTTGCTGGTCCAGAGCGAACGCGGCGCCTGGCCCTCGGTGAGAGCGAAGATCTCCGTTCCTTCCGGAACAGAAGCGCTGGCGTTGGCCGCCTGTAGCGACTGCGGCTGAACCACGGTGATCGAAACTGAGGCGATTCCCTGCACCGGCAGCGGAGGCAATGGGTTCCGGCTCTTGTCGCCCACGCATGCCGCATAGATGGTTCCGTTGGCGCCGATCGCAATGGACGTAATCTCACGACGCGGAGCCTCAAAAAGCACGTAGCCCTTGCCGTCCTTGTCGATCCGGTAGATCAGACCGGAGCCGTCAGAGCCTGCGATGAGATTGCCCTTCGCATCCCACGCCAGCGTGCGAATGTGTGCTTCGTCGCTCTTGAAGAACAATTCGGGAGCCACGCCCGGTTTTGTGGGATCGACGCGGTAGACCGCACCGGGATTGCCCGTGGCGATGTAGAGCCGTCCCGCCGAATCGAAGGTCAGATCCCAGATGTAGTGCGATTGCGCGCTTTGGGACGAGGCGGGTTTGCCGTCGCCGGCGCTTGCGTCGTCCGCCTTCGCAGCGTCAAAGACAATTGTGGCACCCGTCTCATCGACCTTGGCAGCAGCGTCTGGGTTCAGCTTGTAAACCTTGCCGCCCGGCACTGTCGCGGCGTAGAGCGAGCCGTCGGGCCCGAATCGCAAAGCCTGAATGCTCAGGTCTCTCGATTCGAACAGCGTGAACGGCTTTTCGCCGGGTTTCTCGCCAAGGCGCAGCACGGTTGCAGGTGAGCCGGTACCGGCGAAGGCATGGCCGCCTTTGTCTACGGCCAGCGACCACACGAAGGTCGACGGTGTGGTGAGCAATTCGGTAATTCCCGGCCCCTGACGCAGGTGACCGTCGCTCTCAATCGAAACGCCCGCAGGCGTACCCTTTTCAAACTCCTCCATCTGCGATTGCTGCCACAAGTGGGTTCCCTGAGCGGCGGCGCGCGAGCTTATCGAGGTTGCTCCAACAACGAGCGCCGGCAGGAGCGCGAGAAGCGTGGGTGCGGAATGGATGCGAAGGAAGCGGGAAGAAAGAAGCATTCTGCCGTTGAGTCTACTAGAGTTCAGTGCTTGCTATCGATGCACCGGCAGGATCGAGACTGAAGGGATGAAGTGACCAGCGAACCGCTTTCGACCGCTGTGGAAAACGAGTACCGAGTATGGCGAGCCCACTTTGGGCAGTTTTGCGAGGGAGTGGGGCGACACGCGCTTGTACGCCTCTGGCGAGCGATTTGAGCTATTTACTGTGTGTTAGCACACAAACTTCATGTAGTCAAATAAACTTCCTGTAGTATCAATACTACTTTTGCACAACCCGCACAGCAACCCAATCTTTTCCCTGCCAGGTGTTGCCAGTCGTATTTTCAGAAGACTATAGTCCGGTTAGTTTGGGGAGCCTACAATCGCGGTTTCGTTTTACCTCCACTATGCATGCAGTTGTTCCCAAGTTCACAGAGCTTCATCAACCAGCGGCGCCTGACAGGTGTAGCGCACGCGGACGGAGTGTCTCGTCATGGCATGGTATGCCTACTGCATCGGTGAAAAACAAGCATTTCCGGCTTTAGCCCGGCATCGCAAGCCGGTGGCGATGGAGTCGGTTTTTGGAGTCAGTGGCAATCAGGTTTTCCTTTATCCAGCAAGCGATCTAGCGGTGATCGTGAGCGAACACAACCCCCAGGAAACCCTTAACCAGCGGTCAGGTGTCGACCACGCACGTGTGATCGCCGACTGTTTTCAACACTCTACGGTGCTTCCCTTCCGCTTTGGAACCGTCTTCAACGACGACGAGTCGCTGCGGAAGTCTATCCGCTCCAATCAGCGTCAGTTCCTTGGAAATATCGACAAGCTGCGCGGCAGGACGGAGATGCACCTGAAGATCTTCGTTGACGATTGTTGCGGGCGCGAGGTCGAAAAGCGTCTGGGCGCCGAGGGCGTGGGCCGCGAATATCTCAGCAATCTGCGCGAGAACGCCTCGCGGGCGCGAGAGCGGCAGACGCGGGCTCGCGCTGTCAGCTTCCAAATGCATCGGCTTTTCATCCCTCTCGATGAGGAAGTGAGCTGCCGGCTGATGGATAACGGCAAGATGATGCTGGACATCGCCCATCTGATCGACCGCAAGTGTGTCGAACGCTACCAGAATAAGTTCATCACCACCAGCGCCGTGATGCGGGAGTGCCAGATGCAGCTTTCGGGTCCATGGCCGCCCTACCACTTTGTTCACCGGCTGACGCGCCCATCGCATGCGCCGTCCCAACCGGCGGCTTCGCATGTCGCGGCGGCGGCGCCGACGGTGCCCATGATGGAGCCCGCTCCGGCACTCGCGTAAGGGCGCAGAGACTGGGTATTCATAAACGCAAAAGCTCCAGTTTCGGCTGGGGCTTTTTGTCGAGCAACGGCTCGTCTACCTCTCCGTCCGCGGAATACCCTAATCTAGAAGCATGATTAACCGGCCTTTGAGCACGACGCAGAATCCCGCCTTCGATCTCCTTGTTGTGGGCGCCGGCCCCACGGGGCTGGCTTGCGCCATTGAGGCGCAAAAGGCCGGCTTTCGTGTGGCGCTGGTGGATAAGGGCTGCGTTTGCAACTCCATTTTTCACTATCCCGCGCACATGACCTTCTTCACCACCTCGGAGCGCCTAGAGATTGGCGGTATTCCCTTCCCTAGCGTGAATGCGAAGCCGACGCGAGGCGAGGCGCTTGAGTACTACCGCCAGGTGGCTGCTTACTACCGCCTGGACGTGCGCCAGTACCATCGCGTAGAGAGTGTGACGGGGGCTGATGGCGCCTTCACCGTGCACACCGTGGACCGTTTCGGCCGGCCCGGAGCCATCGAGGCACACAAGTTGGCCATCTCCACCGGCTACTATGACCTGCCCAATTGGATGGACATTCCCGGCGAGACCCTGAGCAAGGTTCATCACTACTATCACGATCCGCATCCGTATTACGACACGGACGTGATGGTCATTGGCGGCAAGAACTCGGCTGCCATCGCTGCCCTCGAATTGTGGCGAAGCGGTGCGCGCGTCACGCTCGTCTACCGCGGACCGGAGGTTCAGCCGCATGTGAAGTACTGGATCAAGCCGGACATCGAAAACCGCATCAAGGACGGCGAGATCAAAGCCTACTTTTCGACGCAGGTTGTGGAGATCACGCCCGACGCGGTAGTGGTGGAAACCCCCTCGGGCCGCAAGATACTGCCCAACGATTTCGTCTTCGCCATGACCGGCTACCATCCCGATTTTTCATTCCTTGAGCGGGTGGGTGTGCGCTTCGTAGGCGAAGACCGTTTGCCCGTGTGCGATCCGGAGACGCTGGAGAGCAACATACCCGGAATTTATCTCGCCGGCGTAATCGTTGCCGGCTCGCGCACCAGCGAGATCTTCATCGAAAACGGGCGCTTTCACGGAAGGCAGATCGCGGCGTCGCTGGTTTCCAGCGCAAAGCCGCGGGACGCGGCGGCTGACGCGGTTACTGCAGCCAATTCGATAGACTAAGATTCTGATCCGTGTTCGGGGGTGGATCCTTGCGCATACGCTGGTGGCCGCGATCCATTCGCTGGCAGATGCTGGCCGGCCTGGTGCTGCTGGAAGTGCTTTCCATTGGCCTATTCGCCGCACTGCTGGCGCGGCAGCAGAACAGCCGGACGAATCAGCGTGCGCAATATTGGCTCGGTTATGAGTCGACTGCTCTCGCCAATGAGTCCGCTGAGGCGCTTGAGCAACAGCGGCCAAATTGGGTGGACCTGGCTGTGCGCACGATCGTCGATGCACCGATTGTGGAGTCGGCGAAAATCATCAGCCCGTCAGGCGACGTACTTTTTTTCAGGAGCCTAAAAAAGGAACCTGAGGAAGTCAGCGCGGCCGAACGTGGGCAGATTCCTCTCGCCAGGCGCGATGAGTCAAGAATTTTCGAAACCGCGAACGGTGGATGGGAAGCAATCCGGCCTGTTTACACAGGGAACGATCTCCGCGGCTATGCCCTGGTGACGTTCGACCGAAGCGCTGCGCGCCAGCAGTTGGGTTCTATTTTGGATGACACGGCCATCTTCGGCGCCATCTGGGTCGTGGCTTCGGCGCTGCTGGTGCTCTTGATGGGGCGCGCCATTACTCAGCCTTTGGCGCTGTTGCACCGCGGCGCCGCCGCCCTCATGACATCGTCGGAAGACGGCAGCCGCTTTCCGCTTCCGGTCCGCGTTCACAACGAGATTGGCGACTTGATTGAGACCTTTAATCGCATGGTCGCGTCGCTGGCTGAGCAGCGAGCGGGATTGAACGATACGCTTTCCTTGCTCGACTCGATGCTGGCCAACGCGCCCATCGGACTGGCATTCGTCGACCACAAAGGGCGCATCGTGCGCGTCAACCAGATCTTCGCGGACCTGACGGGAGTATCCATAAGCCGTCATCTCGGCCGCACTCTGCCTGACTTGCTGCCGCAGACCGTTGCCACGGAGATCGAGGGCGCGGTACGACGCGTCTTTTCGAGCGAGGAGCCGGTGCGGAACCTGGAGCTGAATGGCGAAGGGGGCAAGCCAAGGCGGCCGTGGACCTGGCTGATCAGCGCCTACCCGGTGCGCACGACTCCGAATGAGGTGCGCTGGGTGGGGATCATCGCGCTTGACGCCAGCGACCGCAAGCGCAGCGAGGAAGCGTTGCGCCGGAGCGAAAAGCTCGCCGTGACCGGGCGCCTGGCCGCTTCTATTGCACACGAGATCAACAATCCTCTTGAAGCCATCACCAACCTTCTCTTCCTTCTGCGCAACTCCAACGATCTTCCCGATGCGGCGAAGCAGTACGTGACCATGGCCGAGTACGAAGTCCGTCGCATCACCGAAATCACGCAACAGACTCTGCGCTTTTACCGGCAGCCCACACAGCCGGGCCGGGTCACGATGGAGGAACTGCTGGACTCGGTACTGAATCTTTACCAAGGTCGCATCCACGCCCTCGACCTTCGCGTGGAGCGGGATTACGGCACTGGACTCACGTTGTTCTGCTTTGCCGGGGAGATCCGCCAGGTCTTTGCTAACCTGGTGGGCAATTCCATTGATGCCAGTAGCAGCGGAGGCCGGCTGGTGATCCGCGCTCGGCGCTCGCGGGACTGGAACAACCCTGAGCTAACCGGCATACGGTTCGTCGTTGCCGACACCGGCGTAGGCATGGAGACGGATGTGCGCGCGCATATCTTCGAGGCCTTCTTTACCACCAAGGAAGTGACGGGAACTGGCCTTGGGCTTTGGGTCAGCCAGGAAATCATCCTCAAACATCGCGGATCGGTGCGCGTGCGTAGCCGCATCGCGGCGCCGACGACCGCGCCCGCACAGAAGAATTCCGGAACGGTCTTTGAGATTTTTATTCCCGACGATCCGCATTTGGCCGGCTCTATGAATTCGGCGGCAGACTAACCCTTTCGCTTGAACGAAACTTCCAGAACGGTTTGCCTCGAACCGTGGGAGCATGCGGCCACTTTCAGGACGCCAAATAGGTACCCAAAAACATTTTTTCGTTTCACCTCTTGACGGCTCTGAGGTTTTGTGTGCTACAGTGTGTAACATTATGACCGGTAACACTCGATTCGATCACGATCCGGCCGAGCTCGGCGAACTGGAGCGCAGCGTGCTGCTCCTGGTCTGGCGTCGCGGCAACCTGACAGCCGAGCAGGTCCGCGAGGAACTCGGACGGCCACTCAAGGACTCAACCATTCGAACTGTGTTGCGGCGGCTCGAAGAGAAGGGCTACTTGTCTCACACGGTTGAGGACCGCACCTTCTACTACCAGCCAGCCGAATCGCGTCAGCGCGTGGCCGGCCGCGCGGTAAAGCGCATCGTGGACTGGTTTTGCGAGGGCTCAGTGGAAGCGCTGCTCGTCGGCATGGTGGACTCGAAGGTCCTGAACCGGGGTGAGCTGCGCCGTTTGGCGGAGCGCATTGCCGTGGCTCAGGAAACAGCCGGCGCAAGAAAGACCGCGCGCAAGAAGGAGGGGAAGCCATGATTCAATCCCAGTTGACCGTGCTTCTTGAAGCTGCGTTGCGCGCGCTGATTGCGGCGCTTGCGGTCTGGGCAGTGATACGCCTTTTGCGTATTAGAAACGTGCTGACGCAGAAGGCCACATGGGGACTGGTGCTGATTGCTGCCCTGGCCATGCCGCTGCTGATGCGCTGGCAGTGGGTCCCTACATGGGCCGCTGTGAACCTGCCCACTCCATCCTGGACGAAAATGGCCTGGGCAAAGATGGCTGCGCCCACGCCGTTCGCCGCACCTGTTCCTGCGGTTCACCCTTCGCCCACCGGCGAGCCAGATACGATCGCGCAGCCGCTCCCCCAGGCGACGGATCGCTTCCCTGCACCGGCCGTTTCGGGCAATGAGATTGAAGCGCCGCCGATGACCGCACGCGATGCCGCACCGATTCCAGCGCCAATTGCGACAAAACCCGCGGCCCCGCCAACAGCCCAGCCCGTGCCGATGAGCACCACTGGACTTTTGCTCGCGATCGCCTGGATTCTCTACCTCGGAGTGTGCGCCGCGCTGCTACTGAGGCTCCTCTGGGGTCTCGCATCTTCGCTTCGCCTTTGGATGGAGGCAACAGCGGTCGAATCCGTCTCTGACCTTGACCTGCCCGATTCCATCCCTGTGCGCTGGAGCCCGCAGATCTCATCGCCGGTCAACGTCGGCTCGGGTATTCTTCTGCCCGCGGACTACGTGGAGTGGGACGAAGAAAAACTGCGCGTCGTCGTGGCCCACGAACGCTCTCACATCCGTCAGCGCGACTTCTATCTGCAAATTGTGGCTGGGCTCTACACCAGCCTCACCTGGTTTAGCCCGCTGGGCTGGTGGCTCAAACGCAAGCTCTCTGAACTGGGCGAGACCATCAGCGACCGCGCCGGCCTGAACGCAGCCACAAGCCCCTCAGCCTACGCCCAACTTCTACTTGAATTCGCGGCTCTGCCGCGCCCAACCGTGATTGGAGTTCCCATGGCACACTCGACGAACTTGTCTCATCGCATCGAACGCCTTTTGAACGAATCGAGCTTCCGTTCCGCATTTGTGGGCGGACGGCGCGCTCTACTCACCGTAATAGTTCCTGCCGCGTTGATCGCCGCTACAGCAATGGTTCGCGTGGAGGCTGCCGCAACACCGAAGCAGGCTGACTCCTCTCAAACGGCCAGGCTCTCGCAGGATCAGCCGCCATCTCAACCTGCCGTCACGGGTCAATCGAATCCGGAGCCAGCTCAAGTCAGCGGTTCGGACGCCGGGCAAGCGCCGGCAGCGCCAGAAGCAGCGCCCGCTGCGCCGGCAACTCCTGAAGGCGCCGCCGTTCCGCCACCGCTGCCTCCGTCAGCTCTGGCTGGTCCCGCTCAAGAGCCTGTGCCCGTGGTTCCTGCGATCCCGCCAATTCCGCCCGTCGACGTCGAGGTTCACGTTCCGCCAATGCCGCCGCTGATGCCGTTCCTGCAAGGATTCGAAGGCCGAGCGACCTGCTTCGGCAATGGCGACGCCTACGCAATCGTCGGCGACCCCGGGACCAAAACGCGATTCTGCGGCAACTCGGGCGGTGAAGTCGAAGCCGAGGTCGAAAAGGCTCGTACTGTCGCTCATGGACATTTCCTGCTCTTCCGCCATGAAGGCAAGTTCTATATCGTCGACGATCCCGCAATCGTGAGCCAAATCGAAAACATGAATATGGAACTGCAAGGTCAAGGCGATCAAATGCGCGCACTCGGTGAACAGTTCCGCGATGCAGGGAAGGAGATACGCGAAGAAACCCGCAAAGAACGCGAGGCCGTGGCCAATATTCCAGCGCCCGATCTATCCAAGGAGACGGCGGAACTTGACGCGACGGTGGCGAGCCTAAAGGAGAAGCAGGGCGGTACAATCACGCGTGAGCAACTGCAGGAGGTCCAGCGCGAGATTTCGGCAATTCAGCGCCGGATCATCGACGCAGAAGTCAAAGTCAACGTGAACATCGACATGAGCAAGTTCAACGCCGAAGCGAGCAAGTTTAACGAGCAGATGAGCCGCATGGGCGCTGCAATGGGCCGCACTGTTCAGGAAAACCAGGATAAGATCAAGTCGGTCATCGATCAGAGCCTGAAGGATGGCAAAGCCCGCCCCGTCGACTAGCGCTGCGACTTCGTGATTTCGCCCATGAGCCTGGGTGCCCCAGGTCCCTCGCTTCTGGGGACCTGGGAAACCACGAAACTATGCGGTCGTGGTACTAGCGAGCATCCAGAGTTGGAGTCGGCGGGCCGGTGTCGAACAAAAGCTCGTCAGAAAAGCTTCAGACCCAGCAATGTGTGGCTGCGGAGCGGATCGAAGTCGTCGGTTTGGTGCGCAACCGCATGCGCCATGCAGTGGCTTTGCTGCCTGACGGGTCCTGTTAAGTACGACCGCGTAACATGCAGACGGTCCATGATGATGTAACGGACCCGCAGGCCGTTAATGGTGGCTGGCAGAGTGGCAGGTACCTGCGTGCGATCGACGTAAATAACCAGCGCCGCCTCCTTCGGATTGTCGAGGCTCTGTCCCACGCCCACGCCGAAGAAGGCGGGATTCTGCTTCATCAGGTTCTGCTCGATCTGCTGTTTGGCCGCGATCGCCTGTGTGAGCACACCGGACGCCAGCGTCGAAGCGGTATTGGATTCCACAGCAGTTTTTGGCACGGCGCCCGCCGCCACAGCCTGCGCCGTCGTGGGAATGACTTCAGTGCGAACGCCGTTGACCATCTGCGGCGCAGTTACGTTCATGCTCTGGTCGACATAGAGAATGACGGTGGCCTCACCGGCGTGGTCGCTGCTCTTGCCGGTGGCCGCACCCAGAATGCCAATAGAGGGATTGATCAACATGCGCGCCTGCATCAGCGCCTGCTGGGCAACGCCGGCCTGCGCATCGGAGAGCGTGGTTCCCTGCGCTGCGGTCGCCGTGGCGTTCCCGTAGTTCAGGCAGCTAACCGGGTGGTCCGCAGTGCCGACAAACTTGTAGGTGGTGTTTTCCTGTGCATTCAGTTCCGCCAGCACCGTGGTCACGGGATTGGCGATGCCCTGGCTAACGCCCGATGTGTCGACGCCGCCGGCAAAGAACAATCCAACCGGCTCGGCATTGCTGGCATCCACTACCAGCGATCCGGAGTCGCCTGCGTCACTGAACTGATTGGCATCGATGGCGATCTGGTTGGTGTAGGTCTTCGTCAGGTAGGGCTCAGTCTCTTCGCAGTTCCTGAAGTAGCCCACCTCCACGGTTGCGTTGATCACGGAGATGTTAGCGCACGTCAGCCCGGTGGTCCGTCCGCTCTTGGCCACCGTCATATTGATGGTCCCGTTCTCTCCCGCGCCGCCCGTCGAAGAAACGCCCGGAGGCGCCGCAGCCAACGTGCCGTTCTGTGGCAGACCCAGCTCCATAATGGCGCCGGTACTGCTGACCGTATTCCCGTTCACCTGCGCGATGGCCGCGTCAGCATTGGTGGAGGCGGAACTGAGCGGGAGCCAAGCCGTCAGGAAGCCAACCACGGTAGTTCCGGCGCCATCGCCGTTCGGCGTGCAATTGTTGTCGATTAACCCCGGCTGGACGATCGGCTCGTTGACACTGGCCTGGTCGCTACGTGCGAACACGTGGTTGCAGCTCAACAAGTACTGGGTGCCGCCGGTGTTCTGGATCAATGCGCCCAGCGTGCCGCCGCAGCAATCCGCAATGAAGGTCTGCCCATTCTGAACCGTAGTGTCATAGTCGTTGTTGTTGCCGCCGGAACTGCCCAGGAAGATCGGTGTCGCGAGTTGCACCTGGTGCGTGGCGGGATTGCTGGAGATTCCGGCGCTGTTCAGCAGAACTACAGACGCGGTTTTTGAAGACGATGTGCCGACGGTGCCCACCACGTACGTCGTGCTTGTTGACGAAACTGTCGCCGGCGCCGTGTAGGTAACGGTGCAGACGGTGAACGCAGTGGTGCTGCGCACGCAGCTCGGATTGCCCACTGAGCCTTGCCCGCCACTCGAACCGGTCGAGGTGTTCGAGGTAGTGTAGATGATTCCTGTGCTGCCTCCGGCTTCGGCGATGTAGCCGGTAATGGTTGCGGTCCCGTTGGCGCCAAGCGCCACATTCTCGGGCGAAAGCGGCTCAAGGAATCCTGGCGTTACTGTCACGGTTGCGCTCGATGTGCCGGTGCCGGAGGTGAGCGTGGCCTTCACCGTCACCTGCACGCTGTTGGCGGTGAGGTACGGCGGCGGAGTGTATTGGCCGCTGCTTGAAATAGATCCAGCGCCAGTGTTCGCGTCACCGCCTGAAACAGCCCACGTAACGCTGGCGGCGCCACCGCTCGACAGCGTGGCCGTGAATTGTTCGAGGGCTTGGCCCGTGGTGTTGCTGGCAGCGTTACAGCCGGTGCAGTTGGTGTCGATGGTTGCCGTACCCGGCGAAACCGAGAACGTGCCGCCGCCTCCACCGCCCCCACCGGACGCCGATCCGCCGCAACCTGCCAGGAGTACGAAGACCGGAACGGCGGCCGCGGCCACCATTCGCGCCGGCCAGCGCAGTGGCAAATCGGACCTATGCCGCTGCAAAGGGCTTTCGACACGCCGGCCCCGACAAAGCGGGCCTGGCATTTGCGGTTCCGGGGTCACTGCCGGTCGTTGGCTCAACCTGGGGCTCAATCTGCGGCTCAATTCGTCCGGCGCCTTTCCGGCCGGTTTTCTCGACAACCCTTGTTAGACGTACAAATTCTCTTTCCCGTAATCGCCGGAGTGTACGGAAAGGCCCAAAGACACACACCCACCCCTGCACTCCAATCTTAGACCCTCGCGCCGGGAGAAAGTTGTCTGGCGAGGTTCGCACTGGTCCAATCGAACCACCATGCACGTCGCAGCGCAATGCACGAAGGTACCCCGCCGGTGGCCTCTCCGCAGATTCTGCCACTCGCCGCGCCAATCTGGCGGCGAACGAGTGCAATCCCGCTCTCGCGGCGCAAAATGAGCCCCGGAACACCGCCGCGCACTAAAATCGAACCAGGAGCGCTCATGGAATACGTCAATCTTGGCCATACCGGATTGAAAGTTTCTCGCATTTGTCTCGGATGCATGACCTACGGCAGCCCGGCTACCGGAAAGCCGCTGCCAGGCCGCCACGCCTGGACGCTGAATGAGGCCGACAGCCAGCCGTTCCTGCGCCAGGCGCTCGATCTCGGCGTCAATTTCTTCGATACCGCCAACGTCTACTCGAGCGGGGAAAGCGAAGCCGTCCTCGGCCGCTTCCTGAAGGCCAATGCGCGGCGCGAGGCGGTCGTGATCGCTACAAAAATTCAGGGCTTGATGCGCGATGAGCCCAACGGCAAGGGCCTTTCACGGAAAGAAATCTTGTTTGAAATCGACCAGAGCCTGCGACGCCTCGGGACCGACTACGTCGACCTCTATCAGATCCATCGCTGGGACTACGAAACGCCCATCGAGGAGACGCTGGAGGCTTTGCACGATCTCGTGAAGGCGGGAAAGGTGCGTTACATCGGCGCTTCGTCGATGTATGCGTGGCAGTTCGCGCAGGCGCTGTATCTCGCCGACCTGCGCGGCTGGACGCGCTTCGTTTCCATGCAGAACCACTACAACCTGCTCTACCGCGAGGAGGAACGCGAGATGATCGGCCTCTGCCGCGCCGAAGGCATCGCGGTAATTCCCTGGAGCCCGCTGGCTCGCGGACGCCTCACGCGCCCCTGGAACTCCGAAACCTCGGTGCGCTCGACGAGCGACGTCTTCGGCAAGAGCATGTATTCGAAAACCGAAGAAGCCGACGAGAGAGTCGTCGACCGTCTGGGCGAAATCGCCGAGAAACGCGGCATTCCGCGCGCTCAGGTGGCGCTGGCGTGGCTGCTCTCGAAGCCGGGTGTAACCGCGCCCATTGTCGGCGCAACCAAGGCTAATCATCTCGAGGACGCAGTCGCGGCGCTCTCCGTCCACCTCGTTCCGGAGGAAATGACAGCGCTCGAAGAGCCCTACGTGCCGCACCCGGTACTGGGGTTCAGCTAGAAGCGCTCGTCCTTGAAGCCAAAAGGCTGGCTCAGCAACTCCGGCGCCGGCCGGTTTAAGAGAATAAGGTTTCTATGGTGTCGCTGCAGTTATGACGACCGGTTACGCTCTTTGATATTGATAATGTCAGCTTCATGGCGGCCGAGGTCGCGGTAGAACTGGCGCAAATCACCCTCCATGGTGGTCAACCGTCCCTCAATGCTGTTGAATCGTGCGTTGTTGAGAAAGATTCCCACCAGGATCAGCAGCGATGGAATAACAATGGTCAGAATCAGCTGCAAATTTGTCGTACGCGAACCTTCAGTTTATTGTACCCCAACTCGAACTACCACTCTTGCAGCGCGTTTGTTTCTCGGCGTGTAAGCCATTTAGCATCCAGATGTGCCCAGCCTCGGCGATCAAGTTCAATATGTGCGTGGCGTCGGACCGACCGTCGCGAAGATGCTCGCCGAAAAAGGCATCCTGACCGCTGAAGACCTGCTCTATCACTTCCCTTTCCGCTATGAGGACCGCCAGAATCCGATCAGCCTCGATGAACTGAAGCCGGGCGACGTGGCAAGCGTGATTGGCGAGGTCCGCGGCTCTGCGCTGTTGCGCACGCGCCGCATGCCCCTCTTCGAGCTGACTGTCGGCCAGGGCCGCCACGCGCTCAAGTGTGTCTGGTTCAACGCGCCATATCTCAGCGGCAAATTTCAGGCCGGACAAACGGTCGCGGTCTATGGCAAAGTCGAGCCGTCGCGCTCCACCAGCAACTTGAAAATGATCCAGCCGCAATTCGAGATCCTGCCCGACGCGAGCGACGATGCGCAGACGCAGATGCTCGAAGTGGGCCGCATCACGCCGGTCTACGAGTCGCTCGGCGGCAGCCGCCTGGCCTCGCGTTGGCAACGCAAGGTGATTTTCAATCTTCTCGAATCCATGCGCGGCACGGTGCCCGATTGCCTGCCGCAATCGATGCTGCGGCGGCTCGATTTTCCCGATCGCGAGACAGCGCTGCGCGAAGCTCACTTTCCGCCGGAGGGAACGCCCCCAGCAGAGTTACAAAGCTTCTCAACCCCGGCTCATCGCCGCCTTATCTTCGAAGAATTCTTCTATTTGGAACTGGGCCTGGAGCTCAAGCGGCGGCGCATGAAGGAGCGCAAGGGCATCGCATTCGCAACCAACGACAAGGTGCGTGAGGCTATCCGCGAGGTGCTTCCCTTTCATCCCACGGCGGCGCAAAAGCGGGCGCTGGGTGAGATTGTGGCCGACATGCGCGCGCCCAGCCCCATGCGCCGGCTGCTGCAGGGCGATGTGGGCTCTGGCAAAACGATTGTCGCGTTTCAGGCCATGCTAGTGGCCATGGAGAACGGCTACCAGGCGGCGCTGATGGCGCCCACTGAAATCCTGGCCACGCAGCATTTTCTCGCGGCGCGCAAGCTATTGGAGCGCTCCAGCCGTAAGCCGCGCATCGTCCTGCTGACCGGCTCGCTCGATGAGGACCGCAAGCGGACCAACCGCGGACTCATTAACCGAGGCGACGCCAACCTGATCATCGGCACGCACGCGTTGATCGAAGAGAAGGTCGAGTTCGATCGGCTCGGCCTGGTCGTCGTCGACGAGCAGCACCGCTTCGGCGTCCTGCAGCGCTTCAAGCTGATGAAGAAACCCAACCAGCCTGAGCCCGACGTGCTGGTGATGACAGCAACGCCCATTCCGCGCACATTGGCGCTCTCGCTCTACGGCGACCTGGACCTGAGCACTCTCGACGAACTGCCGCCGGGGCGCATGCCCATTGCTACACGACGCGTGCCAGGCGAGCGCTCCGAAGAGGTGTGGAACTTTGTGCGCAAACAAGTGGCGCAAGGCCGGCAGGCTTACATCGTCTACCCGGTTATCGAGGGATCGAAGGACGACCAGCCGGAGCTTGATTTTTCGCGCGACGAGCCCGATGCAGCCGCTCGGCCCGCCGCGTCGGCCGCTGGGCACAGAAAAACTCCAAAAGGTAAAACAGCGGAGCTGTTTGCGGCTTCGGCACAAGAAGCAAGTCCGAGTGCAAAATCGGGGCTTAAATCCGCAGTTGAAATGCACGAGAAACTCCGCAAGGGGCCGTTCGCCGGATTGCGCGTCGGGCTGCTCCACGGACGGCTCGATGCAGACGAAAAAGAAGTCATCATGCGCCGCTTTCAACGCGGCGAGATCGATGTTCTCGTCTCGACTACGGTCATCGAGGTCGGAGTCGACGTGGCCAATGCCACCGTCATGGTGGTGGAACACGCGGAGCGCTTCGGACTTGCGCAGTTGCACCAGTTGCGCGGACGCGTGGGCCGCGGCGCGGCCAAGAGCTATTGCATCCTGATGACCGGCGAACGGATCTCCGACCTTGGCGAGGAGCGGCTGAACGCGATGGTGAGCACGCAGGACGGATTCGAGCTGGCCGAAACCGATCTTCGGCAGCGCGGGCCGGGAGAGTTTTTCGGCACGCGCCAGGCGGGTTTGCCGGAGTTCCGAGTGGCCGATCTACTGCGCGACCGGCAGTTGCTGGAACTTGCCAAACACGAGGCGGCGCGCTTTGTCGAAGGCCCCGAACCCGCTGTGACTGAAGCAGAACGCGCCAGCGTGCGCACGCAACTCAAGCAATCCTGGCAGCGCAAATACGGGCTGGTTGAGGCGGGTTGAAGGGCGGCTACAGCGGTTCCGCAGTTACTGTATCCCGAAGCCTCGGACGCCAAGTGGATTCTTCCTCAAGAAGAATCCACCCGCACTTGAGCTGGAAACGGCTACATCAACTGCGGAACCGCTCTCGCCCGGCGCCGCGAGAGTGAGGGCAGCCTCAGACAGGCCCAGACGACTGCATGACATCGACAATCTCCGGGGGGAAGGTCTGAATCTCCAGATCGACGCTCGCGATCTCCGCGCCGCAATCCCTTCGCTGGCTGCGTGTGCACTGGCAAAGTTCGGTCAATCGGGTGCCCGGTTTGACTCAACTCCACGCCTGCTGCAACGAGGATGGTGTAGATGTCGACACACGCCTGGCGCTCGAACTCGAAAAGCATGTTCACCCGCCCGCTGTCGTTTGCGCCTCGGCTCAGCACCCAGCCGCCGCAACCAAGAATCGCGCCGGTGAGCAATTGAACCAACCGCGACGGCTCCTCGATGGAGACGGCCTTCATTTGCAACGCCCAGGGGATGCTCAGGGTCTGCCTTGGACTCGGTGCCGGCATCTTCAGCTTCACGTGATGTTTATCGGAGAGGGGCGCTTGTGGATGAAAGCTGTTGCGGAGTCGAACGGCGCTTGACCGCCTTTGACACAACTCTGACCTGCCGGGAATGGGTAAAAGCTGGCGGCGGTAATTGAGTCGGGCTGCGCAGAGCCGGAGTTCCCCGGCGGCCGCCGGCGAGCGCGCGCTGGAAGAAATGTTGTAGCTTGATAAACAAGATGATCGCAGGTTCCGGAATCGATGTGGTCGAGATTGGGCGCATCCAGCAGGCCATGGATCGCTTCGGTGAGCGTTTCCTCAACCGCGTCTACTTAAGGGCAGAGCAGATTTATTGCAACCGCAAACGCAATGCAGCGGAGAGCTTTGCCGCCCGCTTTGCCGCCAAGGAAGCAGCGGCCAAAGCGCTGGGCACCGGCATCAGCTCCGGAGTGAACTGGCTGGAGATTGAGGTGGTGCGGGAGCTGAGCGGAAAGCCCGGCCTCCGATTTCACGGCCGCGCCGCGGAAATTGCCGGCCGACTGGGTGTGGTCAGCTCTGCCCTTTCGCTCACCCATACCTCTCAGATTGCCATGGCCAGCGTGGTGCTTGAAGACGGGCAATAGCCGACCCCATTCTGTTATTCTCAAGGCGCCGACCCCCTCGGCTCCGCAAGAGGAGTGACGTGCCAAGCCGCAAAGAGATTCAGTGGTCGCAACTGAAGGTGGGAGCGCTAGTACTGGTCTCCCTCATTCTGCTGATTGTGCTCATGTTTCTCATGACCGCGTCTTCAGGCGGTCTCTTCGCCCATAGGATCGTTCTGCGCTGCTATTTTCCCAATGCCGGCGGGCTAAAGGATGGCGCTGTCGTGTCGCTCGAAGGCGTCACCATTGGCAATGTTCTGCATTTGCGCGTGGTCCCCGAGCGAAACCCAACTCCTGTCGAGGTGGTCATGCAGGTCGGCGAGCGCTACCTCTACGACCTGCACACCGATTCGATGGTCTCCATTCAGGCGGCCGGCGTTTTGGGCGACAGCTATGTCGATATCGATTCCACCAGCGCAATCGGGCCGCGTCCCGTCAACGGTTCTGAACTGAAGCCGTCGGGCTCGCCGACGATTCAGTCTGTCATCAATACCAGTCAGGTCTCCATCCAGGAAATCAACGTGCTGGTGCACAAGATTGAAACCCTCGTTGACACCCTCAATACCAAACGCGGCACGGCAGGCGAGTTGATCAACGATCCGGCACTGGCCCAGAAAATCGTATCCATTGCCGACAATCTCGAGACCGTTACATCGGCCATCGCACAGGGTAAAGGATCAGTGGGTGAGCTGGTCAACGACAACACTCTGTACACCAAGCTGAACTCGGCCGCGGACCACCTGAACGCGATCACTGCCGACCTGGACGCCGGCAAAGGCACTGCGGGCAAGCTGCTGAAGGACGAAACGCTCTATAACAATCTGAATGCCGCCGCGGCCAATGCGAACGAGTTAGCGACACAGATCAACTCCGGCAAGGGCTCGCTGGGCAAGCTCGTCAAGGATCCGGATTTTGCGAAAAAGCTGGACGACGCTGTCACCAACCTCGACGAGATCTTGAATAGCATCAACGCCGGCCAGGGCACGGCAGGCCAGTTGGTGAAAAACCGCGCGCTCTACGATCACCTGGACCAGTCCGCGGACCAGGCGCAACAACTTCTCAAGGCCATCCGCGAAGATCCCAAGAAATACTTCGTCATTCGCATGAAGGTCTTTTGACCGTGGCGCACTCGACGACGGCGGGGTAGCGGCGACCGCACGGAATTCCCGGCCGCGACATCTCGCATATCTTGATGTGGAAGGTCATATGATTTCCAAAACTCTCGTCGGCGGCGGAGCTGTCTGCCTACTTGCCGCTGCAATTACAGTTTCCACGACTTCTCCGCGATTGCCAGCCGTTGTCGCCGCTGCCACCGCGCCGGCGCCCGCCTATGCCGCCAACGGGGACATGCTTCCCCCCACAAATTACCGCGAATGGATCTATTTGAGCTCCGGCGTGGACATGAGCTACAGCCCCAAGCCCGCGGATATGACTATGTTCGACAACGTGTTCGTCAATCCCGAGGCGTATCGCAGCTTTGTGGCCACAGGTACGTGGCCCGACAAGACTGTTATGGTGCTGGAGTCGCGTGAAGCCATGAGCAAGGGATCGATCAACCAGCATGGTCATTTCCAGGGCACTTCGGTGATGGGGATTGAGGTGCATGTGAAGGATGTCGCGCGGTACCCCGGCGGATGGGCATTCTTCGACTTCGCTTCGCCGACTTCGAATGGCAAGGTATTTCCGCAGACCGCCGCTTGCTACTCGTGCCACCAGGAACACGCCGCCGTGGACACCACGTTTGTGCAGTTTTATCCCACCTTGTTGCCAATCGCGCGCGACAAAAAGACGCTGAGCGACTCGTTCCTGAAAGAGGAGGCCGCACAGCCGGCAACCAATTAGATCAAGCGACAGCGCCGCCCCGGAAGATGCGCCAGAATTCGATGAACGCCTTCAGCCGCACCACTTGAAAAAAGTCGTTCGCAACAAGGAAGAAGACGCCGGATGCGGCCGCCACCAAGTGCATCGCGCCGGGACCCAGCTCGTCGCTGAACGGCAGAGGCGCCGCGGAAAAGACCATCGCCACCACAAGCAACGCCAGCTTGACGATCCCCAGAACCAGGTTGATCTCTGCCAGCTTGCCGGAGAAGGCCCTCCCCAGCCTCAAAGCTTGTTCAAGACTTGAGAGCACGGAGTGCCGCCGTTCGAGCAGAACCAGAATCGGCGTGATCGTCAGAACCCAACTGGTCAGCGCGAATGCCGTGAAGAAGCCGAGTGCCAGAAGAATCGTCCAGATGAAATAGCCGACGAGGTCCGGCTCCGCGCCCGCAGTGATGTGCGTGGCCGCCGCCCAATGCATACATCGGAGCCAACCCCACAGCGTAAAACCAAACAATGCCAGCCATCCTGCCTGCAAAACGATCATTGTCGCTGGCCGAGAAGGCACGCGGGATTCCATGCGCATGAGCAGGAGATTCCGGCCCAGGCCTGAAACGACTACCCAGGCCAGCGCTGCCACCGGCAGCAGCCACCTCAGCACGGCGAGCACATGCGGCTCATAGAACGCAGCGGTATTCGAAAGTTGCACAGCGGCAACCCATGGATTCTGCGAATCGAGCGAGCCCGCGCCCGACGATTCAAGCGGAAATGCGGCGAGGATCTGTTGGCCCTGTTTCAAGCAGATGAAAAGAAACGGAACTCCGAAGAGCCAGCGCCATGCAATCTCGATGGCGACGAGCGAAGGACGCCGGAAGACCTCGCCCATGTGCACGACCAGCAATTGCGTTCCGCGAACCGGAGCGTTGCCGTGAACACTCGCCACGGAAACTGTCCTCACCACACGACCAGCCCTCACTTTACGACCAAATTGACCGCTCTGCCCGGCACGGCAATCACCTTCACCAGGGTCTTGCCCGCAATGCGGTCGCGCACCTTGTCGTTGACCAGCGCCGCAGTCTCCATTGTTCCTGGATCCGCCCCTGCTGCGACGCGAACCACCGTGACCAACTTGCCGTTGATCTGCACAGGAATCTCGATCTCATCTTCCTTTGCAAGCGAGGGATCGCTTTTGGGCCAGGGCGCGCGCAGGATTGCACCATCCTCACCCAGTTCTTCCCAAAGCTCCGCGGCGAGAAATGGCGCGAACGGCGCAAGCAGCAAAACCAGCGTGCGCAGCAGTTCGCGGACGACAGGTGCGGCAACCTCGCCCGATGCGAGCTGCGCATCCGCGTCCTGCATCTCGTTGACGAGCTCCATGATTGCAGCTACGTCCGTATTGAAGTGCCAGCGGCCTTCAAAATCCTGCGTGACCTTGGCGATCGTCTTGTGCAGCTTTCTAAGAAGTGTTAGCGAAAGGCCTGCCGGTGCGTCAACCGTCTGCGCGCTCGCCGTGCGTGCAACAGGCGCGTATTTTGTGACGATCCGCCAAACGCGGCCCAAAAAGCGGCTCACTCCTGCGACTCCATCCTCCTGCCAGTCAAGATCGCGGTCGGGCGGCGCGGCAAAAAGCGAGTACATGCGCGCGGAGTCGGCGCCGTAGCGCGCCACCATGTCGTCGGGCGAAACCACGTTGCCCTTCGACTTCGACATCTTCGCGCCGTCTTTGATCACCATGCCCTGCGTGAAGAGGCGCTTTGTCGGCTCGTCGTTTTCTACCAGACCGAGGTCGCGCATCACCTTGGTCCAGAAACGCGAGTAGATCAAATGCAGAATGGCGTGCTCCACGCCGCCGATGTACTGGTCGATGGGAAACCAATATTTCACAATCGCCGGATCGAAGGGCGCCTTTGCATTCTTCGCGTCGGTATAGCGGTAGAAGTACCAGCTCGAATCGACGAACGTGTCCATCGTGTCAGTCTCGCGGCGCGCCGGTCCGCCGCATTTGGGGCAGGTGGTGTTCACAAAGTCTGGCACACGCCCCAGCGGTGAGCCGCCCTGCTGCGTGATCTCGATCTTCTCCGGCAAAATCACCGGCAACTGATCGTCCGGCACCGCAACCAGGCCGTCGCGCTCGCAGTGAATCATGGGAATCGGCGTACCCCAGTAGCGCTGTCGGCTCACGCCCCAATCCTTCAAGCGAAAGATGACCTTTTCCTCGCCAAACTGCCCTCGTGTCGCCACTTCCTGAAGCTTCTTCTGCGCTTGGACGCAGCTCAATCCGTTGTACTCGCCGGAGTTCACCAGCATGCCATCCTCGGAAACGAAGGGCAGCGCATTCGAGCCATCAGCCTCCTCGAGCGGCTTGATCACTTGCCTGATCTCGATCCCGTATTTCGTAGCGAACTCAAAGTCGCGTTCGTCGTGGGCAGGCACGCTCATAATGGCGCCAGTCCCGTAGTCCATCAAAATGTAGTTCGCCACCCAGATCGGAACGCGCTCGCCGCTATATGGATTAACAGCGAAGCGCCCCGTCGCCACGCCGTGCTTGTCGATCGCGCCCAGATCGCCCGCTTCCCTGGCCGTCTTCTGCTGCGCAAGTAGCTCGTCTACCTTTTCCTTCAGGTCCGCATCTTCCGCGGTGAAAGCCTTCACCAGCGGATGTTCGGGCGCCAACTGCACGCTGGTCGCACCAAAAATCGTGTCGACGCGCGTCGTGAACACCCGAATCCGTTGCTTTTCTAATCCCTGGTCCCTAGTCCCTGATCTCTGTTTGATTTCTTCTAAGAAGAAATCGACCTCCGTCCCCTCGCTGCGCCCGATCCAGTTGCGCTGCATCGTGCGGACTTTCTCGGGCCAGCCGTCCAGCTTGTCCAGGCCTTCCAGCAACTCCTGAGCGTAGGCCGTGATGCGAAAGAACCACTGCACCAGATCGCGCTGCTCCACCTTCGTGTCTTCGTGGCGCCAGCAGCAGCCGTCGATTACCTGCTCATTGGCCAACACAGTCGCGCACTCCGGGCACCAGTTCACTTTGCTCTTTTTGCGATAGGCCAGGCCCTTCTCGTACATGCGCAAGAAGAACCACTGGTTCCAGCGGTAGTAGTCGGGCAAGCAGGTTGTGACCTCTGTGGCCCAGTCGAATCCCATGCCCAGCCGTTTAAACTGGCGCTTCATGGCTGCGATGTTGCCCAGCGTCCACTCACGCGGCGGCGTATTGTTCTTGAGCGCTGCGTTCTCGGCCGGCAGCCCGAACGCGTCCCAACCCATGGGGTGCAGCACGTTGTAGCCGCGCATCCACATCTGCCGCGCCAGCGCGTCGCCGATCGCGTAGTTGCGCACGTGTCCCATGTGCAGTTGCCCGCTGGGATACGGCAGCATCTCCAGGACGTAGTACTTGGGTTTGTTGCTTGTCGCCGGCTCAGCCGCGTAGAGTGTGGGATCCGCGGCCCAGCGCTGTTGCCACTTCTGCTCGATCGCCGCCGGATCGTAGCGCAGTTGTTCTTTCTCGTCCGCCATCACTTTTCAGTGTAAACGGCGGAGCGCGCTACTCTGTCGGCAACAGCGGTTTCAGCCACGCCGGAGTCGGCGGATGGACGACGAGTTGCCGCCCCTCATCCGTTGAAGCAACCAAACGGTACGGCCTTTCCAGATCGCTATTGTCATATACGCGAATATTGTGGATCTCAGTAAATGCCCGCTGCAGGTTCCTCATCGTCCGCGAGTAACGTTCGGCGATCTTATTCGACGGGACATCGTGCCCGCCCTTAGAAACGCGCATCGCGACGCGCGCTTCTGAGATTTGCGGGCTATCGATGCCAATAAAAATGAGTACAACCCCGTAGCCCTTTGCCTCAGTTTCTTTCAAAAACTGCAGCTTTGCGCCAACCGGGTCGGAGAATACCGTCTCGAAGATAAAGCTCTGCTGTTGCTCAACCAGACCACGCCTGATCTCGTCGGCGAGCTCGGCAGCTTTGTAGGCACTTACACCTGTTTGGAGAGAAATTCGGTCGGCGTTGATGAAGGGTAGTCTCGACTGCTTGAGATACGTGGAGTAAAAGGAGGACTTTCCTGCACCGTTCGGCGCTGCCAATGCCACCATGATCGGGCGGCGTTGTAACAGTTCATTCACCGCGCAGCTCGTGCCCGTGATGGCCTTGGTCGCTCCGCGATGAACTGTCGATTGACGAATCGTCCGGCGGTCTCTGTGCCATCTTCTTCGATCCGAATCAAGAGTCCCTTCACGTTTGGATGGGCACGGTAGTGCGGATACGGTTCACTTTCAAGGAACGCCTGAAACATCTTTCTTCCCTTTGGCGTATCCACAACCTCCAACAGGTCGCCGATTGGCGGAGCCTGTGCCGACTTTTGCAAGGTGTCGATCTGGCGCCCGTCGAACAGGCGCTCGACAGAACGCCCGATCTTGGCCCAGAACTCCACTTGGCCAGCGATTGAACGCTCCTGGGTTTCTGCCACGATCCGTGCTTGCAGCACAAGCTCATCCGACAATTTGACCGGCTGACTCATGGTCCCATGGTAGCAAAATGCTACCCGCAGCGCAACCCGCTCGTCCTTACCGCACCAGCCTCTTCAGCGCCCTCACGTTCCGCTCCTCGTCGCCCTCTTCATCGATGGGCGTCTCCGCGATGAACGCGCAATGATCGAAGCGCGCGTCGTTCAAGAGGCGCCGGAAAGGTTCCAGTCCCATCGTTCCCTCGCCGATGTGCTCGTGCCGGTCGAGCTTCGATCCACGCTCAGCCTTGGCATCATTGCAGTGCCACACGCGCACCGCATCGAGGCCGATCGTCGCACCGGCTTGCTTCATCGTCGCTTCGTAACCTTCGGCGCTCACCATGTCGTAGCCAGCCACATGCGTGTGGCATGTGTCGAGACACACGGCCACGGGCGCGTGGTTCTTCAGTCGCTCCACCAATTCGGCCACTTGCTCAAAGCTGCCGCCCAGCGAAAACTCCGAGCCGGCCGTGTTCTCAATCAGGATGTGGAACCCGGTTCCATGCCACGGCTGCCCGTCGATCGCTCGCTCAATCGAGTCCGCCGCAAGCTTCAGGCCCTCGTCGCGCATCAGTCCCTTCCACGACCCCGGATGCAACACGAGATATTCCGCGCCCCAATCCAGAGCCCGCTCGATTTCGCCGCGAAAAGCTGCAACACTCTTCTCGCGAATCTCGCTCGACTGGCTGCAGACGTTAACCAGGTAGCTCGTGTGGATCACCAGCGGCCCGACGTCGAGCTTGGCGCGCAACTCGCGCATCCGCTCTGCCTGCTTGGGGTCGACCTTCGGCGCGCGCCACATGCGCGGGCTCGAAGAAAAAATCTGGAAAGTATTGGCGCCGATCTTCCTCGCGCATTCCACTGCGTTCGACGCCCCTCCCGCCGTCCCCAGGTGCACCCCGATCCTCTTGGCCATGCGATCAGTTTAATAGGACCTTTTGTCTAAAACGGCTGTTGAAAGATACGCCCCTACCCACTTATGATGAGCTTTTCCGGCTGTCGGCCCGCAGAGTTGTTTCCGCAGCAAGAAACAGTACCCACAACCTGATTCTTCGCTCCGAGGTCATCCCATGGCGTCGTCGCTTCCCCGGATTGCCGTTCCACGCAAGTGGTTCCTGCCGGCCATTGCTGCTCTGTTCGTCGTCTTTGCCCTGGAGCTCTATCTCTCCGTTCGCCTGGAGTCACAGACCTTCGATGAGCCGGCGCACATGTATGCGGGCTACTCCTATTGGCTGCGCTCCGATTTCGGGATCAATCCCGAACATCCGCCGCTGGTAAAGCTGGTAGCCACACTGCCCCTTCTCGTGTCGAAGCCCAAATATCCCGATGTGCCCAATATCAACTTCCGCGCGGCCTCCGGTTTTGGCGGCATGCTAATGATGAGTGCGCCCGGCGCAGACGCTGTTCTCTCTCATGCGCGCGCCGCAGTGAGCATCTTCGCCTTCGTGCTCGCTCTCCTCGTGGTCCTCGCGGCGAGGCAGATGTTCGGCGATGCCGCGGCGCTCCTTGCGCTCCTGCTTTTCGTCTTTGACCCGCTCATTCTCGCGCACGGCCCGCTGCTCGGAACCGATATGGGCGCAACGTGCTGCATTTTCGGCGCAGTCTACTCTTTTTATCGCTACTTCAAGAGGCCATCGTATTTTCGGCTAAGCCTCTGCTGCTTGGCTGCCGGCCTCGCCCTGGCTGCAAAACACTCGGCTGTCCTGCTCTTCCCCATTCTGGCCCTGCTCAGCCTGGGTGAACTCCTCTTCGTGCATGACCATGAAAACACTTCCAAACCCATCGTCCCGGCCGCCAGGGAGTGGCTGAAGAGCGCCGGAGTCTTTGCGACCATTCTTCTAGTCGCCATCGTCATTCTCTGGGCCTTTTACGGATTCCGCTACGCAGCCCGGCCGGGCGGCCAGCAAATCAATCCGCCCAGCGACGCGTATGTTCAGCAACTTCATTATCCTGCGGAAAGGGCCATGATCGGATTTGCTAAGCGGCATCATCTGCTGCCCGAGTCGTATCTCTTCGGCTTCACCGACGTCACGATGCTGAGCCGCGAGGGAAGGCCGATGTTCCTGTTGGGACAGCGCTACCCGCAAGGCAAATGGTTCTACTTCCCCGCCGCATTTCTGATCAAAATGACCATCGGCTTCCTTTTGTTGCTGGCGCTCGTTCCCTTTGCGCGCGCCTTGAGAATGAACGAATTCCGCCGCGAAGCCGTGTTCCTCGTTTTGCCCCCGCTTATCTTCTTTGGTGCCGCAATGACGTCAAAGCTCGATATCGGGATCCGGCATATCCTGCCCATCATGCCGTTCCTCATTGTGCTCGCGGCCGGCGCCGCGGCGGCGCTTCTCAAACAGTCGCGCAAGTGGGCCTGGGCCGTAGCTCTGCTCGTCTTGCTCGACGTGGCCTCATCTCTCCACGCTTTTCCCAACTATTTGCCATACTCCAATGAGGCCTTCGGCGGCCCTTATCGCACCTATAAGGTTCTTGAGGACTCAAACGTAGGCTGGAGCGGAGGCCTGAAAGCCCTGCACGCCAATCTGGCCGCGCGCGGCATCACGAATTGCTGGTTTGCCTATTCGGCCCTGCCCGATCCGGCCAACTTTCAGATTCCGTGCAAGCGCCTGCCTACCTTCTTCTCTGCCCTGAGTGACATGGGTCAGCAGCAACCGGTTCCGCCTCACATCGACGGCCCCGTGTTTATGAGCTCTGAAGAGCTGACAGGGTATTTCTGGGGCCCCGGTGCGCTGAACCCCTATCAGACATTCGAGGGCCTCAATCCTTCGCGGGTAATTGCAGGCGAGATCCTGGAGTTTGACGGCAGCTTCGACATTCCCAAGCCCTCCGCCATCAGTGAATGGGTGGTTGCGGTTGGTCTTTTGCGTCATCGCAAAGCGGATCTGGCGCTTCCCCACGCAGAAAGAGCTGCGGCGCTCGATCCCAATTCACTCATCGCACGCGAGGTCCTTTCGGCCGTCTACGCAGCCAACCACCAGAACGACGCGGCAGAGCGCGAGTACCAGACCGCGCTGCAGTTGTATCAGCAGGTGCCGTCCGACTACAAAAGTTTCGCGTTTCCGCCAACCGACCCGCTGGCGCAGCATTAAACCGCCTGCGCGGAGGTGCTTGCGGCCGCTGGATGCGCGGGCGGCTTCGTGTCAAGCCCCCGCCACCCAAATCCTTCCGCCAAACCGCCACTAAGTCGTTCCTTTTCTGCCCTCTGACCCTCGATCTCTGATCTCTCTGAAGTTTGCCGATCATTTCCCCCCTTCGGCTCAAAATGGTTCCATGATCCGCTTTCACCGAAAGACCGCACAAATCAGAATCGCTGCCTGGCTGCCTTGCCCCTTGCACCCTCGTTCGCTTGGTCCCGAAGCCCGCCCCAAGCGAAGTCGAACGGTCCCGGAGCCTGCCCTGAGTGAAGTCGAAGGGTCCCTGCTTTTCTGTTCCCTGTTCCCTTGTTCCCTCGGTCCCGAAGCCTGCCCTGAGCCAAGTCGAAGGGTCCCTGTTTTTCCGCCCCTCGACCACGGTTCGCTCACCACTGGATTCCCCGCATTTCTAACCACTAACCACCACCCACGAACCACTGCCTTTACCCCCCCCTGTCTTTCTACCCCCACCCCCTCCCCCCTGCTCCTCCGTTCTCTGCTTTTCTGTTCCCTTTTCCCTGGTCCCTGTTCCCTGTTTTTACCCACCCC
>PLGG01000033.1 GCA_003138515.1 Acidobacteriaceae bacterium | reverse complement strand
AACCTGTTGATGCACCACACCTAATCCCTGTTCCCTGCTTTTAAGCGTTGTACGTCCCCGACGAAACCCTTCCGCCGTGCCCCGTCCAATTCGTATGGAAGAACTCGCCGCGCGGCTTGTCCACGCGCTCATACGTGTGCGCTCCAAAAAAGTCGCGCTGCGCCTGCAGCAGGTTCGCCGGCAGCCGTCCAGCGCGATAACCGTCGAAGAACGCCAGCGCCGTCGAGAATGCCGGCGTCGGCACGCCCAGCTTCACCGCGTGGGTCACCGCCTTGCGCCACGACGCCTGGTACTTGTTCACCAGCCTCGAGAAGAACTTGTCCAGCAGCAGATTGTCGAGCTTCTTGTTCTTCTTGAACGCGTCCTTGATCTTGCCCAGGAACTGGCTGCGGATGATGCACCCGCCGCGCCACATCAGCGCGATGCCGCCCATGTTGAGGTTCCAGCCAAACTCCTTGGCCGCGGCCCGCAGCAGCATGTAGCCCTGCGCATAGCTGATGATCTTCGAGCAGAACAGCGCCCTGCGCACGTCCTCGATGAACTTCGTGCGGTCGCCCACCTTCGGCAAAGACTTCGGCCCGCGCAGAACTTTCTCCGCCTCCACGCGCTCTTCTTTCAATGCCGACAAGCAGCGCGAAAACACGCTCTCGCCGATCAACGTCACCGGCTGGCCCGTATCGAGCGCGCTAATCACCGTCCACTTCCCTGTCCCTTTCTGTCCCGCCGTGTCCAGAATCTTGTCCACCAGCGGCGATCCATCATCATCCTTCTTGGCGAAAATCTGGCTCGAGATATCGATCAGGTAGCTGTCCAGCTCGCCCTTGTTCCACTCCGCGAACACATCGTGCAGCTCGTCGGCAGTCAAACCCAATCCGCGCTTCAGCAGGTCGTAGGCCTCGCAAATCAACTGCATGTCACCGTATTCGATCCCGTTGTGCACCATCTTTACGTAGTGCCCCGCGCCCTCTTCGCCCACCCAGTCGCAGCACGGCGTGCCGTCCTCCACCTTGGCCGCGATCGACTGGAAAATCGGCTTCACGTGCGGCCACGCCGCCGGATTCCCCCCCGGCATAATCGATGGTCCATTCCGAGCGCCTTCTTCGCCGCCCGAAACGCCCGTTCCGATAAACAGAATTCCCTTCTCCGCCAGCGCCTTCGTGCGCCGCGTCGAATCGCTGAACAGCGAGTTGCCACCATCGATAATGATGTCGCCCGCCTCCAGGTGCGGCGTAATCTGGTCGATCATCTGGTCAACGGTATCGCCCGCTTTCACCATCAACATCACTCGGCGCGGCCGCTTCAGCAGGCTCGTCAGCTCCTCAATCGAGTGCGCGCCCACCACCTGCGTTCCCTTCGCCTCGTCCGCCAAAAAATCGTCCACCTTCGAGACGGTTCGATTGAACACAGCCACTTTGAACCCATGGTCGTTCATATTCAGGACCAGATTCTGTCCCATCACTGCGAGGCCGATCAGTCCGATATCACACACTGCTTCCGCCATACCTTCTCCAAAATCGAAATTCAATCACTGCTAAATTCAAGCCCGATTTCAATTCTAACTCTGTGGTCAGACCTCGCAGTGTCTATCTCCCTCAAGCGCCCATACGCGCAGCGCGGTAGATTTCCGCAATCAAGCGCATGTCCTTCAGCCCCTCTTCGCCCGGCGTATTCGGCTCCAGATTGTTCTGCACGCAGTGCGAGAAGTGGTCGGCCTGAGCCGTGAACTGGTACGGGTCGCGCGAAGGATTCAGCTCGTCAATTACTTGGCCGTCCACGAAGCCGTGCATGTGAACCCCGTCGTAGTTGAAGCCTGGATCGAGCGCGAGCCAGCCTTTGGATCCGTAGACCTTGAAGTAGCCGCCCGTGTTCGCTCCGTAGCTTGTCGAGCAGCTGGCCACAATCCCCGACGGGAACAGCGTCGTCCAGGCCATGTTTTCTTCCACTTCGTTGAAGCGCCCGTCGTGGTCAATCGTCGACATCACCGCGGTCAGTTTCGCCGGCTCCTCGCCCGTAAGGTAGCGCGTCGCATTCAGTGAGTAAATGCCAACGTCGTAAAGCGGGCCGCCACCGGCCAGCATCTTGTTCAGCCGCCACTCGCCCGGCGCGATGTTGAACCCGAAGCAGCTCGAAATCTCCTGCACTTGGCCGACCTTGCCATCGCGGATCATCTGGATCGCCCGCATGTGAAACGGCTCGTAGTGGCAGCGATAAGCAATCATCAGCTTCACTTTTGCCGCCTTGCACGCCGCGATCATGGCCTCAGAATCGGTGACCGACGTGCTCATCGGCTTTTCGCACAGCACATGCTTGCCCGCCCTGGCCGCGCGCATCGTGTACTCGGCGTGCATCGAGTTGGGCAGCGCCACATACACCGCGTCGATGTTCGGGTTGTGCGCAATCTCGTCGAAGTTCTCGTAGCTGTAAATGGAGCCGGCCGGCACACCGTACTGCGCCGCGACTTTGTCCGCCTTATCGCGATGGCCGCTCACCAGCGCGGTAACGCTGGAATTCGTCGTGTTTTGTATGCCGGCCATAAAGTGGTAAGCGATGCGGCCGATACCGATGATCGCGTAGCCGGTCTTGCGTGTCGGGTTCTGGGCGTTGAGCGCGGGTGCAAACCGGGCCGCGAGGCCCAGGGCGCCGAATCGGGCGAAATCTCTTCGTGTCAACTGCATGGCTTTGGGTTCCTTTTCGGTGGATGGAGTCCGGTAAATCGAGTGCGGTGGTCTGAGCGCCTGGCTTGTGCGCGGGGATCGACCACATTTGCCCGGGTTCTTGAACCGGTTTTGCCTGCCGGTTGAAAATCTAACACACGCGGCCGGGGTCTGTTTCCGCATAGCTGCTGGTTGATTTACATCCGGAGCGCCTTCGGAGAAGATCTGGCCGGCAGGGGAGGCAGATCCTCTTGCAATCAACCTCTTGAGCAGTAGATTTCAAAGGTCCGACTCCGCACTCCTCTGACTGGTCCCTGACCTCTGATCCCTGTTCCCTGCTTTTCTCACTCCACGCTGATGTCGCCGTCAGCCTCCACCACCAGCTTGTCGCCCACAATCTCGATCGAAAGAATCTTCAGCCTCCCCAGGCTCACCTTGTATCCCGACGTCGCCGTCGACCCCACGAGCGCCGCGCGCAACAAATCCGCTGCATTCACCTTCATGCTCTTCGGCACCTGCCCCCGCAAAAACGGCGCCAGCACAAAATTGATCTCCTTCCGGTCCGACACTTTGTCCAGTTGCGCGTCGCGGAACCCGATCGTCTCACCCTCGGCATCCGGCTCCATCGACACTTCCGCCGGCAGCGTCACCGTCACTCCCAAGCACGCGCCGCCCACTCCCAGCCGCGCCCTCGTCTTCACATGCACCACGATCCGGTCCTGCTCGAATCGCAACTGCGGGTTCTCGGTCGAAATAAAGCACGCCGAGTGCGCATTCCCCTTCAGGTAGTACCGGCCGTCCGGCCCGCTGAAGAGCTGCTGCTTCAGCGTCCGCTCCAGGGCATCGCGGCTCACCGTCAACTCCACTCCGCGGCTCATCGACACCCCTCCAAAAAGCACCAAAATCGCTGCAGTCGCCCGCCAGAATGTCCTCATAAGACTATCGTGCCATTCCCATCCCCATTGTCGCCAGCGTCGCCCGTCACAACAAACTACGTTCTTCCTGTGGGAATCTGGGGCAATCCAAATAAAGCGTCCAATAACAATCAGATACGAGCATTATCAGCTTTCACCCAGCCCCTGCCGTAAAGCCCTTTCCTATTGATTTTTGAACAAAATATCGCTAGAATGAGAATGTACGTTCCTCGGGTCCTTCCGCATCCCCAGCCACGTCCGAGGTTGAAGCACGAAAAACACTCCTATCTAAGGATAAGGACAAACAAATCAATGGCAAAGCGTCGTGGAAATCCGAACTGGGGCAAGCCTGAGCCCATTGGCCCGGTTGTGCCTACGGTTACCTCCTTTGAGCAGATCACCAAGGAGTTCAAGCTGCCCCCGGACCAGTACATCCGGTCTACCCGCCTTCGCGAGTGGGCGCGCCGCAACAAGAATTCCAAATACATCCCTGAGGCCCTTCTCGAGGCCTGGGGATTTGAGATCGAATCGACGTTGTAGCATTTCAGCCAGGTCCATCAAAGACGCCGCCTTCGGGCGGCGTTTTTGCTGCCCGTCAATCCCGCTCCCCACGCGCGAACATGGGTGCCCCAGGTCCCTCGCACTCGGGGACCTGGGAAAGCGCCCACCTTAATTTAGGGCAAGAGGGCCCCCATGTCACATCATGCGAAAATCGCGGCAGCACATGCCCCAGCCCTCCCGCACCCCCGAGCCGCCCTTCACTCGCGTTCCCGGCGCAGCATTCCGCCATTGCTAATCGCTCCAATTTGAGCGAAAGTGGTATCAGCAAACCCAACTTTAGGATCCGCGTCGGCCTGATCGCTCTCTACGGAGCCACGCTGACTATGTTCAACTTGAAATCACAATTTGTGATCTCAAGTCCGGAGCGAAGATGACCCGCAAGAGCGCCCTGGCGCCGAGTACTGTGCCGAGAATCGAAACCCGAATCTTCCTCGTTCGCGGCCAGAAGGTCCTGATCGACTATGACTTGGCGGTGTTGTATGCCGTCCAGGTCAAGGCGCTCAATCAGGCGGTCAAACGGAACAAAAAGCGCTTCCCGCCGGACTTCGTCTTTCGGCTCACGGCGAAAGAGAACCGCAACTTGAAGTCACAAATTGTGACCACAAGCAGCAGCCACGGCGGCCGCCGCACCGTGCCGTATGCCTTCACCGAGCACGGAGCCATCATGGCCGCCAGCGTACTCAACTCCCCGCGCGCAATCGAGATGAGCGTCTTCGTAGTCCGCGCCTTCGTGCGTTTGCGCGACACGCTTGCGTCGCACAAGGCGCTCGCCGCCAGGTTTGCCGAGCTCGAACGGCGGCTGGAAACACACGACAAGGCGATCGGAGACATCATCGACGCAATCCGCGCGCTCGTGACGCCGCCTGAGAGGCCCGCCCGCAAGATAGGGTTCCGTCTAGACGCGGTCTCCAAGCCGAAGATGCTGGTGCCGGCACGTCCATGTGGTTGACCCCCGACCGTAAACTATCCCCCGCGTCATCAGGTCTCCCTTTCTGGCATTCCCTCCTCGGATCAGCGAAAATAAAGCAGCACATGCCCCAGCCCTCCCGCACGCCCGAGCCGCCCTTCACCGACGTCCCCGGCGCCGTGGCCGAAATCCAGGCCGGCCGCATGGTCGTTGTCGTCGACGACGAGGACCGCGAGAACGAAGGCGATCTCACCCTGGCCGCCAACCACGTCACCCCCGAGGCCATCAACTTCATGGCCCGCTACGGCCGCGGCCTCATTTGCCTATCGCTCACCGAAGAGCGCGCCGACCAACTGCGCCTGCCACCCATGACGCAGCAGAACTCCTCCCGCTTCGGCACCGCCTTCACTGAGTCGATCGAGGCCCGCGAAGGCGTGACGACAGGAATATCAGCTGCCGACCGCGCCCGCACCATCCGCGTCGCCATCGATCCTGGCGCCACCGCCGCTGACCTCGTTCGGCCCGGCCACGTCTTCCCGCTCCGCGCCCGACGCGGCGGCGTCCTCGTCCGCGCCGGCCAAACCGAAGCCTCCGTCGACCTCGCCCGCCTCGCAGGCCTCACCCCAGCAGGCGTCATCTGCGAAATCATGCGCGACGACGGCGCCATGGCCCGCATCCCCGATCTCATTCCCTTCTGCCGCCAGCACGGCCTCCGCATGATCACCGTCGCCGAGCTCATCCGCTACCGCCTCCGCAACGAGCGCTACATTGTCCGCGCCGGCGAATCCCGCGTCCAAACCCGCTACGGCGAATTCCGCATGATCGCCTACGAAAGCCACGTCCAGGGCGGCGAAAGCCACATCGCCCTCATCCGCGGCGACCTCTGCCCCGACTGCCCCGCCTTCCACGCCGGCCCCGCCCCCACGCCCGTCGCCAACGGACTGCACGACGCCTCAGCCGCAACTTCATCCGCCGGCCCCATCCCTGACTCCCTCAACGACACCGCCGCGTCAACCGCGACAGCCGATCCGCGCCCCATCTGCCCGCATCCCGTTCTCGTCCGCGTGCACACCCGCTGCACCGCCGGCGACGTCTTCGCCGCCGACTGCCACTGCCGCGAAATACTCGACCAGTCCATGCGCATCATCGCTGAAGAAGGCTGCGGTGTCATCCTCTACCTCCACAACACCTCGCGCGGTTTCGCCATCGACCACACACCCGCCGCACCTTTCAATCCCGAAGGCTCCGCCACCCTGGCCTCTGCCGCCCCGCAGGAAACCGGCCGGCTCATCCTCCATCAGGAGCTCCGCGCCCGCGAAGGCTCCCAGGCCCGCTCCGGCCGCATCCTCCGCGCCATCGGCCTGGGCGGCCAAATCCTCTCAGACCTCGGCATCCAGCGCATCCGCCTCCTCTCCAACACCCCCATGCACATCCCCGCCCTCGAAGGCTTCGGCCTCGAAATCGTCGAGCAGGTCCCCCTCCCCGTCGAAGAGTGCTCCCGCGTTGGCTAGCCCGCCTACCGGAATCAATTCCTTCGCTTTTCCATGAAGTTTCGTTCATTCTGATCGATTTGGCCAAGATTGACCGCACATTCCCGCTCAAAACCTGTACGATTGGTTGGGCTGTCCCCGGGAAGCAATTCTCGCGGGGAATCCTGTGCCGCCGGTGATGGCGGGACGGATCTTCACGGTCAATTTGCCCGATGACGCTCACGCTCGCACGGTCGATTTCAGGGCCAAATTGCCGTGGAGCAACTGCAGTGTGGCATCTTCTACGTGGAGATGCCGCTTCCGATTATCGCCCCCGCATTACGGCAACCCCGCAATTGCTGTGAGGCCAACCGCACCAGCACTACGAAAGGTTTTCACCGAGTGCGCGTTCATCTTGTTAATCCCAGCGACAATTCATTTGGTACCGCGGTCATCACGCCGCGTTGGCTATTCGTGCTTGCAGCCGCCACACCGCAAGTTGTTGGAGATCCCGTTCTCGTCGATGAGTCGCTCGAGCAAATTGTGCCCGAGTCCATTCAGCCCGGCGACATCGTCGGCATCAGCGTGCACACCGGCAACGCCCTGCGCGGATATGCGGTCGGCCGCATGGCTCGCGGCCGCGGCGCATGGGTAGTCTATGGCGGCATTCACGCCACCCTCTTCCCTGAAGAGGCGCTCGAGCGCGGCGAAGCCCACTCCGTAGTCAAAGGCGACGGCGATCTTGCCTGGGGCAAGGTGGTCACCGATTGCCTCGCCGGCAAGCCCGAAAAAATCTACGAAGGCGGCCGCATCGAAGGCAGCGAATTCCTGCCCGCGCGCTGGGATCTGATGAATCCTGAAAAATACATGTGGGCCTCGGTGCAAACCATTCGCGGCTGCCCCAAGCATTGTTCCTTCTGCAGCGTCTGGCGCACAGACGGCCAGAAGCCCCGCCAGCGGAAGTTCCAAAACGTCGTCGACGAAATCATCGCGCTGCGCCGTCTTGGCTTCCGCTTCATCGCCCTGGCCGACGACAACTTCTACCCCGTCACGTTTACCGATCTGCGTCTGGCGCGGGAGCAGGGGAACACTGCCAAGGTCGAGGAGCTGACGGCCATTCGCAATGAGCGCCTGCAGTTGATGGAAGAGCTGGCCAAGCTGCCCAAGGACATGGTGTTCTTTACGCAAATGACCATGGAAGCTGGCGAAGACGGGAGCTTTCTCGACGCCATGCGCAAGGCCAATATCAAAGGTGCGCTCGTTGGCGTCGAAGCGGTCACTCCCGAGGGGCTCAAAGCCGTCTATAAGGACTGGAACTACTCAGGCGAGGCCCTTGCCAAGCAACTCCAGACCTTCAAGCAGCACGGCGTTCACGTCCTCGGCTCGTTCATCTTCGGTCTGCCCACCGATCGGCCCGCCACCTTCACCGCTACGGTCGAAATGGCAATCAAGGCCGGCGTCACCTTCGCTCAATTTGTCATGATGACGCCGTTTCCCGGCACCGTGGATTTCGGGCGCTGGGAAAAAGAACAGGCCCTCGATCCCATGATGGTGGCCGGCGTGCCCATCACTCGCTACTGGTTGATTCCCACTGAAGTGCGCCCCAAAATGTTTACGCCTCACCCGACGATGAGTTCGGACGAAATTCGCGAGCGCACGCAAAAAGTGTGGGATCGCTTCTACACCTGGGGAGCCATCTGGGAACGGTCCGCGTGCACGCCGACGCTGCGCGCCCGCCTCGGCTTCATCTTCCTCTCCAAGCTCTACCGGCAGATGTATGCGGGCACCGGCATCTCCACTGATAGCGCTCGCCGGAAAAAGTCAAAACGTTGGGCCCGCTGGACCGCTCACATGTGCAAGAAGCTCTTCCAGGCGCGGCCCATGCCGGAACTCGAAGGGCCAAAGTGGGAGATCGGTTTGCCTAGATTGGGTCAGGCTGCATTTGAAGGCGGCGGACCGGAGTTGAATGGCCCGTTCGTCGTTGTCTCAAAGCGCTGACCGGCTATAGCAAAAACCAGAGTAGCTGTACCCCTAATCTGCCTCGCTCAAATCGACGCGACCCCAGGGAGCGGCGACCCCAACGCGCGGCGACCTTGCACTGGACTTCCCAGAGCACACCAACTCTGGTTTCGCTCTTGAACTCTGCCGCGCGTCAGTCTGCGCCACCGGAGTGCGGCTTATCCCAATTGATCTGGTAGGTCCCGTAATCGATCGTCAGCACGGCAGTGCCTCCGATTCGGACTTTGGTTTCGCTGCGGCTCCGTTGCGGCAGCCAGAAGTTTCCCGTCTTCGCGTTCGTATATCGAATCACCGTCCGCGAAATCCAGAACGAGGGATTCTTCGCCGGCCCCGCTTCGATCTTTGCTACCGCGAAGTCCGTCGCATCCACCCAGATCTTGCCTCGATACAGAAACTTGCTTTCCTTCAGCGGCTCAACGCTCAGAATGTAGGCCGGGCGCCCATCCACGCTTTCACTCCCCTGCAAAAGGAACCGGTAATTTGCCGGCGTCAATGCGGTCGCCCCTCCGTCCTCTGAGGCCTCTTTTTCGCTGTCCATCGCTCTCATCAGAACTTTCTCCCCAAGAATCTTCGAACCGCTCCGGGACACAATGCGAAAACTCTTTCCTGAACTGGCATCAAAGTCGACTTCCACCTCCATCCCTGCTTCGAGGTTTGCAAGTCCTCGGTACTCGACATGGTATTGCCGAATCGCAGTGTAATGCTTCAATCCTTCGCGCTGAATTCGATCGTGATGTTCCATCAACGCCAAAATCTGCGCCAAGGGTAAGCTTGCCGGGGCAGGTGTATTCGCACGGGCTGGCCAAAGGGCTGCTCCAACAAAGATCAGCACCACGCAGCCGTAAACGCTTCTGCCTCGATGGGAAAACATGGGAAATTCTATCGCCGCGCTATTAACTGGTAAACCCACCACTGCCAATCCGGCAGGACGAGCTAATGGCTAAAAGCTAATAGCTACAGGCTATCTGGAATACGCAAACGTCCCGCACAGCGCCGGCGATTTCGAGATCGCATCGAACGTGAACACCGGCATGTCGTCTCCCGAGAAGAACGCCACCTCGAGCTTGTGTCCCGTCACGTACGTCGCCATCCACTGCGTGTCCTCGTCCCCGCAAAGTGTGTTCTTGTGCAGAAAGCGCTGCCCTGCCGGCACCTTCAACCGGTAAAGCATCCCGTTAATCCCGGCGTTCACGTCCGCGTCGAACACCGCGCTCACTTCCACCGGTTTCAACGTCCGGATCGGCGCTAGCAGATACACGGTGTAGTCGAGCGCAACTTTGTCTTTGAAGATTGTGATGTCGCCCGTGATCGACGTCGCCGTCGTGCTCTCCGCGTACCACCCTCCGCGGTCCTGCGCCGCGCCCGCAACCGCTCCCGCGATCAGCAGGCTCGCCACCACCCCGGCTACCATTCGCTTCTTCATTTTCTTAAGCACATGATCCACGCAATCATCCCGCACCCGCCAACTCACCACGACGAGCTAATAGCTAACAGGTAGCTTCTCTACCAGCCCAAGACATACGCAAACACCAGAGGCGCCACAATGCTCGCGTCGCTCTCGATTATGAACTTCGGCGTCTTCTCTCCCAACTTGCCCCACGTAATCTTCTCGTTCGGCACCGCGCCCGAGTACGAACCATAGCTCGTCGTCGAATCCGAAATCTGGCAGAAGTACGCCCACAGCGGCACATGCTCGCGCTGCAAGTCCTGGTGCAGCATCGGCACCACGCAAATGGGAAAGTCCCCCGCAATCCCGCCGCCGATCTGGAAGAATCCAAGCGGCGATTTCTTCGTCGTCTCCGTGTACCACTCCGCCAGCTCCATCATGTATTCAATGCCCGTCCGCACTGTGTGCACCTTCTTCACATCGCCCGTGATGCAGTGGCCCGCATACATGTTCCCCAGCGTCGCGTCCTCCCAGCCCGGCACGAACATCGGCAGATTCTTCTCCGCCGCCGCCAGCAGCCAGCTATCCTTGGCGTCGATCTGGTAGCTCTTTTTGAGCACGCCGGACAGCAGAATCTTGTACATGAACTGGTGCGGGAACCAGCGCTCTCCGGCCTTGTCCGCCTTCACCCATTCCGCCAGCACCTCGTTCTCGATCCGCCGCATCGCCTCCATCTCGGGAATGCATGTGTCCGTCACGCGGTTCATGTGCCGCGCCAGCAGCGCCGCCTCGTCGGCGGGCGTCAAGTCGCGATAGCCGGGCACGCGCTCGTAAAAGTTGTGCGCCACCAGGTTGAAAACATCCTCTTCCAGGTTCGCCCCCGTGCAGCAGATTCCGTGAATCTTGTCCTGCCGGATCATCTCCGCCAGGCTCAACCCCAGCTCCGCCGTGCTCATCGCGCCGGCAATCGTCACAAACATCTTGCCGCCCTCGGCCAGCAGCTTGTTGTACGCCTCGGCCGCATCCACCAGCGCGGCGGAGTTGAAATGACGATAGTGATGCTTGATAAATTCAGTAATCGGTTTCATGGCACTTCTTCCGCTCCAACTCTCCAACCTATCACAGCGAATTCAGCCCGCTGTGAATCGCCCGCTCAGGCAACCGAACGGCCCACGCACGGGTCACTTCGTCCTCGACGCGCCGGTCGCATCAAGGCCGGAGAACGCCCGACCGCACCCCATTGAGATTTTGCTAGGAGCCGGAAGCTGCATCTTCCAGCAGCGCGTTTACGCGCTTCATCACTTCGAACGCATCCGCCACGTAGACCACGTCCGCCTTGCCGCGCGTCCATCCGCAATTCGGATCGAGCGACACAGCTCTCCGCTCGCCGACGAATCGCCAGCCCACCACATGCGGCTCTTCGCCGTGGCAGCAGGTCGAAAGACCCTTCGCGTGGCGCGGCGTCGACCCCGTCTGTCCCACTTGATTCAAATGCGTCAGAAATGGAAGCACCGAGTTCCCTTCGCCGCCCTGGTCGACCAGCGACTTCGAGCTGCCCAGCGACGCGCCCGAGGCGCCCAGGAACTTGAGAATCAGCTCGCCCGCGTCCTCAACATGAATCTGCCCGTCCGGCTGCTTCTTCGTCCATCCCGCTCCCGCCACAAAAAGCAATTTCGCGTCAGGACGAATCGTCTGCGCGCCTTGCTTCGGTGCGCGCGTTCCCTTCACCTCGGTTCGCAGCGCAGGCAACTCGACAGCAATCGCAATCTCCTCAGCTTGCGCCGGAGCCGCTTCGCCCGCGAAAGCCGGATGCGTCCCGGCATCCAGCAGCAAAAACCACGGCCGTTTCTCACGGCTCACGACCGCTTCGATCCTCTGCCGGTAGAACCACCGCGTCGCTTCGAGATTCGCCGCGCCACCGATGGCCGTGATGTGCGTGTCGATCAGGCCGCCGACGCGATGCGCTACCGCGGCCATTACCCGCGCAAACCGCGAGCTGTGCGGAGCAAGCACGATCGTCGCCTGGGCCGCGCGGCACAACGCCTCGCACGCCGCCGCATCGCTCGCAAATCGCGCCTGCGCAAACGCCTCGCCTTGCACACCCAGCAATCTCTTTGCCGCGCCTGCCACTTGCGCCGCCGCGCTGCTCGCGTCCTTCGCGACGATGCCAATCGTCAGCTCCGCGCCTAGCCGCGCCGCCAGTTCCCTGCCCGCAGTCACCGATTCAAGCGATCCCTTGCTCAGCACCGCGCCGCTTTCATCCGCATGTGTCAGTACAAGGATGGATTCCATTACTCCGCTCCGATCCAGGCGACGAGCTCGGCTGCAATTTCGTCAGCATTCATATTTTTCTCGACGCGCGTTGTCCGCTGCTGCTTGGGCAGGCTCACCGAAACGTAGTGCAATCCATTCCCGTCGAGCGTCGCCGTCTTTGCTTTCTGCAGCGCCGGCATAATCGTGCGCATATTTGCCATGCCCACCTGCGGATTATTGCGCGGCTCGGCCAGATTGCCCGTCGCCCATCCCAGCACCGCAGGCACACCCGCGCACACGCTCACCTGGTGCTTTCCGCCTTCCACGCGCTCCAGCACTTCAAATGACCCGTCCTCGTGCAACTCGATCTGGTCCACACCCTGAAACTGGTCCGCGATCCCCAGCCGCTCGCCGACAAGCTGGAGAGTCACGCCCGCGCCCCGCGTCGCCGACTCCCATCCGCCGAAGAGCAACATCCGCTCGCGGTCCAGTCCCGGAATCGCGGCAATCGCGTCGGCCAGCACCGCCGCCGTCGCCTGCGCATCGGGGAATCCGCCGATTGGCCCATCGACAGGAACCAGCTCGAAGCTCACCTTCTGCGCCACGCTCATCATCACCTGCTGCAATTTGGCCTTCGGACCGAGCGAGACCAGCCAGACCTTGCTCGGGCTTTGTGGGCTGCCGGGATTCTTCGCGGCCAGGCTCGCCGCCTCAAACAGCGCGCTCGCCGCCCAAGGATCGAGCACTGCCGGCAGCACCATCTCGTTCTTGATCCCCGGACCGCTCGGCCCTGTGGTCGGTTCCAGCGTCTGCAGCGGATCAGGCACAATCCCCGCACAGACGACGATATGGAACGCGTTGGACATAATTCTTCCTCGTCAGTCGGCTACCAGCTAATTCTCTGCTGAATGCAGTCCACCGCTCCCCGCAACAAACTCAATGTTGCCGCGCTCGCCGTCGGGCGACTGCGCGCAGTTCCACAGGCACGCGCCGCAATGCACGCACTTCTCGCGCTCGAAATCGGGCGCGCCGTCGGCGCCCAGCGTGAGAGCCTGCCCCGAGCACATGGCAATGCAAGTCTTCTCCTGGCACGCGATGCAGCGCTGGCGGTCGAGAAACACCACATGGTCCGCGAATCCAGGAATCGCCTGCACTTTGCCGCCCATCAGCAGCGCATCCTGCTGCGTCACCAGCAGCCGTTCATCGAATGCAATCTCTGGCCATCCGCGCGCGCTCATCAAGGCATCGTGCAGGGGCCGCGCGCAGTCGAGCGCCACTTTTGCGGCTTGTTGCACTGTCAGGCCGCCCGCAATGTAGGTCGCGAACCGGCGAATCTGTTTTGGCGCCGGTGGAATCTTCGCCGGCAGCGCGAGGCGCCCGCCAGTGAGCCCCGCCAGCGCCATCCCCACAAGCCCGCGAACGAATCCGCCTTGAAATCCATTGCGCGCATTCTCGGCTTCGCGTGCGCCGCGTTCCACCCGGCTTGCTCGACGGCGAGCTTCATACGTCGCCGCCAGATTCTCCTGCGTGAACGGATTGTCGGCGCGCAGGAGCTCCAGCACGGCTTCGCCGAGTTGCACGCCCGTCGTCCAAGCCTCATCCACGCCGGATCCGGTGAGCATGTTCGTCGAGCCGGAGCCCTCGCCGATGCGCGCGAATCCGTCTCCGGTCAGAAACGGCTCGCCGCGCTTGCCCGATTCCTCGAGCGACTTCGCTCCCCACGAGCGCATCGTTCCGTGCTGCAGATGACGCCAGAGCAGCGGATGCTGAACATAGTGCTGCAAGTATCGGTAAGCCGTGCGTTGCGGATTGCCCAGCCAAGACGGAACGAAAATCCCCACGGAAACCAGCCGCTCAGGATGTACGTAGAGGAACCCGAAGATCTCCGGCTCGGGAAATCCGAATGTGTGCCAGACGGTCCCGGCCTCGAGCGCAGAGTCTTCCGGCAGCTCGATCACCATCTTCATCCCGAGCGCCCACTCGCGCCGCGCGTGACCGGCCGGCAAGCCAAATTGCTCATCCAGCTTTTGTCCCACCGCGCCCACAGGCCCGTCGCCAACAACGGTGAGCCGCGCGCGCACATCCATACCGGGCATGTATCCCTCAGCCGGAATCCCGTGTCTGTCCACTCCCTGGTCGGCTAGCCGGAGCCCAAGAACGGTTCTCTTTCCCTTTCCGTTGTTCCCGTCGAAGATCGGGCCGCTCACCGGCGTCCCCGGCCAAATCTGCGCAAGGCCGCCAGCCATCAGTCGCGATCCAACCCACTGGTTGAACTGGCCGATGGAGAAGACCATTCCGCCGCGCTTGTGCAGAAAGGCGGGCGTCCAGGGCAGCTCGAACGCATGGTCCTTCGCCCACGACTTTCGGCCAAGACCAAGAAAAATGTCTCCAAAACGCAAAAGAGCGGAGCGCCTCGCACCAATCGGATCGAGCAAATAGAAGACCCGCTCCTCTTTCACCGCCGCGGCCATGGGAATTTCAGCAGGATTGAGCGCAGGAAAACTTGTGCGAATTCCCTCGCCGCGCGTCACCACGCCGCTCACGCCTGCCGCGAGATCGTCGGCGCGCTCGTAGCACATCACCTGCAGCGGCATGCCCGGCGCAACTTTGCTTTCAAACGCGGGATCGGCAGGGTTTTCGCTCCACGCGCGCGTCAGCGTGGTCAGGAATCCGCCTGTCGCCGGGCCGAATCCGGCGCAGACAATGTCAACCTCCATCATCGGCCGATCAACATCGACCGTCTGTGGATCGATGGGTTGTGGATCAATGGGTTGTGGCGCCGAGCTCATGCCGCTCCTGCTGCCGGATAATCGAGCGCCTCGGGAATCATCACCTTGCTCACGGTTTCAGCGGCGCGGTCCTTCGCCAGCCGTGAGCCGGTCAGGCACGTGGTCAGTTTGCTTTGCAGCCGCAGAAACTCGCTCGATCCCGCGCAGCCCGCGCATGGACCGGCCTTCGCCGGGTGACTTCCGTCGGCCGCCAGCACATCGACGGCCATCGCCATGATGCCGGGCATTGTCTCTTCCAGCTCTTCGAGCTCCGCCGCGAGGAAGCAACTGCGATGGTCTTGCTCGTCCCACGCCGGATGGCGGTTGTAACCAAACACCAGCTCCGCGCAGATGCGCGAAACTTCTCCTGCCGCCTGCGCCGCCTGCGTGTGGCACAGGTCGCTCAGGAATTGCACCGTCCCGCCCAAACCCTCCGCCGCCACTGCGTCCACGGCTCCGCGTGTCTCCAGTTCGAGCACATCGAGAATCTGGCAGCGGGAAGCCATCAACCAGCTCAACGCATCGGCCAGCGCAAAGGTCACGCCCTGGCGCTGCCCGTGATACAGCTTGCCGCCCGCGGGATCGGTGGTTTTTTGCAGATAATTCAGCGTCCACGCCCACAGCTTCATCGCCGACGCCAGCGTGCATGCGCCGGTTCCGGGATGCGTCGACGCAATCCGCCGCATCTCCGCAGTCCACGCGGCAAACTGCGCAAGAAAGACCTCGCTGGTCATCGTCACCGTCAACTGGCGCCGTTGCACTGCTTCCGGGCCTTCGTACGTCGCCTCCAGTTGCGCATCCATCCACTTGTTGGCGAGGAACCCCGGACAATCTTCAGTGATGCCGTAGCCGCCCATCAGGCTTACGGCCTCGCGCATCATGTTTGCGCCGTGGCCGGTGTTCCACAGCTTCGTCGCAGGGCACAAAACGTTGGCCTCGGCGTCCTTCAGCACGTACTCGACCAGCGGATCAGCTTCGAGCTCCGCCCTCCGCGCGCTGTTGACCCGCAGCTTTGTCAGCTCGATTGCGCGCTCCTCGCTCTCTCTCAGCGCCTTCATCTCCGCGCGCCCGCCGCCGATGCCGCGCTCTTTCAGCATCGCTGTCTTCTGCTTCTCCAGCGGATCGAGTTCATCAAACAGCCGCGCCGCCGCAAAGCCCATCGATGCCGCCGCTTCACCAGTCGCCCAGATATCGACGAGACGGTGCAGCGCGTCTTCCCGCTGCTGGATGCCCTGCTCGTAGCGCACGGAGCCCGGCTTCGCGCCCTCGGCTCCGCGGAATCGCTGCCGCTGATAGCGAATTACCGGCTCCGCCGCCGACAGCAACTTGGCCGCCGTCATCAGCCCCACCGGCACGCGCGTCCGCCGGAACACCGCGTCAATAATTTCGCTGTGATTGAAATTCGGCACAATCACGCCGTCCTTCACCGTGTATCCGCCCACAATCCGGCTCGCCGGCACTTTCAAATTGAACACCGGGTCGCCCGTCGACGAAAGCTGGTGCACCAGTTTCTTGGTCGCCGTGCCGCGGTCGAATGTGCCTTCGTCGGTCTCTTCCAGGATCACCACGCAACTGCCCTTAATGCGCTCGTCGTCGGAGTTCACCGCCGCCGTGACAAAATTCGCAAACGCAATTCCCGTGATGAAGCGGCCGCGCTTGTCCACCTGCAGCCACGGCTCCTCGCCGTCTTTCCATTCCGCCACGCGCACCTTGCCGCTCAGCATTCCCGTGTCCACGCCCACATACGGAATCGGCTCGGTCAGCGCGAACGCTCCACGCCACGGCTTGCGATTCTCACCGGCCTGCGCCGGAGCTGCCAGCTTCTTGTAGCGCGCCACTTGTTCCGCTGTGCCGCGTTCGTGGATCGGCGATAGCGCCAGAAATCCTGCCAGGCTCGCCGTCGCCGCGCCGCCGTCGACCCACGCCAGCTCGAATGCCGCCAGTCCCAGCGCCAGGTTCTTCGGCCCAACGATGAATCCGCCCTCCTCCGGCTCCATAAACGCCGCCGTGATTCCCGCGCGATCAAAGGCGTCCATCATCTCGTCCTTCGCCTTGGTCCATTCGTGCGTGTTGCGCTCGCCCGCGGCTACAAGCCGCGCCACCGTTCCCCGCGCCACGCCGCGCGCCGATGCAACCAGCATCTGCAAATCGAACCGATCGCTAAACCGCCATTGAATCTGCCGCACCGCATCCCCGGGAAGCGTCAGCATCGTCTTCGATTCAGGAATCGCAACTGTGCCCGCAACTGTGGCCATCAAGGGCCTCCTCAAGCAAAGCTGTTCACGATTTGCGTGGCCTTCTCAAATACGCCGACCGTTTCTCGATGAAAATGTCGCTCAACTGCGCACTTTCGGCGTTCAGCAATCGCGGAACTGCTTAGCGCTTCTATTGTCGTTAACTCAACTCTCGACGGCATGTGACCCACATCACCCCGGCGACCTCTCGTTTGAGCGCCGAAAGCTGATCGCTGCAGGCTGGATTTGTGATCTATATCGCCCCGCTTGTGATACCTGTCACTGCCAGCATCGCCCTCAAAAGCGCATCTCTGAAGAGTGGCCTCTGCGGCCTGCTCCTTTCCCCAACCGCAGCGGACTTGTCTGTGAACAAGACCAGGGAAAGTTGCGGTCAATCCTCTTTCGCCCGGGGAAAGAAGACGGCAGGATGAATCACGCCGCACGGAAACGAGCACGATTGAGCCTTCGCGACAGAATCATTGCAGCCGGCGTTGCCGTTCTCGCTATCGCATTCGCGCCCATCGCTCTTCGCGCGCAGGCCGACTGCCTTGCCTGCCACGGCGACGCCACCATGACCGACAGCGCCGGCCACAGCATCGCTGTCGACGGCCAGAAATTCGGCTCAAGCGTTCACGGCAGCCTGCAGTGCACCAGTTGCCACGCCGACATCAAGGCCTATCCGCACCCCGACAAAATCGCGCCCGTCGACTGCAAAACCTGCCACGCCGATCAGGCCACCAGCGTCTCAGGGAGCGTCCACGCCTCGGCCTCCGACCAGCCCTGCACCAGTTGCCACGGCGTCGCCCACTACATCTTTCCCAAAGACGACCCGCGCTCGAACGTCTACCCGCTCAACGTTCCCAAAACCTGCGGCACCTGCCACGGAAGCCCCGATCTCGCAAAGAAGCACGGCCTGCCCAACGTCTACCCGCTTTACATGGACTCCATCCACGGCTTCGCCCTTAGCAAGGAGGGCTTGCTCGTCGCGGCCAACTGCCAAAGCTGCCACGGCTCGCACGGCATCCTTAGCCACACCAGCCCGCAGAGCCCGACCTACAAATCCAACATTCCCAAAACCTGCGGAACGTGCCACGCCAAAATCGAAGCTGACTACGAGCAGGGAGTGCACGGCAAAGCCGTTGCCGGCGGCAACCTCAACGCTCCGGTCTGCAGCGATTGCCACACTGCCCACGCCATCCTCCAGCCCACGGAATCGGCCTTCCGCATGCAGTCCACACCCATCTGCGGCAACTGCCACAAGGACAAGTTCTCCACTTACCGCGACACCTTCCACTCGCAGTTGGGCTCGCTCGGCGGCTATGTTGAAACCGCTCGCTGCTGGGATTGTCATGGAGCCCACGACGTGCGGCCCGCCTCCGATCCCGCTTCGCCCATCAACAAGGCCAACCTCGTCACCACCTGCGGCCGCTGCCACGCCGGCGCCAACGCGAGCTTCGTGAAGTATCAGCCGCACGCCAACGCGCGCGACCGCAAGCTGAGCCCGGCGCTTTACTACATTCGGCTGTTCATGAACCTGCTGCTGGCCGGGGTGCTCATTTTTTTCATGATCCACACCATCTTGTGGGTGATCCGCTCACGGTATTCCCAGGTGAAGAGCCGTGCTGCCAATGGAGGAAAGAATGCCTGAGTTGGAAACGGCAAATACGACAACGGAATCCGCCGCCAAGGGCCGCTATTTCGTGCGCTTTACGCGCGAGCAGCGCTACATGCACGCGGTTTTGTTCACCACATTTCTCGGGCTCGCGGCCACGGGCCTCGTCATGCGCTTCAGCGAGAGCTTCTGGGCGCGCAAGTTCGCCGCCGGCGTCGGCGGATTCGGCGCCATCCTCTTCTTCCACAAGCTCTGCGCCATCGTTCTCACCATCGCCTTCCTCATTCATGTCAAAGAAGTCTTCCAGCGGGGCCTCTTTCGCCGCGAAAAAGGAATCTTCTGGGGCTCAACCTCCATGGTCGCCAATTGGAAGGACGTCAAGGACCTCTTCAACCACATGCGCTGGTTCTTGGGCCTCGGCCCCAAGCCGCAGTTCGAGCGTTACGCCTACTGGGAGAAGTTCGACTACTGGGCGGTGTTCTGGGGAATGATCATTATCGGCTTCTCCGGTTACGCCATGTGGTTCGCGCCGTTCTTCGCGCACTTCCTCCCCGGATGGGCGCTGAACGCCGTATTGATCATCCACAGCGAAGAGGGACTGCTGGCGATTCTGTTTATCTTTGCGATTCACTTCGTGAACACGCACCTCAGGCCCGACAGTTTCCCCATGGATATGGTCATCTTCACCGGCGGCGAAAGCGAAGACGAGTTCAAGCACAAGCGCCCGCTCGAATATCAGCGGATGCTCTCCGAAGGCAAAGCCGAATCCCGCCTCGGCATCGCGCCCCCGCTCTGGCTGCTCAACTTCTCCAAAGTCGTGGGATCGATCGCCATCTTCATCGGCCTCACACTACTGGTGCTCACGCTGACGGCGTACTTCCACTAGAAGCTGCCCTTGTGACTCCTGTCACGGCGGAAAACCTCGCCTAGGCATCTCCTCAATTTGTGGACATTGCTCGTAGGTTCTCTGTTCCATTGTTCGTCTTCTCTCTTCTTTTTTGGGCCTCGGCCGCGGCTCCCGCGCAAAAGCTCAAGGACTCCGACTGCCTCACCTGCCACGCCGACGCCACCATGACCTCGAGCGACGGCCACAGCATCGCCGTCGACCAAAACAAATCCAAGCACTCCGTTCACGGCTCCATGTTCACCTGCGTCGATTGCCACTCCGACGTCAAAAGCATCCCGCACGATACGACCCCGAAAAAAATCACCTGCGACCAGTGCCACGCCGACGCGCACGAAGCCTACGCGCATAGCATTCACGCCCAGGTCACCATCGCCGGCAAAATCCCCGCAAGTTGCCAGGATTGCCACGGCGATGTCCACGCGATCGTCTCCGGCGACGATCCCAAATCGCCCGTGAGCCACGCCAACATTCCCGCTACCTGCGGTCGCTGCCACGGCCAAAAGTTCCTCATGGAGTCGAACGGCGAAACCGCGCAGCCCTTCCTCTCCTATCAGTCCAGCGTCCATGGCCGCGCCGTCGCCAACGGCTCGCAAAAGGCCGCCGTTTGCACCGATTGCCACGGCGTCCACCAGATTCTCCCCGCCAGCGACCCCAAGTCGCCCATCTCAAAAGTCGCCGTCGCGTCCACCTGCGGCAAGTGCCACACCGGCGTAGCCAGCACCTTCACCGCCAGCATTCACGGCCAGGCAATTGCGCGCGGCAACATGCTCGCCCCAACCTGCACCGATTGCCACGGCATCCACTCCATCAAGTCGCGCACCGATCCCAATTCGCCGGTCGCCGAGCAAAACGTCTCCCGCGACATCTGCGCCCGCTGTCATGAGGGTGTGCGCCTCTCGCAGGAGTTCGGCGTCCCCTCGAATCGCGTCACCAGCTACTTCGACAGCTATCACGGCCTGGCCGCCGAAGGCGGTTCCGTCGTCGCCGCCAATTGCTCCAGTTGCCACGGCGTGCACAACATTCTCCCCTCCAGCGATCCGCGCTCCACCATCAACCGCGCCAACCTCGACGCGACCTGCGGCCAGTGTCACAAAGGCGTCACGCAAAAGTTCACCCGGACGCCCGTCCATCTCCAGTCCGGCTCGCGTTCCACTGACATCGACTCCGTCGCCGTGCGCTGGGTCCGCTGGATTTACATTCCCCTCATCCTTCTCGTCATCGGCGTCATGTTTCTGCATAACGCCATCATCTGGCGCTCGAAAGCCGTCGCCCGCCGCCGCATGATGAACCCGTTCATGACGCGCATGACGGTCAATCAGCGCTGGCAGCACCTCGTCCTGCTCTCCAGCTTCATCGTTCTCGTCATCACCGGCTTCGCGCTCAAATTCCCCGACACATGGTTCGCCCACACGCTGGGCATGGGCGAGAACCTGCGCGGCGTCATCCATCGCGTCGCCGGCGTCATCCTCATCGCCGCCGGCATCTATCACGTCTTCTATCTCGCCGCAGCGCGCGAAGGCCGCCGCCTGCTCTGCGACATCGCGCCCCGCCCCAAAGATGCATTCGATGCGCGGGCCACCATGCGCTACTACCTCGGCCTCAGCGCCGTGAAGCCGAAATACGGCCGCTTCAGCTACGCAGAGAAGGCTGAATATTGGGCGCTGGTCTGGGGAACCGCCCTCATGGGCCTCACCGGCATCATGATTTGGGCCAAGGTCTGGGTCGGCGACCTTTTCGCCCGCTGGTGGGTCGACGTGGCCACCGCCGTGCACTTTTACGAGGCCATTCTCGCCACTCTCGCTATCCTCGTCTGGCACTTTTACCAGGTCTTCTTCGATCCCGACGTCTACCCCATGAACTGGGCCTGGTGGGACGGCAAAATGCCCGTCGACCACTATCGCCACGAACACGAGCTCGACCATGAGCTTGACGCCGAGCCAGACACCGATGCGGCGGATTCAGGCGCCGGAACTGCGTCGGAAAAATAGCGCCTTACTTGTCTCTTCTTCGTCACATCAAGAGCCTCAGTCCCCGGCCAACGCCGGCTCTTGCCGAAATTCTGATTCTCCGTTGGATGCGCACCGAACCCCGTCCCCCGCGCAGCTCTTCCGCCGAGCAACCGGCCCGGTGCGATCCTCCGCGATCTCAGTGACCCGCTATCGAAGCCAACTCCTCTCTCCGGCTCGCTCTCGCTTGTCTCTCGAGCTTTGTTACCGGCAGCGAAACCCCATCCAAGGCGGAATCAAACCCAACTCCGCTCAGAAAATATTCCCCGCCAAACCGGTGGAAAACGAGCCGGTCCTCCCTCCCTGCGCCGATTGAACCTCGCAGGATATAAGCCCTCGCCCTTACCGTCTTTGTCCGGTCCTCGACGATCAGCGCGTTGGGGAGCATGGAATCGAAACCGAACGTGTAGTTCCCGGCCGGCAGAAAGGTATTGTTCACCGTGAAGTCGAATGGAACGTCGACCTTCAGCACAGCGCTCTGTGCGCTGGCGTTTCCGGCCGTCATCAGGGTTGCTGTTGCGAGTAGCGCGATTGCTGCGATGCGTTTCATAGGCGTGATTCCCTCCAGTGCTGTTCCGCGGCAGAGCGTCTATCCACTCCGGGCACATCGGGGATTCCCACCCGGCCGCGTCATGTATTCACTCTGGCGCAGGGCCGTGTATCTGTCCAATAGATTGGTGTGATACATTGAATCTCAATTGGAGATTGATGTATGGAAGTCCGGCAGCTGCAGATCTTTCGTACCCTCGCTGAAGAGTTGAACTTCACGCGCACCGCTGAAAAAGTGCACACCGTGCAGTCCAACGTGACTGCGCAGATCAAGGCGCTCGAAGAAGAGCTCGGCATGCCGCTTTTCGATCGTCTCGGCCGCCGCGTCACCCTGACTGACGCAGGCCGCAATTTTCTGCCCTTCGCGTCACAGGCCCTCGCCGCCATGGACCAGGGTCAGCGCGCCATCGAGACTGGCGCAGAGCCCAGCGGTCCACTGCGCATAGGCGCTCCGGAAAGCGTCCTCACCTATCGTCTGCCCCAGGTATTGCACGCCTTCCGCCGTCACTTTCCCCATGTCGAACTCATCTTCGTCCCCTACATGAGCACGCCGTTTGCGCTCGAGCTCGAGGCCGGTAAGCTCGACATGGCCATCACCATGTCGGAATCGACGCCTTCAGCCAACATCAAGTTCGTCCACCTGCGCACCGAGCAGGTTTTCCTACTGGCCGATCGAAGCCACCCGCTTGCATCCAAACCATCGGTAAGGCCTTCCGATCTGGCGGGACAGAATCTGCTGCTCACTGAATCGGGATGCGCTTACCGGGAGAAACTCGACCGCATTCTCGCCATGGCCAACATTCGTCCAGGCAACATAACCGAGTTTTCGAGCGTTGAGGCAATCAAGGAGTGCATCTCTCTCGGTATGGGCGTCGGACTCTTGCCGGCCATCGTCATTGCCCGCGAACTCCGCCAGCATCATCTCAAAGCGCTAAACTGGGCCGGCTCGCCCCTCGACATTGCCACCCGAATCATCTGGCATAAAGACAAATGGATCTCCCCAGCCATGTCCGCCTTCATGACGATGGTCAAAGACAAACTCGAGGACCCCAAACGTTGAGCTGAACCGCCTCTTCCGAAGTTGTCATCCTGAGCGCAGCGAAGGATCTGTGGTTGCCTTTGCCTCGTATCGGGCCGCGAGCACTCGTGCCGGCGGAGGGAGCAGGAGCCTTCAGGCTCCTGAATTCCCGCTCATCAAACACCCCGGCCTTCAGGCCCGGGCTGCCTCGCCACCCGGCTCCGACCTTGCTTTCAAACGGCAGCGATGGATACTACGGCGTTTATGGGGGACTAATACGAGAAACGGGTAACTTCCGGTTAGCCGGTGATACAGGTCTAATGGGAAAGCGGGTCCTCGTTGGGGCATGGCCCGCGGCGAAGGCCACTCATCGAGCTAAATAATTCCCTACTTTTAGTGCGTCCGAACTCGATCTTGGAAGGGGAGCGGCATCCCACTCTCCTTTATGCCCCAGATCAGGATTGCGCCAAATGTCACGATAAGCAAGGCGAAGAGGCTGCCGTCATAGGTAGCCAACATGCACGTAACAACCGGGATTATCGACGACGCAATCAGGATGAGCGAGATCAGGCCGCCAGACGCGAACCCGCTCCCCGACGCCGTTGCCCCGAGCATCATGAACAGCCCGCCCGTCAGCCAGACGCCAATCATCATCGCGATGCCAACCCAATTGAAATCGTGTTTTGCCAGTAATCTACTCACCACCAGATAGGCGCACAGGAGCGTAGCGGGCATGAGAAGCGTGATCGCCCACAACTGCGGACGGTCAAAGGTAAACCTGAAGAACAAATGGGTCGCCACATCTGGCAACCAGAAGCTGAAGGCTCCGACCATAGCGGACGTCAGAGCGAGTCGTGGCTGTCTTATTGGAAGGCGCAAGCTCATTTTCGTCCCTGACACATTATGCCCCTTCTCTTGAGATCAGGCCACGACATCAGCTCAACGACCTGTAAGTTCCGAGTTCCGGGCGGTTGGTCGCCAAACCGGAAGTAACCCCAGATTTGGATCTCTCCTGGCAAGTCGGCTTCTCACCATCCACCATCGCCGCCAGCCCGACGCCCCCGCCAACCTGTCAAGAGCGCCTACCCGTCCGACGCCGCCCATCCCGCTGATTCCATTCCGAATATTTCCCCGCGCAAGTTTGCCGATTATTTCCGCAAAATCTCTACACTTGAACTTGTATGGGGATTCATCCAGAACAGTTCGAATCGGCCGCCTCACCGTGGTCAGTACAGGCTCAGCCATCGACGCTAACCGCGCTAGCGCCGTTCACTCTGTTAGCCCAGCTTACCGGCGTTTTCTGACTGGAAAATAATGAAAGAAAAAAATAGTGATGTTTCGCCAATTTTTCGCCAATTAAGTCGTTTAGAATCAACAAATCGCTCTTGGGAACATCGCGAAAATGTGCCAAATTGCGTGGATTTTATGCTAAACAACTCCTTTAGAATCAGCGGGCGATCTGCGCATTTGCAACCGGCGCGCATTCGCGGGCTAACTGCCTCGTTTCACGAGCCTTATTTCACTTACTCTCTCTTTTATTCCAGACCCACTGCCCACCGTCCACCGTCCACCGTCCTCCGTTCACGATCCACGGCGGTCCGGCGACCCCAGTCCCTAATCCCTGGTCCCTGTTCCCTGTCTCTCTCACAACCGCCAGTTGTCCGGCCGCCAGCTCTTGATCCTCTCTTTGATCTGCTTGCGGTTCAGGTTATGTTCGAGGGCCTGCTTCGCCAGTTCCACCACTTCATCGTCCGCGGCAAAGCGCAGCGCGATCAGTTGATCTTCCGTCAGCCGATAGATCTGCGTATGCCATTCCGCCGGAGCCAGCGCCTGCAGTCGCAGTCGCTCTTCAAGCCGGATCACGCGGTCCTGCACCTTCAGCGGGTACTGTCGCATGCGGAACAGCGCAACGACCGCTGCCAGGGCCACCACTACCAGCCACACTGAGTTGAAGCAGAAGTGGTGTACGCAATAGATGATCGCGATAATGACGCTGGCGATCGAAACGATCGTCAGGAAGAAATGATACGGAGGATCGAATTTTGCGTGGTTCTTGAAACTTTGCGGCTCACTCATTCACTGTACTCGTTCCTTGCAGGTCCTGATTGGCCATCGTGGCTGCTGGCGTTGCGGCTACAGCATCGGGAGCCTGTTTACCTGCACTGGCCGAATTCTCTTGGTTCGAACTTGGAGCTGTCAACGCTGTTAAGTCTTCCGGTCCCAGAACTGTCGGGTTCTTAGGCATCAGGTGATAGCGGCCGCGCACCAGATAGTCCACGAACAGCCCACCCGCGATATAAGGATTCATCAACGCGATCGGGATTGCGTAAATCGTCGTTATGACGGACTCGTCAACGGTCTTCGTGGAGTGGCTCCGCCACCGGTAGCCCGGAATCTGCGGAATCATAAAAACCGCTAACTCTGTCCCTGGCTTCTTGCGCCCGAACCGCACCAGCTTATAGGTGATTTGCTTGGGCGTCGTCATGCCGGCATCCGGAAAGATGCTGCGCCTGAACGTGCGGGGAAAGTACTCGTTCAGCATTACCCGCGCGAAATCCGCGCAGTTATTGAAGAGCAAGTTGAACCGGGTCCGGTTCGGTGCCGCATTCAGCTTCTCGATCAGGGCGTCATCCTGCTCTGCTGTTGTCTCGAAGCGAAAGGCGAAAATCCGCCGCTCATACGCCGCGCCCAGCAGTTGCTTCCATCCGCCGTGTATAAAGTTGCCCGCAGGCAAATCCACGCGCAGGCTCGTCAAATGCTCCTCGCGATACCGGTTACGCAGTTTCACCACCGTGTTGCGGTCCACGTGCGCCGGAACATCCGCTGCGTTCTCCACCGAATAAAGGTAAGGAACGAGCGGCATGGCCACCCAGTCGTATCCGTCGATGCCCTGATAGCGGGCAATCACGGCGCCCAGCTCGCCCGCCTGGCAGCGGCGCAGCTTCACCGGCGTCTCAGCGCAGATTCGCTCGAAATAAATCGCATTATGCCCCGTCGGATTCAGGGCTCCAAAAAAGCCGTACGGCTCTTCCATCAGAAGAGCCGCCTGTGCGTGCCCCTGAGCGCAGAAAGATCCCGCCACCAGGACAAGGACAAATAGAATAATGCGGTTGCGAAAACTTGAGAGCATAGGTTCCTCTTTGGGGTAAGAATGCCCGACTCTCTACTATTCAGTATGCACCATCTCATCTGATTGATGGATCAATCGAATCTTCCAGATCCGTCATGTCATTGACGATTCAGGATTCTTGCGCTGCATTGCGGTGCAGGTCGCGACCACTCCTGCGCAACACACCGCCCCTGGTGATTTAGATGCATTCTCCGGCTGAATGTTGCGGTTTGGCTTTTTTTGAAGGCCGGCTGGCGAGGGATTGGCGCTTGCTAGCCGGTGATGGAACTACTGGTGAGGCGGAACGATGATCGAGGTCTCCTGCACTTCAATCAGGCCGGAGCCGATCATCTTTTCCAGTTCGGGCAAAACCGCATCCACCTTTTCGCGCGTCTCAATGAACTCGATTTTGATCGGAAGATGATCCGAGATTTCCAGGATGTGCACGGAATGGATGCGATGCTTGGCTCCAAACCCCGCAACGCCCTTCACCACCGTGGCTCCGGCGATTCCGCTGTGAAAGAGAAAGTCCAGAATGCTGGTGTAGACCGGAACGTGGTGGTGCTTGGCCCCATCGCTCAGGTAGAGCGTGACTTTTACCGCCTTGCCCGTGGTCAACATGCGTTCTCTCTCCGCTCGGCTTCAGTGCCTTGATTCAGTGTCTTGCTTCACTCGCCAGACGCGCGCCGAACTTCCTCTTCCGTGTGAACAACGAACGATTGAAGCACCTTTGTGGGGAACTTGCAACTCCAGCCGCGTGCCACAGGTTCTTTAGAGCAGGTCGGCAAGTGCCGTGCCGCACCAGGTTGCCGCAAGGCCCAGCACAAGGCTGCCCACCGCGTAGAGCGCCGCCAAGAGAAATGCGCCCGATCGCATCGTCGACAGCGTCTCCCACTCGTATGTCGAGAAGGTGCTGTAGGCGCCGATGAAGCCAATGGGCACAAGGAATCGCCATGCAGGATTCAGGTCGGCGCGCTTGCCAAAGTAGGTCAGCGTAAAGCCGATGATCACGCACGCCGTCATGTTGATGACCATCGTGCCGTAAGGGAACCTGGCTCCCATGCGGCCCGAGATCGTGGAGCCGACCCAGTACCGGGCCATGGAACCCAGCGCGCCGCCCACAGCAATCATCAGATATTTCGGCAATGCCTGGCCCCCTTCTCTAGCTTATCGCTCTCCGCCAATCACCTCTATACTCGACCTCGCCGATTATCCTTCTTCTTCCACCGCCGGATGCACAGGCACAGCATGATGCTTGCCATGGGCCACCTTGCGGGGAAGCAGATGTTTCGGCAGAAAGAACGTATTTGCCACTAACGTGGGAATCACTGCGCTGGCAATGATCGCTCCCACGAGGAATGAATACTGCGCCTGCGTGATGATTTGATGATTGAGGCCGAACAGCGCTGAGATGGTCCCAAAAGTGAGGCCGGTCGACATCATCAGGGTGTAATAGGCTCCGGCTGATCCTTGGTGCCGATGGGCCCTTACGGTTGGAAAAACGAACGCGGTCTTCGTCGCCATTTTGGCTAGGAACAGGATGATCAGCGTCGCAGGCGCCGCAATCAGCGCCGGTACCGAAACGAATGAGCCCGCACGAATGAAATAAAAGGGCGTCAGCAGGCCGAAGGTGAGGGTCCGCAGGCGGCGGACGAGCATGTGGTCCTTGCCAACGGTTCCGGCCAGAACCGACCCAATCATGTACGCGGGCAAAACGGCCTCGCTTCCCGCCCAAACCGCCAGCCCTCCGAGCCCAAAAAGAAGAAACAGGATGTACTTGGTTTCGAGTTCGGAGACGCGCCCGCCGTATTTCGCAAAGAACCATTTCGTGAAAAAGGGAAGAACCGCAAACAGGCCCGTGCAGACACAAACAAAGATGACCGTCTTAATGCTGAAAGGCGAGAAAATGAGGCCCAGAGCCAGTACGGTTCCCAAGTCATTCACAAAGCACGCTGCGAGGATGGCCTTGCCGAATTCGGTTACGTTCAGGCCGAGTTCCAGCATGACCGCATAGACAACGGCGACCGACGTCGTCGAAAGCGCCACTCCACACAGCCAGCTTGAGCGCATGCTCCAGCCAAGGATGTAATGCCCGACCAGAGTGCAGCCAAGAAACGGTCCAACAAAACCGGCCATCCCTACCAGCACGGCCTCTTTCCATTTGGTTTTAAAGATCGTTGGCTCAAGTTCGGCGCCGGCCAGGAAGGTGAGAACAATGGCGCCGGTTCCGGCAAGAAAAGTGATCCATTGGGTGCTGGCGAGCAACCCACCAGAGCCCATGAACGCTCCAATAATGAGCTGTGCCACGGTGCCGACGATGATCTCGGAAAGAGCGGTTGCGACTTTAAACCAGATCGCCAGCAAGGTTGCCACGAGCGCGAGACCCACCCAGAGAGCTGACAGTGCCCATGCATTCGCCATAAACGAACGCTCCTTATTGTGTGTACTCGGGGATCGCGCCGCGATACGACTCCGCAACAGGATTCCCTGTCAGGAGTCATCATCTGTCCGGCTTAGCAGAGAGGACAGCGGTTGAGGGTGAACTCCTTCACCACTGCTTCAATTAAAACCCGCCGCGAACCTTCATGTCAATTCGCGCGGCGTTGCAGCGCGCACCACCAAAGCGGCACTGCTCGCACCACCGGGCGCGATGGAAGAAACTTTGTCAGCATTAGTCCTGCTTTGGCGGTTTGTCGCTACGCGAATCGGTCATCGCAACACGTGTGGTGCGCGCAGCTCCGGCGGCGGCCAGGAGGAAGCTCCGCATCTGCGGCGTGAATTCTCTCCGGTCTGCTTCCTTCTGCGCGAAGCTAAAGACCCAATAAACCAGGCAACAGATGTAGCCGGCAGTCGCAATTTGATTGAGGTGCTCGACCTGGGACGCGGTTGTCTGGTGTAGATCGAGCACAGCTACCGTAAGGCTGACCATGGAATAGAGACCCAGCCCTGTTGCCACCTGAAGCTCGCGATCGCGCCAGCCGATCGATAATAGCTGGCTGCCGCCGGCGAGCAGAACGAAGAATAAGATCCGGAGAATCGTTGACGTCTGTTGCAACTGAGCGATGAGGAGTCCTTCCTTCGACGTACTGTGAGCAAGTCCAGGAAGGCCTGCGAATGGCCAGATTGCTACACCAGCCACCAGAATCAGAATTCCCACGACCACCAGTGCGCTTCGCGGCAAAGATGCTCGAAGCGGCCGCAGCACTGACCAGGCCATTTCAACTAAAACGCAAAAGAGCAGTGCGGAATCAATGGCCGTCTGCGCGAAATAGGCGTGATAAACAGCGCCCGGATCGTAGAGGCTGACTACATAAATGGCGAGATTACTCGTCAGATCCCAAACGCAATAGGAAAAAAATACCGGTAACGTGCGCCAGACGCGCCTGTAGACGAGCATCCCAATGACGGCGAGTTCCACGAGTGATGCTACGAGCCAAATCAGATCATCGATACTCATAAACGTCGGGTCCAACCAATCGCCGAATCGATCTGAAGATAGCAGCATGCCCAGCGCGGGCCGCCCTTTGATCACAGTCTATGCGCTTCTCTTACCCCCAGAAAACGCAAAAAGGCCCGCCTCTTAGAGGCGGGCCCTGCCTGGTTAACAGAATTCTTTTACGCTGCGCTTGGAGGTGGAAGCCTCAAGGGGCCGTAAGGAACCGCCGCTGCCATGCTGGGAGGTGGCAGCCTCAAGGGGCCGTAGGGCACCGCTGCTGCCATGCTCGGAGGTGGCAGCCTCAAGGGGCCATAGGGCACCGCTGCTGCCATGCTCGGAGGTGGCAGCCTCAAGGGGCCATAGGGCACCGCTGCTGCCGCGCTCGGAGGTGGCAGCCTCAAGGGGCCATATGGGACTGCGCTCGCACTGCACACAGACACGAGAAGCAGAACAATAACGCCGAATTTCAAGGCAACTAACGTACGCGAACTCATGAGACTTTCTCCCTGCGGTAGACAACTCCGCCTTAGAACTTTGCTTTGTTAGAGTAACCCAAAAGGTGCACCGGCGCTACAACAAAAGTGGTATTAGAAAAAAATTCTTCCGTAAGTACCTATTTTCCCTGTGCGACGGTAACAAAAACATAGGTACTTCAGACGAATTTCGATGTATCTTCGCCTTGCAGCCCGAGATTCCCCCACTTGCCGCGATCTCAACCGGCGCTTTCGCGGCAAAATGGGCTAAAGGGACGGCAGGAGAATCCGAAACTATGCGGCGCTGCCACGCTTCGACAGGGGTCCATATTTCCTGTCGGCTCGAGCTTGAAGAGATTCGCCGAGAAGTTGCAGAGACCGGCGAGTTACCGCCCTTCGACGGCAATTGCCATTTGCTGTTACCAGACTGAAAACTTTGGTGCCGTAGGCTAAATCGACAAAACTCGGTACATTTGCCATTAAGCCGTTCTCATCTGGCCATTGTCTATGAATTCTCTCAATCCAGAAACACCGCTGCCGTCCGATGTCCAAGACCCCTCGCAAGGGCGGCAAGAAGTTCGCTGCGCGGTACGATTTCCTCTTTCCTTGCCAGTGGTGCTCTCATCTGGCGAAGATGAGATCGTTGGGTTGACTCGAAACGTCTCCGCGAGCGGGGTTCTCTTCGCTCTTGACGAGGCTTTGCAAGTCGGACTCGACGTCCGATTTTCTATGCGAATGCCCCGCGCGGTCCTGGGTTCGCCTCAGGATGTTCTGGTCCAGTGCACGGGACGTGTGGTACGCTGCTCCTCAAGCCACAATGAGCACCTCGCCGCGGCCACAATTGACGATTATCGGTTTGCGGAGCAATGAGTTCTCAGTTGGCTTAACGGCAGCCGACTATGGAAGTCCTCGACGACAACCCCGAAGGCGAGAGTGTTGACACTCCGGTCAAGCCGGGGACCGTTCGCGTTATACTCGCGGATTCGCAGGCGATTTATCGCGTCGGAATTCGCAAGGTCTTCGCTCTTGAAGACGACATCCGCGTAGTTGCCCAGGCCGATTCGCTGGAGAATCTGCGCGCCGCCATCGAGCGTTATCCAACCGACATTGTGCTTTTGGAGGGAGGCATGCTGGCCGGGACGGCCAATGCGATCCCCGAGCTTCTGCGCATGGCCCCGGACGTGAAACTCATCGTGCAAGCCGTCTCATCCGACGAAAGCCATACTGTGGAACTCTACCGGCGTGGCGTTCGTGGCATCGTGTCCCGTTCCATTTCGCCCGACTTGCTCGTCAGGTGCGTGCGCCGCATCGCCGCCGGCGAAACATGGATCGATAACCAGTCAGTCAACTGGGTGATCGATGCTTATCGCGCTCAGGCGGCCGCGCTCGTCAGCCCGCGGAATCAGCCCCGCCTTTCGCCCAAGGAGATGTCGATCATCACCTGCATCACCCAGGGCAAGCGGAACAAGGAAATCGCCTTCCAGTTGGGCACCACCGAGCAGGTGATCAAGAACTACCTGCGCAAGATTTATGACAAGCTCGGAGTTTCAGACCGGCTGGAACTGGCTCTTTATTGCCTGCACAACAAAATCATTCAATCGGAACTGGACGAGGAGACGGTGGCTCAAAAGATTGTCACCTCGTAGCGTCGCCTTAACCCGTTCCTTCCGCAAATTCTCGCCAGATCCCCTCAGTCGCAACACTATTGCGTCTCCCGCGTACCGCTGCATGACCGGCGCGCCAGTTCCAGCAGCCGAATCAGCTCCGCCAGCACCGCGCCGTTCACATGCCCCAGCAGTTTCCCTGGAATGCGCTGAATCACTGGATCCATCGCGTGCAGCAAATCCAGGCCCGCATCCGAAATTTGCGTCCAAACCACGCGGCGATCGTGCCGGTCGCGGTGTTGGCGAATCAACTTCAGACGCTTCAGCCGTGCCAGAAGCCGTGTGATGTCGGGCTCTATCGCGATCATGCGAGCGCCGATAGCCGCGCAGGCCAGACCGTCCGGTTGCGCTCCGCGCAGGATGCGCAGCACGTTGTATTGTGTCGATGTCAGCCCAAAGCCGCGGATCCTTTGCTGGAAGGCGCGCTGCAGGCAATCCGAGGTGCGCATCAGGTTCAGGAGCGCCTCTTCTTCCACGCTCGAAAACGGCGTCGCTTGTGCGATCTCGGACTTCAGGCTTGCCATCGGAAATCCCCCACTCTCGCCGCGACGCCCATCCAGTGATCGGCAGAGACACCGGACGCCAACTCGATCAATATCTTGCTTTACTGCTTGACGGCGTCAACCTCGATCGTGAGCTTGACTTCGTCACCCACCATCGCTGGAGGAGCTTTGGGAGCAATTCCAAAATCCGTTCTGCTGATCGTTGCCGTTGCCGAGAAACCGCAATGTACCTTGCCTCGCTGGTCCGTCACCTGCGCAGTCGGCCCCTCCACCGTCAGGACCACAGGTTTGGTGATGCCGTGCAATGTCAGGTTTCCGGTCACGGAAAGGTCGTTGCCGCTCTTTGTCACGCCGGAGCTCGTGAACGTCGCCGTCGGAAAACTGGCCACGTCAAAGAAACCCGCTCCCTTGAGGTCCTTGTCTCTGGCTTGAACGCCGGTATCGATGGTGTCCACGCCGATGGTGACCTGCACGCTCGACTTCGTAATGTCAGCCGCATTCAATTGAATGGTGGCGTTCACGTTGCCAAAGCGGCCGTGAACTTTGGAAATGCTCATGTGGTTGATCGCGAAATCAACCTCGCTGTGGTTCGGGTCTGAGACCCATGTCGTGTTTTGCGCAAGGGCAAGGGGCGCAGCGAGCGCCAAAACACCAGCAACAATGGCCAATCGTTTCACAGGTTGAAGCTCCTTTCGATTCAGGGGCTCCTCGAGCCCGCTGCGGATCAACGAAGCATACGCATCCATCCAGTAAGATGCTCGAGCCAATATAGTCGTTGCAACATATATTGCCGTAGCCCCGGCGTTTCGGCTGGTCGAGGATTCGAATGCGATACAAATGCGATACGAATGCCGCGACCTTCCGCTCCGCAGCCGGGATTCCGGTTTGCCGCGACCCGCCGGTCTGTTATGCTCCCGCCTGTGTCCGTTCCAGTTTCCGTTATTGCCCCGTTTCGCGCGCTCACACGCTCACAGCGCCACGTCTTTCTGGCCGCATTTCTTGGTTGGACGCTCGATAGCCTCGACTTCTTTCTCCTCGTCTTCTGCGTCAACGCGATTGCCGGCGAGTTCCACACCCGGCCCTCGGCAATTCTGGGAGCGGTCTTCCTCACCCAGGCATTCCGTCCTGTCGGCGCTCTGCTCTTCGGCATGTTGGCCGACCGCTATGGCCGCCGCCCGATCCTCATGGCGAATATCCTCGGCTTCTCTGTCATTGAATTAGCTTGCGCATTTGCCCCCTCGCTCAACGTGCTGCTCGTCCTCCGCACTCTGTTCGGAATTGCTATGGGCGGCGAATGGGGTGTCGGCGCCGCGTTGGCTTTTGAAACCCTTCCTAGGGAAGGCCGCGGCACATTCTCCGGAATCCTTCAGGAAGGCTACGCATTAGGATCGATTCTGGCGTCGGCTGCCTTCGGGCTGCTGTTCGCCGGCTTCCATTGGCATGGTGTCTCTCTGCCGGCGATAGGCTGGCGGGGTCTATTCATCCTCGGGTCAACGCCCGCGCTGCTCGTGTTTTATGTCCAGGCTCGCGTGGAGGAATCACCGGTCTGGCTCGCAGCAGCCAAAAAGCGTTTGGCACGGTCCGCGCTTCATGCCGCACCCACATGGCCACGGGAGTTGTTTCATTTCCTCCCCTCATTTCTGTTCCTCGTCGTTCTGATGACAGCTTTCATGAGCTTCTCGCATGGAACCCAGGATGTGTATCCGACCTTTCTGGCCGTGCAGATGAAGCTTTCTCCCCAGACCATCGGTCTCATTGGCGTTCTGTACGGTCTTGGCTCCATCGCAGGTGGAATCTTCTTCGGTACGCTCTCTGAAACATGGGGTCGCAAAAGGGCAATTGTGACTGCGGCGCTTCTCGCGATTCCCGTGATTCCTCTTTATGCCTACGGTCATTCCGCGATCACTCTTGGCGCCGGCGCGGTGCTGATGCAGTTCATGGTTCAGGGCGCCTGGGGTGTCGTTCCCGCTTATCTCACCGAACTGTCGCCGGCGCCGGTGCGCGCCACGGCGCCCGGCTTGGCATATCAGCTCGGCGGGCTCATCACTTCCTGGAACGGCAAGGGCCAGGCTCTCGCAGCCGAGCGCTGGGGCAGTTACCGGGCGGTGCTCGCCATTACCGTGATCGTAGTTGCGCTGACGCTCGCGGCCTTAGCGGCAATGGGTCACGAGGCCAGGGGCCGCGAAATGAGTGACGCGTAAATCCAGCCGCGAACCGCTCGCGCGATGTTCGTCCTTCGTAATCCACTCGGATTCTGGCAGTTCCGGCCGGTATCTTCCCTGCGGCATCCTCGAAATCCTCTCTGTTCTTGAGGGCCAAGGTAATCGCCCCCAGTTACCAACTTGCTCTGTAGAGCTGTGTCTAAGGATGCAGCGCCAGCCCCCGCAAATCCCACCTTTGCGGCATTGTTCTAAAGGTTTCAACCGGATAGCTTCGATTCAATCGGACATCTGCACGAATGGACCTCTCACCCGGCTGCGAAGAAAAAAAAGGCTGAACGGTTGCGAGCAAACCATTGAGTGGCCGGGGCATGGTTCTTCGCCAGACAGGAAAGCGAATGCAGCGCGCGTAAAACGTCCGGCCGATTGCGTCCACTTTGAAGAATGCGTCACTCATCGCCACTGCTGATCGATGGTTCGGGCCAGAAGGCGGGAGATGCGAGTCGAAATTGAGAACGGTCTGCCGGATTCCGCGTTAACCCATCTTGGAGCGGCTCTATGAGCCAGACTTTCGGCCAAATCGCTTCTACGAGCCCGCTCCGGCCGCCTGCTGTTCATTCCGTTAGTTTCGCTTCAGCGCCCCAGTTCAGTCGACCCGATCATGCTGCGCGTCTGACCCTCCACCTCGACGTTCGCCGTAGCCTTCAAGTGCACCGCCGTCTCGCTATCTCACTCGCATTCGTCGGGCTTGCTCTCGCCGTCATTTATCTGCTCAATGCCTGGTCCATTCGCTCGGCTCAGAGCGTCAACGATCCGCAGCCTGCGGTGAGCGGCCACGTCAACGGCCCATTCCACGAGCTCCAGCCGGCGATCGGCGTCATTCCAGGCTTTGCCAAGTTCGCTGCCGCGGCCGTTGTTCCCTGGTTTTCCGCCGATTCCGTTGTGGTTCGCAATGCCATCGTGCTCCTTCTCAGTTTCATTTTTCTGGGAGCCGCGGTCGCCGTCATCGCCCACAAAGTCGACCCTCGCATCTATGTCGCTTCCGATGTCGAGCACTTGCTGGGCTTCGCGCCAATGGCGCAGTTGCCGGACTTTACCGAAGTCTCCAATGAAATTGCCGAGGAGCATCTTTTGCGGCTCGCCTCCGGCATCGATCGCGCCTTCAAGGATCGCAGCCTCAGCCGCTGTGTCATCACAGGAACTGGCCCAGGTGTAGGCGTCACAACCGTCGCAGACCGGGTCAGGGAGATGCTTGAAACCCTTGGAAAATCGGCGGCGATTGCCGACGCCCCGGACGTGTCGCCCCCGGCGCCCGGTGGCGGGCATCAGGGAACGGCTCTCCACGGCGATGACCTGCTGATGCTCCGCCAGTTGATCGGTGCGGTGGGAGGCGAGGCGGAAGGCGCTCGGCACGAGATTATTCTCGCCGATTCCGCGCCTCTCGCTGCCTCTGAGGAAACGGAGCATCTTGTTCGCTCCGCCGATTGCGCGATCGTCGTCATCGAAGCCGGGGTCACCACGCGCGCACAGTTGAGGTCCGTGGCCAGCACCCTGCAGCGCATCAAAGCGCCGGCCGTGGGATTCGTGCTCAACCGCATTCGATTGGCCACTGCCGACGCTGCATTCCGCCGCTCCATCAAGGAGATGAATCGCCATCTCCGCACCCAGGGCCAGTCCACCGATTGGCAAATGCTTCAGACGCTCCAGTACGCAATCGAAGAGGGCAGCGCCAGCCTTGACCTTGACGCTCCCACGCTCAATCGCCCAGCAGCAAATCCGCCTGCAACGGTCGCGACTGACGTTGCGCCGCTCGAATTTGTCGCCCCGCCTGACCTCCCGGTGACCACGCATCGGGCTACGCCCGCTCTGCCCGCCCCGCCCCGGAATCCTGAACGCTCGCTCGATTCAGTAACGGAGCCCCCGGAACAAACGCATCGGGAACAAACGCATCAGGACCAAACGCCTCAGGGGTCTTTGTCGCCGTGGGACGAGACAGCATCGCGCCTGGCCGCGATGTTCGAACCGGGAACCGCACATGATCCGGCCCCGCGAACGTCTCGCGACAATGAAAGCGAAACTGGACCCGAGCAAGATGCGGCGCAATTGGCGCCTGCGGAGACTGCGCATCTCACTCTGCCTCGCTTGAGCGAACTCAGAGGCATGAACTTTACCCAGGCAATTAGAGATTTGGATTCGGCCCGGCATCCGGCGCCACCGAGCGCCGGTGTCGATCTGCTGATGAGTGCGATTGCGCCTTTCGAAACGCGGTTTGCGCAGTTTGACTCCGCACAGCACGGCGTTCCGTCAGCAGCGGCGCATGCGGAATTGGATCTGCTCGCTGCGATGCCGGCTTCGTTTTCCGCTCCCGAGCATGGAGTTGCGCCCGCAGCGGAGAGCGGAGCAGTTGGAGCGAAGACTCATCCGCCGCAGCCGAATTTTCACCCCTCTGAGCAGGACTTGCCCGCGAAGAGTCGAGGCAACCACGGAGAAGAGAACAAGCGGCCGCGGCCCGGACAAAATGGCGTCGGAAAAAAGCCCGGCAGCTTCTTCGACCAGTTGCAAATCTTGCCTTCGCGGCGCGGCCAATACAAAAAGAAGACTTGATGACCGCGAATACCAGGACAAATTTTGAGGGGGCCAGTGAAGTTTTTCGGGGAGCCAGAAAAAACTTTGGGGGACGAGGCCAGTGAACGCATTCAGTTTTAACGAGATATATTATCAATAACTTACTGTTCGGAAGGCCCAGCCCTTTGCCCGCTTTCACAGGGACAGGGGCTGGGCTTTTATCTTCCCCTTCTTCCGGCCGACAACACGCTTGACAGAAGTCCGCGCCTGGTTTACTTTGCAGTGTAAAGCGAGAACCGGATGCACGACCTGAACAAAGCGCTGGGCGACATCAGCAATATTCGGATGCAGATGGCGCGCAGTACGGATTTTCGCGGCTATGGTCCGGTGACGCTGGCGGCAACGGGAGTGCTTGCGTTGGCCGCGATGGCGTTCCAGTGGTGGTGGCTGCCGGATCCTTCGCAACACCTGCCGGCCTACCTGGCAACGTGGATTGCAACAGCCATAGTGAGCGCGGCGGCGATCGGCGCGGAGATGTTTGCGCGCACCCGGCGAATGCACCGCGGCATGGCTGACGAAATGATACGGATGGCCGTCGAGCAGTTTCTGCCGTCAGTGGCGGCGGGCGCTCTGGTGACCTTTGTCCTGGTGCGTTCGGCGCCCGAGGCGGCGTGGATGTTGCCTGGACTGTGGCAGGTGATCTTCAGCCTCGGCGTGTTTTCGTCGTGCCGCTTCTTGCCCAGGCCCATGATCGTGGCGGGCGTCTGGTACCTGATGACCGGGTTGCTCTGCCTCACGCTCAAGGATGCGCGCGCCCTCTCCCCATGGGCGATGGGAATTCCCTACGGAGTCGGACAGATGCTCGTTGCTGGAATTCTTCTCTATAACGCGCGGGAGGCGAAGGATGAAGGCTAAATCGCATGGCAGCGAGGGCCGTTTTGCCTATGAAGGGCTCGACCGCGTGATTCATGAGCGCGCGCGGCTCAGCGTGCTCACCTCGCTCATCACCAATCCAAAGGGGCTCACGTTCAACCGTCTGAAAGAAATGTGCGCGCTGACCGACGGCAACCTGAGCCGCCACCTGCGAGTGCTGGAGCGGGCGAAGATGGTGGAGATTCTGAAGGGGCAGGAGCGCAACCGGCCGCAGACCGTCTGCCGCATCACCGCGGCGGGGCGCAAGAACTACCTGGAGTACCTGACCACGCTGGAGCAGGTGATCAAGGACGCGGCCAGCGGTACGCGGTCCACGTCGGCCCCTGACCTGGTCCGCGGATTGGCGCCCTCGCGGGTCTGATTTTTTTTGCAATTCAACTTTGCGATGCAAAGCGGAGATAAAGATGGGTATTAACTTTGCAGTACAAAGTGAAGGCCGCCCTGGCCTTCATGTGGCCATCATCATGGACGGCAATGGCCGGTGGGCGGCGCGGCGCGGGCTGCCGCGCGCGGCCGGTCATCGCGCGGGAATCATGGCGGCCCGCCGCATCGTTGAGCGCGCGGATGAAATCGGAATCCGCTGCCTCACGCTCTACGCGTTCTCTTCGGATAATTGGCAACGGCCGCCCTCCGAGGTGGAAAGAATCTTCTGGTTGCTGCGCGCATTCCTTCGTCTGGAAACGGCGCGGCTGCGGGACCGCGGGACGCGCCTCGAGGCAATTGGGCGGCGCGACCGGATCCCGGAAGCTGCGCGAATTGCCATTGACCTGGCGGAAGCGGCGACCACTGCCGGCCGCGGCCTTCACCTGCGCGTGGCCATTGACTACTCGTCGCGCGACGCGATTACGCGGGCGGCCTGTGAAGCAGTCTCCCGGTGTGGCGAGACTTTTCCACGCCCCGAGCAGTTGCGCCCATCGCTGATGCGCGCGCTCGCCGGAGACAGCGGTGAGGTTGATTTGCTGATTCGCGCTGGGGGCGAGCATCGTTTGTCGGATTTTCTGCTGTGGGAGTGCGCATACGCCGAACTCGTCTTCACCGATCGAATGTGGCCCGATTTCGGCGCTAAAGATCTCGATCGAGCGGTGGAAGAATTCGGCAGCCGTGAGCGGCGTTTCGGGACCGTGCCGGCATCCGCGGCCGTGGGTGGTGCAAGATGACGGCGCGCAACGTGATCAGCTCGCCGCGGCCCATGCGCGTCAAGTTCATCCTGCCGGCCCTCACTGAGGCCACCGACCCCTATTGGCGGCCGGTAAAGTATTCGCTGTTTCCTCCGCTGGGGCTGGCAACGCTGGCCGCATATCTCGGGCCTGACGATGAGGCGGGAATCGTTGATGAGCACGTCGAGCCTCTGACTCTGGACGACACGCCGCATCTCGTGGTGATCCAGGTCTACATCACCAACGCCTATCGCGCCTATGCGATTGCCGATCATTACCGCAGTGGCGGAGCGTTCGTCTGCCTGGGCGGCCTGCACGTGACGTCGATGCCCGACGAGGCCGCGCCCCACGCCGACGCTATTTTTCTCGGACCCGGCGAGCAGACCTTCCCGGAGTTTCTTGCCGATCTTCGCGCAGGCGTTGCGAAGCGCGTGTATGCGTCCACCTCCGGGCGGACGCTGGAGCGCGTGCCGCCGATTCGGCGCGACCTCATCCGGCGCAGCCACTACCTGGTGCCGAATTCAATCGTCGTGACGCGTGGATGTCCGCAGCACTGCAATTTCTGCTACAAGGACGCTTTCTTTCAAGGCGGGCGTGGATTCTATACGCAACGTGTCGACGATGCTCTTGCCGAGATCGACCGTCTCCCGGGGCGTCACCTCTATTTTCTCGACGATCATCTGCTGGGCGACCGCCGATTCGCCGAGTCGCTCTTCGAAGGCATGCGCGGCATGCGGAGAGTCTTTCAGGGCGCCGCGACGGTGGACTCGATCCTTCGCGGCGATCTGGTTGAGCGCGCGGCCGATGCCGGAATGAGGAGCATTTTTGTCGGCTTCGAGACGCTGGCGGCGGAAAACCTGAGACGAAGCAACAAGAGGCAGAATCTGGGGCGCGACTACAAAGCCGTTGCTGACCGCCTTCATTCGCTCGGCATCATGATCAACGGCAGCTTTGTTTTCGGCATGGATGACGACGATGAGAGCGTCTTTCGCCGCACCGTGGACTGGGCTATCGACCACGGCATCACGACCGCCACCTTCCACATTCAAACGCCGTATCCAGGCACTGAGTTGCACGCACGCATGGTTCGCGAAGGACGCATTGTTACCCGTGACTGGAACCTCTATGACACGCGCCATGTGGTTTACCGGCCCGCCAAACTGCATCCATCAAAGCTGAAGGAAGGCTACGACTGGTCGTACCGGGAGTTCTATCGATGGAGCGCGATCGCCCGCGCATCAGTCCACCACGGCACACTGAAGCACCAAGCCAAGCATTTCTTTTACGCCGCCGGCTGGAAGAAGTTTGAGCCGCTATGGGATCTGCTGATTCGCGCACGCCAACTAACGCGCGTCACGCCGCTGCTTGAAGCGGTGCTTTCGCGCGTCAGTCGCCGCAGGGCTTTAACGCTCGCCCCGGCCGAAGCCGGCCTGTTTCCAATATTTCCGTCCGCAACCCATGAGTTGAATTCGAACGGAGCGCCGGCGTCGGCCAGCCATCGCACCAGCGCACCCGCATTCGATTCGATACTCTGAGAACAACGATGAATCGGTCCGATCCTTTTCGGCTCAACGATCCGCTCGTCCCCGGCTCCGTTTTCGGAACACGATCTTCAACTCGCGGCGCCAGTGTTCCGTGAGGGCGATCAGTTCCCACTCGATTTCCGGCGAAAAATAGCGCAGCACCGGCTCGTTGGCGGGATGAATGCGCAGCGCCGGCGCGGCGAGGATGAGGCGCGGGGCCAGCGGCGACACCTCTGCGCCTGCGAAGTACCCGTTGCGCTCGAATGCCGAGTGCGGCGCTGCAGCCGGCGGCGCGAGCTGGCGATCGGCGTTGAGGGCGCGCACGCGAATCCAGTAATCGAGCGTCTGCAGCGGCAGGTGCAGGTCCTCGCCGGCCTTCAATTCCAGAACAACCAGGCGGCTATTGCGGTCGAGCGTGAGCAGGTCGAGCATGCCGCGATCGCCGCTAGAAAGCGCGGGCACCTGGGTGTAGAGCAGGTCGCCGCGCAGTTCTGGCGCCAGTTCGGGCAGGCTCGCGCGCAGGCGCGATTCAAGCCAGCGCTCGGGCGCCATGCGAAAAAGCGGATCGGTGTGCGCGCCGTCGGCGTGGCGGCTGAGGAAGAGGCGCTCGAGAAGATCGCGGCAGAGGGATTCGTTCTCTTGGCTGAGCTGGGTCTCGTTTGCGCCCGCACCGAAAGTCACTTCATCTTCTCGCGCAAAGGAATGTGCCGAGGCGCCGTGGCGCACGCGGGCGAATTCAAGTCCGTGCAGCCGAAGGCCAACCTCAGTCGGGGAGTGGGGACGGATCTCGACGCGCTCGCGCGCCGCATCGGGAACTAGCGCAAGAAGCCGGTCGATTCCGGATCTGCAGCGCTCGAGCGCAGCTGTCGCCGAGAATGCATGAACAAGGCGCGACTCCAGATTGCCCGTGTCGCGGAAGTCGACCTGCGCGAGCTCTTCACTGCGCTCGTCGAGCGTGAATAATTCAAAGTCGGCTGCTGCGTGGTTCAGCCACGCCATGCGCTCGGCCGTGGTGCGCCAGGCTCCCGCGGGAACGATGACTTTAAGGCCCCCGAAATGGCGCCGCGCGTCGGTGTGCTGCCGGCAGTAGTCGAGCCACAGAATTCCCAGCGTGAGAACGCCGTCGATCGTCGACGCGGACTCCGCTTCGCCAACGCCGATGACCGCGTCGGCCGCGGAGCCCTTGAGCAGTCGGCCGCGCACATAGGCGGGACCGAAGCTATGCTCGAGATCCATGGCAGTGCGCAAGCCGTCGACCCTGGCGCCGATAAAATGGCGGGTGAGCACCCGCTCCAGCAGGCGCAGATAATTGCGGCGCGCTGTGTCACGGGCGGTGGGCGTGCGACGGTCGCTGGTGGGCGCGAGCTCGAGCGATTGCGGCTTGGCCACGCCCATGCGCCGCGTCACAAGCCGCAGGCACTGGGCGCGCTCTTTCACGTCCACCACGGTGCGCACAATGTTGCGCTCGTCGCTCCATAGCTGAAGCAGGCAGCGGCCGTGCGACTCGCCGACTGAGTAATGCGCAGTGCGCATGTCGAAGACGACGCGGCCATCTTCGAGCAGCGCGGCCCCAGGATGATCGGCGAGATAGGTTTCGATCGTCTCCGCCAGCAGCGCCGGCGAAGCAGGTTCGTCACCTGCGCCCCCAGCGGCACGCTTCTGTCGATGGGGTGCTTCGCCGGCGTCCATGGTCTTACCAGCCCTGTCGGGCGCGCAGGTTGGTGATGTGGGCCGTGTGGTGGCGTGAGTGCCATTCGTAAAGCGCGAGGTTCGCTGCCAGAGTCACGCGCCCTCGTTCCGGATGATTGAAGCCGCGCTCGAAATTCTCTTCCGGCATCGACTCGAGAAGCGCAACCATGCGCTGATGCAACCCGGTAATGAAAACAAGTGATGGCTCGATGGCCTGGCTCGAGTCGGGCAGCCGCGCCCACGCGGCTTCGTCGTACGGCTTGATCGTCGGCCAATCCTCGGTAAGGGCGAGTTTGAAGCGCACGTAGCTGTTCGCGTGGCTGTCGGCGAAGTGATGAACTACCTGGCGCACAGTCCATCCGCCGTCGCGGTACGGTGTGTCGAGCTGGGCGTCGTTGAGGCCGGCCACCGCCAACCGCAGGCGCTCGGGGAGCAAACGCAGCGTTTCGATCTGCGCGGCGCGCACTGTTCGGGTGTTCTCAGCCGGCGGACGAAATCGCCCAACGGGGTATCGCAAGTCTTCCTCATCTGCCATGGCAAGAATCTTAAATGGACGGGGCTGCGCGCTGGAACCGGATGGAGGAGAACATCAGATAAGGATTCGGATCCGCGAGGGTCACCGCAAACGCGTGGGAAGCTGGTTACTTGGCTTGATGTTGGCTGACGTGCTGCGGGTGGGAGTGGTGGGCGTGGGACTTAGGTGCTTTGTATTTGGGAGCATGATAGCGGTAGTCGTAATGGTGATGATGTTGGCGAGGCTGCTTTGCAGCGAACGCCGGGGTTGCGAACGTCATCAACAACAGTGCTGCCGCAAGGAATCTCTTCATGGCTCGAATCCTAGCATGATTTCTCGTGCCTGCGGAGGCGCGCCGGCGGTCCACGTATCCAATGAACAACTATGCGAATTGCGTCGAGCACGTGCGTGCTTCCGCACCTGAAAGTAAGACGCGGGCAGAGTACACTTGGATTACGATGACGCATCCGGAAACTTCCCCAATTTCGAGCCATCGGCGCTACTTTTTTGAGAAATTCGGCCTGACCGAGCGGCTGCTGGAGCGCTGCCTGGGCGAAGCACTGAGCGCCGGCGGCGACTACGCCGACCTCTATTTCGAGTCGGTTACGGCAACTGCGCTGGGCGTCGACGAGCAGATTGTGAAGTCGGCCAGCCAGGGAACGAGCGCCGGATGTGGCATCCGCGTCCTGAGCGGCGAGCGCACCGGCTATGCGTATACCGACAACCTGAGCGCGGAGCGGCTGCTGCATGCGGCGCGCACAGCGGCGCTCATTGCCTCGGGTCCAGCGAAACAGCCGATCCAGGGATTTACTGAGACGCGCGGCGCAGATCTTTATCCTGTTCCGCTTGGCGGCTACGATGTCGATCTGGCGGCCCGGCTGGAGCTGATTCTGCGCGCCGACCGCGCCGCCCGCGCCTACGATCCGCGCATCGTGCAGGTGCGCGCCGGTTACAACGAAGAACTGCGCCGCATCCTGATCGCTGCGTCGGATGGCGCCTTCGCCAGTGACACGCAGCCGCTTTGCCGGCTTAATGTCTGGGTCATCGCGAAAGATGGCGCGGTCACCACCAAGGGCGCGGCGGGCGGCGGAGGTCGCGCCGGGCTTGACCAATTTGACGGGAGCAAAAGCCCGGAGACTTTGGCGCGCGAGGCCGCGCGAGGCGCGATTCTGCAACTGGGCGCGGTGCCCGCCCCTGCGGGCGAGATGGAAGTCGTGCTCGGTCCGGGCTGGCCGGGAATTCTCCTCCACGAAGCAGTGGGCCACGGACTCGAGGCTGACTTCAACCGCAAGAAGACGTCGGCGTTCGCAGGGTTGATCGGTCAGCTCGTGGCGAGCCCGAAGGTGACCGTCGTGGACAATGGCAAGATGGCCGGCCGCCGCGGCTCGCTGAATGTCGACGATGAAGGATCGGCGACACAGGAAACCGTGCTGATCGAAGGCGGCGTCCTGAAAGGCTATCTCTCTGACAAGCTCTCGGCTCGGCTCATGGGCATGGCCAACACTGGCTCCGGGCGGCGCGAAAGCTACCAGTCGATTCCCATGCCGCGCATGACCAACACCTACATGCTGGCCGGCGATGACGCGCCCGAAGACATTCTCCGCAGCGTCAAGCGCGGCCTCTACGCGGTGAATTTCGGTGGTGGACAGGTGGACATCACGAACGGAAAGTTTGTCTTCTCGGCGTCGGAAGCCTACCTGATTGAAGACGGCAAGGTGACCGCGCCGGTGCGCGACGCCACACTCATCGGCAACGGGCCAGAAGCGCTGAAGTACGTCTCGATGGTTGGCAACGATTTGAAGCTCGATGAAGGCATCGGGACCTGCGGCAAAGATGGCCAGAGCGTTCCCGTAGGCGTCGGAATGCCAACAATCAAACTGGACAAGATGACCGTCGGCGGCACGGGCCGGTAAGACGGTTAGCTCGATTCCCTGCTCCGCATCTCAACGCCAAATTTGGCCTGACAACCGCAACATTTCGGTTCGATTTCGCGTCAAATGAATGCGCGGAGTTTCATCCGCATCCGTCACTTCAGTGTGAACTCAAGAAAGAAGGAGGAACGCCATGACATAGGTACGCAAATGCGTCCTGGAGTTTGTCATGAGCCGTTCAACTCGCCGCCCCTTCGCGGCGATAACGGGCACCGCCAGCGCGAAAGAAGACAAGCGCATGGCCCACCGCGGTGTCCGCCGCAGGCAAGACCTTGCCTTAGCAACCTGCGCCGATTACGAAAGTCTGCTCATTCCTCATGAGCTTGAGTGTGCATGGAACAACAACTATTGCTGGGCCGCGACGGCGCTCAGAGCGATCACAGCCATCTGCGCTTTTCGCATGACGAATCGAGTCAGAGGTACTATCGCAAATTGCTGCGCAAGTAGCGGCTCGATCGGCGCCTGTGCTTTAACAAAGCGGGATTGGCGCAGCGCCTCGCCTACGTGTGCCGGTTGTACTCCGGCGTGCCGGCCATGACCAGGCCGCTCTTCTGCCGGCCGTGGATGTACCAGCAGCACCACGATGTTTCATGCGTCTCGGTTTCATCCGCGGAACGAAGGTCGACGTAATTCAGCCGCCCATAGAGAAAGATCTTCACTTCCCACTCTTCCAGGCGGCGCAGTTCTTCCGCGGTTTCGCAGACCGCTTTCACATCGCCGCGGCTGAAGGACTTAATTTCGGCGGATTCCCCTGGCAGCAGAATGCTGGGCGTGTGCGGGGCGCGGGGCTCGGTCTTGAATGCGGGAGCCGGGGGCAGGTGCGACTCGTCGCGCGCCGTGGCGATTTCGTCCACGAGGGAGACGACCCGCGCTGGGCTGCGTCCCCGATTCGTGGCCACAACAGTAAAGCTGTCCTGGGTGCCGGGCACAGGCTCGGGGGAAATGACGATCCAGGGGCGTTCGGCCCGCTCCTGTGCCTGGGCCAGCAGCAGCGCCGCCTTGGCGCTTTCGACCGCTGCCTGAGCTGCGGTTTCGCCAAAGCGCGTTTGCCGCTCAATCTTGCGCAGCGCAGAGAGGCCAAGCATCACTCCCATGTAGGCAATCAAAACAAGAATCAGGTTGGCCGCCCAGCTGATCCGCTCCTGCAACGGCCACGGTGCGGGCGCGGGCGCCGGAGTGGCAATCGTGATGTGCGGCGGTGGAGCATCGCACGGGCCGCCCTGGCAATTGGTTTGCGGCGCCGGATTGGCAGCACCCGGCCCGCTCGCAGGCGATGTGGCGGGAGTGGTCGCGCCTGCATTTGACGGAGGCGCCGCAATTGGATGCGTCGGTGCGGCGGGGCTGCCTGCCTGCGCAGTCGCAGTTGCGGGCACGAACGCCAAAAAAAGCAGCGCCACGGTAAGCGCCAAGTTTTTCAACACCATGGCGCAAATGTAGCACAGGGCTTATGCCGCCGTGTCGGCGCTCCACACGCAGGTAACCTTATCTCGAACGGTCCATACTGCTTGCGCCCGTGTGAAGGGAACATCACACTCCCACCGGAAACGGCTTGGGGCTGGATTCGTCTGTATTGACGCCCGTACGCCAGCGCTCGAACCGGCCCTGCAGCAGGCTCATCAGGCCGGTGTACCAGTAGCCGACGACAAAGAGGATCAAGAACGGCGCAGTAAAGAAGTTGTCGTTGGTAAAGGTGTAGTAGATGGCCGCGGCGAAGTAGCAGCCCAGCAGCAGCTCGATCCATGGCGTCAGCTTCAGGCGCTTGCGATACTTGGCCGCCTGAGACTTTTCGCCCTTCTGCGCCACGCGATACTTCGGCGTGCGCACGAACGCGCTCTTGATTCCCAGCAGCGCCTCTAACACGGCCTTGGTGTTGGTCACCGTCAGCCCGATGCCCAGCGCCATCAAGAATGGAAGATAGTAAATCGTCTTCTTCCACGACTTCGGGTAGATCTCGCGCTCGCTCATCACATAGAACACAGCGATGGAAAAGCTCGACGCGCAGAACAGCGGCACGTCGATGATCAGCATCTGAAACCAGCCCTGGTAGAAACGGCAGATCATGGCGGGGATGAGCAGCGCCGACATGATCACCATCAGTGGGTAGCTCAGGTTCGCTGTCAGGTGGTAAACGGCCTCGATTTTATTGCGCATCGGCGCGTTGGAGCGGAAGACCTGGGGCAGAATCTTGATGCTTGTCTGGATGAGCCCCTTCGCCCAGCGCGCCTGCTGGGTCTTGAAGGCCGTCATTTCAATGGGCAGCTCCGAGGGACACTCCACATCGGGCAAATATTTGAACTTCCAGCCGGCCATCTGCGACCGGTAGCTCAGGTCGGTGTCCTCGGTCAGCGTGTCGTGCTGCCAGCCGCCGCCATCGAAGATAGCCTGCCGCCGCCACATGCCTGCCGTGCCGTTGAAGTTGAAGAACTCTCCGGCGCGGGCGCGGGCGCCGTGTTCGAGAACGAAGTGGCCGTCCAGCAGAATCGCCTCGATCTGCGTCAGGATGCTGTAGTCGCGGTTCAGGTGCGTCCAGCGTGTCTGCACCATTCCGATCTCCGGTTCGGCAAAGTGGTGGATCACCTTCATCAGCCAGTCGGGCGGTGGCACGAAGTCGGCGTCGAAGATGGCGATGAACTCGCCCTTCCCCACTTTGAGTCCGGCGCCGAGAGCTCCGGCCTTGAATCCGTGCCGGTTGGTGCGATGGATGTAGACGATATTGTGGCCCAGCGCGGCATAACGCTCCACAATGGCTGAGGCCACCTCGCAGGTTTCGTCGGTCGAGTCGTCAAGAACCTGGATTTCGAGCTTCTCGCGCGGATACTCCATGGCGCAGATGGCCTCGATCAGGCGGTCAATGACGAACTGCTCGTTGAAGATCGGCAGTTGGACCGTGACCAGCGGCAGCTCGTCGAAGTGTCGCGGAGGATCTGGATTGTAATTCTTGCGGAACTTGAAGTAGTGGTACGCCATCGCGTAGCGGTGAAGGCCATAGATCGAAAGAACTATCATCACCGCGAAGTACGGCAAAAGCACCGCCGCGTCAAAGAGATTCCAGTGGTAAAGCCCTTTGAATGTCTGGTCGGCGTACTGCATTCTCAGGTAGTGGTGAAAGGCGCTTTCCGGAGCAAAAGCAAGATAAGCCCCGGCCGAACGCAGCATCCCCCCAGTCAGGCTGATGAAAGCAAGCAAAGGGGTTAGAATCGCGGCCACAGGGCTTCAGCCTCCCGGGCTGGATTGCCTTATTGTACGCGAGCCTGAAAAGCTCCAATGGTAGATCGCTCGGCGCGTCGAGGATGGGCGTTCACTGGCCTCCGCTGTCAGGCACAAGGATCGTGATGCCAGTCACTTACCGCGTGCGGGCCACCGATGAATGATGCGTTAGCATGCGGAGGCGTCCTGATGCAATCGGGAGGGACATGCGGCAGTTACCCGACCATCGTTGTCTTCTCGACGCCGACGGCCCGATTTTTGCAGCGCACATGCAGAGTGCGCCCAAAGCGAGACAACCATTGAGGCGGAAGGCTCCGTCCTCGCGGACCTGAAAACCGGCATGACCACTGGCGACGCCATCTTGAAATCGAGTAGGTAGATGCACTGATTTTTCGCGCATGAGTTCAGGCAGCTTGGATTCTGCCCGTTCCTTTCTGTCTTCCATCGACAAGCCACGTTTTACCAAGGAGCTATCATGAAATTCATTTTCCGCGCTCTTCTCGTGGCGCTTATCGCGCTCACTGTCGCTTCAACCGCCTTCTGCCAAGCGGATGCCGAGGGATCGAAGGACTATCCCGGAATCAGCCGCATGCCGAACACCTTTCTCCAGACATACAACCACCTGCAGTACGATGCCTTCAAGTTCCCCATCGCGACGGTTCACAACCAGTATCAGTATCAGTCCGTGGAAGGCGAGAGATACTTCATCCGTTACAAAGTCAAGGAAGGTGGTGCAACCACAAGCCCTCTGCAGGAGGTTCGCAACTACGAAAATGCCGCGAAAGCGGCAGGCGGCCAGGTGGTATGGGACCTCATGAACGGCACGAACGGGGGCGAAGCTACATTTAGGCTGCACAAAGGCTCGTCCGAGATATGGGTCTATATCAATGCCTACACAAATCAGTACGAGCTGAATATCGTTGTAGAGCAGGTGATGGCGCAAGAGGTGACCGTAGATGCAGCGGCCATGGCCTCGAGCATCGCAGACTCCGGCAGTGTGGCCATCTACGGCATCAACTTCGACACCGCCAGTTCTGTCATCAAGCCGGAATCCGAGCCGGCCATTGACGAGATCGCCAAGCTGCTGACCGGCAATCCCACGCTGAAGGTTTATATCGTCGGCCACACAGACATGGTGGGAGACGCGGCCAGCAACGTGAGGCTCTCGCAGGCTCGCGCGCAATCGGTCATCGCAGCTCTGGTCTCCAAGCATGGCATTGCCGCCGCCCGCCTGCTCGCCTTCGGCAATGGCCCTTACGCTCCTGTCGCGTCGAATAAGACCGAAGACGGCAGAGCCAAAAACCGACGCGTCGAGCTGGTCGAGATCGCAACTAAATAGTCCGTCAACAAGTCGATCAGATCAAAATTGGAGTGGTGGCCAGGGACGGGCCCCTCACGGAATTGCCCCGCCGACGCCGGCCTTTCGGAGGGCCGCGGGCGATACCACTTCGCTGCGCTCAACGGCACGAGCGCGGCCCAGTCAGCAAGCTGAACAGTTGAAGATTGGAATGGTGGCCAGGGACGGGATTGAACCGCCGACGCCGGCCTTTTCAGGGCCGCGCTCTACCACTGAGCTACCTGGCCTCAGTTTAGACAAGAGTTGAATGAATCTGCGCGGGTTCCGGCGATGCCGGTCGAGGTGGGTAAATCCACGTGCCGTGCGCTCAAAACAACCTCATCAGTATACCAAGGCGCGAGTGCAGGGCCAAGCCGCGAAGCTGGACTAAACTGGAGTGCAATCATGCGCAGCCGCCTATCTGTTCGTTTCGTCCAGCTCGCTGTCAGCGTAGCGCTCGCAGCTCTGTCGGGCTGTGGCCCCATGCCCGGCGGATCGCGCCCCATCCCCCAGGGCATTCCCACGCGCGCCGAGGCGCGCACCGCTCTCATCTACGAAGCCAATCTGCATCAGGGCCCGGAACCGCTGCGCGCGTTTCTCAGCGATTTCCCCAAAGGCGCCGACCTGCACGTTCATCTCTCGGGCGCGGTCTATGCCGAAACGCTGATCCGCGACGCCGGCGAGGACGGCTTGTGCGTCGACAAAACCACGCTGACCTTTGCCAAGCCGCCCTGCCGCGGAAACCTGATCCCGGCCACCGAGCTATCCGGCAACATCGACCGGCAGCACCAACTGCTTTACGACAAGCTGATCGATTCGTTATCTGTGCGCAGTTTTGTGCCCACAGCAGGCTGGAGCGAGCACGACCAGTTCTTTGCCGTTTTTGACCGCATGAGTGGGCTCGGGAATCACGCCGCCGAGTGGGTGGACGAAGTGGCCAGCCGGGCCACTGCTGAGAACAACCAGTATTTGGAACTGATGCAGACGCCGCCCTTCAGCCACGCGCTCGAAATCGCGCACCAGATCGGCTGGAATGCCAAGCTGGCGCAGGCTGACCCGCAGGCCTTCGTGCAATTCCGTCAGCAGCTCCTGGACAACGGGCTGCGCGACGAGGTGGCTGCCGGCCGAAATGCGGCGCTCCAGGCCGAAACCGGACGCAGGCAACTGGAACATTGCGGAACCGCACAGGCCACTCCCGCGTGCCAGGTCGAGATCCGGTATCTCTGGACGGTTTTGCGGGACTTTACCCCTGAGCAAGTGTTTGCGCAAACGCTGCTCGCGTTCGAGACGGTGCAGGCGAGCATGAACGCGAAGGACGACACCTGGGTGGGCATCAACCTGGTGCGGCCCGAAGATGATTTCGTCTCCATGCGCGATTACACGCTGCACATGAAAATGGTCGGCTACCTGCACTCCGTCTATCCCGGCGTGCATATCTCGCTGCACGCGGGCGAGCTCGCGCCGGGTCTCGTGCCGCCGGAGGGCCTGCGCTTCCACATCCGCCAGGCGATCGAGCTCGGCGACGCTGAGCGCATCGGCCACGGCGTCGACGTCATGAATGAGGATCGCCCGCGCGATCTGCTCACGGAGCTCGCCTCGCGCCACATCATGGTCGAGATTAATCTGAGCTCGAACGAAGGAATCCTTGGCGTCGATGGAGATGCGCATCCGTTTCCGGTCTATCGCGCGGTGCATGTGCCGGTCGCGCTGTCCACTGACGACGAAGGCGTGAGCCGGATCGACCTGACCCATGAGTATGTGCGGGCAGCCATCGATTACGGGCTTACCTATCGCGACCTGAAGCAACTGGTCCGCACAGGAATGGAGCACGATTTCCTCCCCGGAGCGAGCCTGTGGGCCAAGCCGGATGACTTTAGCGCGACAGTCGGTGCGTGCAAAGGAGAAACCCCGGGCGGCGACAGTCCATCGGCCAACTGCAAGGATTTCATGCACGGCAGCCAGAAGGCTTCCGCGCAGTGGGAGCTTGAGCGTCGATTCAGGGAATTCGAAGCCAAATTCCAGGGACCGGCCTTCGACCGCCTGTTGCACACGCACTGAGCGTCGGCGCCGAGCTCGCCGCGGCGTCCTACACTATTGCCCCTACACTAAGGCCATGGACAACGAACGCGTTCGTGAAATCTGCCTTGCGCTGCCCCATGTCACGGAAACAGTGAACTGGGGCCATCATCTTGTCTACTGGGCCGGCGACCGCGACATCGGCGGAAAAATGTTCGCCATGACAGATCTCGATGGCGCCGGGTTCGGCGTTCTTTGGTTCCACTCCGGGGCCGAGCGCTTTCATGAGCTGCTGGAGCGTGAGGGGATCATTCCGGCGCCGCATCTGGCGCGGGCGCACTGGGTCGCCGTCGAGCGCTGGGATACTCTCCGCCCGCGGGAAATTGAAGACGAGCTGAAACGAGCACATGCGCTGATCTCCGAAAAACTCCCGCCGAAGACCAAATCTATCCTCGCTCTGCCCGAAAAAGAGCGCGCGAAGGTGATCCGCGAGCGGAAGAAGGCTCTTGCTGCCATGGCGAAGGCCCCATCCAAGCCTCCGAAAGCACCGGCTGCCTCGCGCCACGCCCGAAAACATAACACGAAACCGCGCTGATCCAAACTCAAACCCACGCCACTGGAACCCATGCCGCGCCAGTTGCGTAACAATAGTTGAAGGTTTCACGCGCGAACGAGGCGCTTAGCTCTATGGTCAAGTTTCTTCTTTGGTGCATCCTTCTGGTGCTGTGCTGGCCCCTGGCGCTGGCCGCTCTGGTGCTTTATCCCATCGTCTGGTTGCTCTTGCTGCCATTTCGCCTGGCAGGCATCGCCGTTGGCGGAGTGCTTGACCTCGTAAGCGCCATCATCTTCCTGCCCGCGCGGGTCCTCCGCGCTGTCTGAGGCGGTGGCTCACCTCGACATCCCCTTCCGCCATGCATTAGCTTGGGTTCAACGCCTTTTTTCTTGGCCTTCCAGCGCCGACAGCGCCTCATCTGCGTCATTCTATGCAGACACTCTCGTTCGGAGGATTCATGCGGAAGTTCTTGCCGGTTGCCTTGGCCATGTTCTTGCTGTTGGCGCCGCTGGCGATGCGGGCGCAATCGGCCGATCCCGAGGCCGCCAAAAATGCCGCCCAGGCGCGCGCCGCGCTCGACGCCATGGTACAAGCGCTCGGCGGCCAGCTGTGGCTCAACATCAACAATATGGAACGGCATGGCCACATCGCCGCCTTTTATCAAGGCAATCCCGACCCCGGCACTACGGAGTATTTCGAGTTTCACCAATGGCCCGACCATGACCGCATCGAATACACCAAGCACCGCGACGTCGTGCAGTTCTACGTCGCCCGGCAGGGCTGGGAGGTAACCTACCGCGGCAAAAAGCCGTTGGACAAGGACATCGCGGACGACTACCTGCGCCGCCGCGACCACTCGATTGAGACGGCTGTGAAGGTCTGGATGAAGGATCCGAACACGATCCTGCTTTACGAAGGCCAGCACATGTCCGAGCGGCACCTGGGCGAGCAGGTCACGCTCATCTCGCCCCAGAACGAGTCCATCACCATCCTCATGGACGTGCAAACACATCTGCCGCTGCAGCGCAGCTTCCAGTGGCGCGACCCCGAATACCACGACAAGAACACCGACACCGAAGAATACGACGACTATCACACCATCGACGGCTTCCCCACTCCCTTCACCATCACACGCCTCAAGAACGGCGATCCTGTTCGCCAGTATTTCGTTGACCGCGTCAGCTTCAACCAGAACCTGCAAGCCGATTTCTGGGATCCGGACGCCGTCGCCCGCAAGATCAAGAAGTAGCTGCGGCGCGAGCGGTTGCCCATAAACGATTCATTCGCAGGCTGGATGGATATTTATAATCCGAACGAGCGTTCATCACTCAACCCCAGCGCTCCGAGGAGCCGCAGAATGACCTTCACCATCCAGGAAATCATGGATTTCCTGCCCCACCGTTACCCTTTTCTCCTGATCGACCGCGTGCTCGAGTTCGAGCCGCAAAAGCGCATCGTCGCCATCAAGAACGTGACCATGAACGAGCCGTTCTTCCAGGGCCACTTCCCCGGCTACCCCATCATGCCCGGCGTCCTCATCGTGGAGGCGATGGCCCAGGCCGGAGCGCTCATCATGCTGTCGGAAATCGCCGACCGCAACACCAAGCTTGCCGTCTTCACCGGCATTGAGAAGGCCAAATTCCGCCGGCCCATCACGCCCGGCGACCAGGTCCGCATCGAAGTCGACGTGTTGGCATTCCGTTCCCGCGTAGGGCGCATCCAGGGCAGGGCCACGGTCGAAGGGAAGCTCGCATGTGAGGCAACCCTGACCTGCGCGGTGGTGACGAAAGAGCGCGAGCAGCGCGCGCACGGCGACGCTCCGGCCACGCCTGAAACTGAGAATGTTGCCGCGCCCACTGCCGAAAGTGCTGCAGCGCCCTCAGCGGAGCCTGCGTGAGCATCCATTCCAGCGCGGTCATCGCCGAAGGTGCGCGCATTCCCAAGTCGTGCACCATCGGGCCCTATTGCACCATCGGGGCGGAGGTCGAGCTCGGCGAAGAGTGCACGCTCATTTCGCATGTAGTGATCGACGGGCGAACCCGCATCGGCGCGCGCAACATCTTCTATCCCTTCGGCTCCATCGGCCTCGCGCCGCAGGACCTGAAGTACACCGGCGAGCCCACCGAAACCGAGATCGGCGACGGCAATACGATTCGCGAATGCGTAACCATCAGCCGCGGCACTAACGGCGGCGGAGGCATTACGCGCCTCGGCTCGGGCAATCTTCTCATGGCCTATGTGCACATCGGCCACGACAGCCACGTGGGCAGCAACTGCATCCTCGCCAACAACGCCACGCTCGCCGGCCACGTTACTATTGAGGACCACGTAACGCTGGGCGCATTTTGTCCCGTACACCAGCACTGCACTCTGGGCGTGTATTCGTTCATCGGCGGCGGCACCATCGTCACCCAGGACGTGCTGCCGTTCTCGCTCACCGCGTCGAAGCGCGAGAATCGCGCCTTCGGCATCAACAAAATCGGCCTGGAGCGACGCGGCTTCACGCCGGAACGTCTCCAGAAACTCCAGAAGGCCTACCGGCTGCTGCTCGCGGCCAAGCTCAACACCACGCAGGCTGTCGAAAAAATGCGCGCGCTGATCGGCGAGGATGCTGCCGGCGACGACGTAGCCCTGCTGGTCAACTTCATCGAGCGCAGCAAGCGCGGGGTGATCAAATAACGATGAAGCTCGGCCTCATTGCCGGCAATGGCCGCTTTCCCTTTCTGCTCCTCGATGCGGCGCGGGCAGGGGGCCTCGAAGTCGTCGTTGCCGCCATCAAAGAGGAAACCGATCCGGAGATGAACCGGCGCGCCGAGGCTGATTCCGGCGTCACCGTGCACTGGCTCTCACTGGGCGAGCTTTCCCGGCTGATCGAGACCTTTCAAAACGAAGGAGTCGCAAAGGCCGTGATGGCGGGCCAGGTGAAACACAAACAGATCTTCTCAAGCATCCGGCCCGACTGGCGTCTCGCAAAATTGCTGCTCAACCTGCGCACGCGCTCGACAGACGCGCTGCTGGGCGCGGTGGCCAAGGTGTTGGCCGACGAAGGCATTGAGCTGATCAGCTCCACCACCTTCCTGGAGCCTCTGCTGGCCGAGGAGGGCGTGCTCACCAGCCGCGCTCCAGACGCGGACGAATGTCTCAACATCGAGTACGGTCTGGGCGTGGCGCAGGCCCTCGCTGCCTTCGACATCGGCCAAACCGTGGTCGTTGCAGCGCAGGCCTGCGTAGCCGTCGAGGCCATGGAAGGCACGGATGCAACCATCGAACGCGCCGGCCGCCTGATGGGCTCCCTCAATGAATTAGCGGAAGTCGCAGAGTCAGCGGACGTCGCCGACGAAGCAGCGCCCATCGCCGAATCAGCGCCCCTCGCCGCCGCCAAACTCGCATCCGAGCCGCCGCCCGAGAAATCGCTCCTGGCCCGCCGTCTCACCGTCGTCAAAGTCGCCAAGCCAAATCAGGACATGCGCTTCGACGTGCCGGTGATTGGAATTTCGACCGTCGAAACGATGATCCGCGCCGGGGCCAGTTGCCTCTCAATCGAGGCCGCCCGAACGCTCCTCTTCGATCGCGATGCCCTGCTCAAGCGCGCCAGCGAGGCGGGAATTGCCATTGTGGCGGCGCGCCGCTGATAATGATGGAGCGGCGAAAGCTTTGGGCCGCCGGCCGTCATTCCCCGCTCTTCGATCCCCGATTTTCAGGAGGTTTCTCGTGAAAAAGCTGCTTCTTATCGTTTTCGCAGTGGCCATCGCCGCTGCGCTCCCGTTCGTCGCCGTCCGCGCCGACGACTCTACCATGCCCGCCGTAGGCCAGCCCGCGCCCACCTTTACGCTGCCCTCGCAAACCGGCGAGCAGATCTCGCTCGATAGCTTTCGCGGCAAGTGGGTCGTGCTCTACTTCTACCCCAAGGACATGACCTCGGGCTGCACCATCGAGGCGCACAAGTTTCAGGACGCGCTGCCGCAATTCGAGGCCAAGAACGCCGTCATCCTGGGAGTGAGCGTGGACACGGTCGACAGCCACAAGCAGTTCTGCACCAAGGATGGTCTCACGTTCCACTTGCTTGCCGACCCCGACCACAAGGTCGTGAGCGCATATGGGTCATTGGGCGGATTTGTCGGAATCACGATGGCCAATCGGAACACCTTCCTTATCGATCCGCACGGCAAGATCGCCCAGGTTTGGCTCAAGGTGAATCCGAACACCTCGGCCTCCGATGTGCTTGCGGCGATTCCGTAAGCAGTGGTTCCGCCCGATCGCCTCGTTTAGCATTTTCTGCAATTGCAGTAGACCGAAGGCACACAGCCAAGTGGCTTTTTCCTAAAGAAAAAGCCACCAATCAATGTACTCAAGAAGTCTGCGTGTATTCCGAAAATGCTCTCGATCCTCCACCATCCGCCGCCTCCGGTACGTTCCGGAACGGGGAAAGAACACCACTATGCCAACGCAAACAGCGCTAGATTTTCGGGCAGAGCTGGAGAAGTTGCACGCTGCGCTCCTTGCGCTTCCGCCCGCGCTTGCCGAGGTTCCCTGGCGCGCAGGCGGATGGACCCGCAAGCAGATTGTGGGCCATCTCCTGGACTCAGCAGCCAACAACCGCCAGCGCCTTGTCCGCGCTACGATCGACGGCCAGTATGCCGGGCCTGGGTACGCGCAGGATGCGTGGGTTGCCGCGCATGGATACAGCGACAAGCCGTGGGACACGCTGTTGCGCTGGTGGCAGGCGGAACACGAGATCCTGATGGCCGCCGTCGATCGGATTCCCGAAGAGCGACTCGAGTCAAGTTGCGTGGTCGGCGACGACGCGCCCGTCACGCTCCGCTTCCTGATCGAGGATTACCTAAGCCATCAAAAGGGTCACTTCAAGCAGCTTTAGGCAGCCTGATTCGCGCGAACGGCCGGGAATCTGCAGACGCAAAAAGGCCCGGCCATAACAGGCTGCCGGGCCTTTGCATTTTCCTCTCGCTAGCCGTCGCAAGTGGCCGTTCTCGTAGGACAAACTTCCGCCCGCCGAAGCGGCCGGCGCTAACGCGAACGCCGGAGCAGGCGACCGAAGTTACTTCTTTCCCTTCTTCTTCTTTGCGGCCTTCTTGGCTTTCTTGGCGGCCTTCTTCGCCGCCTTCTTGGCCGGAGCCTTCTTCTTCGCCACCTTCTTGGCTACCTTCTTAGCGGCTTTCTTCGCCGGAGCCTTTTTCTTCGCCACCTTCTTGGCGGCCTTTTTGTTGGCTACCTTCTTGGCGGCTTTCTTGGCTACCTTCTTGGCCGGCGCCGTCTTCTTGGCGGGAGCCTTCTTGGCGGCCTTCTTCGCCGCAGCCTTTTTGGGTTTCGGCGGGGCTGCGGGCTTCGAAACAATCGCGATCACCGTCTCTTCGGCGATCACTTCGTCGTCATCTGAGGAGGTAAGGATGCCGGCGGTTTCCAATTCATCTTCCTCTTCAGCAAAGGCTTCGACCTGACCGGGGTCCAGGTCACCCGGCTTCCCAAAGGGGTCGCCGTCACTCATCGCGTACATCCTCAACACTTCATCCATCCGATTGCCTCCAGCGGGTTGCCGCTGATCATTTTGTGTTTCGCAATTCGCAGAGCAGGCAAAACAGTTTTGCTCGCGCAAGCGATTGTAGCCTTAGCTTGCCCACAAATACAAGCAGAACACAAGGGTGGAACAGGGGTTACGGCGGATTTTTTCTACTGCGAGGCCTTGGCCAGGCCGCCCGACTCGTGCGTCGACTTGTGTGCAGTGCTCTTCCCCGCCCCGGAGCCGGTCTTCGCCGAGCCGGAACCGCTCTTCTGGGGCGCCCTGCCGGCCGGTTTATGCGACGAAGCAGCACCGCCCGGCTTGGCCGTCGGAGCCCCCGGATGGGCCGCCGGCCCCATTTCTGATTTCGTCCCCGGCCCCGTCCCCTGCCCCATTCTCGTCCCCGTATTTGCCCCGCCGTCTGAGGCCCTCCGCCGATGCCGGGTAGGCGTACTTACGGGTGCCGGCTCAGCCACGCGCAGGCGGCGTCCCGCTGCCACCCGAACGCCGGACGGAATCCCGTTCCAGCTCCGCAATTGGCTCAATGAGACCCCGAATCGGTCCGCGATCGTGACCAGCGTATCGCCCCGGCGCACGGTGTAGAGCCGGGTGCGCGCCGAGAGCTCCGCTGCCGGCGGCACCGGCACAACGAGGGCCTCGACGCCTGCAATGCTGTCGCCTTTGCTGAGCTGATTGGCAGACGCAACTTCGGCCTCAGGCACCCGGTATTCCTCTGCCACTGAGGCCAGCGTGTCACCCGCGACAACCGGGTGGTATCGCCACGAATTGCGCCGCGCTTCCGGAATCAGGGCCACGCGCTGGTCAAAAAGCGTGGCCGTGCCGGCGGGCAGGTGCAGGTCAAAGGGCGCATCGGGCGGGGTCACCATGCGCAGCAGGCTGGGATTCAGGGCCTCCACCTCATCTACCGGCGCGCCCACCAGGTCCGAAACCAGGCGCAGATCGATCGAATAGTTGACGGTAACCGTGTCCGTAAGAATCGGGGGATCGACAGTCACGTCGTCGAAGCCGTACTGAACGGGGTGGTTGGCGATGATAATAGCCGCCAGAATCTCGGGAACATAATTGGCGGTCTCGCGCGGCAACTCGTTGCGCTTGTAAAGTTCCCAGAAGTCGGCGTACCCCGTCTTGGCGACTTCGTGCTGGATATTGCCGGCGCCATGGTCGTAGGCGGCCATTGCAAGATACCAGTCGCCAAGCTGGTCGTAGAGAAACTTCATATAGCGTGCGTAGGCTCGCGTGGACTTCTCGGGATCGAAGCGCTCGTCAACATAGGCATTGCGGGTCAAGCCGTAATATGGGCCGGGCATGAACTGCCACATGCCGCCGGCGCGGGAGCGGCGATTGACCGCCTGCGGCTGGAAGCCCGACTCGGCAACCGCAAGGTAGATCAGATCCTGCGGCACGCCCTCGTCGGCCAGAATCCGCTGGATCATCGTCTTGTAGTGGCCGCTGCGCTCGAACGAATGCAGCAGTGTGTTGTGGCCCTTTTGCGTGTTGGCGAAGAAGTTGATGTACGTGGCCACATAGTCGTTCACCATCAGCGGCAGGTCTGACTTGGTGGTCGCCAGGTCGGCGGTGGCCTTGGCAACCAGGTTGGGATCGGAAGCGAATGTAATGTCGCTTGCTGCCTCTGAAGGCGTGATCTCTTCTTTAGGCACAAAGCCGTTGCCCTGTTTCAGCGCCTCCATCTCCAGCGCGTTCACCTGATCCACAATCTTGTCGAACTCGTCCTGCAACTGTGGGGTGGCCCTGATGTCGATTCCACTCGCCAGCATCAGATCCACAGCACGATCGAATTCGACCTTGGCTTCGGCGAGCATTCCCTTCTGGTAGTCCGCGGTGCCGCGGGCATAGGCGGCTTCAACCTGGGCGATGATCGCGCGAACTCGCTGCTCCTGGGCTGTCGGCGGGGGCGGCGGAGCCAGTTGGACCTGCCCTGCTGCCTGAGCCTGAGCAATTGCCGGCAATGCGGGCGCAGTCGCTTGCTTTGACTGCGCGGCGGTGGCTCCTGCAGGGTCCGTCGGTGTGCACCCGGCCAGCAACAGGGCCAGTCCCGCAACTCCCACCATCAGCCGCGACGCCGGCATTCGACTCCAATGCATATGCACGAAAGGACGCATTAAACCGCGCGACTGTGAGACCGCAGCGAGCACTATGCCGATGATAAGCTATGCCATGGAGGACGAGTCCTCGCCCGATCGCCGCAAATTGCGCATCGTATTCCTAAAGCCAACCCTCCGAAAGCCCTCCCATGGACGCCCGTTTTCTTCGTAATTTCGCCATCATCGCGCACATCGACCACGGCAAGTCGACCCTCAGCGACCGGCTGCTGGAGCTCACCGGCTCAGTGACCGCGCGCGAGATGCAGGCCCAGATCCTCGACGATATGGACCTCGAGCGGGAGCGCGGCATCACCATCAAAGCTCACGCCGTGCGCATGATGTACAAGGCGCGCGACGGCCAAACCTACCAGCTCAACCTCATCGACACGCCCGGCCACGTCGACTTCAGCTACGAGGTCTCGCGCTCGCTGGCCTCGTGCGAAGGCGCCCTCCTCGTCGTCGACGCGAGCCAGGGCGTTGAAGCTCAAACGCTCGCCAACGCCTACCTCGCCATCCATCACGGCCTCGACATCATTCCCGTCATCAACAAGATCGATCTGCCCTCCGCCGACGTTCTGGCCACGCAGGAGGCCATCGAAAAGGCAGTCGGTTTGGATGCGACCGACGCCATCCCCGTCAGCGCCAAGACCGGTCAGGGAGTCGACGAGGTTCTCGAAGCCATCGTCCACCGCCTTCCTCCCCCAACGGGCGATCCCGATGCGCCGCTGCAGGCCCTCATCTTCGACTCGTGGTTCGATGCCTACCGCGGGGTCATCGTGCTGGTGCGCGTCATGCAGGGAACCCTGCGCAAAGGCCAGCGCATCCGCATGATGTATAACTCGAAATCCTTCGAGATCGAATCCATGGGCGTGCTTTGCCCCAAGCCCGTCGAAATCGCCGAGCTGATTGCCGGAGAAGTCGGTTTCTTCGCGGCCACCATCAAGAACGTCGGCGACACCAGGATCGGCGACACCGTCACCGACGACGCTCATCCGGCCGCGCATGCGCTGCCCGGCTTTGAAGACATCAAACCCATGGTCTTCTCCGGCCTTTACACGGTGGACGCGCACGAGCACACGCTGCTCCGCGACGCTCTGGAGAAGCTGCGCCTCAACGACTCGTCCTTCTTCTTCGAGCCGGAAAGCTCCGTCGCCCTCGGCTTCGGCTTTCGCTGCGGCTTCCTCGGCCTGCTTCACATGGAGATTATCCAGGAGCGCCTCGAGCGCGAATACGAGCTCGACCTGATCACCACCGCGCCGGGCGTCCGCTACCACATCACCCTCACCGACGGAAAAGAGATCGACGTCGACAACCCCTCCCGCTGGCCCGAGCCGCAATCGATCGCCAGCATCCGCGAACCGATCATCACGGCCAAAATCCTCACCAACGAAGAATACGTCGGCGGAATCTTCAAGCTCGTCGAGGAAAAGCGCGGCAAGCAACTCAACTTTGAGTACGTCACGCCCACCCGCGTCATGCTCACCTACGAACTTCCCCTGAACGAGATCGTGCTCGATTTCTATGACCGGCTCAAGTCCATCTCGCGCGGGTACGCTTCGCTCGACTACCAACTCGCCGGCGAGTGGGAGTCGCCCATGGTCAAGCTCGACATCCTCATCGCTGGTGAACCGGTCGATGCGCTCTCCATCATCGTGCACCACGATCATGCTTACGAGCGCGGGCGGGCCTTGGTCTCCAAGATGCGAGAGCTGATCCCCCGGCAGCAATTTGAAGTGGCCATCCAGGCGGCGATCGGGGCCAAAGTCATCTCCCGGGAGACCGTGAGCCCCCTGCGCAAGAACGTCCTGGCCAAGTGCTACGGCGGCGACATCACCCGCAAACGCAAACTTCTGGAGAAGCAAAAAGAGGGCAAGAAGCGCATGAAGCGGATCGGCAAGGTCGACATTCCGCAGGAGGCTTTCCTGGCCGTCTTACGTGTCGGCGAAGAAAACCAGAATTGACGTGCAAAAGTGATGCCAAACTCGCGGCCGTCTGTGATTTTTGTCACGGGAAATTTATGACCAACTGTGGAAAGCGGACCGAACTGCCTATCCGCCGATGTTTACGGCGGTTAACTGCGCCGAGCAAAGCTTGTCCGCAAACTCCCATTCAAAAGCAAAGGGTTAGACCATGTATCAGATTCCGATTCGGGCTGACAAGAGGGAAATTACGGCTATTTTTGGGGGGTTTAGGGGAAATATCCACAAAATTTTCCACAGCAACAGTCCCGCGCAGGCAAAGCAAAGGCCCCGATCGCCGGGGCCTTCGATTTCAGGATATTTGCTGCTGCTCCTCAGTGGGTGGATGGCGCTGAGGACGGAGCATGCGTTGGCGGCGTCACCGCTCTCGGCTTCGGTGCCTGCGGAGCAGCGGCCGCGGGCTGCGCCGGCGGAGCCGGTACGCCCGATTTCACGTTGTACGCGTCGATCACCTGCTTGGTAATGTTGGTCGTCGCGCTGGCAAACAGCACGGGCGATTGCTGTTGCGAAATGTCCAGAATCAGCGTGAACCCCTGCTGCTCGGCATAGGACTGCATCACGTCGTAAACCTTCGCCTGGAGGCCGCTGAACAGGTCCTGCATATCCTGTTGGCCGTCGTTGCGCAGATCCTCAGTCTCGCGGTCCAGTTGCTTTTTCTTGTCGTCGATGGCCTTGCTGCGGTTGGCGCGCTCCACCTCGCTGAGCGTGGCCCCCTGATCCTGCAACTGCTTGGTCAGGGTTTCGACCTCGTCGTTGAGGGTCTTGAGGGTAGCCTCTTTGGGCGCGTACTTCTTCTGTAAATCGGCAAAGTCGCGCTGCCCCTCGTTGGTTTGCGCCACCGCAAGCTCCCATGCGATGACCGCGATCCTGGCAGGGCCTGCTGGAGCAGCGGCCGGAACAGCGACTTGAGCGGCGGCTGGCGGAGCCGTTACGGCCGGCGTTTGTGCTGCGGCGCTCAGGACCAGGCCTGAAGCCATCAAGAGAATAAGTGCTAGCGAACGTTTCATCTCGGTCGAATACTCCTTCGGAATTCCTGGGGCCGGCACTTCACTTAGACGCAAAACCGTGCCTGACTCTTCTGACTAACCTCACGGCTTTTCCACGGGAACTCCGCGCCGGGCCGGCGCAAGGGTTGAAAAAAACGCGGATGGAGACGTCAGCAGGGACTAAACGGATTATACAGGGACGGGTGGCTAGTCAACACTCAGCCGTGGGGCCGGCCGAAGCGGGTCAGAGTGTCCCCTCCCCATCCGATCGACGCCTCGAGTGTCTATAACGGCATGGGCGCTAGAGAGGCATGACTCCCGGACTAGCCGTTTCGGGCGCGGGGTCCATTCTCGCTATCTTCCAAATCCCGTTTTCCATCACCAGGTAAAACGTCTCTGTCTTGCGCATAAATGTCGGAGGGTCCCCGCCTTTGTACACAATGCCAGCCGAAACAGTGGCTTTGCCCGCCGGCGCGTCGACTTTCTCGCTTAATACTGAGGAGTCGGAAGCGGAGTACTTCCAGCCCGAGCCGTCGTATGCCTTGAATTCGGTGAAGATGTCCATGTGGCAATCCGTCGACAGGAATGGCCTCGTCGCCGAAGGGTTCAATGTGGCTGCGGCGGCCAGATAGCTCGTCACCAGGGACGACGGCGTCGTTGAGGCATCGGGACCGGAAGGCGCCGGACTAGCCGCTGCCTGCGGAGTGGATGTGCCGCCCGGATTGAGATTGAAGCCCGCGACGACAGTTTTGGTGATGTCGGTCAGCGAGGTCGAATCGGCCTTGTAGATCACAGCCAAATTGTTCTGCTCGGCATCGAAGACAAGCGGCATTCCTTGCTGCTTCGCATAGGAAACCACGAATTTGTAGAACCTGGAGGCCAGGGGCTCGTAGAGGGCCTGCATCTCCTTTTGGAATTCGTCCTGGGCTTCCGCGCGTTCCCTGTCCAGTGTCTTCTTTTTCTCGTCGATCGACCCGGCACGGGCGGAGCGTTCGGCGTCGCTCAACTTGGCGCTATCGGCCTGCAACTGCTTGGTCATGGCCTGGACTTCATCGTTCAGGGCCTTTAGTTGCGCTCGCTTGGGTTCGTACTTCTTTTGCAAATCAGAAAAAAGCCGTTTGCCCTCATCGGTCTGGAAGACAGCCTGCTGGAAGGAAATGGCAGGAACCGTCTCGGACCTTGCGGGCGCACTCCCTTGAACGCGAGTTGATGCCGAGGTTGGGGACGTTGCACCCCCGGAATCCTGCGTCGTAATTTCCTCCATCTGCGCATGGGGGTTTCCGGAGCGGTCAAAGTCCAGTTGCAGATCTTTACCAGGAAGAATGTCCACACTCGTATTGAACTTGGTGAGTTGCGGGTACCCCGCCGACCGATCTAACTCCTGGACGACGAGCGAGTAGCTGCCCGGGGCGGCCTCCCCCGAATAGTCGCCTGACGCGGAAATCGGGAAGGAGTGTTCCTCGGGGCCGGACAGAAAGACCGTTCCTGTCGCTCCGGCCGGACCATCGACATGTCCGTGAATTCTTCCGGACTGTCCTGTGGACGGCGTCGAGGACGGTGCGGCCGGCGATTGAGCAACGGCGCTCAGGACCAAGCCCGAGGCCAGCAGGAGAAAAGCTGCTAGAGAACGCTTCATATGAGTCAAAATCTCCTTCGGATCTCCTGGCCGGTCCCTCAGCGAAACGCAAAGAAACGCCGATCTCGCCTGACCAACCTCATAGCCTTTTCACGTGAGCCTTGCGCCGGCCGGCGCATGGGCTGAAAAGGACGCGAACGGAGCCGTCAGCAGAAACTAAGGGGATTGTACATACAGAGGCAGGCTGGAACTGAACGGCTGGCCGAGGACAGCGGAACGCCGCCCTCGAATCCAACTCAGTATCAATGCGCCGGCGCCGGCTGTGGCTGGGGCGCATCCACGGCAGGCTGGCCCCCTGCATTTCCCTGCGCCGGAGGCGCCGGAACTCCCGACTTCTCGTTGTACGCGTCGATGATCACCTGCGTGATGTCGGTGGATGGCACTGCATACAGCACCGTCGCGTTCTGCTGGTCGCCCGCGTCCAGCACCAGCGTGTAGCCGTGTTTCCCCGCGTAGTCCGTCATCAACGCGCCCACCTTTTGCGCCACTCCGCTAAGCACCTGCTGCATGTCGCTCTGAAAGTCGGTCTGCGCATCCTGGGTCTCGCGGTCCAACTGCTTCTTCTTGTCGTCGACCGCGCGGGTCTTGCTGATGCGAACGTCTTCGCTCATCTGCGCACTCTGATCCTGCAACTGCTTCGTCAGCGTGTCGATCCCGTCGCTCAGCGTCTTCAGTTGCTGGCGCCTCGGGTCGTACTTCTTCTGTAGATCGGCAAAGTTGCGCTGGAACTCGTTGGTCTTCATCACCGCTGCCTGAAAGGCAATCACCGCCACCTTGGCTGGGCCGGCGGCCCCAGGGCCTGCGGATTGACCTGCGCTGGGCTTTTGCGCAGCCGGTGCGGCGGGCGTTTGGCTGGCGGCTGGAATGATCGACGCGACAGCGAACATAAGAACGGATATGGGCAGATGCTTCATGCGATTCAAGTACTCCTTCAGAGTTCCCTCGTGCCGGTCCCATCGGCGCGGTGGTTTCGGGCCAAAGTATTTCGTGCCATGCGATCCTGGCCCGTCCGGCATAATTCCTGCTCACAACACCTGCGCACGGGGTCATCGCCGGGAACTAAAGGGGATTATAGGTGCCCTCAATTCGGAGCGTCAAACCGGCAGCCTCAATCGAACACCGCTTGCCCATTCGCGCAAGCGCGTCGACAAATTCTCCTAAGATTTGGCTATTCCTTGACACGACCTCTGAAAAAGCACAACTGACTCGACAAACGTCTCTGTCAGAAGCCCGGAAAAACCTGCTCCGAAACCCAAAGACTTGGCCGCAGCGCGATGATTTGGCAACAATCTTGGCACACCACTTAGCGATATTTGACTGATAATTAGTGTCACTCTGCCGGGAACCGCGCAAAGGGGAGTGGTGTGCCTGCCGCCTCAATTCCTGAAACCTATGTGATAATTCACGGGCTATGATTAAGGTTGACCATACTTCCCAACATCGACCGAAAGTCTCCTATGTCATCCTGCATCTTTGCAGGACGCCTAAGCGACTTCGAGACAAAAAGGCAGTTGATGATCTTCTCTGCGTTCTTCGATGAATCCGCGCTCAATCCCCATGAGGACGAGGCGATGATTTTCGGCGGATTTCTCGGCCATCTTGAGGAATGGCGGCGTGCTTCAGACGCATGGGATGGGTGTCTCCACGAATCCCCGTCTATCGATTATTTCAGCCATAAGCAAGCGAATGCACTGGAGGAACAGTTCTGGAAGTTTTCGCGGATTGCGGCGGACGAAAAGATCAAGAGTTTGGCTCAGGTGATCGCGCAGTTTCGATTGCAAGGATTCACTGTCAGCGTGCCATATTCTTGGTTTCTTAATAGAGACACAAAAGCAACCAAGGGAATGATGGGCGCTCGGCCCTATGATTGGGGATTTCTGACCGCGACCTCCGGTGTCTTGCAGTGGATGAGGAAACTGAAGGTTGAGTATACGGTTGATTTCGTCTTCGACAAGCGCAATGAGCTTCGCGCCTGCATCGACACTTATTACGAGATGAGGCAAAGCGGAGTCATAGAGAACATGGCAAATGCTGGCAAGTGTCAGCCGGGGGACGACAGGCAATTAGCTGCGCTTCAGATGGCAGATTTGTTGGCATGGGAATTCTTCAACCTAAAAAGGACTGCGACTCCATCCGAGTCATGGGCACTGATCGCGGGAGCAAGGCCAGTTGTGCATCTGCCCTGTACTCCGCCTACTTTGGTTCCAGAGACTTTTGAAATCCAGAAGCTTGCGGCCGATGTACAAGCTTCTGCTCAACGGCTGCTAAAGAGAATCTACGGTGACAAAGAGAAGTCTCTGGATCTTCTCCGCGACGTCGCCGAACTTCAACAAGAGAGGGCAGATTTTGACTTGAGGCTGAAGCGGTTGACCGGAGCATACGAAGCGCAGCCAGACTGGTATAAGTGGATGGCAGCGGCGCGAAAAGTCCGCGGGCTTGCAGGCGATGATTCAGAGAGCCAGGAATAATCGCGCTTGACGTTTGCCTTTTCTTCGCTCAGACTGAGAGCAGTACATGGGGGCTTTATGCTGCATAAGGTGTGTGAGCGTCCTTCAAGACGGATGGCGAGGAAGGCAGGCAAGACTCTAGCTCGCAAGAAAAAGGGACTAGGTGTGACCTTTCAA
>PLGG01000074.1 GCA_003138515.1 Acidobacteriaceae bacterium | reverse complement strand
AACCTGTTGATGCACCACACCTAGTCCGTAAATTCCGTCAGAATCGCAACGGTACAACTGCCATCACAACCCCACCATGCCGCCATTGCCAGGGGCGAAATGGAGAGTCGGATAACCGAGTCCGAAGGAAATCAGGAAAAAGAGAAATCACAAGACTAGAGCTCTGCCTGCTCCGAGGGCGGTCGCTTCGCGAGCATTGTCGATTGAAGCGTCCTTTTCGAGATGTTCCGATGAGCTGCCCGAGATCCCTCTTTTGGTGTTCAGCAGCTTGCGCCCTCTCGATTCATCTCCATTCGCCGAGGCAGAGGTACCAGAGCAGCCAGCAAATAGAAAGCCGCGGCCGTCAGCACGCAGGTCCCAATGCTGGTCTCCATTGAGATGAGCATGGCGACAAAGCTGCCGAGCGTCCCCGCAGCACCGTTCAGGGCCCACATCCAGGGCAGATTGTGTTCCTGGTGGATGGCCGCCATCCAACGCAGGCCGATGGGAAAACAAAAGCCCAACATGAAGCCGGGAGGGGTTATCAGCGCGAGGCAGATCAGAACTCTCTGCCACAGCAGCGCCGCGGTGTAGGCGTGTATCACCGGCAGAACCAGCGCGAGATATAAGAGCACCAGAGCGGCGCCGGCAGCCGGCAATATTCTAAGTTGCCACGTAGCACTTGCCGGCCAGCGATCCGAAACAAAACTCCCAACGCCCGTGGAGAGAATCAGGCCGGCGAGCACGACAACCATGGAGTAAACCGGGGGGCCCAGGAAGATCGATAGCTGTTGCATCATGCCCATTTCAACGCACATAAAGCCCAATCCAATGCTGACGAAATAGGCGATGGCTCCTTTCGGCGCAGGACTTCTTTGGCTCGGTTGCTTTAAGGCGATCCATGCCGGCAGGGCGATGACGGCGATGACAAGGACAATCGCCGACAGGAAAAAGGCAAACAGACACAAGTCAGCCTGCAGACTCGACACGGGCCCGTGGTGAGAAAGAAATTTGGGCAGCGCGCGGATATGGATGGAATTAAAGAAATACGGAGAGCTATCAAATGTTGGCGAGTAGTCCGCTCCGTTTGCGTCCTGCAGCGAAGCCATGTCCGCCAGTGTTCTGGATTGGGATACTCGGCGGAATTCAGGAACGGTGACGGGCTCTCCAGGCAGGAAAAGCGGGGTGAACTCCATTTCGGTGGAGAGTTTTTTCAGGGCGTCGATATCCGCGGGGCTGAACGGCTGATTGCTGGCAAGCAGTGTCGCGATCCCGCCCGAATGAATCAAGACTAGTTGCCGTGACGGATCTGCAACGCCTTCTGACAGCAAGGTAGCCCATGCAACCGAGAACAGCCGGTAAGTCTGGTTGTCCTGGGAACCGCCGTACCAGCGGCTGAAAGTAATAACGCCGCCGGGTTTAAGGTGGTCATAGAATACGCGCCAGCCGTCGACCGTATAAAGCGAGTTTTCCGACAAAGTCATGGCGCCGGCGGTGGTTGCTGCCCAGGTGTCGACCAGCGATGCCTGGATCAGGTCGAATCGCTCGCCTGAGCGAGCGAGGAAGTTGCGTCCCTCGTCGTTGTACAGCACAAAGCCTGGGATTTTTGAGAATCCGGAGTACGAATCCAACCGCCGGGACGTCAGCTTCACAATCGCGCTGTTTACCTCGATGCCGACGATGCGGGTGAAGCCGTTTGCAGCGCAGTTGAGGACGTCGCGGCCGCCGCCTACACCGATGATCGCCGCCGTGCCGCCGTGACGGACTTCGGCTCCGATTGAAGTGACGTCATAACGCAGGAACTGCAGAGTGGAAAGGTCGCCAGTAAAGTGCAACATATAGGTTGCCGCGTCATTGTCGATATCCAAACCCATTCCATCGACCTGAAACACGGGCATGTCAGGGCTAGGCCCCCACATCTGTGGTTCACCCAGCAGCGAATCGGAGACGCGCACTCTGGAAATTGAGTTCCACACTTCGGCGTAGATGTGGTCGCGGCGATCAAGTGCGCCTTTCGACCAAATCGGCTGAATTCCATGCACGGTTGATGCGTTGAGACATGCCACCATCAGCATCGATGCCGCCGCGATCTGGCAGTTCCTTCGTAAACGGGGTCGTTGAGCGTAGACGGCAAAGGCCGCCGCGCTCAGAAACAGGACGGCCGAGATCGCGAATATTGCACTTGGCGCGTCGAATATGCTCAGCAACCCGACAGCGCCCAGGCAACCGAGAGCCGCGCCGGTGAGATCGACAAAGTACACGCGTCCCCTAGGCAACGGCATTTTGGTGAGCGCGATGCACACTGCCACGCCGGAAAAGAAAAATGGCACGGCAACGACGCTTGAAAAAAGCAGGAATGAGATTAGCGACTGCAGGGCCAGCGAAATGCCCACTGGAATAGCCAACATGATCAGCAAGGCCAGTGGCATGGAAGCGCCCATGGCCAAAACGGCCTGATATAACCGCATCGGCAGCATTTCCTTCAAGAAAAACGCCGGGCGCAGTTGGACTAAGAGCGCGCCGGCTGTCATCCCGAACATCGCCATCGAGACGGAAACGAACGCGAGGTAATACCACGAGACGACACTTAGCAGGCGAGTAAGGATGACTTCGTACATTAAAGTGCAGGCACAAAGCAAGAACAGGCCGATAAAAAATGCTCTTATTTTACCCGCGCTTACGTTTTCCGTGTCGATCTGCGTGTTCAGTTGAGCTTGGCTCATAGGCATTTTATGCTACGGAATTAACCACAACTCCTTCTTGTTAAAGTGCACTCACAAAACCAGTTCGCGCCATGCTGGTATGTGGCATTCTAGCATCCGCAAACGACAGCCCAGCTCATCAAGACGCAGTTGCGCATCATGATTCCTGCGATATCCTTTCGGTTACATGGAGAAGAAAGACGTTCAGAAAACGACTCTTGACGATTTGGTTGAAACTTATTGACTCCCGTTCTTGATCAAGATCGCCGTAGTGGGACTCGAGCTGGAAGTTTTGCAGGGTTTGCGTCGCTCTACTCCGTTCCTCTCATTCGAAATCGGCCCTCCTGAGCCCAGGCGAGAGTTACTGCAGTGTGTCGACTTACTGGGGGGATTGTCATCCAGCGGACAGTTCAACTATATCTGGGACCGCAGGAATGGATTAGCTTTGGATAATTGGCTTAACCTTCAGGCATTTTTTCCGATTACTCGAAGGCTGTGGCGACGGGCCCATTGGAGTCTACTGGCGAAAGTAATATCCTCGTGGACCCTAATCCCCACTTGGGTCGGCGCATTCGGCCGCGTAGGATCATGGGCTATTCCGCGTGTTATATTTGCGATGAGATTGCGAACGGTCTCGCGCCGTTATGACGGCCAGGATGCGATGAAAGCGCTGCGAATTAAGGGACAGAGAGAATGAATCCACGGCGCGTCCTTCACGTCCTGGATACGGCTGAGCCGCGTGGCACTGCAATCTGCGAAATTGTCGAGGATTTGGCGACTGGCGTTGATCCGGCGCTCTATCAGATTCACGTTTGCTTTTTGAAGCCGGGCCCGCTTGCCGAGCAATTGCGTCGCGCCGGCATTCGTTCCGCCTGCGTGAATTGGAACGGTAGCGCCAGTGATCCCTTGGGAGCGGCACGCTATGCGTTGCTCCTGCGGTCAGAAGAATTCAGCATCATTCACCAGCACACAGGTGGGCGTTTACTCACCGGCATGGGACGTTTGTTGACCCGTGCCCCGATCGTGCGTACTCTCCATTTCCGCGCCGACGAGAGCACTGGGATCGTCCCGTCCCATTGCAATTTGCCTGAACGGGATGCCTTGATAGCCGTTTCGCAAATCGTAGCGGATTTTTCTCGGGATTCCCGCGCCGTGGTCATTTATTCGGGCGTCAATGGTTCTCTTTTCTCTGAGAAGCGTAGGCCGCACAAAGGGTTCGTGATTGGAACGGCGTGTCGTCTTGAGCCGATCAAAGGACTCAGATATCTCCTCGAGGCTTTGGCTGTACTTACGCGTCAGATTGATGACCTTCGATTGGAAATCGCCGGCGATGGGAGCTTGCGATCCTTCCTGGAACAGGAGTGTCATAGGCTCGGGATCTCCGGCCACGTCTCCTTCATCGGTTGGAGAGAGGATCTGCCAACAGTCATGCAAGGGTGGGACATTTTTGCTCTGCCGTCTCTCGATGAGGGTTTTCCAATTGCGGCATTGGAGGCAATGGCCGCGGGTTTGCCGGTAATTGCAAGCGCGGTTGGCGGTCTACTTGAGTTGGTGCAAGATGGCGAAACTGGCTGGTTAGTTCCTGCCGCTGCACCTGCCGAACTTACAACGCGTCTGCGCGAACTTATTTCCGATGACCAAAGGCGTGAAGCGATGGGCGTTGCCGGGCGCCAGCGGGCGCTCCGTGATTTTTCCATTGCGAGAATGGTCGAGCAGACCGTGGCAGTATATGACGAACTATTCACCTGATCGCGCACCGCTGTCATCGATGTTCCGCATCCAGATCAAAGTTGAGTGCGGCATTTGATGCGCCGCCTCTTTCAAAGGAGTTACAACCCGGCTCTCTCGGCCCGGGCGAAACAGCGTTCGGGCCTTCAACCAAGCTCAAGTCTCCCTCATCGGAATTTGGTATGATCCCTCTAGTATTCCCCCGGAGGATCCCCTTGAGGATTCTTGACAGACTTCTCACCTCATACCGGAAACGCGTAAAGCCATACTTGCCTTCTTCGGTGCGTGGGCTGTTCTCTCGGGCGTTGGATCCCTCTCTCAAACTGCGTGGCATGTATGATTTCTGGCGTGTCCGGCCTGGAGTGACCCGTTTCTTGGGACCTCAGTTCCACCGCAATCGTCGTGTGATTGGAATCGCGTTAACTTACGCATGCAATCTCCGCTGCCTCAACTGCGACGAATCCTCTGCCCAGGCTCCTGCGGATGCGCAAATGTCCATCGAACAAATCCAAAGCTTTGTCGATGAGTGTGCGGCCGCCGATTACCACTGGAATCTCATGGAGATCGCCGGCGGGGAACCAACCGTACACCCGGACTTTCTCAAGATCATTGACATTCTGCGCACCTATCGCAATCGCTACTCGCCGCAAACAAGAATCAAGGTTCTGACCAACGGCGCCGGCGACAAAGTGCAACAAATGGTTGCGCAGGTTCCCGAAGGTATCGAAGTGGAGAACAGCAACAAAAGTGGAAAGCGGCCCGCAGAACTCAAGCACTCTACCTTCAACCTATCCCCGGAAGAAGTTGAGGGATACGAAAAAGTCGATTTCCGAAATGCGTGCGAGTACACCTATCGGTGTGGAACGGGACTTGGGCCGACCGGGTACTATCACTGCCCGGTTGCCGCTGGCATGGATCGAATCTTCGAGTGGAATATCGGCAGGCAGTCGCTTCCGTCGGAGGCCGATGACATGGAAGATCTCGCCGAGCGCTTCTGCAGTAAGTGCGGCTACTTCCTTAAAGAGCTGCAATACAAGAAGCCACTTGCCAAGCAACTAACTTCGCCTGTGTGGCAACAAGCCTACGACGACTATCGCACCCGGCAAGCGGAGAAGCTGGTTACCATCGATGCCGGACCAAGCGCTACCCATGCAGCGGCTGCGGGGACCGGCGTTGTGTCGCCCAAATAGCAGAGCGCCGCATATCAGGCTGCGGCTCTCTATCACAGACACTGAGAACCCATCATCCCGTGCCAAGAGAGGGAGGCTCTTATGAGGGTCAGTCTTGAGTTCGCTTATTGGCAATCAGTTTTAGGAGGCCTTGCCAAGCCGCGGATCTCTGTTACCCCTTACATTCCGGATCGTCGTGAAACTCCGCCAAGAAGGTTGGGGGGTTTCTCGGCCTGGGATGGAATTCAAGATATCCTTGCGGATCTTATCGAGAGGTTTCACATCCAGACCGATAGTTGCCTCGAATTTGGCGTGGAATGCGGATTCTCTACGGTGGCCTTGTCTTCCTATTTTGACTCAGTCGTGGGCGTCGATACTTTCCGTGGGGACAAACACAACGGCAAGAGGCCGGAGTTTTTTGAGGAGACCTTATGCCAACTGTCCCCCTACGCAAATATTAAATTAGTACGCAGCGACTACCGGGAGTTTATTAGGGGAGAGCATGGTTCATTCGGCCTAATTCACGTCGATATAGTCCATACCTTCGCGGATACGTTTGCGTGCGGCTTGTGGAGTGCGAGGCATTCTCGGTGCGCGATTTTCCATGATACGGAGTCTTTTCCCCAAGTCAAGCAGGCCGTCATCGAGGTTGCCCGAGCTACGGGGAGAAGGTTTTACAACTTTCAAGAATGCTACGGACTGGGAATTGTCGTATAACTCCACCCAATGGGATGCTCGCACCAAACTTGCATCCAATCTGTCCCCAGTATCTTGGTCCATGTTTCTTCTTGAAGACTTACTCCCCCGATTGAAGAAAGAATCAGCATTGACCACAGATTCCGGCTCATGGGATGCCCGGTGGGTTCATTGTCTTGGGCCGGCCGTTTTGACCGCGTGACTCGTGGGCGCCGTCCCATGTTGTCAAAACCCTAACGGTCTCCGGCAGGTTCAACTCGTGAAGGACATTGAAATGGTCGCAGGCCACAAATCTTTCAGTGATACCGCGACGAGCGATCTTCCTCCAGCCAAAGCGGGAAGCAGATTCAATCGCGTTGAGCTCATTCAAACTGAGAATGTGGAGGAACGAAGCATCCACGGGACTGCGTTCGTAGAATGGGAAATAATCGGCCTGGGCCCACTGGAGAATCCGCTGGATAGCGGAAACACGCTCCACTGGGGCGAGGAATCGGCGGAGCGGAACCACAGCGTACCAAAGCAGAAGGCGGAAGAATCTGCGAAGATTTCGCGTTAATCCCGGATGATCGCTTGTCCAGAGCCGATGCCACTGACGCCTGGCACCATCGATCCAAACCCGCCCATCCCGGAAGAAACCGGGGAATCCCGGCATTGGAGTATCAATGAGGATGACCCGAACATCCTGACCCTCGAGCGAAAGATGGCGGGCCGCCTCAACGGCAACCACACCTCCAAAACAATACCCACTCAGGAAATACGGACCGTGGGGCTGCGCCCGGCGAATGAGCGCCGCAGCTTCTGCACCCGTGTGCTCGAATGTGAAGAGCGAGCGACCATACCAAGCATTGGCCGGACGCACGACCGATAGATCCATCTCGCCTTTCAAATGCCTCGCCATGCGGCGGAAGGACAGGCCTTCAACTCCGTCAGGGGGGAAGCAGAAGAGCCGCGTGCCGGAACTTCCCTCGCGGACCGGGAAGATTTGAATCTCGCTCGAATCGCTTCGGCTCGGCCTGGGCGGTGATAGATCCCCCATAATTCTGGCAAGATTTGCGAGGGTGGGCTCGTCGACAAAACTTGCGGCTGCAGCGCTTGTTTTGCTTCCGAAGCGCAGGTCAACCTCGGCGAGCATGTTCAGGGCAGCCAGCGAGTCGCCTCCGGCTTCGAAGAAGTCCTCATCGAATCCGAGATCGTCGCGGTCCAGAATGCGCTCCCAGATTTCATGAAGATAAAAGACGAGTTCATTGACCGCAATTTGTTCCGAAATCTCCGCTGGCGTCGGCGCAGCGGCGCTTCTGCCGCTCAGGCGCTCAGTCAGCAGCCATCGCTGCGGTTTGCCCAACTCGCCGCGCGGAATCTCATCGACGAAGTGAATGCGATGCGGCACTTTGAACGACGCCAAATGCTGTGTTGCATAGCGTCGAAGCTCGCGCGCACTCACCTGTGACTCTGTTCCAGCAAGTAGCACAACGGCACAAGCCACATCTTCGCCCAATGTTGGGTGAGGCACTGCAAAGGCAGCCGCCTCAAGCACCGCGGGGTGGGCCTCGAATGCCGCATCGACTTCACCGGGCAGAATCTTCTCCCCGCCGCGGTTGATCATCTCCTTCAGGCGGCCAGTAACAAACAGGTTCCCTTCCTGATCCAGACGGCCCAGGTCTCCCGTTCTGAACCAGCCGTCGAGAAAAGCGCTCCGGTTCGCGGCGGCATCATCTTCATATCCCGGGAACACCGCCGCACCACGCACAGCAATTTCGCCTTCTTCACCCGCTTGAAGCAGGTCCCCCGAAGAACTCATGATGCCGATCTCCAGCCCGGCAGAACGCCCTGCTGAGTTCGCGACGCGTTCCCCGTCCAGGTACGCATTGACTGCGATGGGGCAGGCTTCCGTCATCCCGTAGTCGTTAAACACCGGGACCTGCAACACCTGCTCCAGTCCCTGTCTGACCTCCTCCGGAAGTGGGGCTCCAGCCGATTGCAGGAAGCGAAGAGAGACCGGCATCTCGAGAGGAGCGCTCCTTAATTGTGCAAGCGCAGCCTGATGCACTGTAGGCGCGCAGTCATACCAGGTTGGCCCCAATTCGTTAAGCCAATGCAGGTACCTCGCTGGATCAAATCCGCCGGTGGCGATTAAAGCGCCGCCAACTGCAAACTGAGCAAGTGCATTTTCAACACCAATGATGTGGCAAAACGAGGTCATCAAAAGCAGACGGTCGGAAGCCGTCAAATGCAAAGTCCTGCGCCTCGACTCTATTCCGGCATCAAGGTTTGCGGTCGTAAGGGGCACAACTTTAGAGTGGCCGGTCGTGGCGGAAGTAACGAGGCACAGAGCGGCATCTGATTGCCGAGTCGCCTGACTCAACGGAGTTGCGCCAAATCGCAAGTCCCAGACCTGGGGAGGCTGATCGAGCCGAGCAATCACGACAGCCAACCCCAATTCGCCAGCCGATCTTGCTTCCGCTTCATGTTCTGAAGAGACAATCAACGCGGAGGCGGCCAATCGACGGAGATGCGATTCAACCTCATCGGTTGTTGTCCTGCTTTGAAGTGGAATAGCGACATGCTCACTCAGCGCGCCCGTGACTGCAAGCACCTGCAGCCCGCCCTGCGGCAGCAGGACGACGACCCTTTGACCGGGGCCAATGCCTGCTTCGCGAAGCCGGCGGCTGATGGCCTCAATATGACCCAATAATTCTTGGTAGTTAAGAGTTATTCCGTCCGGCTCGATGAGCGCGGGCGCTTGCGGTGCGACCTCAGCGTAGTGCGCGATCGCCCGGAGTGCATCGCAGGAAAAGGTGCGCATGGCTCATGCTCCGCGGATCATCGACGCAGAAAAGATACGCCTGCATTGCTTTATGCGACCTTTGAGCTGTTTCACAATTCTGATTGTAAATGAATGCTGAGACCGCCTAACGACAGTGGCTTCGGGAAGTACAACGCGCAAGCCTCTGCAACCGGGGGCGTCCGCAACGCCTTCGGCACTCAGCGATTGACCCAGGGCGTTGGTCCATAGAATGATAAGACTCATGGGAGATTTTCACTTGGGCGCGCAGTCGACCATTCCCGGAAAGACCGGCCGTACGCCAATCAAGAAGCGTGCCACCAGCAACGCGGCCGTGCTCAGCGAAGCCTATGCAGATCCCAACCCCGTGCTCTTTTTCGCGCGGAATGAGAATCGATCTGAACGACCTGACAATTCTGCTTATCTCAGGAAGGTTTTCCAGCGATGAGCGCGGCGGTACCGCTCACATTGGCAATATTCGAGGACAAGTGCTGCGCACGCTTGAAAACATCACCGGGCTGCCGGCCAGCGAAGGGTACACCAGGCACGACGTGGTGCGGACCACGTGCTATCTCCGCGATATCGAGCGCGACTACGACGTGTTTAACGAAGTCCGAACGGCATTTTATCGGAAGCACGGGCTTGACCCGCTGCCTGCGTCCACAGATATCGAAGCGACACTCAGCCGGCCGAAACTCTTGGTTGAGATCGAAGCGATTGCGATCCTAGGCTCTAAGTGAATTGATGGACGCCGAAAAGCCCATTCTCCCAGGCCTTTGCTATCGTGGCTTGCATTCGATCACTGAACGAACTCGGACTGGCACGCCCTCTCTTTTCCGCCAGCCCGCAAAGATTCAATCAAGCGACTCTATAGTAAACTCAACATGTTCAATTCCAACAGTTTCGCTACATCCCGAGCGGCGCAATGATTTCATCCGATAGCCTGCGAGCGAATGCAGTTTCCACCTCTATCATCAGGAGTTCGAATTCCGCCTGGACGCTGGGATGGGCTGACCTCGAGCGGCATCGCGAGCTGCTCTACTTTCTCACCTGGCGCGACATCAAGGTCCGTTACAAGCAAACGGCGCTCGGCGTTGCGTGGGCTATTCTGCAACCGCTGGCCGTTGCGCTTGCGTTGGCCGCGTTTCTGGGCCGTGTCGTTCATATGACGTCAGACGACCTGCCTTACCCGGTCTTCGCCTATGCGGGCATGGTGCTTTGGCAGCTCTTCGCGCAGGGTGTCACCGAATCCAGCAACAGCATTGTCAACAACGAGCGGCTGATTTCCAAGGTCTACTTCCCCCGGCTTCTTGTACCTCTTTCTGCGATCCTGGCCAGCCAGCTCGATTTTGCTATTAGTCTCCTGGTGCTGGTTTTGTTTCTCATTTACTTTCGCATCACGCCGACCGGCGCCGTTGCGCTGTTTCCGCTCTTTGTGTTGCCGGTAGTTTTGTCGTCGCTGGGCGCGGGCCTGTGGCTCTCCGCGCTCAACGTCAAGTTCCGCGATGTTCGCTATACGATCAACTTTCTTGTTCAATTTTGGTTTTTCGCGACTCCTGTTGCGTACCCGATCAGTTCAGTGCCGGAGCGCTGGCGCATGCTATATGAGTTGAATCCCATGGTTGGGGCGTTGCAGGGCTTTCGCTGGGCGTTGCGCGGCCAAGGAGCTTTTCCCGCCCAGTCGGTCATTCTCGCCTTCTTCACGGGCACGGCATTGTTGTTGACCGGCCTCTACTACTTCCGCAGAACCGAGGACACCTTTGCGGACTTCATCTGACAGTGGCGGCCCAATCGCGATTCGTTGCGATGGCATCGGCAAGCGCTATCGGATCGGCCTGCGTCCGCGCTATCGCACCCTGCGCGAAACAATCTCCGGGATGGTGCGCGCCCCATTGCGCGCGATGGCGCGGCGTGGGCACAAGCCCGCAAACGACGAAAGGGACCTGTGGGCGCTGCGTGATTTGTCGCTGGAAGTGCGCCGCGGCGAAGTGCTGGGAGTCATCGGGCGAAACGCGTCCGGCAAGTCTACTCTGCTCAAAATCCTCTCGCGAATCACGAAACCAACGGAAGGGCAGGCGGAGATTCATGGCCGGGTTGGCAGCCTGCTGGAAGTCGGGGCGGGCTTCCATCCGGAACTTACCGGTCGAGAGAATATATTCCTCAACGGCGCAGTTTTGGGCATGATCCGCCGGGAGATCGAACGCAAGTTCGACGAGATCGTGGAGTTTGCAGAATGTGGCCGCCTCTTAGACACTCCGATAAAGCACTACTCGAGCGGGATGTACGTTCGGCTGGCCTTTGCGGTTGCGGCGCATTTGGAGACCGAAATTCTGTTAGTCGATGAAGTCCTGGCCGTGGGCGATGCCGCTTTTCAGAAAAAGTGCCTGGGCAAAATTGGAGATGCCGCGAGCCAGGGCAGGACGGTGCTTTTTGTCAGCCATAACATGCTGGCCGTCGATAGCCTGTGTACTCGAGCTATCTGTCTCCACGAAGGCCGGGTCGTTCTGGAAGGACTGCCTGCAGCAGTAACATCCCGTTACTCGCAGAATTGGCTGCCCGCTTTCAAAGAAGTAGTCCATGACGATATTGAGTCGGCGCCGGGAAACGACATGATCCGCCTTCATCGGGCGCGTGTCCGCCCACTTGACGGGTCTCCCACGGACCAGCTCACAGTTCGCACTTCGCTGGCGGTGGAGTTTGAATGCTGGAAGCTTGCTGCACACAGCCGGTTGGATTTAGCGGCAGAAATATTCAACGAGCATGGTGTCAGCGTGTTTGCCACGGCCGAGAATCGTGAATCTCCAGCTCCGGCTGGTCTGCTGCGGAGCTCATTTATTGTGCCTGCCGACCTGATGAACAACGGTACTTACAGACTCCACTTTATGGTATTTTTGAACGGCGTCGGCGCCACTGTGGTCGCCGATTGGGAGGACCTTTTGGTTTTCGAAATTCACGATGCTGCCAGCGAACTGCGCGGTGCCTTCCACGGTCAATGGCCCGGCGCGTTGAGGCCAAATCTACTATGGCAAACCGAATTGCTTGAGCCGCTTCCGGTTTCTGTCGCAGGCCTTCGGGGCAACGGATGATGCATCTATCGTGTTGGCTCGGAGCCGTGTCCCGGCCTGATCTGCGATTTGTTTGCCGGCCCAGCCTACCGTGACCCGCGGGTCGGTTCTTGAACGAGATTTCAGATGACAAAGATATCCATTGCAATGGCGACCTATAACGGAGGGCGTTTTATCCGCCAGCAGCTTGATAGTTTCGCCCGGCAGATCTTGCTCCCATCTGAGTTAATTGTTTGCGACGACGGATCGACAGACTCCACGGTAAGTATCATTAACACTTTCTCTCTTTCGGCTCCCTTTCCAGTCGTTATCGTCCATAACTCCGCGCGACTTGGCTACACGGCTAACTTCCTCCAGGCTGCGCGGATGTGCCAGGGAGAGCTAATAGCGTTCAGCGATCAAGATGACGAGTGGCTCCCGCAAAAGCTTGCACGTATCGTCCAAGCCAGCCAGGAGTCAGATGCCTTTCTGCTTGCGCATGCGGCCGAATGGGTAGACGAGGATGGCAATCCAACGGGAGTTGTCTACCCCAGCCACCGCCGCTTTCGAAAATACCTGCGGAAGAGCGACTTCCCCGGCCATGCAATTGTGATCAGAAAGCCGCTTCTGGAAATGACCTCACGCTCCTTGGCGCCACATAACTATAAAGAAGTGGCGGGCGACGTCGAGTTCGGTCATGATGTCCTGCTCCTGGAACTCGCAACCGGGATGGATAAGGTACTCTATATCCCCGAAGTATTGATGCGGTGGCGCGTGTATTCAGACACCAATCACGCATGGACAAAGGTACTAAAAGCGCCTCCTCGCGCCAGGACTTCCCTTTTGAAGCGGATCTTTCCCTCTGACCTCGCAGAGAATTACAGGGCAAGCGAGGAATATTATCACAAGCACTCCGTCTTGCTGTCAGGCATGCTCTGCGACATAGAAACCTTCGGTGGAGGTGCGACATTAGCTTCTGGGCGCCTTGTTCGGTCGATGAATCTGATGACAAAACGAGCTGATGTCATGGAACTGCGCGCCCGATACTACGGGGCTCTGTCGCGTAGGGCACGGATTAAGCTGATGCTTCAGGGCGCCGCTATGGGCCAGTATCGGAACGCATCAAAAGGTGGAGTCGGAATTCACAATGCTCTGCGAGATATCATTGCCTGCCTTTTGACTTAGGGCGATCGCTTTAACGAGAAGTTATGACAGGTGCTCTATGAGAGCTGTATCTCCAGGTTACCCATAAAATGCTGACCACCGACTGCAGGGGATAGACATCAACCTACCGCACTGTCGAGAATGCTGTGCCGCATTCCAAGCCAATACACTGAAGTCACACTCGGCCCACAATCAGCAAGGTACACCACAAGAGATTCCGGCATTATCGAGCAGAGTAGTCCCCAGGAGTCCCAGGAGCTATTCAGCTCTCCTGGGGCACGCAATTGCATGACCATTTTTAGAGGGTACAATTCACGTATGGGAAGGAAGGAAATCTCCCGGAATAACACGCCACCGGAACCGCTTCGCAACAAGGTGATGCGGGCGTTTGGACCGGCGTGGACGACACGTCTCCGCTGTATTGCTAGAGGACGAGGGCTTCCATGGTGGGGAAATCTCCGGCGAGTAAAGCCATTCTCGAACGATTTCGGATGGGATCGTGGTACACCAGTCGATCGGTATTATGTTGACCGGTTCTTCGAGCGGCACCGCGCCGCCATTACCGGGGACGTCCTGGAAATCGATCGTAACACTTACACGCGCAGGTACGGTCACGATCTTCGAATTGTCCATAGCGTGGACATAGATCCAAACTCCGACCCCACATTTCTCTGCGATATTGCCCATTGCGAGAACATTGTGCCGTCAGAGGCCTACGATTGTTTCCTGCTTCCCTGCACTTTCCAGCACTTCCGCGAACTTGAGCTTTGTCTCCGCAACGTTCTTCGCGTGGTAAAGCCCGGCGGTGTGATTCTCGCGAGTGCAGCGGGACTCTTTCGTCTTGACAAGGTGAGTCTTGATTTCTGGCGCCATACACCTGACGGATGGCGGGAACTACTCCAGCACGTCTGGCCAGACTGCACGGTTGTCGCGGAGGCCGAGGGCAATTGCCTAGCCGTCGTGGCCATCAATCTCGGACTGGCGCTTGAAGAACTGAAACCCGCGGAATTGGATGAATACGATGCGCGCTTTCCGGTTGTTACCAACATCTACTGCCGTAAACCCAAACACTAAGGGACATGACCCATTGAGCATTGACGGCCGAAACGTCTCCATCGCATTCACACGCTTATAAGCATTGACCATTACTACGATCCGAAAAGGTCATTGATGATTAGGATTTCAGTCATCATTCCCACGTATAATCGGCGACATGTTCTGGAGCGCACGCTACCAGGGGTTTTGGCGCAGGATTTTCCGCCGCAAGACTACGAAGTGATTGTTGTGATGGACGGGTCGACCGATGATACGGCCGAACTGCTGCGCGACTTGAAGCCAAAGTGCTCCTTGCGCGTCCTGGAATCGCAGCACCTTGGCGCAGGCGCCGCACGGAACCTGGGTATTCGAGCCGCAGTGGGCGAGCTCGTCTTATTTCTTGACGATGACCTCATCACGACGCCAGGTCTCGTTCGGCAGCACTATTCAGCACATGCTGGAGCCGATCCAAGCGTGGTACAAGGACGCATGTATATCGCGCCCGACAGTTCGCAAACCATCATTCGCAATGCTATCGAGCGTATTGGAGTTGACTATTATGCCCGCATCAGTCCGGACATGGGCTTACGCTTCCCCGAGGGAATGTCCTCGGTCTACGTGCTCTCCTATCTCGTGAATAGCTCAATGCCCCGCGATGTACTTGTACGATGTGGAGGATTCGATGAGCAGTTTCTAGCTGCCGAAGAGCTGGACTTAGGCTTGCGCCTGTGGAAGATGGGGCTGTCGTTCCGTTACCGGCCAGACGCCATCGTCTACGAATACTATGTGAAGTCTTCAGCGGCTTACTTGCAATCGCAGGCAAGAGCTTTGGGGGCGGGCGACCTTCGTGCGAGCCGCAAGCATTACGAGTACCGGCCCTACTGTGGCTTGTCCACGTGGGCAGAGAGCCATGCCGGGAAAAGATGGCTATTGAAAGCATTAACACGCTTACCCATATCTCTGATTCCGCTCATGTCGCTTCCTCTTCGCATGGAGAAGTCGTTCTATCGCTTCGAAACAATCCGTAAATGGGCGTCACGCTTGCTGAATTGGACCTCGACCGTTGCGCATTTAGAGGGCGCGCTCGGTGTCGCCGGCTCATGGAAGGCCTTGGAAGAAGAGTTCGAACGAAGCTGCTCATCGCTCCTTTATCATCACGTTGGCCCGGCGCGACCCGGTACCAAACGCGAATTGACGGTATCGCCCGAGCGTTTTGAGCGTCAGATCCGGTGGTTGGCTCACAGGGGATATGCCGGCATTAAGCCTTCCGATTGGCTCAACTGGATTCGTCGCGGAACGAGCCTGCCTAAGAAGCCAATTCTGGTGACATTCGACGATGCCTACGCCGACACCGCCGATCATGCCCTGCCGATTCTTAGGAAGTATGGGTTTAGCGCTGCCGTGTTTGTTGTGACCGAACGGCTGGCCGCGACCAACACCTGGGACGAGGTTCAGGGCTGTGGCACGCTCCAACTAATGACCGGTGAACAGATTCAATACTGGGCACGCCAGGGAATCGAGTTTGGTGCGCACAGCCGGACGCACCCGCATTTGTCGAAGCTGCCTGCTTCCGAACTGGCAGCAGAGGTGGTCGGCAGCAAAGACGACCTTACCGCACTGCTTGGTTATCCTCCCGTCTCGTTTGCATATCCTTACGGAGAATACAATGACGCGGTTTGCGACTTGGTTCGAGGAAACTTCGATTTGGCATTCAGTGTGGAAGAAGGGTTGAACTATCTTTCCGGCGATCCGCATCTTCTCCGGCGTGCCTATGTTGGTCCTGGTGATTCACTTATTGAATTTGCCCTCAGCGTGCGCCGCGGTGGGATCAGGAGACTGCGTGACTGGCGCATCAAGCTGGCCCTGCGCACACGGCTGAAGCGGGCGCTCCGCATTGGCTCGCCTCATCCATAACATAGTGCGAGCTCTTTTGAGCCGGGACGATGGCCATCGAGACCCGCCCCCGGAAATCGCTACCAGCGGAAGCAGAATACTGGAGCTCAAGCGGCACACTCAAGACGGGGGCGAGGCGCGGCCGTTTCAGGCGTCCTTGCTATTTGTCCCTGAGATTCCTGGTGCGGAAAAAGAGCAAGGCTGCGTTAAAGCTCTCTGCTAGCAGCACAGGCCATCCGCAAGAAATGATCTTACCGGGGTCAGGAGAATCTCGCGGCCAGGTTAGCGGTTTTCGCAGCGCACGGCGGAAAAAGAATCGCAGAAGGTTCAGGCGCTGGCCGGGATACTCGGCAAACAGCAACATCGAATATGCAATTTGATTGCGGGCCTCAAGCTTGATATCGCCTGGTTTCTGACATGAATGAAAGACGATCGCGGCAGGAACATGAGCTGCGCAGTAACTAAGCGAGAGAATGTGTACGAAAGCGTGGTGTTCTTCCGCACCTTGAAACGGGCCGCCCCTGCCCAGACGTTCATCAAAGACCTTCCATCCTACGCACGCTGCTTTGCGCACCGCCATGTTGGCGCCAATGCCCAATCCACCAAAGGCCGCGATTTCAAACCATAGACGGTCTTTGTTGCTGAGGAAACGAGTTGGCTCCTGGTTACAGCCGCCGGCGCGAGACTCTGGTGAGTTGGTCCCGCCAGTCACTACGGCTACGCGCGGGTCCGCGAACGGCTCAAGCAGCAATTTCAACCAGCGCCCATCGGGCACGGCGTCATCGTCTAAGTACGCAACAATCTCAGAGTTGCTCTCGGCCAGTCCTCGATTGCGTGCCCGGCTCAAGCCCAGGATTGGCTCCGCTGTGTAGACTGCAGAAAATTCCCGGGCTACAGCTTCTGTCTCTTCATCTCCCGAAGTGTTATCGACCACGATCACCTCATCTGGTGCGCGCTCCAGGTGGGCGATCCCCTCGAGGCATTTTCGCAAATGAGTTGGGCGATTTCGTGTGCAGATGACAATGGTGGTTGTCAGGTCTGATTCCTCAGATACGCGACGTGGGTCAAGCTGCATCGGATGACGCGCCAAGGAATTCAAGCAGTAAACCTCCCGCTCAAATCAAAGGCACGCCAATCACGAGTTCCGAACCTTAAACCGATTCTGACTCAAAAGAGGCCGAGCACGACAAATGCCCCACGCTTGAACGGTGTAGCTATTTTATCAGACGATCGGGTGAAACACCTCGGAATGTATACGCCCTCAAGCAACTCGCTTGTATGTCATTGGGTTGATGATGACGACAGCATCTTCACACGGCGATCAGCGCAGAGTCTTATGGTTCAGGCACTTTATCATTGACCTTCAAGATGCTCTCTATGCGTGGCGATATCAACGGTACCCTCAAACACATCAAAGAGCTCTTCCGCATAAATGAAGCGGAAGCAATGTAGGTCTGATTGGCAAATAAACAGGTCCGGGCTCGACTACACATTCGGCTGTCCCCATGGCTGGAAACTCTCGCCGTCGTCTTGATCTACGCGGTTGCCATGATCTCGACGAATACCCGCTTTACAATCCTGGACGACGAAAGCACTATCGTTGCGTACGCAGGTAACCAGCCTTTGACGATTCTGCAGAGCGCTGTCTCGGGGAACGCTGCGAATGAGCGCCGCCTTTATTCGAAATCCTCCTGCATTTCTGGCTAGCCGCGACAAACTTTCATGCTCGCGTGTTCGCCAACTTCTTCTTCATCGCAGGGGTCCTAATCACCGGTGTTTCCTCGCGGAGGATTTCTGGAAGAGGAGCGTATTGGGCCATCTTTGCTGTTGGCTTCCTCTGGCCCTTTGCGTTTCAATACGGGCGCATTACCGGATAGTGCTGCTTCTGCGTGTTTCTCGCGGCTTGGCTCACCTGGGCCTACCTGCGGATACTCGACGATCGTGATCGCTGGTCATGGGTTTCTTTTGGGATCGCAGCGTTATTGATGGTTTGCTCTATTTACTTCGGGGGACGTTTTTCTAATTTTATTTCTTGCCGACTTAGCGATATTTCATCGCAAGTTAGCTACAAAGCATCTGCGCCGCAAAGTCTTGGGCGAATACCGTGCTGCTCCCGATCCTGCTGCCATGTGGAAAGCGCGATTCGCCAACGACAGCCCAATTCTTGCCTACCGCACCAACGTAATCTGGCGCGATTGGCCGCGCTGAACTTCCAGCGCAGCCTCATGAACATCCCCTGTTCGCCCGACGCCCAGATCCCGCTTTTCGGACGTGGAAATACGCACGTACATCCGCCCTGCTTCCTACGGTTCTGGGAACTCTAATGCGACCTTGAGAACTCGGCGACCAGTCGGACCACGATCGGACGGGTACCGCGACCTACCTCCGCTCAGGCACCGGTGGTCTGAAGTCGTAAGATGCGCCGATGGTAAAGCCGTTAGGGTTGAGGTCGTGAGGCCCAAAGGTGTGGTGCCAGTATTGGTACTCGTAGTCGCCGCGTATCCAGATATGCCCCCAGGCGCGGTACTCCACCCCTGCGCCGGGTGAAAGTACCGAAAAGGTGTCATGCGTGTAGGTACTCGTGCTGGGAAAGTCGATGCTGCCAATGCCGGCCAAATATTTGACGTAAGGACGGAAGTTGTGGAAGTGATTCCAGGCGTAGATCGCCCCGCCCTCGCCGGTATCCTGGCGCATCCGACTGAATCCCGCGGGAAGCCCATAGTTGATATCGTGCCCTGCGGCCTCAATACCCAGGCCATGCAAAACCGCCGGCAAACGGTTGGGATACCAGTCAACCCATGCCGAGATACCTTCCATTCTTTTCCCAGGTCCCCAATCGACACTAAAGTCGGAGAAACCGGCGCCAACTAAAATCGGCACGCTACCTTGGCGGGCAGCCGGCGTCACTTGGGAATAGACGGGAAATACCGCGGTGATAAACAAGACTGCGAAGATGAGCTTGAGGAGGAGCTTCAAATGCATAATATCTCCTTAAGGGTTGACGAACACACTCCCCCGAAGCAATACCCAGTTCGGAGGAGTGTCGTCATTACTTTTCCAGAGTTGCAAGGCAGAAACTCGGCAGGACTGCAATGACTTACTGGTGGCTGTTTCCAAAAGCCTTCTCGTACCTCGGGGTCACTAATCCGGAAATCACATTGTGCCCTCCAGATTATAAATATACGATCCGATTACTCGGCTCACGATCGTTTTGCATTCATCCCAGGGCCGGAAACTCAGGTTTACATGGCAGGGCTTTTGCTTGGACTAAAGGGCCACGAATTGCCGTATCTCGAAGTAGTATCATGGCCGCTTCCTAGTCAACTCCAGCCGGCTTGGTTTTCGGGTTTTGGGTCAACACAGAACCATTGCCGCACCCTAAATCAGCCACAACGCCATGTGGCGGAACATCCCGTATCAAATCCGTGATCGGAAGAATAAGATACTTGCTGGCTGTTTGAAGTTTTGCCCCTTGGAGGATATGTTCACTCATTGACCTGACTCCGTTCCGCTCCCAAGTCGGTATCTGAAATCATCAAGGAATTCTGTCTTCTCCTTTACCTTCTGAAAGACTCACCCTTGGTCGCGGAAGAGTCGGCTCAAGACAATCGCGAAGCGAAGCTCGTCAGAGTTACGTCGGACCAGCAAGCAAAAACAAGAACTTTCCGGATAAGGGAAAGTCAGACATATTTCGAGTTTATAGTGTCAGCTTTGTGCCCGCATGCTCATCGGCATCACTCGAAGCCCAGTCCCCGCGATGGGCCTTCCTAAATGATGTGGCCCCGGAAGAGAATATCCGATCGATGGCTTCAGCCGTCCGGTTCATTGTGTATCGCTTCAGGAAACTGGATCGCGCGCGCGCGGCCATAGTGTCGCGTTCTGCGGGGGCCACGTCGAACCAGCGGCGCAGAAGCCGTTCAGTGCCCTCGATCGTATCGTCTTCGACGAAACCCACTTTGTCGGTCACTATGTCCTCCCAGATGTTCACCTGATTGCTGATGAGCACCGGACGTCCAACGGCGAGAGATTCGACGATCGCGATGCCGAAGTTCTCCTGGTGAGACGGCAGCACGAAAGCGTCGCAGGCCCGAAGTGCACCCCATTTGAGGTCGCCGCCAATGAGACCGGGCCAGTGCACTCTGCCGGCAATACCAGATCGTTCGGCCAGGCGCTGAAGCTTCTCCTGCATCCCCTCCTGGTCGGGACCGGCCATTACGAGGTCCACATCCGGAACAGAAGCCGCGACCTTAGCGAATGCCTCGATGAGGAGATCGCAGCCCTTCTTCGCATGGATACGGGCCAGAAACAGCAGGTAGCGGCGGCTGCGAAGGCAAGGAAACCTGCGGTAGAACGCCTCAATCTGGACCTCGGGATCCACCTCGCCCTCTTCCGGATCGGTGATCCCAAATGGGACGACCGCGCTGTTCCATTTGTTCGGACGAAAGCTGGTTCTCGCCAGATCTCGCTCGGATTCGGTGGTAAAAAAGACCACCAACGCATCGCGGAGGATGGCATACTGCACCGGCCAATAAAGCATCTTCTTGAGGTGCTTGATTGGATACCTCTGGTGAAACCATGGATCGAGCGCGCCATGAACAAATATCCCGTAAGGCCTTCCAGCGCGGCGCGCCGCGAAACGAAGCGCAACCGAGGAGAAAGACCATATCCCATGCATGACCATGCATTCGAAGCGACCCGAATTCTCTCGGAGCCAGCGCCACATTCGAGGAGAGAAAAAATATCTGCCAAGATAGGAGTGGCCAAGAGCATGCACCGGGCAGGGAATGCCCTTCAGAAACGGTTCGCTGGGATTGTCCAGGCAAACCACCTCGACTCCGGTGCCGATTTCCTGACAGGCTTTTGCAAGTTGGCGCACGACCTCAGGCGGACCGCCAGTCGTTGGGCAAAACGAATCGATGATATGGAGCGTATGCATTGAACTGCCCTTCCGCAGTTTGGCAAGATGAATCTTCGTTCAGGCTCAATCGATGCTTCTTGTGGCGAATCATCCCTTCGGCGGGCCGGAGGGCGTCATTCGTTGCCGCGAGGAGATTGCTCGTAGGCGCGCGCCGGCGGAGCTGCCGCCTTTCGCGCGCAACAAGCTGCCGCAACTGGCCCCAGACTTGTTAGAAACTCACTTTTCTTCCCGGGAACCACGTGAGCTGGATGGTTGTAGTGGTTACAGTCTGCTGACCAGGAAGATAGATGGGAGCCTTCCAATGCTCGTAGGCGAAGTTGCCGTTGATCTCGAAATCTTCGCCGATGCGCTTAACCACTTGGAAGTTGATGTCGTTTAGAGTCGTTCCGCCGGGAATGAAATCTTTTGCGGCTTTCTGATTACGAATTCCAACCTGAATCCATTCATTACCGCTCAGGTGGTAAGTAATCCAGCCCTGGCCTCCTCGGTCCTCACGGCCAATCCAGTCGCCTAACATCTGACCGTTGTTGGTGTACCCCTGGCGCTGAATTGCCTCAAAATACATGAAGTGACCGCCGCCGCCCATCGCCCCGGGGGGATTGGTAGAAACGGCTTCGGCGCGCACGTCCAACTTCGGAATGCCTGGCACATGGGATAGATATAGACCGGGCCGCCAGGATGCGCGGCGCGGAGCATCGATCGGGGAGACATCGTCATGCACTTCCGAATCCGAGTAAAGAGTGAGCCAGTTGCGGACGAAGGGAAGCCGATAGGAGAAATCGAAAGCGCCAAACCGGGCTCCGGGATCGCGAGTACTGTCTTTGTCAGTATTACTGGGGGAAGCAAAGCTAAAGAAGCTCCTCAGGAAACTTTTGATGGTGATGGGCGTGTGGTCCTTGCCTCCCCATATCGCGGTGCGCTCAAAACCAAGTTCAAGGTTCTGCGTCGGCCGGAAACTGACCTTCTCCAAATGTACCCAGGGATCGATGGGATAAGTGTGCCCCTTCAATGGACCTACGAGGAACTCGTATCGGAAAGGACCGGTAAGCCGGGAAAGTAGCGGTACATCCAGCGGTTCAATGCGGTTGATGTGGAATGCGTAGATGTTTTCAGCATTGTTGGAATAAGACATGGAGCCACCGATTGCCGGGCTCTGCCACTCATCCTGTTTCCCGAAGGAGATTACATGGTTGAGATACTGGAAGGAGACGTAAACCTCCATGATGCGTACCCGGGTGGCCGCAGCGACGGGGCCCACCGGCATCGTTGTCTGCTCCTGGTTCGGCATGGGGATACATGACGTTGTAGATCCGGATTGTTGAGCCGCAAAGCAGGTCGGGCTGAAGAAGTCGGCCGTGCCGTCAAGGGTTGCAAGTTCCCCGACAAGCGCGGACGAGTAGCCGGCGGCCGAAGGCGCTCCTTGGAACTCGCCTCGCACATAAAGCGCGAACCGGCCGGCGGACGCATAGCCGCTGGCTCCCGAGTAGTTATTGAAGCCGTTGGCATAGGGTCGACCGTAGTCGTTGACGATGGTCGAGCCGAGATGATAGCTGTCCCGGAGCGGCGTTCCGCTCATACCGCGCGACACGCTGTAAACCGACTCAACGTGAACGCTGCCCTTGTTCGTTACGCAAGAGTCTTCTGTGTCGTTACGTAACTCGCGTCTGAGTGCATCGTATATTTCTTTGGCTTCGCTCGTCACCGGACCATAATCCACATCTTCGAGACGGTCTTCGGTGTCATCCAGCAAGTTGCTCAAACTCGCGCGCGTCCACGGACGCATGCCCAGGAAGACTTTGTCTATATATCCCAGCGCATAAAGCCGCATCACCGCCGGATAGACCCAACTATCTACAGGAATAAATGGCACCTCCCCCGCGACATGCTCACAGTCGGCTCCGGAGTTATTTGAGGCACTTGCAGACTGTCCTGCGCCGCCCGGTGTCGCTGATTGTTGAGCTGCAAGTGTGCCAATTGCCATCAGGGCAAATCCAGCGAACGCAATCGCAAATCGGATGAAGGCCGTCACGGCAACTTTTCTGTTCACGTAGTTACTCCGGTTCATGAAGCATACGCTTCAGTTCCTTGCAGGATAAGATGCACGGCATAGTAAATCAGCTTATAGAGAGTGATTCGGATTAGATTGCCCGGTAACTTGTATCAAGATGAGTGCTAGTTTAGCGCGGACAGTCTCCGGCACTCCATCTCATCGCGATGCGGTCTCCCCGGCGGTTCGCAAGAGGCCGTGACGATTGCAACATCCCGGAATCTCACCGTACTTCCATAGACCGTAGGGAATTGATATACCAATCGATCGTCTTGCGCAGCCCTGCCTCAAACGGCGTTGCGGCTCGGAACCCAAACTCCCTTTCTGCACGGCTAACGTCCAGACGCCTCCGCGGCTGGCCATTCGGCTGGTTCGTGTCCCAGATGATGCTTCCCGTGAAGCCTGTGATTTTCGCAATCACTGTCGCCAGATCGCGGATTGAAATCTCCATGCCGCTGCCCAGATTCACCGGATCGGATTTGTCGTATCGCTCGGTCGCCAGAAAGATGCCCTTCGCCGCGTCTTCCACATAGAGAAACTCGCGCGTAGGTGAGCCGTCGCCCCATAGCACAATCTCTTCTCGCCCCGCCCGCACTGCCTCGAGGCACTTGCGGATCAGAGCAGGAATCACATGAGATGAGTCCAAATCGAAGTTGTCGCCCGGTCCGTAGAGATTTACAGGCAAAAGGAAAATGGCGTTCATTCCATACTGCTCGCGATACGACTGGCATTGCACGAGCAACACCTTCTTGGCCAATCCATAAGGAGCATTCGTCTCCTCTGGATAGCCGTCCCATAGGTCTTCTTCACGAAACGGCACCGGCGTGAACTTCGGATAAGCGCAAATCGTGCCCAGCACCACCGTCTTTTCGACCCCGCGACGCCGCGCGACCTCGATAAGTTGAATGCCCATGATCGCGTTCTCGTAGAAGAATCGGCCTGGGTTAGCGCGATTTGCGCCGATGCCCCCGACCGCAGCTGCCAAGTGAATGAGAACCTCCGGCCGATGCTCGTCGAACATGCGTTCGATCGCGTCGAGACGCGTAAGGTCGTATTCCTTCTGTACAGGAACGAGGATGTTGTGGCAGCCCATTTCCCCGAGCCGGGCGATCAGATGTCGTCCAAGAAACCCTGCTCCACCAGTGACCACAATTCGCTTATCGGGCAATTGAATCACAATTGCCCGCTTTCGGCGGCGACTGCAAGCTGAAGGGCTTCGGTCCCGCCCTTGAAGCGAGCTTCCAGGTCCTTAATGTCGGCCTCAACCATGATGCGGACCAACTCCGTGAAGGTTACAGCCGGTTCCCAGTTTAGGGCCTTCCGTGCTTTCGCTGTATCTGCACAGAGATAGTCGACCTCGGCTGGCCGAAAGTATCGGGGATCAATCTCCACGTACTTATGCCAATCCAGGTCGACAGTTGCGAAAGCAAGCTCGACGAATTCGCGGACCGAATGGGCCTCACCGGTGCCGATCACGTAGTCGTCCGGCTTTTCCTGTTGAAGCATCAACCACATGGCGCGGACATAATCGGGTGCATAACCCCAATCGCGTCGCGCATCCAAGTTACCTAAGAAAAGTTTTTGTTGAACTCCGTACTTAATGCGCGTTACCGCACGGGTAATCTTGCGAGTAACAAAGGTCTCGCCGCGGCGCGGAGATTCATGGTTGAAGAGAATACCGCTCGACGCGTGAATTCGATAGCTCTCGCGGTAGTTCACGGTAATGTCGTGCCCAAAGACTTTGGCGCACGCGTAAGGACTGCGCGGATGAAAGGCAGTCCTCTCGCTTTGAGGAGGCGCGGCGCTTCCGAACATTTCGCTCGATGAAGCCTGATAGAAGCGGCACTTGACGCCAGTAAGCCGCATGGCCTCGAGCAGGCGCAAAGTTCCGCAGGCCACGACATCCGCGGTGAATTCCGGAACCTCGAAGCTCACCTTTACATGGCTCTGCGCGCCCAGGTTGTAGATCTCGTCCGGCTCAAGGCTGTGCAGAAGCGAGGAAAGCGAGCTGCCGTCTGTGAGATCGGCATAGTGCAGGAAGAAGCGGTTGCCGGTCTCGTGAAGATCCCGAAAAATGTGGTCAACGCGATCGGTATTGAAACTCGACGCACGCCGCTTGAGACCATGAACTTCGTATCCTTTGGCGAGAAGGAATTCAGTCAGGTATGAACCGTCCTGGCCAGTGCAGCCAGTGATTAGCGCTTTCTTCATTTTCGGATGGGATCCCCCGGGTCCTTTAACAAATGCAATCGAGCTAAGACGATCATAATCTTCGTCACGCCGCTTCTTCAAACAGCGCCACTTAACTCACCTTGGCCCTTGCGAGTGGAAGGTTCGCATTTGGTGAGCGGGCGCCTCGATGTCCCGTCGCCTCATCTTCTACTAGCGGGCGCCGGCAGTGACTTCCGGAATCTTCTTTGACGCGGCCTGCATCTGACCGTGGATCCACGGATAAGTCTTTGACAGGCCGTCGAAGAGGCTCTGACCAGGCTCCCACTCGAGCTCCTTGCGCGGCAATTTGTTGTCGGAGTTTCTGCCCCGCACGCCGGTCGGTCCTTGAATATGCTTGATGGCGAGTTTCTTGGCGGCAATCTTCATGATCATCTCGGCCATCTGATTGATGGTGACCATTTCCTCCGATCCGATGTTGACTGGTCCCTGGAAAGAGCTCTCCATTAACCTGCGGACGGCTTCAATGCATTCATCGATGTAAAGGAACGAGCGGGTCTGCAGGCCGTCGCCCCATATTTCGATCTGTCCGCCGTCGGCCTGTTCAGCCACTTTACGCATGAGAGCGGCAGGAGCTTTTTCCTTTCCGCCCTGCCAGGTGCCCTCGGGGCCGAAGATATTATGAAAGCGGGCGATCCGGACGTCGAGCCCGAAGTTACGTGCGAACGCCAGGTACAGGCGCTCGCTGAAGAGTTTTTCCCATCCATATTCGCTGTCGGGAGCCGCAGGATAGGCGGTTTCCTCAGCGCACTTGGGGTTGTTCGGGTCCTCCTGATTATAAGCAGGGTACATACAGGCAGAAGATGAGTAGAATATCCTCCTTACTTTGCGACGCGCGGCAAAGTCCGCCGCATTGAGATTAATCATCGCCGAGTTATGCATGACGTGGGCATCATTTTCCCCGGTAAAAATATAACCAGCACCGCCCATATCCGCTGCGAACTGATAGACCTCATCTATCCCCTCGTCAAGAATTGCCTCCCAGCTCTCGCGAAGACGCAGATCAGCAATCACGAAATCATTCGCTTCCGACGGACTGTATTCGGTTTGCTTCAGATCCGCTCCACGCACCCAGTAGCCTTCAGCTCGAAGACGCTTTACCATGTGACTGCCGATAAAGCCGCCGGCGCCGCAAACCAACGCTTTCCTTATCGCCATGTCGTTCTTCTCCTCGAAGGTGGATGTTGAATAGGGCTCGCACAGATATAAATACAGCGTATGAATATGCCCGGCATTCTTAACGGGACAGTAATCCAGCAGACTGACAATACAGACTAGCAGAGCAGAATCGAGCTTTCCAGGAATCCATTGAGTAGAGAGTGCAAGGAGTTTTCGGGCTCATCCAGGATCGCAGCGGGGTGAGCAAGAGAGGCTCCTCCTAAAACTTCTGCCGTGTTAAGCCGGCAATCTTGCTGCGAATGTCGTCGGCGGACGAGGCATTGCGTACCGCTGCTTCTAGTTCGCGAATTTTTGCCCCCGCCAGAAACCGGTACCAAAACCCTTGCAGGACGTGGTAGACAAGACCTTGGCGCCCATCAAGAAAGCCCAGTTGGATGAAATATCGATACAGGAAATAAGCGAAGGCTGAGAATCCAAACGGAATCCTATTATAGACCGATTCCTTAAAGAAGCGCTTCAGCTTTGCCTGTCGCGCCGTCGCTTCAGCGGTGAGAGCGCACGACGGCTCAAATAGATGAAGGCGCTTGTTCAGCACGTCCAACGCTTCCCGGCTTGCATACCAATTGTGTTTGTCAATGAAGAACGTGAGGTCTCGCAGACTGTGGTCCGCAAAGCCACCTTCGAAGGTTACTGAACGGCCCTCCGAGAGATACATATGTTCGTCCATCCAACGGTCTTCGATGTGCGCCTTGCCACGGCGCCAGATCCGAAGGAGTGTCAGAGGGTATCTTCCTCCATGACGGATAAATCTTCCCTGAAAAATTGTCTTGCGGTTGAGATTTACTCCAGTAACATCGATGGGAAGTTTGGCAAGCTTCGAAGCAATCTCTCCCGCAAGGTCGGCCTCGACAACCTCGTCTGCATCAAGACGCATTACCCATTCGGCAGCGATCGGCGCGTTATCGAGCGCCCATTCAAACTGCTTTGCGTAATTCTGAAAGGTGTGCTGCAGGACATGCGCGCCGTAGGACCTGGCCAGATCTGCAGTCCCGTCGGTCGAGAACGAATCCACTACAAAAATCTCCTGGGCAAAACCCACAATGTGCTCAAGGGCCCGCGACAAATGTAGAGTTTCATTGTAGGTCAAGATGATAACTGCAATACTTGCCCTTTCACTCATCGCAAAATCCTCGTACACAATGGATGGTGCCGCCGTGGGATAATATGACTTATACACATAATATGACTTATACAATTAGATCGGCAGGTCAAAAAAGAATTCGTAAGTCAGTAGAGTTAAGCGCAGGCGCAGCGCTCGCTGGCAAGGCTTGAGAATAAGGGCAGCTCAGGAGCCGGCAATTGGCAGGCGGTCCCGATACCGCAACATCAATGGCACCAGATGCCGGGCGTCCCAGTACCGGGGAACGTAACGCTTCGGATTGGAGATACTGCGCCATAGCCAGCCGAGGCCCAGTTTGTCGGCCCAAACCGGAATTCTAACCTGATCTCCAGAAAGAAACGCTATGGCCGCACCCACGCAGTGAATCGCCGGCTGATAACTCAGGTTCTGTTTGAGATAGAATCCCAGCCGCTCCTGAATTCCGCCACCGATGCCGAGTACCACGTGCTTTGGCCGGTGCTGTTCAAGCCGCTCAAGGAGAACAGGGTCGCGGATCTCCGCGCCGTAAATGGGCGCTACGTGAACATCCTCATCGCCCACGGAAACGCCCTTTGCTCGCAGCCATGCCGCATTGCGCTCGGCCGCATCCCTGGAAGGCATCACCCAGAAGCTTCTGCCACACGGACGAAAATCGGCCTGTTCGATCAGCGCACGCAGATACTTCAGCCCTGAAAGCTTGGCGATCCGGTTGCGCTGCATCAGATTCCAGAGCAACACCATCAGGACGCTGTCGGCGAGGGCGAAGTCTGCGCCAAGCAACGCTTCCCGGTACCCCTTGTCGCGTGGAAGGTTCTTAAGCGCAGGCGCGGCCGGTACGATCACCAAGCCACCCTCTCGCGATATCTCATTGATGGCTTCCTGAGCCGTCCCGATAAAAAAGCGAACGCCCAGGATCATCTGATAGCGGTCATGGAATGACACCGGAGAAGTCATATCGTCAGTGTGAAGGCGCGAATCTAGCGTGCAAAGCTCAGGGCCTGGGTGGGAGCGGTTGGCATGACGGCGGCGCTGGAGTTGCTGCGCCAACCACCGTGCGGTTTCTCTCCTTCACTTTGACGGCCGGCACTCCCGCGTACACTCCCCATGGCTCAAGGTCGCGAGTTGCTACCGATCCTAGTCCAAGCACGGCGCCTTCACACACGTTGACTCCGGGGCTTACCAATGCCCGCGCGCAAATCCAGGCGTTGGCTCCGATGACCATGGAAAAAGCAAGCAACGGGAATGCGGGATCATCGAGATCGTGGGTTGCGCCGCAGACATAGGCGCCCTGCGACACGATTGCGTGCGATCCGAAGCGCATTGGCGAGGGGTTATAGATTTCGGCGCCATCGCCTACCGCCACCTGGTCGGCGCATGTCAGATTCCACGGGGCCCAAATCTTCGATCCGGGATAAAAGTGACAGTTCGGCCCTATCTTGGCTCCGAACACCCTAAGCAACAGCGCACGCCATGAATGGAGCGGGCGCGGGGATGTTCGATACAGGAGTAACCAACAGATGTTCCATAGCTGCCGCGCCAGTCTGTCACGGAACGGGAAAGATGGGCGGAGGTATGGATCCTCTGCCGAGCTGGCAGAGATGTGATCGGCAGAGTTGTAGTGAATCTCCCTGGTCATTCGATCATCGCTCTATCGGGCCATATCTTTTCAAAGTCAGGCCGCGGCGCGGTTTCCCAACCATAAACGTTCCACTCATTTCACACATCCCCCTCGCAACCGGTGCAACTCGGAGCAATCGGCGCCATAATCGAAGGCCTCGCCAACACTGCATCTCCTTGTCTTCCCTTCATGAAATCCGCGACCGCATCGATTCTTAACAAGATCCCCTTGCTTTCCAGACGTGCAATCCGAGCGGGCTCCCGTATTGCTATGTAGTCGTCAAAGAACTCCTTGATCTCGCTATCAGAGCAATTCCTCGCTACTAATGCAAGTCGATATCTCAGGTAAAAGAATTTCTGTAATATTCCTTCTTGCCGTTTCCGGAATTTAGCGGCAAAATAGGCCGCATCCGGCATATCGTAGTGAAGTACATTACCAAGTGCCATGGTTCGGGGTGCTCTCACATCACGCATCCAGCGATGCGTTGCAAACTTGAAGTTCGAGAATGTCGCTATTCTAATGAAAGACTTATAGCTGCTGTAACCTAAGAAATAGCCCGCTGGGATTCTGCGCCGGCTCTTGGGCTCGCGCATCAACCGAGGCAGCGCTCCAGCAAACCGAACCTGATAAAAGAAATAATCGTACCATGCGACGAGTTCTGGTGACCCTCCTATCCGAATCAACAATGCACGGGAGGATCGCCAAACGAATTCAGTCGCAGGAAAGCGATTCATAAAGTATACGCAATCCGAAAACGGGCTCTTAGACTCCCCGGATGTGGCCACAGAATCCAGGTTGGGCAAAAGCAGTTGGTCGATGTTATCCGGCACACGACATAACTGTCTTACAACACTGTCTTGGTTTATCGGACTATCATTCTCCATCCAAATCAACTCATCGGCATCAAGACTGATCAACCAATCAATACCTTCGCGTGCAGCGCTCCTTGCCGCGTAATAGGCATTAATGCACTTGCGAACATCCATATCTACATCCCACCAAGGAAGAATCTTGGTGATCCACTGGGGCGCATCTGCCGCCTCGTCGGGGGTAATAGAGTTGCGCGCAATGACTGATGGGTATGCGGAGAGCAGCAAATCTGAGCCGTCAGATGTTCCATCCCAGAAAACATAAATGCGTGAACAGCCGGCGGCGAGATGATAGTCGATTGCGGCAGGCAACATCCTTGACTCATCTTTTACTGTGTATGAGATGGCGAATCGAACCGATGACATATCCACCTTAATGCCGCGAACAAGCGCGGAAACCATCTAGAAGTGTATCGGCCCACCGTACCGGTGAATACTGCTTTGAGAGCAGATGACTGGCCCGGGACATTGCATCAAGGCGCGCCTCGCTCAGATCGCTGATATGGGACATAAGGGCGGCGAGCCCTTTCACGTCCCGGCTATCAAATAGGTACCCGTTGTAGTTATCCTGGACGAGGTGCACCGCTGCGCCAACATTCACCGATGCAAGAATCAGCAGCCCCGCTGAAGCCGCCTCGTGAACCACAACTCCCCAGTGATCAATGCTGCTCGGCAGAACCAGACATCCGGCTGAGCCTAGTATCTCGCATAGGCGATCCGGCTGCACAAATCCATCGACGCGAATGCCAGGGTTGCCTTCGAGACGAGAACCCAAGGGACCAGCACCACAACAAACCAGAGGCCAGGGATCGACTGATTTCTCCCGGTACGTCTCGTAGGCTTTTGCAAGCTCATCCACGCCCTTGTGCGCGGCAAACTCTCCCACAAAAACAAAGGAGCGCGGAACGGCTCGTCCCTCGGCTAAGCGCGAAAGGTGCACGGTTTCAATCGAGGGCTGATCGCAGGACAACGAGCCCCAAAGAATGGCGCGCTGTTCAATTCCCAACCTCCTGGCAAAAGCCGCCTGCCGCTCCCCTGGAACCCAGACTGCATCTGCAAGGGGGCGGATGTACCAAGGCGCGATGAGTGTGCCTATCCTCTGCTTCAGCGTGGCCTCCCAGGGGTTATCTATGGCCATAACGCGAAAGCACCTCTTGGCAAATTCCTTCGCGACTTGTCGATATCCAGGGACGTGCCACCCGCAGAAAACCAATATCTCCGGATCAAACGCGCGCAATCGGGTCCTTAGCAGCGCGACATCGACCGTTGATCGCCATACCAGGCGATTTGGGATCCATTCAAACTGACCGTCGTCGAAGGGAGCGTCCTCGACAGGCGCCTGGTGACTTACAAACAGTTCCACCCCTTCGCGGCTGGCAAGCTCCTTGAGGCACGCATTGAGATATCCCGACAGGCCAGTCCAAAGAACCGCGGCTCTCATGCAGCATCCCGCTTCCCAGCCGCAACCTTCAACCGCAATCCGGTGCGGAGAAGTAGACCTTCGACTCTATAGAGTTGCCGCAATAAGTCATCCGTCACGCGCCATTCCCGCCCGCGAATCTGCCGAAAAATGCGCCTACAATCTTCCCTATAAGCATCCTCTAACCTGCCGGTTCCTGAAATGGATCCGCCGTGAATCCGAAAGGCAGCAAGATCCGCGTTGATATAGCCAACGGTAGCTCCCATCTGCGCCAGGCACACGAATAACTCGCCATCCCAGCTGGTTCGATTCTCGGTATTGAAACGGGGCGACAGCAGGAATGCCTCGCGACGGAAGAACGTTGATTGCTGGAGCCATTGCGTCCCCCCATAGAGATATCGCCGAACCGTGAAATCTCTAGCCCTCACCTGACGCAGATTGCGGCCGTGAGCGTCCACAACATACCCGTTTCCCAAGACCATATCGCAGCGCGGATGCGACTGGAAAAACTCCGCAACCCTGCGCAGGGCGCCGGGCAACAGGAAGTCATCGGCATTTAGAAATCCGAAAATCTCACCGGTCGCCCGGCCAAACCCCTTATTTAGACCATCCGCGGCGCCCTGGTCAGGTTCGAAGATAACATGTGATATCTGCTCTCCATAACTCCGAACTAATTCGCGACTGCCGTCCGTCGAGCCAGGATCGACAACAATGTACTCCAAGTCGGGGTAGTCTTGCTGCAGAATCGAGTCGATCGCCTCTCGAAGAAAGGCCCGCTGGTTATAGGACAAAGTAACAATACTGATTTTCATGCGGTTCTCCGCCGCCTATTCTGGCTAATTTTTCTCGTAAAAGTGCGCGGATCAGTTTTGGGCTCATGACCTGAACAGGCCGATCGGCAGTTAGGCAGAGAATCGTGAAACGCGCCATCCGCATTCCGGCTCACCGCAACCTGGACATAACGCGCTAAGTATTGCATTGCTCCTTCACGTGGTGGCTCGGTGTACACTGGCTGCGATTGAGCCGCCGAGATGAGGGTTCCCGTTGAAACGGAAAACCCTGGCAGAACCTCCCAGCGAGGCGGAACAATTGCGCGGCTTGATGCCAGTACAGGAGATTGCGAGTCATGCCACCTACGCTCAAGCGATTTCTCAAGACGCGAGGTAAGAACCTTCTAAGGAGCGCCTTCGAGATCGGCCAGCGATTTCGTATCGATATTCTTCCGCGCCATTTTTATTCGGAGATCCCCGACATCCGCACCTTGCGCGGAACTACCTCGTGGCGGAAGCCGCGCAGTTTCCAGGGCGTTTTAGGCGACATCGATTCTCAGGTGGCATGGATCGACGAATGTACCGAGAACTACCGCGATGCTTTGAAGCAGTTCGCTATCCACAATTCCGCCGTAAGAATGAACGGCAGTGACGAGGGGTACGGCGAAGTCGAGGCCGACTTCCTGTATTGCTTTATTCGCGCGCGCCGGCCAAAGCAGATCGTTCAGATCGGTTGCGGCGTTTCCACCGCCGTCTGCTTAATGGCCGCACAGGACGAAGGCTATTCGCCGCGCATCGTCTGCATCGAGCCCTACCCGACCGCTTTTCTTCAACGTGAAAGCAAGACGGGCCGGATCGATCTCGTCCCTCAAAAGGTCCAGGATGTTGGCTCCGAATGCGTCCAGAAGCTCGGCGCCGGAGATCTTTTCTTTGTCGACTCCAGCCACACCCTCGCCCCGGCCGGCGAACTGAACCTCATCATTCTGGAAATGCTGCCCCGTCTCGCACCCGGCGTCTACGCCCACTTTCACGACATCTACTTTCCCTACGATTACGCTCCCGACTTGCTGTCGACGGCGCTGTTCTTCTCCCATGAATCGGCACTGCTCTACGCTTTTCTCTTGATGAACCGCAGTTTTGAGATCGCCGGCTCATTGTCCATGCTTCACCATCAGCGGCCCGGCGAACTGCGAAAAATCTTCCCGGATATTCGCCCTACAGTCTTCGAAGATGGTCTCACCATCGAGAGCGGGCAATTTCCCAGCGCCATCTTTCTCAGGCGTCTCGCAGAGTAAGCCGCTTCTCGCGGCAATACTTACAGCCTGACTGCGAAGAAGAGCAATTCGCGAGAACGCATATCCCCGCTGCGAAAACATATGCGTTCAGATCGGAGCTGCGGTTGAAGTGGCAATCCGGCGCTGGTTTTTCTTTTTCGCCATCTTCGTCGCGGCGCGTGCAGCCTTGCGAGGCGCCAAGCTCGAGAAGGTCATCACCATTACCATGTAGTACGGAAAAACGATACGAACCTCTTCGCCAAAGGGAGAAAACAGAATTTCCCACAGTAACGAAAATGCGACGAGCGAGAATAGCGGCAGTAGAGCAGCCGTAGGTGGATAAATACGCATCATCGTTCTCGCTGTGAATCCAAAGACCCACGCCCAGAAAATCGCGCCAACAATACCCGCCCATACCCAAGCTTGCAATAAATACGAATGCGCCGGGATGTTCCCTGCTATGAAATCGTCACGCGTCATCAGGACAGGCTCTTTGTATCCCAAGAGGACCAGCGCCATTCTCTCCGCTTTGATATACGTCCAATCCTCGGCCCATGCACCATGTCCTAAAATGGGGGAGTCGTAAATTGCGGGAAGAGCCCCCAATAAATCCGGACGGCCGCCAAGAAGTACTCCGTATTTCCCGCTCGATTCTTGCTCATATTTGTCTTTTGCGTCCTCACCCAGAATCCCCGCGGTAGCCGCGTATCGATAAGCCCATGCGGTGCCGGCGACGCCCAGTAAGATTGAAGTAACTAGAGCCAGTATCGTTCCGGCCTTCACCTTGGAACCTGCCTTTCTCTTTGCGTTCAGAAAGCGAGTGGTGAAAACGTAACAGGCGGCGATCAGGCAAAACTCGCCCTGGCTGCGGGCTCCCAGGCAGATGTTGATTACGCCCATCAACGCGCCCAGAGTGATTGGCCAGTGGCCGCGACACTTCTCGCTTGAAACAAGCAGGAATAATGCCAGACTCACTGGAAATGAATATCCAAACTTCCACGGGCTGCCTCGCTCATAATCGTTGGGACTAATCAACAACTCAAGCAGACTGCCTGCAACTAGCCCCCAACCATAGATCACCAGCCGGCGCGGCCGTTCGTACAGCAGCGTATAGAGCACCACAAAACCGATGAGCGTGAGCCCGATCATGCTCCAGCCACGCGCATAGTCGGCGAATGCGGAGTGCCTCACGACGTCCGTCACAATTTGTGAAACAAGCCACAGCGAACAAAGCACCAGGAATCTCTTGCCGGACGGCGTCGCGATCCTGATCTTCCCGCGAAAAGCAAGGTACAAGAAGGCAGCTAACATCAGCAAGTCAGAGCCTTCCAAGACACCGATGACTTTGAGATGAATGAACTGCAGACAGGGGATGAAAAAGACCAGAATGTCGGCATTGTCATACCGCCTCGCGCGCCTACGCATAGGCGTCTCAACGGAGCGTTTAGCTTGAGTCGAAATAGAATTCATCCTAGCTCGAAAGCACGGTTGGGATTATGCAAATCATCTATGGTCATCGGTCGGGCGGAAGCCGCGGGGGCCGCGGATCGCGACAAAGTTGGTGCGCCGCAGCGGCTCGTAACGGGGGGAATATTCCTCCATGGGAAGCAATATTCCATTCGGTCCGATGAGATTCAAGCAAAAAGATTCCGAAGTCCACTTGATGCTTGACTATGGGTAATTTAGTGAGCAAGAACGTGACAAACGCCAGGTGTGCAATTGCAACTCAAAGTAGCGAGCGGATATGCCCCCGCGATTCTTCACTCGAAATTGACCCCCGCCAGCTTGTGCCAGAGCCGGCCCTCAAGGTAATAACGAATTGCCCGCGGACCATCTCTGCTTGGCGAGACATCTATAGCCCCGTTTCATCATGCGACTGCGAGCTCGATCCGGATCAAGAGTGGCCAGAAAATTGCGCGACTCATTGGAGAATGAGCGAAAGCGTCGGACCCTATTCTCGGTATCGAGCAGCGCCGGCCCAAAGACCGTCTTGTTCAGTCCGAAGACAGTGTATCCGGCTTCGGACAGCAGGCGCGCTACCCGAGAGGTCATACCCCCGAAATCTTCAAAAATGATGTCTCGCACTCTGCCCGCGTCGAGTGTTTTCCTGCTGGCGGCAAACGCCTTCAATTCGTGTCCCTCGATATCGATCTTTAGAATGCCGATAGAGCACTCGCCGATAATCTCGTCGAGGGTCGTCGCGCGGACATCGAGAGTGAGGCCCGGGACTTCGCCAGCGCCGACTTCGAGAGAGGAAATTCCCTTGTTAGTATTGAACCCCGACGGGATATAGAGCGTTGTATGGCCGGGTTTCTCACTAATCGCCACCTGCATACACTTGACCCGTCCAGCGATAGCCGGACGCGCCTTTTCCCACATGGCGATGTTGCGTGAAAGTCGATCGAAGAGTGCGGGGTGTGGTTCAAACGAATAAATCTCCCTGGCATTCGCCGAAACCGCTGCTGCCGACATAAATCCGATGTTGGCGCCCACATCGAGGAATATATCGCTTGGATCTGTGAGCCTGAAGATCGCTTCAACAACTGAAATTTCAAACAGCCCGTGGTGGCATAACGCTCGGCCAATGGCCTCTCCCAAATCCACTTCGATTTGAAGACCCCAGGGGAGTTGAACGATCGTGCTGCCGGTGCTTGTTTCGCGGCCGAATACCCTTCGAAGGCCAGCGCCGGGTTGGTAAAGATATTCCGGCATGTTCAGTAACTTGATCACATTTGTCATCGTCGCAGGTACTCCCAGAAAGCAGGTGGGCGGCCCGGGTGTCATGCCATTCCAATAGAAATCGAACCTGGCGCACCGAGTCTCACCATTGAGACCAGGGTGAAAATCTCTTTTTCGGTGTTGATGTCGTTAAATTGAGCCCGGCGGGTCACTCGAGAGCTGTTCAAAAAGCCGCTCAATCCGGTCCGGCAATGGCCTCATTGCAATCCGTCTTTGCTAACTTGGGCACGAGTTGCGATTGCGGGTCAGGCGCCCGCGCAATGCAGAGCAGCGCAATGACAATTCCCACAGTAGGAGGAATCAAGGCACACACCCCCCCGCCGATCGGGGCAAACCGCGCGCTCCGAAAAATCTTTGTAGCAAACGTGGCGTACTCGAGCGTTGCCGCAATCACTACTGGAGTAAAGAAGGGCCGCAGGCCGCCTCGCAGGAGATCGAGCCAGAGAAAGCCCAGCGGAAACGCAACCACGATGTAGGCCTGCTGGAAGGAGACCGGTGCCAGGCTCACTGACAGCATGGATATGGCGGCGAGAATTGCCCACCGTTCTTTCTGCGAAAGAGTTTCGCGGCGCTTTCGGATCATCCAGCAGGTCACAGCCACCGTCAACACCGAGCAGAGGGTAGCGATCGCTTGCGGCGCAGCGGAGGTGAGAGATGACGGGCGATGCACTACAAGATAGAAAAGCCGGAAGGCCGACGAGATCGAGAAATTGTATGGGTCGGGGTAACCGGCCGACATTGAAGGCAGAACGTGCACCTGATAATCCAAAAGGCTGGCGGGACCGTTCAGCATGACCATCGCCGCTATCAAAGCAACGAGCAAGAGCAGATAAGCGCGAAGCCATTTCCACTCGCGGCAAACCAGAAATGGGACGACCGCCAGCACAGGCGTCAATTTGATCGCTGTGCCCATCGCCAGCGCCACAGCGGAGAGATAGGGCGATTCCTTTTTGTAGGTGAAGATTCCCAGAGACCACAGAAGACAAAGCAGTGGAGTTACTTGTCCCCAGGATAGGGAATATAGACCTAGTCCCAAAATGGCGGACATCCAAGCCAGCATGGCCCACGATCGCCATCGCGCGCCCATTGAGCGCGCCGCGATAGCTCCTGCCGCGACAAGCATCGCTGTGCATAAGGCAAACCAAAGGCGCGCCGCGGCGATGACTGGCAACAGAGAAAACGGAACCAGGAGGTCCGCCAGCAAGGGGGGATAGACATAGAGTCGCACCGGAGAGATTCCCAAAGAACGTGCGGCGGCGGCGAACTTTGAGCCCGGGTCGGCCCAGCGTACCTGAGGATCGACGCCAGTGTCGGCTCCGTCATAGATCGACATGCTCTGGCCTGAGCGGACCAGGCTGGCGGCCGTGTCATAGACAAAGAAGTCCCCGTATCCGCCCCGCAGCACCAATTGCCTCAACCCGAAGCCAAGATTGGCTACAAGGGCTACGACAAGAAATACCCGCACCAGCTTCATTTGGTCCTTTCCGAATCCGATGAAACCGCTCGCGACACTGACCAGTGGTATATTCGTTTGGAACCAAGAGGCACGATGGAAATTCCCGTCAAGGTGTATATCCAAACCCCGAAATGGTTCATCCGCCGGAGGAACACAGATTGGCGATACACACGGTTCCTGATCCCACGAATCGGCGAATTCGTTCAAAATTGCGCTTTTTACCTCGCGCGGTCAAATTCAACGGTCCTGCGTGTGCACCTGAAGTGGGCTCGCGGCGTTATCTACCGCGAGCTGAAGATTTCTGAGGCACACGATAAGAGCTCAACGCTTGACCGAAGAGAATTTGCAAAAAGTGGTTGCGACCTGGTCTTCTGCCACGACGATTTTCCGCGCAACGCAGACTCGATCCCCGTTGTGTGGCATAACTCAATCCTCGATCCTGCAATGGTCCGGGCGCGCGGCGCTTTGGATGATGACCTTGCCATTGAACGTGAAATAAAGTCGAGGGGCTTTCAGAAAGCTGCCGCCGTCCTGGTTTCCACTGAGGCGGAACGAACGCGGCTGGGCCAATGGTTTCCTCGGATTGCTGACAAGTTTGTTGCGGTGCCTTTCTTTTTGCCCGATGTGAAACCAATCGCCCCAGATCGCATGAACAAGAAGCTTGAACGGGTCGGACCGCTCCGCTGCCTCTTCGTAGGCAACGAAGCGCGAAGAAAGGGGCTTGACCGAGTCTACGCAGCGATGGTTCGCCTGCCCGCCAGCGTTCAAAAGCGGATTCATCTTACCGTTGTTTCCGCGCATACCGACGGCCCGATTGCTGCGCCTCCGCTTCCAAACCTGCAGGTCACAAATGCGCTGCCCTCCGGCCAGGTGCTGCAGCGGATGCAGGACAGCGACGTTCTCCTTATGCCATCCTATTTTGAGAGCTACGGGTTGGTTTACCTTGAAGCAATGGCCCAGGGCGCTATTCCGGTCGTCCCCGCCTGGGAAGTGCAACGGGAAATTGTCGATGATGGCAAAGCCGGCATTGTTACAAGTGGAGATGCGGGTGACCTGGCAGCCAGTTTGGAGTGTCTTTGTGACGATAGCGATCTGCGGACCAGGTTAGCCTTGAGTGCAAAACAAAGATTCGACCAATATTTCGCGCCATCCATCGTCGCAAAGAAATTTTCTGCCTTGTTTCATCGGGCCGCCAGTCGCCCGTTCGGGATTCAATGAAATCGTTCGCTTCGTACGCAAGAAGTGCCTTACCCTGGCTGCGCTCGTTCCTGCGGCTCCGGTCCGGCAAAATCGAGACCGCCGGAGACCGGTCGCGTGAGCGCTATCGTCGCGCCTCGATGACAGCAGCAGCGGCTTCGTTCAGCAAAATCGTCTCGATGGCGACGTCGATTCTTACCGTCCGCCTGACGTTTCGTTACCTCGGCGCCGAGCGCTATGGGATGTGGATGACAATCACATCGGTTGTCATGATGATGAGTTTTGCCGATCTCGGCATCGGCAACGGCTTGATCAACATCGTGGCAAACGCCGTGGGCCGTAAAGATTTGCGTGCGGCGAGACAGGCAAGCGCCAGCGGATTTTGGACGCTCTGTGTAATTGCGGCCCTCCTTGCTCTGGGAATGGCTGCCGCCTATCCGTTTATCGATACGAGCCGGCTGTTTAACCTTCGTTCCCCGCTGGCCATGCGCGAAGCCGGACCAGCGCTTCTGGTCTTCTTTTACTGCTTCGTCCTCAACGTGCCTTTGTTCGCAATTCGGAATATTCAGACAGGCATGCAGAACGGATTCGCAAACAACCTGTGGGACAGCCTCGGAAGCATAGCTTCTCTGGCTGCTCTGCTGTTTGCCATTCGCATCCACGGGGGTCTTCCGCTTCTTGTGCTGAGCCTTGCCGCCCCGCCGGTCATAGTTTCAATGCTTAATGGTCTGGAACTCTTTGGCCGGTCTCATCCGGAGTTGCTGCCGAGCCCCAGCGCCTTCTCGCGAGAATCGGCATCGCGGCTCTTCCATACCGGAATGATGTTCTTCCTGCTGCAACTTGCCATATCGGTTGGCATGCAGACCGATAACATCGTCATCGCGCAGATTCTCGGTGCTAAGTCGGTGGCCGCCTATGCCGTTCCGGCGCGGCTGTTCAGCATGATCAATTCGTTCTTGATTCTGCTTTCCAGTGCCATGTGGCCAGCTTACGCGGATGCAGTGGCTCACTCAGACGGACCCTGGATTCGCAGAAGTTTCACGCGAATCGCTGTTAGTGGGACCGCGCTAACCATCATTGCCGCAGCCTTCCTGGCTATCTTCGGAAACCAAATCCTGGCCGTCTGGGTAGGCCCTCAGATGCATGCCTCGCCTGCATTGTTGACCGTATTCGGCCTTCAATGCGTTCTCTACGCCTACCTGCAACCAATGAACTTCTTACTGAACGGCGTGGGGCAACTCCGGGTTCAAGTCGTCGGCGCGCTTGTGATGGCTGTGCTGAACCTCGCCCTTTCCATCCTCTTTGTCTTCCGTTATGGAATCATCGGTGCGGTCCTGGGAACCGTCATCTCAGTCCTTGTTGCGCAAGTGGTTCCGCTGACCGTTGTCACAAGGAATGTCTTGAACAAGTTCGCTCAATCCTCAGGTGAGCCGCATTCGCAATCGGTAGACGCAGTCAATTGAGGTCCGAACTTGAGCTCCATTGGCTTGCCTGGAAGTTGCGGTGAATTGTCGCGTCACGTCTTTCCTTCCGCACAATCTACCGTAGCGGCTCCTGTGCTGCCAGTTGCAGAGGGAAACCGCAGACATGACCGTTGCAGATTCTCATGAGAAGGGTTTCAAGAAGTCGCTCAAATCTCACGGCCGAAGATTTCAATCTTCCTGGCCCCCGCCAAACGGTCCGCAACAAGAGACCAATCTCTGACAAACAAGGCGTTTGATGATTTTAGACCAATTGGTTCTCGGCTTAACTTATGGCGAAATGGATCATAGAACGCCCGTGCGAATTCATTTCCCTTCAGAATATCAGCGCTCTCCGGTGTGAGCGTTTCTAACTCAACGACATTAAGGCTCGGATTCGCGAGTAGTGCATTCGCTCCTTCAAGGACAGCTTGTTCGGCTCCTTCGACATCGAGTTTGATCATAATCGGGTCAGAACAACCGATAACATTGTCGAGCCTCTCCAGGCGAGTCATTCGAACATTCCTGTCATTGGCACAAGCAATTCTGTTTATCGAATCGAGACCGAATGTAAACGCCACTTCACCTTGCTCTGCTCCCAGCGCACATTGATAGACCTTTACAAGTGCGTCCAGGCCGTTCACAGCAATGTTCTGCTTGAGATGTCGCAATGTATCCGGGTCTGGCTCAAACGCCCAGGTTTCTGCCCCGCAAACCCCGGAGGCAAGTACTGTGAAACTTCCGATATTGGCGCCAACGTCCAGAAACAGATCACCCTTCCTAAGAAAGTGGAGAAGAAGCATCATGTCCGGGAACTCGTGCAAACCAACGTAGATGTTCTGGGTCGCCCCCTCCATACCGCGCTGGACCACGAGTCGTTGCCCCCCGATCCACTGGAAAAGAATCTCGTGTTTAAGACGGCTCCGTAGTTGCCACGATACGAAGCGTGCCCATGCTCTCAGGGGCGCGTTACTCGTAAGCGGATGCGTTGCGAATTGGCGCTGTAAATTGGCCAAACCATCGATAGTTTTCATCTTAGTGAAGCGGCTCTCCGACCTTTAAATGTGTGACTCCTCGCGTCGGCGCATCAGCGATCCAGTTCAAATCGCGCTCGGTTCTTGGCCTTAGATATGACTGCGTTGCGGCGATCCAGAATTGAATTAAGCTGAATCATAGCCACCAATCGCGAGACGGTTCCGGCGGGTTATCCTGGTCCTCCCGATCCCTTTAAGCATCCGCGAATCCACCCCATTCCGGGCAGCTTCCAATACCACCGTCGAGAATTCAAAGCGCCCTCTATGATCTCTGTTAGCCCTCGCATAGGCTCATCCTGAGGATCCATTGCCTCCCAAATCATCCCCACGAGAACCGCAATCAAGGCCACGACAAGTGAAAACAGGGCGCCTGACTCGACAATCATCTGCCGCGAAGGCCCAGACTTCCGCCCGGGGATTTCGGCAACGTCTAAAACGCGAACCGTCGGAAGCTCCTCGGCCTCCTCCACTTTGGCCGCCTCATACTGCTTTGTGAGGGCCTCCCACAGCGCTTCCTCAACGCGCATTTCACGCTCTAAGTCATAGTAAGTAAGTCCCAAGGTGGGCAATTCGTCAGCGGTAGGATAAGGAGACTTGGTTGTATCTGTGTCGGCACCCGATCCTTGAGGCAGCCCGCCCATCTTGTTGAGTTGTTGCTGTAACTCCGCATTATGCGCCTCTAGAGCGCGCACTTTGAGATTATCCTCCGAATAGGTCTGCCGTAGTGCCGCCAGTTGGCTGCGTCCATCGATCAACTCGGCCTGCAGTCTGAGCCCTTCTTCTACCGTCGATCTCGTCTGCGAGGCCATGTCGATTGCACCGCTTTTGGCGGAAAACTGACTAAGTTCCTTAGCGGATTCATCGAGCTTTTGTTTAATATCTTTTACCCGCTCCTCGAGAAAGATCCGCTCACGGCGCGCAGCGGACGTGGAATTCTCGGTCATTACACGATTAAGTTCCTCTACATATCCCCGCGCCAAATTTGAAGCGAGTACAGGATTCCTCGCCGTAACACTAATCGTGATAACTCCGCTCTTTTGGTCTACCACGATATTGGTGTCGGCCGCCAACGATTTGCGAGTGTCCTCGATAAGGCGCGTCTTATAGTAATGTGCGAGATCGAAGCGATTTATCAATCCATCCTGGACGTTCCGGCTTTCCAGAATACTTGTGAATAAGTCGCCGGGGGTATACAGCCCCAGCTCTTCACTGCCAAGCCTGGTTGCGGGATTGCTCGACAGCGCGTCCATTATGCTGAAATCCGGAGAGGTGCTGTCAGGAGGCATTAAAGTTGTTGTCGATGTATAGACGGCTGGAAGATGGAAAGCATAGAGCAACGAGACGAGAATGCCGGCGACAAGAATGCCAATGACCATCCATCTTCTTACCCAGCATGTCCGCAGGAAACGAGCGATTTTTGAGCTTAGCGCTTCGCCGGCTTCCTCGGCATCGGCGGCTTCAACTTCATCTGTCTGGGCGGACAGTTCCGAGGCTGGTGTTGCACTTTGAGAATCGTCCATTTGAAACTCACTCTCTGGGAAACGTTGCGATACCGGATTCGCTGCCTGCAAACTGAGTCGACGTTCACATTGAAAGGCTGACGAAGGGGCGTCTTGCCGCTTTCGCGCCAGCTTTCGGTCTTATGGGTAAATGCCGCGCATTTATCCGGATTCTTGAAACTACCTCAAGGCGGTCCTTTATTTTGTCAGTAGGTTGCGGCGATAGCGATCGGCAAGGCAGCCGCCGACATGGCCTGCGCCACTGCCGCTACGTTCTGCCAGACCGTAGAACCGCCGACAATCCTCTGGGGCACGAAGATAGTGTCGCCGGGCCGCAAGCGAGCGTTCATAAACTTATCGCTCAGCCAGCTGTTGTCGTGCGGCATAACTGACCCATCGGCGTGGAGCACGTAGATGTCCTTCTTGTCGCCGACAGGTGTCGCGCCGCCCGCCCTGCGCAGGTACCAGGCGAGATTTCGCGCCGGCACATAGCTAATCGCGGCTGGGTTATAAACTTGGCCGCTCACTAGGACGAAGTTTGGCCGCTTGGGTATGAGCAAGGTGTCACCTGCGCGCAGTTCAATGTCCGCGGGGGTATTCTCCCACCTGCTGACGTCAGAAGATATGTTGATGATCAGTCGGCCACTGGCGGGATGGCTTCGAAGGCTCGCGAGAATCTCCTGCCGTTGCGACTCGAGAGATTGCTTCACATCTGCCGCTGCTTGCGCGCCGATCATTCCTGGTTTGACCTCGGGGGGGGTGTTCTCGATTTGTTGAATCATTTGCTGACGCGCCTGCTCGGCCAGCATACGGACTTGCTCCCGCTCCAGAACCGCGGCGGGCGGATACGCATCTTCTCTAAACCCTCCCGCTCGCCTCAGCACGGAGCTAAGGCGCTCTCCCGGTTCAATCGCGTAGCTGCCGGCATGCTCGACCTCGCCGGTTATCGTCACCGACGAACCGATATCTTGCCAGCCGGCCAATTGCCGAATGCTAACGGCATCCCCCGGCTTAAGGGCCATATCGGCCTCTTTGTCGCCATCGAGCGCCTTCTCCACTGCGACGGTGCTATGGCTCACTAGCACCTTTTGGCCATTTTGTACCACATAGCTGGAAAGGTCGGCTTCATCCCGATAGGCGCTACGTTTGAATCCTCCGGCCATGCTTACCAGTCCGGCCACGGTCATACCCTGAGACATCGGATAGGCGCCGGGACGAAGGACCTCCCCTTCGATGGAAACGGTGGGTGAATCGATCTCGTACCTGCCATAGATACGAATCAGATCGAAAGGTTCGAGAGGAAACGAATCATTTCCGATCAGCGCGTCGTGGAGATTAAAGCTGGTGGTCTCGGGCCGGTAGTCGGGCGGCAGAAGGCGAACAAGTTCCGCATGGTCAGCCGGTTCGGGTAGCACGTCCTGGTACGAACGCAAAAGGTCACTAATCGTCATCCCATCCTTGTAGGGATACGCGCCGGGACGATAGACATGTCCTTCGAGATAAACTGCGCCTTGGTTGTAGGGCAAAATCTGCGAAATTACAACATCGTCGCCACCCTCTACCGGGAAGTCGGCCAGCTTCTGCGCCGCCTCGGCCGGGTTGTCGGGGAGTTGCAGACTTAACATGGTGCGGCTTTGGTTGGCCACAATTCGCGCGACATTGATTTGTTTCAAGCTCGCAGTACGCAGCACACCCCCCGCCAGTTCGAGAACCTCATTCAGTGTTTTTTCACCGTTCAGTTCGTATATCGCGGGGCGATGCACCATTCCTTCTACTGAAACCTCCGGACCGACCGTTGGTACCAGGAGAGTATCTCCAGGCAAAAGACGATCGACGTCCGAGCGGACGCCCTTCAAAAGAAAATCGTAAAGGTCGATCTCACGGACCAGCTGAATGCCACGATATTGTCGCAGGACGCGCAGCGAGCCGCGGCTAGTTGGGCCGCCGGCGGCGTAAAGGGCGCTCAGCGGTGTTGACAAAGAGCTGACATCATAAGCGCCGGGCCGCTGCACGTCTCCCACGACATAGACTCGCACCGTTCGAAGCCGGCCAAGAGAGATTTCGACGTGCTCACTCTGAAACTGCGCGCTAAGGACCCGCTGGATGGCGCTCTGCGCCTCCGCGATCGTCATTCCGCTGATCATGATTGTGCCCGCTTCAGGCAGTTCAATCTGGCCTTGGCGGTCGATCATTCTGGTCAGCCGGTTTGAGAGGCCGCCCCACATATTCACGATCAGGCTATCTCCCGGTCCAAGAACATAATCGGGGCCAGCCGGGAGATCCATCGGCAACTCGTTCGCGTTCCCTGTGCCAACAATAAAAGCGTTGCTGCCAAAGCGCTGCAGCTTGCCTCCGGTGGCGGGGACTTGGGTGTAGAGATCGTGCAGCGAGGGCATATTCGTATATGGATTGGGCTGCTGTATATCTTGGGGTTCACTTTGATGGCTCTCGGTACCCGTTCCCTTAGGCGTCGCATTCACACCTGTTGCTTGTTTACGACTATTCTCGGTTGGTGTTTGGGTATTGTTACTTTGGGGAGACGATGGTGTCGTGCCAACGCTCTGGCCCGGTGCCTGCGCTTCACTGCCCGGTGCTGTTCCCTCGCTGCTGCTACCTGGTGGACATGGTGCTTGAGTGTCACTGCCCGGGGCCGATGTCTGAGCGGGGCTCTCGGCGCTACTGCTCTGGTCCGTTCCCTCGGCGCCACTCCGTGCAGGACATGGTGCCTGGGCGTCACTGTTCGGGGCAGATCCCGATCCCTGGTTGGCGCCCTCGCCGTTACTGCTCTGGTCCGTTCCCTGGGCGCGACCAAGCTGGACAGTGATGACGCCACAAAACAATACGGCCAATCCAAATCCAAACATGAAGCTGCGGATGTGGGTCCAACGCGGCCTGGATTCAGACATTCTTCGAATGTAAAGCAATACGCTGGGCATTTCTTAACCTTTTGACGCGTGGGTTTGTCGTTTCATGTTGATGGTGCAAAGCTTGCAACCTTATTCGTGTTCAATGACTCACTCTCGCTCACTCTGCGCCTTTGGCCTTGAACGTTGTGATTTTCGCCTCTAATCGCTCTACCTTCTTCTCTAAATTCTTCATGTCAGCGCGAAATTCTTCGAGATGACGTCCCAATGGAACCTCTCGATTCGCATCTCCCAGAATGGAGCGCATAGCTTCGCGCGTGAGGTGCGATACGCTGCGTGCTCCGGTCAAGGAGCAGACGCGCCTGAGAGTCAAGTACTCCTCTTCGGAAAGACGAACGCTTATCGTGCGTGACCGCAGCCTCAGACCTGCCATAATTGAACCCCCTGAGCCTGGCTTCGAGATGTAGAACTACACCGTTTACTCACCAGAATTCTTGAATGGTAAGGGAAGGAATGAGAATACTTGGGCCCTTCTTGAATCGTCGGCTTGCTTTGATTTAGGGTAGGCTCCGCCCCTGTAAGTCCCAGATGATCGGTGAAATCTCTAAGCTAAACAGATATGCTTTTCCAACTGTGGGACACACGTCACCCCACCCTTGACAAAAGGGCCACAACGCTCCATTCGCATTGAGCCGGAGTCCAGAATATCCTAAAAGTATCACGCAGAAACGGCGAGCAACGCAAGAAAGATTGTGAGACAAATGATTGACAATCGTGAATTCACAGCATCTTATATCATTTTCATTCCACATGTTTTAGTCTACGCAGACAATCCATGAAGGAAATCGGACGCGAGACGCTGTATGACATTTGAATTACGTCTCGCGCCTGTTCCCTGCCCGATCTTTGCACCCCGATCTTTGCACCATCGATGAGGGCTGCCGGCATCCGCAGTACAGGACCATGCTGATTGATGTCCGCACTATTTGCCAGCCATGGTGGCGTGCTGGAACCGCTCCGGTTGGCCGATCAAGCCGCACCGGATAAGTTCCATCGCGAGCTTTTCGTCGGAGTGCGAGCGCTTGCAGCAGACCGTCGAAAGACCTCACCGAAGGATCTTCCCGCAACAGTTCATTGACAGATCGGCTGGCCTGGGGAACGATGCGTTGCTGCGCCTACGCGCCGATCTTCCTGCACGGAGATGGTCACCCCTGCCCTTCCTGGGCGGAGGCAGGACGTAAATTCGGTTCATCTCCCCGTGCCCTCTTCTGCGCTCCCTTGACGAGGAATCCCGCCATCCCCGCGCCGGAACATTTTTGATTGCTTTGTTGCGTCGGAGAGCTATACTCTTGCTGTTCTCGACAGCGAGTGGTTTCGCGGCGAGGACTTGATTAGATTCGCCCCCCCAAGGAACACCAATTTTCATTGAAACCCTTGCGCCTCGGTTTACGTCGATAAACGCAGGGGAATAAGCTTCGGCGCATACCTTTTCTTGCGGCGCCGGTTGAGCAACTTCCTGAAAAGGTCAGTGTTTCATCCGGCGTGAACCGGAGCGATTCTTGATGTCGCGTGGCTTGATGACCGCGAGGCGTGTGGTCCCTCCTCATGAGGTTGCCACGCTTGGTTTTTGGGGTCCGCGGATGCTGCCGCGAAAATGGGGGAACGCCCCGGCTTGCAGTTTGCAATGGGAGTTCGCATGAGAGCGTACGTCGCCGGATTTTCCGCCTTGGCCTTCGTGTTCGCTGGCTCGCTCGCTGGGTCGTCCGCTGTTGCCCAAACCGAACGAGCCCTCCTCATCGGCATCAATACATATCAACCCGCGGGAACCACGCCGGATCATCCGGCCGGCTGCATCTATGGCCGCTGCGAGTTGGGGACCTTCGAGAATCTCGACGGGTCCGTCAACGACGCGCAAGCCATGGCCGACCTCCTCACCAGTCCGAAGTTCGGCTTCCCGGCCACCAACGTTGTTCTGCTCACCAACCCGGCGCCGCCCCATTCGAGTCCGGGTGTGGTCCTCCTTCCAGCCGATCAGACCACGCACGATGGCATTCTTGCCGCCATGCAGAAATATCTAGTGGACGTCCCGCAAAAGGGCGACACCGTTGTCTTTTACGACGCCAGCCATGGCTCGCTTCGAGTCAACAGCAAGGGCAACAAGCTCACCGTGCTGGTCGGCGGTCAGTATGTCCACGCCGACAGCACAATGGTTCCCTCTGACGCCTACAAGGGCGGCTACGACGTCCGCGACCGCGAGATGACGCGCATCTTCAATGCCGCTCTCGACAAGGGCGTCCATCTCACCGTCATCTTCGACAGTTGTCACTCCGGCGGTATCAGCCGCGGCATCGGCCCGGTTTACCGCGAACGCGCTCTGGCCTTTGATCCCCGCGACATCAATGAAGTTCCAGACGCGCTGCCCAACGGCCAACCGCGCCCTGCGCCAACCCAACGCACCGACAATTCCGCGCTGGTCTTTTCCGCGGCGCAACAGGATCAGACCGCCAAGGAAATGCCGGCGGGTACTGAGCCGCACGGCGCTTTTACTGCCGCGCTACTTCAAGCTCTGCAGGCATTGCCTGCCGACACGCCTGCTTCCGTCGTTTACGAGCGTGTAAAGGCCGTCCTCGAGGGCAGCAACGTGCCCGATCAGGAGCCTGACCTCGATGCTACGGCCGCGCGGCGCGAACAACCGCTCTTCGGTGGCGCCGCCGCCAAGTCTGACAAAGTGCGCGCTGCTGCGCTCGGCACAAACGATGACGGCTCTGTCTCACTCGACATCGGCCGCGCCTCCGGCCTCGGTGTCGGCAGCGAATTCACCGCCGCTATCGCCAACAGCACTGGCCCAAAAGTTCTCCTTCGCATCACCAGCCTCGACGGCCTCGCACGCTCCTCTGCCGAAATCGTCAGTCCGGCGGGAGCGAAAGTTTCTCCCGGAGACCTTTTCGAGTTAAGCAAATGGATCCCCGCCGATAATCCTCCTTTGCTCGTCTGGCTTTGGCCATCCAATCTCTCCGAGGACCAGATCGACGCAGCCGCCGCGCAGCTTCAATCATCTGGCGCTGCTTTGGTCTCCGATCCTGCCGAGCAGCCGTGGACCCACGTCCTCAGTTGGGACGGCACGAATTGGACGCTGCAGCAGGCCGGTTCGCCCACTTCCACCAACCTCGGTGCGCCGCTGACCGCCGATGCAGTCAAGAAGAACCTTCCCGCCGGCGCTAAGTTGTGGGTCAATCTTCCGCCCTCGCAGGAGCTGGCCGCAAAGGTCAAGGCGGCCGGCGCCGACAGCGCCGTTCAAGTCGCCGGCAATATGTCTGTCGCGAACTACGCGCTCACCGGCGTCCTCACCGCCAATGGTCCGGCTTACGCCTGGTATCACAAGAGCGAACTTGCGGCTGGACCGCCCTCGCCCAATGCGCCCCCGCACAGCCCCGGCTGTTCGGCTTCCTCGCAGTACCCGGTGCGCACTGACTGGGTGCCCGTCGGCAGCGCTTCCGCCATCGATGCCGCCGGCGACAAACTGAACCACTACTCGTCCCTGCTCGCCAAGGTCCACGGCTGGCTCGAACTGGCTAACAGCCCTGCGGACGCGTCCAGCGACGAATATTATTCGCTGACCCTGCTTCCCTCCAACGCCACCTCGCCGCTTCCGGCAAATCAGACCACGCACCAGGGCGATCAGCTCAAAATGGCCCTCGCCTCCAACGACCGCATCATCGATCATCGCTGGGTCTATGTCCTCGACATCGATTGCTACGGTCAGGGCACCGTTCTTTACCCGCGCGACTACTCTGAGAATCAGTTTCCTAACGATTCTGAAAATGGCCGCCAGTTCGTTCTTCCCGGCGCGCCGGTCCTGCGCATCGGTCCGCCTTATGGCGTGGATACGCTCATCATGCTGAGCACCGAGCAGCCGCTCGCCGACCCATACGTACTGAACTTTGAAGGCGTCGCCTCGCGCGGCACGCGCGGAGTCGCGTCGCCCCTGGAAAAACTCTTGAGTCAAACCAGCGGAGGAACCCGCGGATTTTCCGGCGAGGTCCCCACCAATTGGAGCATTGGGCTCATGACTGTTCACAGTGCCCCTCAAAGCACGACCAATTAGGCTTCATGCATCAATCAGGCTTCTTGTATCATCGACCGGTTTCATGAATCGGACCCATACACCAATTGAGCAGCCGGCAGCTCATTGAATCACTCCGGCAAGGCATATGGAGGGTGAACCGATGCCAGTTTCTCGACGCCTTTTCCTCGCCGACGCTTCCGCGCTCGGCATGATCACGGCGCTGCTTCCCCAGCTCGCCGCCGCACAGGCTTCCACGCCTCCTCCTCCTCCTCCTCCTCCTCGTCCAGTCCCGGCGGAAGACTTGCCTCACGATTCCTACAGTTTCTGGACCGGGTTCTACGACTCGGTCAACCCCTACAGCGGGAACTACGGCAGCAAAGCTGCTTCACGCGGTCCCACAGACCAGCTTCCCGATCCTGCGGCCCAAACCCAATACCTGCACTATGACACCGACAACAAGCGCCTTCGCTACGCCTCAGATATTCGGAAGGAAGAGTTGCTCGATCACGACGGTGACGTCGGTGTCAGCATTGCCCTCGCCCAGTTTCGTCCCGGAGCCGGCGAAAGCAATCTGAAAGTTTCGCAACTGCGAGTCGACACCACGCAGGTTCACCCCTTCGTCAATATCCTCACGCCTCTTGCCTGGTCGGCCATCGCGTCGGTTTCGCCCAACAATGCGGGCAAGGTCTCTCTCGACGCGCTCGGCTTTCGCTCGCCCCAGGCCATGCAAGGCACCAGCAAGATCCTGCTCACGGAGGGAACCGGCAAGCTGGCTGTGAACATCTCCAGAGCCGCAGCCCAATCGATGTTCGTTAAGGCCCTCAACATTATGATTCAGGGCGCGAAAATCGCGGCTCCCATCGTCAGTCTTCCGGCCATCAGCGTGCCCGCTCTCAGCACGTTTACTGAGGCGCTCAGCTACTGGGAAGACCGCACACGATTCATCATGGCCGGCAACCTCACTCACGCCGTAGCCACGCAACAGGCGCTGGACGATCCCGATCGTGATCCCGCCTATATCGGCCTCAAATCGGGCGACTATCTAATGGTTCCGCAGAGGCATGTCGACGAGCTGGCCAAAGCTCTGCCGAATCTCGACTTGATCCAGGGCTACCTTGTCGCCAAAGACGCCGATCCAAATCTGCCGCTACCGGAGCGCGCGGAGAATTCGGTTCCCGGGATTACTTACGCCTCAATGCACATCACAGTTCAGCCTTCCGACACAAACTTGAGCAGGCCCGCTGCTTCCAGCTCCTCGACTTCATCATCCTGCTCATCATCAAGCACCAAAAAGAGCACGACCAAGTCCAAACAGGAGACTCCCACGACCAACGGAGAAGCTCCCAAGCCCAAAGAGGAAACTCCCAAGGCGAAAGCGGATTAGAGAGCTGACGGTTGCCCGCGTGTGCGGGTATGCTGGTTGTGAATGGCGCCGCCCCTGGCATCTGGCGGCGTCAACAAACGGTAAATCGATGGGGGATGAGATGAGCCGTTCGGTAAAATTCGTCGTATTGGCAACTTTGAGTGTCGCAGCGCTTGTGACTGCTCCCGCCGGCGCGCAAGGTTTTGGCGCCAATAAGGAAAAAGTCACGCTTCACCGCAAATTGCCCGCAGTAGTGCGTCTGCCGGGTAATTCGATCAAGGTTACGGTGACCGCGGACAGCGAAGACGGCGCCCTGCCATACGACTTTCAGGCGGTGCTCGAAACCGAGTTGCTCAAAGACGATCCCGATCTGCGTGAGGATGACAATCCCAACACCGCCATCGCCTGCCGCATAACCCAGTACGAACCTCCGCATGAGACTGACACCACGGCGCCAGCGGTGGCCCTTGTCAGGGGAGCTCCGACAACCCAGACATTTCAGCGCGTTTCCGGCGACCTGATCGTTTCGTTTCAGGCGAAAACGGCCGATGGCAGGATCCTGGCTTCCGATAACGTCAGCGCAAAGTACGACGAGCAATTCGATAGCTCGGGGATCTCGACCTCTAACGGCGTCAAGGGGTCGCTGAGCGGCACCTGGAACAAGCTAAAAGGCAAGAAAACCGCGGACAACACTGCCCTCGGCACTTCCGAGGTGCGCTCGAAGCTCATTATCGACGCCGTGCAGCAGATTGCCGAGCATATCGTCAACTCCGATGAAGCCATCGACGTGCTGCTTGCGCGCAAGGACGGCCCGCTTGAGGAAGGCGATAAGGACGCCCTGACAGGGCTTTGGGAGCGCGCCCTCGAAACCTTTGAGACCGCCCCAGCGTTTCCTAAACCGGACGAAGACGCCTACCGGCTCTACGACATTGGCGTGGCCTACGAGGCGCTTGCCTATGAGGCCGACGATGAGAAGATAGCCATGAAGTACCTCGACCAGGCCGCCATCAACTACGGCAAGGCAATTGATTCCAAGCCCACCGAGAAGTATTTCGTCGAGCCGCAGAAGCGCATCGAGACCGCGATCGCGCACTACAAAGAACTCGATTTGCAAAAACAGCGTGACGCGGACAAAGCCAGGAACCAGTCTGTCGACGCCGCGAATTCCAAGGCCCAGGGCTTGACCAACGATCAGGTGATCGCCATGGTCAAGTCCGGCATGGACGACGCCACCGTCATTCAGGCCATTCGCGGGGCCAGCGCGGTCAACTTCGATCTCACGCCGGCCGGTCAGAAAGCCCTCACCACGGGGGGTGTCAGCGTGCATCTCCTCGCCGAGATGAAGGTACAGGCCGCAAAGAAGCCGCACGCTGTTGTGCACAAGGGGCTGAACAACACTCAGATCATCACCATGGTGAAATCGGGCATGGAAGAGGGAACCATCATCCAGGCGATTAACGGTGCGAATGCCATCGATTTCGACCTCAGCCCTGCCGGTCAGCAAACTCTCGTCAGTAGCGGTGTAAGCGCCCATGTCCTGGACGCAATGAAAGCTCGGTCCGCAAAGAAGCCGGGGTCATCCACAGGGCACGTAGCCGAAAAATGAACTCTCGCAATCGATTCGGACTCGCCGTTCTGCCGTTGCTGGCCGCAACGCTCGTCGCATCTCCCTGCGCGCGCGCTCAGGGAATTCGCTGCGGCGCAGGCCAGGACCTCATCGTTCAGGCGCTCGAGCAAATCACACCGCAAAGCGGAAATGACGCGTTTGAAAACGCGCTGCAGTTGCTCAAATCCGCCCTCGCTGAATGCCCCGAACTGGGCGATGCGTGGTACTACCGCAGTCTCGTCGAAAAGCGCCTTGGCCACGCCGCTCTCGCCAACTACGCTATGGACAAGGCGCGCTTCAACGGCTCTGAGGCGCTCGATCAGGATCTGAATCCACTGAGCCTTTCAACTCCGGCCTCGCGCGGCATCGAGGCTGAGGGCACTGAGACTCCCGTACCTGCCGCCCCGCCGGTCAAGCCCGGTCCAGTGCAACAGAAGTGGGCGCTCGTCATCGGTATCGGTCACTTTACTGACACGACCATTCCTCAGCTCAACTACACTGGCACCGATGCCACCGCCTTCGCCACTGCGCTCAAAGACCCCTCTATCGGCGGTTTTCCCGTGGACAACGTCCACGTCCTCACCGATGATCAGGCCACTACAAAGAACATCAAGGAACAGCTCAACTGGATTGCGCGCCACGCCGAGCCTAACGATCTCGTCGTGATTTACGTCGCCACGCATGGCACGCCGCGCACTACAGACACGGCAGGCGGCGCAAACTACCTCATCACCTACGACACCGAAGTCTACTCCGGCGGAAAACTCGACGAGGATGCCCTCTACGCCACGGCGTATCCCATGGTCGAGTTGGCCGACGCCGTCTCCACGCGCATGAAGGCCCTCCGCACCGCCGTCTTTCTCGACACCTGCTACAGCGGTGGCGCGGCCGGCGACAACGGATCGCAACCCTCCGCCCCGCTTGCCAACACCGCTCCCTCGGGCGCCATGCTTACGCACATGTCGGACGGAACGGGCCGCATCGTCATGGCCGCCAGCGAAGTCAACGAAGAGTCGCTTGAAAGCAGCCAGCTCCACCACGGCTACTTCACCTATTTCCTGCTCCAGGCTCTCAAGACGGGCAAGGGCCAGACGCCATTGAGCCAGGTCTATGATTCGGTCGCGCAGCAGGTCTCGAAAAGCGTCTCGTCGCAGGGCATGCATCAGCATCCTGTCATGAACCGCAGTTCCGCGGACGCTGACTTCGCCCTCCGCACTCCCCCTCCCGCAACGGCGAATGCCCGCCCCTGACAGCGATGCCGTACGGCGCAAAAAAGCACTCCGCATGATTCGAATGCGAAGGTCTTCCGCCACGGCAACTCTCAATCACGAGCCTGGTCGAACGAGCATTTTCCCGCTCGTCACCGACGGTCCTCCGCCGCGAGTGCTAGACTTTCCAGCCGTAGGGGGGAAAGGTCATGCGCACGATCCGGCTCCTGGTAGTCATCGCACTCATCTTCTTACCGGCAATCTCATTTGGCAGCGAGCGCTTCGACGGAGCATGGCTCACTAAGCTCACTTGCCCGCCCAAAGGAAACACTGAAGGCTATACCTGGCAGTTTGTCAGCGTCATCCAGAACGGCAGCCTCCATGGAGAACGGGGCACGGCGGGCCAGCCTGGCTACTTCGCCATCGACGGCCCCATCGCCAGCGACGGCAGCGCCAAGCTCACCGCCAATGGCATCGTCGGCTCGAAAGAGTATGCTCGCGGCGTCTTCGTACGCGAAGGCGCGAACTATACATGGGATGTCAAAGCTCAGTTTCAAGAGACCACGGGGACGGGAACCAAAGGCCAGGGTCTCGGCATCGTAGGCCGCACCTGCACCTTCGAGTTCACAAAGCAGCCGCCTGCCACTCCGTAAACCGCGCTTCAGCCCGCCAGCCCTCGGCCTGCTCCGTAATTGTGCCCGGCGATCGGCGAAACTCTGCTACGAAAGCAGTTGCTTGGCCACCTTGACATAAAGCTCCACAGCCTCCAGTAATTCCCTCTTCGCCAGCTTCTCGAAAGGCGTGTGCGCCACGTGAATGCTGCCCGGCCCCAGCAGCACCGGCTCGCCCCAATTGCTCAGTTGTGGAATGTCCGTCGTGAACTTCGCCACCATCGTCGGCAATCCCTCCGGCGCGCGCAGCCTCGCAAATGGAATCTCCAGCGTGAAGTCCACCTCCGCCAGCCCCTTTGCGGCCTCAAGCATCGCGGCCTTCACCGGCGCAGAGTCGCCAACTAGCCGCACCAGCACCTGCGCCTCGGCCTTATCCGCAATCACATTCGGTGCGTGTCCGCCATGAATCTGCCCGATGTTCAGCGTGCTCGGCCCCACATCCTCCGTCGCCGGAAGTTTCAGCTCCAGCAGCTTTCCCAACACCTGCACCAGCTTGTGCACCGCGCTCTCGCCCAACTCGGGATACGCCGAGTGCGCCATCTTGCCCGTCGCGCGAAACACCACCCGCAGCGCCCCTTTTGACGCGAGAGCCACGCGATTATCCGTCGGCTCGCCATTGATCAGATAGCGGCTTCCCTTCGGCTTCAGGTTCGCCGCCTTCGCCCCGGCCGAGTCGCGCTCTTCGCCTGATACAAACAACAAACCAATCCGAAAGCCCGCCGCGCGCAGCGCTTCCGCCGCCGCAACCTGCGCCGCAAGTATTCCCTTCGCGTCCGACACCCCGCGCCCATACATCCACTCCGCATCCTCGCTGAACGGGATATATGGCGGCACGGTGTCCATGTGCGTCGAAAAAACCAGATCCGGCGTGTTCCCTGCCGGTCCGCCATACACATTCCAGCGCGGCCCGGCCGTCGCGCTCTCCGCCGGCTGTGGCACAGCCGTCTTCTCAACTTCCCACCCGCGCCCCTCAAGAAACTCCGCCAGAAAATCGCCCACCGCGCCCTCGTGGTAGGTCGTCGATTCGATCTCGCATAACTGGCGCGTCAGCCCAATCGGGTCAAAAGGAAGCAATTTCGAAGGCTCGTTCATGATGCTGCCAGAATACCGTAGCGGCCAGCCCCCCCTTGCCAGTAGCCAGCGCGGCCCCACGCAAGCACCCGTCCGGCGGCCCTCTGCCGCCCCTCGGCGCGCCCCTCGCCAAAGCGTAGAATCAAAGGTGAAATGATTTCTGCCCTCATATTTACTCCTTTTGAGACACATCTCGCCGGCGTGGCGCTTGGGCCGAAGGAGTTGCTGCCATGACTAACGTCAGCGACGCTGCTCTTGAGTCCATTCACGCGACGGCTACCGGAATCTTTACCGGCGCTATCAAGGCCTGCAACATCGCTTCCGCCTTCGATCGCCGGCTGCGCTTCGACGGGCACACACTCAACCGCCTCATGCCCGACGGCAGCGGTCCTGCCGCCATCAATCTCGCTGCCTACAAGCGCATCAACGTCATCGCAATCGGCAAGGCTGCCGGCCCCATGCTCCAGGTTCTGCTTGAGCGCATGAAGCGACGCAAAGGCCTGCGCGGCATCTGCTGCACCAACCAGATGCCCACCGCTCGCAACTGGCGCTTCCGCTACTTCGAAGGTGGCCATCCTCTCCCCAATGAAGACTCCTTTGCTGCTGCGCGCGCCGCTCTCACCCTGCTGCACAAAGCTCGAAAAGACACGCTTGTCTTCTTCCTCATTTCCGGTGGCGGCTCTGCCATCTTCGATCTGCCCCTCGATCCCCATATCACCCTCGAAGAAACCGTCGCCTTTCACCAGTTGCTGCTTGCCTCGGGAGCTCCCATCAACGAGATCAACACCCTCCGCAAGCATTTTTCCGCGGTCAAGGGTGGCCGTCTCGCCATGGCCGCACCAGAGGCTGTCAAGGTCAGCCTGCTTCTCCCCGATGTTCCGCTGCGTTCGCTCGATGCGCTTTCCTCCGGTCCCACCACCCCAGACCACTCGACCGTCGCAGAAGTGCGCGAGCTGCTAGCCAAGTACGACCTCGCCCCCAGGCTGCCGCCCTCCATTCGCGCCTTCTTTGAGCGCGAAGACTTGCCCGAGTCACCCGGGAACAAGAGTCGGCGCACGTCGTTCCTCCCCAAGCTCCCGTGGACCGACCCCATTCGGCCCCGCCGCATCACCTCGGCCGCCAGCATGAGCGGCGAGGATGCAGCATTTCGCGATTCCGTCTTCGAAATTCTTCTCTCCAGCCACGACCTGGTCGAGAACGCGCGCGCACTGGCTCGGCAACACGGCTATCACGTCGTGGTCGACAACAGCTGCGACGACTGGGACTATGCCGATGCGGCCCGTTATCTGCTGGAGCGCTTCCACACATTCCGCGTCCAGCACAAACGCTTTTGCCTCATCTCTGTCGGCGAGGTCACTGTCACCCTCACGCGCACGCCGGGCGCGGGCGGCCGCAATCAGCAATTCGCCCTCACCTGCGCCCTCGAGCTCGCCAACCATCCTGGCGAGCACATCGCCGTCTTGAGTGCCGGCTCCGATGGCATCGATGGGAACACGCGAGCGGCAGGCGCCATCGCCGATCCCTCCACGGTCGCTCGTGCTCGCGCCTTTGGCTTCGATCCCGAGCAGTCCCTTGCCGAATTCAATGCCTGTCCGCTCTTCACCGCCATCGGCGACTCAGTCGCCACCGGACCCACCGGCCAAAACCTCCGCGACCTGCGCCTGCTCATCTCTGAAAGCGCCTGACTCCGTTCCCTTCCCGCGCTCGGAATCCCCGGTGGAAAATCGAATTATTTTCCTTTTTGCTCTCAGTCTTGCTGCATTAGGATTAGTTCGTGCCTCGAAAACCCAAACGCAGGACCGCGGCTAAACTCCCCGACATTCGCGCTGTTGCAGCCGTAGCCAAAGTCTCCATCGCCACAGTCTCCAGAACCATGAACGGCTCTTCCCTGGTGAGCGAACGCCTGAGCAAACGTGTCTGGCAGGCGATCAAGCAACTGAACTACCTGCCGAATACCCACGCCCGCACCCTCGTCTCCGGCCGCAGCCGCCTCCTCGGTATCATCGTCGAGAACATCACCAATCCCTTCTTTCCTGAACTGATCCAGAGCTTTGAAGAGATTGCCGTCGCCCGCGGTTACGAGATTCTCGTCAGCTCCACCAACAGTGACCCCGCTGTTCTGGCTTCATGTGCCCGCCGCATGTTGGAGCGCAAGGTCGACGGTGTCGCCGTCATGACCTTTGGTGAAGAAGAACCTGTGCTCGATCAGCTCACGCACCGCGGCGTGCCCATTGTCCTTGCCGAGTTCAAACTCGATGATCCCAAGGCGAGCACCATTCTCCTTGACTACTCCACCGGCATTCATCAGGCCGTTCGCCATCTGGCCTGGCTCGGCCACCGCTCCATCGCCTTTCTCTCCGGCCCGCACAGCCTGCATTCCGCCATCACGCGCGAGAACGACTTCCGCGCTGCCATTCAGGCCGCTGGTCTGCAACTGCAAAAGAAGTGGGTCATCGAATGCGACCACACACTCAAGGGAGGCGTCGCCGGCTTCGAGCAGTTGAACAACCTTGCCAATCGCCCCACCGCCATCGTCTGCTCTAACGACATGACCGCCATCGGCGTTCTGCGCGCCGCCTATATGAAAGGCCTCCATGTGCCGCAGGATCTCTCGGTCATCGGCCTCGACGACATCGCTTTCGCGGAGTACACGCTGCCTCCGCTCACCACCATCCGCCTCTCGCGCATCGATCTTGCCCGCGCCGCCTTCAATGCTCTCCACGCCCAAATTGAAGGCCTCGACAGTACCCGATTGCAGCGCGAGTTCCTGGTCTCGACCAGTCTCGTCGTTCGCGGCTCCACGGCCGCCCCTCCATCTTTCGCGGCGTGAACCCAAATCCACATTCAAAACGTCCAACGATTGCAATTCGATGACACCGCGATTGCAACCCTACGGCATTTGGAGCGATATGCTGTCAGAAGGGAATGAAAGCCTATGACTCTCGGAGTGACGCCTTGACGACTGCCCATATCAACCGCATCGCCACGGCTGTCCCGCCGCATGACATGCACAGCGCCTTCATCCCCTTTGCTGAGAGCCTCCTGCCCGAAGGTACGCGCCGCAGTCTCTATCGCCGCATGGTTCGTCTCGCGGCCATCGACCACCGTTATTCCTTCCTCAAGCCCATCGTTACCGACGACGGCGCCCTTCAGGACGCAGACGCGCTCTTCGCGCGCGGCAACTTCCCCTCCACGGGGCGTCGCATGGAGGCCTTTCGACAGTTCGCTCCTCAACTCGCGCGTTGCGCCCTCTTGAAGCTCGCGCTTACCGACGCCGAACGCCAGGGAATTACGCACGTCATCGTCACCTGCTGCACTGGTCTCTACGCGCCGGGTCTCGACTACGAAGTCGTCGAGCTTCTCCACCTCAACCCCTCGGTCGAGCGCACCTTCATCGGTTTCATGGGCTGCTATGCCGCCATCAACGCGCTCAAGGCCGCACGTCACATCGTTCGCTCCGAGCCAGACTCCAAAGTCCTGCTCCTTTCGCTTGAGCTCTGCTCCCTGCACATGCAGGAAACACAGGACCTCGAGCAATTGCTTGCCTTCACAGTCTTCGCCGATGGCTGCGCCGCCTATCTCGTCACCGCGCAGCCCATCGGCTTCGCCCTCGACAGCTTTCTCGCCGTCAACCTCGCCGGCACCGATCACCTCATCACCTGGCGCATCGGCGAACAGGGATTCGACATGCATCTGTCCGGGCAGGTCCCCGTCCAGTTACGCAATGGGCTTGCTGAAGCGGGCACCCGAATCACCCGAGGGCACGATTTCTCCACGATCGATCTCTGGGCGGTTCATCCCGGCGGCCGAACCATCCTCGACGCCGCCGAGCAAGGGCTTGCTCTCCCGGCCGAAGCTCTCGCCGACTCGCGCAACATTCTCCTCAACTTCGGCAACATGTCCTCTGCTTCCGTCATGTTCGTCTTGCAGAAACTGATGCAGCGCGCCCGCCCCGGCCAACTCGGCTGCGCCATGTCCTTCGGGCCGGGAGTCACCGCGGAAACCATGCTCTTTCATGCAATCTGACGCGATCGATTTCCGTCGTCGCGCCCAGCTCACCGAACTAATGGATGAGCCCTGCTCCCGCGAGCAGCTCCGCGCTTGCCTCCGCGACCTCGCGCGCCTCAATCGCTGGTTTCTGGCTTACCGCCCGCTGTTGCGTTGGCTCAATTCCGTTGCCGCAACTCCCGCCACATCTTCCGTTGTCGAACCGCTCCACATCGTCGACGTCGCCTGCGGTTACGGCGACACCCTCCGCCGCGTCGAGCGCTGGGCCCGCGCGCGCGGCGTCGCGGTCGAGCTCACGGGCATCGATCTCAATCCCGATGCCATCGCCATCGCCGCCGAAGCTTGTCCGCACTCAAGCGCAATTCGTTGGATCGCGGCCGACATCTTTGAATGGCAGCCTGACAGGCCGGTTCACCTCGTCGTCAGTTCTCTTTTTACCCACCACCTCACCGAGCCTGACGTCATTCGCTTCCTGCAATGGATGGAAACCCACGCTGGACTTGGCTGGTTCATCAACGATCTCTCTCGTGCCGTGGTTCCCTATCATCTCCTCCGCATCTTCACTCGGCTGACCCGCCTTCATCCCTTCGTACAACACGATGGCCCAATTTCCATCGCCCGCTCCTTTGTTCCCAAGGATTGGCAGCGAATGTGCGCAGCCGCCGGCCTTAACTCGACTCTTGACACGAGTATTAACGCCCGTGCCGTCTCAATCCAGCCGTCGTGGCCAGCGCGCCTTTGCGTCAGCCGGAGAAAAACGCCTTGAGCGCCGCGGTGCGCAGCGCCTCCAGCCGCCATGTCGATCGCCCCGTCATTGGCGGCGGTCCCGCCGGTCGCAGCGTCCACGCGAATCCACAATCATCTCTTGTTCTTGGCGAATGTGTGCTTCAAGGAGCCGGAACCGCCGCCCGGTCGACCGCCTAGCGCACCCGTCCCCGCTCTACTGCATCGCCACCGCGCTCTCGCTCTCAACCACATTGCCCTCGCGCCATGCCGTGATCTCCGCGTGCGTCTGGTCCGCCGCCACGCGCCGGTCCGAATAAATCTGTGGCTCGCCGAAGTGCAGTTGCGCCGAGAAGCCGGTCACGCCCAGCACCTTCCACAGATGCGAGATGAATTCCTCATCGCCGTACCAGCACAGCTCCCGTTCCTCCACGCCGCCCTCGATCACATACCGGATCGCCGCCGCCGTAATTGGTGCTCCCGCCGTAGTCGCGGGGTCGATGAGCCGCGAATGGAACCTGAGCACCTGCGCGCCATCCGTGCTCGTGCCTTCGGGAAACAGCAGCACAGAAATCGGCAGCTTGAGCCGCTCGGTCATCTGCTCCGCAACCGTCATCGCGCTGGCCAGACTCGAGCGATCAAGAAAAATCGTTCCCCCCGACCGTGCCGCCTTGCCGAAAAACGGCCAGCTGCCAATCTCCATCTTCGCCACAAAGAAACACGGCATCGTCGCACTGATAATGATGATGTCGAGATAGCTCAGGTGGTTCGACACCACCAGCCCGCACATAGGCGGCCGGCCCTGCACCTGCGATTTGATGTCTAGTACTTTCAGAATTGCCTGCGCCGCGCCCTGCAGCCACAACGCGCGACGCTCCAGCGTCATCGGCCCGCGCAACCGCGCCAGCCAATAGCGAACCACGCACATTGCAAGAGCGAATGCCAGCGCCACAGCGCGCCGCATACTCCGCAGCGTCAAGTCGTCAACGGCGCCAGAAAGCGGTGGCGAGCCGCGGAAGAAAGTAAATTCAAGTCCAGGAGCGTCAGAAAATCGATGGTGCGGAACTCGCGGTCCCACGCCGGCCGCGCTGCAATGCGCGCGCCAATCGCAAGATAGGTCTTCAACAGCTTGGGAACCTTCACCGCATTTGAGGCTGGCGCCAGAGCAGAATTCTCCGGCTGCAATTGATCCATCTGGCAGGGCGACGGCTGTGCGTCTGCGCTCTGCTGAGCCAGATCGTAGCTTCCTGGGGGGCACGCGTACGCTGCGGTCGGCTCGGTCTCAAACTCCGCTGGAACCCTGAAATTTTCGAGCTGGCGATACATCAGCCAGCCCTCCGCCGGGTCATTGGAATTCAAAGAAGAGCAACCGAGCAAGGTACGAAGCCCCATGTCGGTAGCATACTGCGCGATCCCTCGCCACAACAACATCAGTACCTCTGGCGTACGATGTTCGCGGTCGATCGACGCGCGCCCCAGCTCCAGAATTCCCGGCCGCAGCGGCTCGTACGGCCCGAGGTTGAACTCCTGCTCGGAGTAGTAGCCCAGATTCCGCGCCGCCGTGGTTCCCGACTGCATGCGGTACGTTCCCACCACGCGCCGGCTCGTCTTGTCCTCCACAATTAAGTGCGCACAGACGGCGTCGAATCGATCCATGTCGAGCCCCGTCTCGTAGGAGCTCTCCAGTCCCTCGCCCAACTCGATATTGAAAACCTTGAAGCGCAACCGGCAGGCCGCTTCGCGGTCTTCCGCGGTCTCTGCCAGCCGCAGCCGGTAGCGCCCCACATCGGCGCGAACACGGGGAGCAGGCGTCGCCTCGGAATGTGCTGGAATGCCTGCCGGAAGCGCAATTTCCACCAGCGAATTGGCGTCAGACGCAAATTTCGACGGGACTCTCGGGAGAGTATCTGAAATCACGCGACCAGTATTGCGCCGCGACTGTCAACGCACGGTCAATGTGCTGCGAAAACAGTGCAAAATTCCTGTTCAAATTCCGCCCGCTCGTTGCGAACTTGGTTCCCGGGGTCTCCGCAAGTCCCCAAAAATCAAACGGCCGAAGCGAGGCTGCAATTCTCTTGAGTTCCGCTCCGGCCGCAATGTTCTCGGCGCTCGCGCGCGCTTTTTTGCCTACCGCGCTCTTCCGCCTCTCACGGCGAATCCGCCGCGCGCAGCCATCATCGATCCCCGTGCGGCATAGCCTCCGCTCACATATCCGCGCCCGGTATATCCATACGCGTACCCCCGCGCAACTGGCGCATAAGCTCGTGGCGCATATCCATATCCGTATCCGCGCACGACCGGTCCTCCAACATACGGTCTCGGCCCGTATCCATAAAATTCAACGCGCGGCCCGATTGCAACTCCCACATAGGGCAACACGCTCGGATAAGGCGCGTACACCACCGGCGGCGCGTACTGCATTGGCGCGGGATACGCCACTGGCGGCGCATAAGCCATCGCCGGAGGCGCGGGCTGCTCATCCGGTACGGGCTGCTCGGGCGCATACGACTGCTCCGGTCCCTCATCCGGCGCCTGCGTCGGCGGCGCGGGCTGCGGCGCATACGAATTCGGCCCGCGCTGGTACAGCCCATACGGATCGCGCTGCGGCTCCGGCACCACCGGAACTTGAATGTCATCCATCATCCGCAGCGTCAGCGTCGTCTCCGACTTCAGCGTCGGTCTTGGTCCGCGCCGCGGCAGATTGATCAAATCGATCGGCCACAACACCGGAATCATCCACAGCACCGTGTCACGAACAGCATGGCCCTTGCCGAGAATGCGCCCCTGCGCATCGATCTTGTACCCCGGCACATCCACTACCTTCGCGCTGATCGGAACCACTGTATCGCCCACGTACAGCCGGTCGAAGTCCAGTTCCATCCAGCCCTTGCCAACAAAGTGTCCCGGATCCTTGTACTCCGAGAATTGCCCGCCCAGATAGCTTCCGTAAGGCAGCATAAAGTCGCCGCGCCGGAACTGCACCTTGCACAGCACCGGATCGCCAACAGCAGTTGTCTTTGAAGAGATTTTCCCGTCGCCGGTCGTGCACGATACCAGCGCTCCTGCCGGGATCATCCGCGAGCTGGCGTCCGCAAACAGCGATGGCGTCAGCAGAAGTGAGAACACTACGAACATGACACGCTTCATACACTGCCCTCCAAGGCAAAGAATCCCTGTGCCTCTCGCCGGGATCGACTCCCGCAAGACGCAGTGAACGGAAAATCCCCAATTAGACACACGAACCCTCGGAGGATTCAAAAGTTTCGCGGTTTCTTAAAAATGTTTTCTAAGCGGAGTGACAAAAAGAAAGCTGAACCGTCCGGCGCAACGCGATCACGGGTTTATTTGTCCAACGGACGGTGCATACCACCGCCCCAACGCCGTGCCTGGCCTTGGAAAAGAACCGTCGGCTTCCGTGCCGATCTTCCCCAGTGCGCGCCGCCTACGTCGCTGCCTCGTAATTCAGGTTCGGCCCCAGCCAGCGTTCCACCTCGGCCACGTTCATTCCCTTGCGCCGCGCATAGTCTTCCGCCTGGTCGCGGCCGATCTTCCCCAAGCTGAAGTACCGGCTCGCCGGATGCGCAAGGTAAAACCCGCTCACGCTCGACCCCGGCCACATCGCAAACGATTCTGTCAGCTCAATTCCCGCACTCTTCTTCACATCGAGCAGCTTCCACAACGTGCCCTTCTCTGTGTGATCGGGGCAAGCCGGATACCCCGGCGCCGGCCGTATCCCACGATACTTCTCGTGAATCAGCTCATCGCTGCTTAGCTTCTCGTCGCGGCCATAACCCCAGTCCTCTCGCGCGCGCTTATGCAGGCACTCCGCAAACGCCTCGGCCAGCCGGTCGGCAATCGCCTCCGCCATGATCGCGTTGTAGTCGTCGTGCGCCGCTCTGAATTGGTCGCACAATTCCTTCAATCCAAACCCGCTCGTCACCGCAAATGCACCGATAGAATCCGCCAGCCCCGTCTCCTTCGGCGCAACAAAATCCGCCAGGCACCTGCACGGCTCATTCCCTTCGCGATCCGATTGCTGCCGCAGAAAATGAACCTGCGTGAGTGCTGTCTCTCGGCTTTCATCCGTGTACAACTCCACATCGTCGCCCGTCGCGTTCGCCGCAAAAAATCCATAAACGCCCCGCGCTCTCAGCAGCTTCTCCTTCACAATCCGGTCCAGCAGCGCATTCCCCTCTGCAAAAATCTGCCGCGCCTGCTCGCCCTGCTTCTCGTCCTCAAGAATCCGCGGATAAACCCCCTTCAGTTCCCACGTGTGAAAGAACGGGCTCCAATCGATGAATTCCCTCAGCGTCGCCAGCGGAAAATCGTCCAGCGCGCGCGCGCCAAAAAACCCAGGCCTCGCCAAATCCTCTGCGCGCCACTCGATCGGTGTCCGTCTCGCCCGCGCCGTCTCTAGCGGAACCACCGCCCGCCGCGGAGCCGCATGTGCCTTGCGCAGCGCGTCATATTCCGCTCGATGCTTCGCCACAAACTCTGGCTTACCCTCTTGGCTCAGCAAGCTCGTAGTTACCGGCACTGCCCGGCTGGCGTCCAGCACATGCACCACCGGCTCGCTGTAATGTGGAGCGATCTTCACCGCTGTGTGCGCGCGGCTCGTTGTCGCCCCGCCAATCAGCAGCGGCAGTTTCATTCCCTGCCGCTCCATCTCCCGCGCCACATGAACCATTTCGTCCAGCGACGGCGTAATCAGCCCGCTCAGCCCGACAATGTCCGCCCTCACCTCTCGCGCCCGCTCCAGAATCTTCTCCGCGGGAACCATCACGCCCATGTCAATCACTTCGTAGTTGTTGCAAGCCAGCACCACGCCCACAATGTTCTTCCCGATGTCGTGCACGTCTCCCTTCACCGTCGCCAGCACAATCTTTCCCTGCACCCTCACCGCCTGGCCCGCCGCGGCCATCTGCGCCTTCTCCGCCTCCATAAATGGCGTCAAATACGCAACCGCCTTCTTCATCACTCGCGCCGACTTCACCACCTGCGGCAGAAACATCTTTCCCGCGCCGAACAAATCTCCCACCACGCCCATGCCGTCCATCAGCGGCCCCTCGATCACCGCCAGCGGCCGTCCCAGCTTCACCCGCGCCTCTTCCGCATCCGCTTCGACGTACGCGTCAATCCCCTTCACCAGCGCGTGGCTCAGCCGCGCCTCCACCGTCCCGTTGCGCCACTCCTCAACCTTCTTCTCGTCCCCCTCGTCGCCTGCGCCCGCCGCTCCCACCGCCTTCAACTTCTCGCCGAACTCCACCAGTCGCTCGGTCGCATCCGGCCGCCGGTTCAGCAGCACATCCTCCACCAGCGCCTTCAGCTCGGGCTCAATCTCCTCGTACACCTCCAGCATGCCCACGTTCACAATGCCCATATCCATTCCCGCGGAGATCGCGTGATACAAAAACGCCGCATGCATCGCCTCGCGCACCTTGTTGTTGCCGCGAAAGCTGAACGACACGTTCGACACGCCACCGCTCACCTTCGCGTGCGGCAAATTTTCCTTGATCCACCGCGTCGCCCGGATGAAGTCCATCCCGTAGTTGTTGTGCTCCTCCATCCCCGTCGCCACGGTCAGGATGTTCGGGTCGAAGATGATGTCCTCGGGCGGAAAGCATAACTCGCGCGTCCAAATTCTGTAGGCCCGCTCGCAAATCCGTGTCTTGTCCTCGAATCCCGCAGCCTGCCCCTGCTCGTCGAACGCCATCACCACCGCCGCCGCGCCATACTTCCGCACCGTCGCCGCGTGCTCGCGAAACTTCGCCTCGCCTTCCTTCAGCGAAATCGAATTCACGATGCCCTTCCCCTGCAGGCACTTCAGCCCCGCCTCAATCACCTCCCACTTTGAGGAGTCGATCATGAACGGAACCTTCGCCACTTCGGGCTCGCTGGCCAGCAACTGCAGGTAGCGGGTCATCGCCACCACGCCGTCGATCATCCCCTCGTCCATGCAGATGTCGAGTACGTTCGCCCCGTTCTCCACCTGCTGCCGCGCCACGCTCACGGCCTCTTCGTACTTGCCCTCTTTGATCAGCTTGGCGAACTTCGGCGACCCAGCCACATTGGTCCGCTCGCCAATCAGAATGAAGACACCAGGTTGTTGCGTGAATGGCTGCGACCCCGACAGTCGCAGCGGCCGCGATTCCACGAGCTTTGCGCCAGTCGCGTTCATACTTGGGTGCCCCACTCTTGGCGCGTTTCTGTTTTTGCGCCTAGGGTGGGGTGGCTCTCAACGCCGCACGGCTCCGCGGTCGCGGTTGCAGGCAATTTGCGCGGCCGAACGCCATCCAGCGCCTTCGCGATCGCTGCGATGTGCTCCGGCGTATTGCCGCAGCAACCGCCGGCAATGTTGATCAGCCCCTCGCGCGCAAACTCGCTCAGGTACCGCGCCATGTCCGCAGGTCCCAGATCGAACCCCGTCGCCGACAGCGGATTCGGCAAGCCTGCATTCGGATAGCACGACACTGCTACGTCCACCTTCTCCGCCAGCTCGCGCAAAAACGGCGCCATCAAATCCGGGCCCAGCGAGCAGTTCAGCCCCACGCTAAACGGCTTCACGTGCCGCACCGCGGTCCAGAACGCCTCAATCGTCTGCGCCGAAATCATCGTCTCTCCGCCGCGCCCTACCGCCGCCGAAATCATCACCGGCAATTCCTTGTCGCTCGCGGCCAGCCCATCCTCGTCGAACACCTCGCGGATCGCCACCAGCGCCGCCTTCGCGTTTAATGAGTCGAAGATCGTCTCCACCAGCAGCAAATCCGCGCCGCCCGCAATCAGCGCTCGCGCCTGCTGCTTGTACGCCGTCTTCACCTGGTCGAACGTCACCACCCGAAACCCCGCATCGTCCGCGTCCGGCGAATTCGACAGCGACACCGTCAGCGGCCCCATCGCTCCCGCCACAAACCGCTGCCGTCCCGTCTCATTGCCCACGCGATCCGCCCACTCCCGCCCTTGCCGCGCAGACTTCTCGTTGATCTCCCACGCCAACTCGCCGAGAAACTTGTCGTCAATCACTCGCTGATAAAACTCTGGATCCTTCCGTCCTCCGCGCTCCCGCGGATCGTCCACAAAAAACTCGCTCTGCGCGATGCTCGTCGCGCCAAACGTATTCGTCTCCAGAATGTCCGCCCCAGCCTCCAGAAATCGCCGATGAATGTCGCCGATCAGCTCCGGTCGCGTCAGCGTAAACAGGTCCCCATTGTTCAGCAGGTCTTTCTTCGCGTCCGCAAACCGCTCCCCGCGAATGTCCGCTTCCTTCATCCCATAGTTGCGAATCGTCGTCCCCGTCGCTCCATCGATGATGGCGATCCGGCTCTCGATCACGCGTTGCAGCAAATGTTTGTGCGCTTCAGTCATGTTTTCCAACGATCTGCGGCCCTTTCTCAAGAATATCGGACCTCAACCCGTGCCCGGACCGATTCCGCGCCGAAGGTGTCTCCAAAGTCACTGAACTGCCCCAACTCCCGCCTGAACGGAGCCGGACCAGAAACCAGGCGCCCCACTCTCCCGGTGCTTTCCTCTTTGCCGCTCGGCTGGGGCAGCACGAACTCGCCAACTCGCGAACACGTCCGCTTAAGCGGACGGCTAACTCGCCAACTCGCGAAATCCCCTGACCCGCTGATTCGCTGCCTACCACCCCTCTCTCCCATTAGACTGGAGTCGATGATCACCACCCTCTTTGGCAGCGAAGAACCCGAAAAACCTGGTTCAAAACCAGAAAAAAACTTTTTCAACCGCATGCGCCAGGCCGTATCGCGCACCCGCGAGTCCTTCTCCGCCAAAATCTCCGATCTCGCCGCGCTCACCCGCACTGTCGACGAGTCCGCTCTCGACAATCTCGAAACGGCCCTCCTCTCAAGCGATCTCGGCGTCCCGACCACCACCGCCATCCTCGAAGCCCTCCGCGATCGCGCCCGTCATCAAGCCATCGAAGGCGGAGCCGAGCTCCGCGCGCTCTTGAAAGAGCAATTGATCGCCATCCTTCAAGCCCCGCAAGGAGGGGCCGCCGCACTGCAGGTGTCACCGCCCAAAGTCACCTTTCTCGTCGGCGTCAACGGCACCGGTAAAACCACTTCGAGCGGCAAGCTGGCCGCCTGGTCCCGCGCGCAAAACCGTTCGGTCCTTCTCTGCGCTGCCGACACCTACCGCGCCGCGGCAATCGAACAGCTCGAAATCTGGGCTTCGCGCTCCGGCGTGGAAATGATCAAGACTCGGCCTGGCGGCGATCCCTCGGCTGTTCTCTTTGACGCCATCTCCGCCGCCAAGTCCCGCTCCATCGACGATCTCTACGTCGACACCGCCGGCCGCCTTCACACCAAATCCGGCCTCATGGACGAACTCGACAAGATGCGCCGCACCGCCGCCCGCCTCGTCCCCGGCGCGCCCCACGAAGTCCTTCTCGTCATGGACGCGACGACGGGACAAAATGGCCTCCAGCAGGCCCGCCTCTTCACCCAATCCGCAGGCGTCACCGGCATTTTGCTCACCAAGCTCGACGGCACCGCCAAGGGCGGCATCGCCGTCGCCATCGCCCGAGAGCTTTCGCTCCCCGTCCGCTTCGTCGGCGTCGGCGAAAAAATGTCCGATCTGCTCGAGTTCTCACCCGAAGCCTTCGTCGATTCATTGCTCGGGTAGCGCGGACGAACTCAGCAAAAGCCGTCTCGGTATCAATTCGCATCCTACCGTTCTTGTGTCGGCAGATGCCTCCCGGCCACTTGGCGAGCGACCCGCCAATTCGAAGCGCCACTTGCTTTGAGATCGGCTACTAAGCGGCTGCGGCTCCAATGCTATTCAGCTCGGCAAGAGCTTCCTTTGGCAACTCCAGAGTTGCAGCCGCCAGATTCTCCCGGAGATGCTTCACCGACGATGTGCCGGGGATGAGAAGGATGTTCGGCGACCGCTGCAGGAGCCACGCAAGCGCTACCTGCATGGGAGTGGCCCGAACCAAAGCGGCTATCGCATCCAGCCTGGACGACTGCAGCGGAGAGAATCCTCCCAGTGGAAAGTACGGCACGTAAGCGATGCCTTCCGTGGCCAGAGCGTCGATGAAACTGTCGTCGGTGCGTTGCGCCACGTTGTAGAAGTTCTGGATGCAAGCAATCTCGGTAATCGCCTGCGCCTCGGCTAGCTGCTCGGCGGACACAGTGCTCAGGCCGATGTGCCGGATAAGCCCCTGTTGCCTGAGTTCGGCAAGCGCGGTCAGCGGCTCTTCGAATGGCTCGTCAGTCGGCCCGGCGAAGCCCCCAAGGCGTAGATTGACCACATGGAGCGCTTCAAGGCCGAGATTACGCAGATTGTCGTGCACCGCGTCGACAATCTCCTGCCGCGAGCGTGCGGGTGGCCATGAGCCATCGCTGCCGCGGCGTGCGCCCACTTTCGTCACGATCGTCAGATCGTCCGGGTAAGGATGGAGCGCCTGTTTGATCAATTGATTGGTTACGTGCGGGCCGTAATAGTCGCTCGTATCGATGTGGTTCACGCCGGAGGCGACGGCCTCGCGCAGAACCGCGATCGCACCCGGAACATCGCGCGGGGGTCCCCACACTACTTTGTCGCCATCCCGCCCGGCAAGCTGCATCGTGCCATAGCCCATGCGGTTCAACGTGATTGAAGTGTTGCGAAGGGTAAATGTGCCGCCAGTATTTGATTGCTCAGTCATCTGTCTCCTCGGAATCTGCCTTTGTCTCGATTGAGAATTGATTCGTACAATCATTAGATGAAGAATCCTTCAGATTAGGAGCTCACATATGCGAAGACGATCGCAAACTACGTTGCAGCCGTTCCGATCGCCGTCGGGTAGTGTCCAGACTTTTTCG
>PLGG01000005.1 GCA_003138515.1 Acidobacteriaceae bacterium | reverse complement strand
TCAAGAAACTTGAGGAGCAGCGGAAAGCGGCGGAAGCGCGGAGCCAGCTTCCCCATCAGTTGCGCTCGATGTTGTTCCATCAATCGGCCGATAGTCTGGCCCTTCAGCGGTCCGTTGGCAACCAGGCTTTGATGATCGTCGCGGTCGCTGAGTACCCACGCCTCGCCAATAGGACCGTCGCCGGGTAGCGGCGCGGAGAGCAGGCCAGACAAGCGCCTGCCTCCCCACAGCCGATACTGATAGATCGGTTCGAAACGCAACGGGCATAAAGAAATCGGGCTCATCTGACTCCACTCAGTTCATCAGATCGGTAGTTGGCGCTTGATCGGAGGCAACAGCGGCCCCTGCGATCGCTTGTGCCAGCGGGCCGCTGACTCACGGGGTTGATTGGGCGCTACGATCACGGACCGGTTGCGGGTAACGCCTGTTGCGGGTGTCCGTGTGGAACCCATGCCAGATCGCCACTAAGCACGTAGACGGCGAGTGCAGCGCCCATAAGGAGCGCGCCTATCCAGAAGCGCCAGTCACGATGCATACGCTTCCAGTAAGGGCCCGGCTCGGGTTCGCCGCTGTCGCCACTGTTTCCTTCATGGTTGTGCTTACTTCCGGTCATCTCTTCTCCATTGCCGCGTCGTATTCGCCGCGGCGCGCCGCCTGATTGCAAAGTGCGCGGTGATACAAAGCTTGCTGTGCGGCCGACACGTTGGCCTCCTGGCCCTTCCAAAGCTCCAATGCCGGCTGCTGGATGGCGCGAGAAAACGAGAATGCCACCGCCCATGGCAGTTGCGATTTGAATCTGACATTCATTGCATTCAAGCGAGCCGAGGCTAACTCCGCGGCTTGGCCGCCCGACAAGAAGGCAATCGCGGGAACAGCAGCAGGGACGGCTCGCAGGAAACAGTTCACCGTAGCATCGGCCACTTCATCCACGGTCTCCTGCCTGATGCAGGCTAATCCGGGGAGCACCATGTTAGGCTTCAGAATCATTCCCTCCAGCATGACTCGTTGTGCAAACAGCTGGCTGAAGACCGTTCGCAGCAGTTCGTCCGTAACTTTGTAACATTGCTCCAGCGAGTGTTCGCCATCCATGAGTACTTCAGGTTCAACAATAGGAACGAGTCCAGCTTCCTGGCACAGCGCCGCATAGCGAGCCAAGGCATGCGCATTGGCTTCGATCGAGCCCCAGCTTGGAATTCCATCGCCAATCGCAATCACCGCTCGCCACTTGGCAAAGCGGGCGCCCATTTTTGAGTACTCGGCAAGACGGCCGCGCAACCCGTCCAGACCTTCAGAAACTTTCTCACCGGGATGTCCTGCCAGCTCTTTTGCGCCAGCGTCCACTTTGATTCCGGGAATGATTCCCGCCTCGATGAGAACTTCGATAAATGGAGTGCCATCTTTCTTGCCCTGGTGGATCGTCTCGTCGTAGAGGATCGCGCCGCCAATGCACTCGCCAAGACCGGGTGTGGTCACGATCAACTCGCGGTAGGCGCGCCGCGCTTCCTCTGTCTGGGGAATCCCCAAGCTGGCAAATCGTTTATTGCAGGTCGGATTGCTTTCGTCCATCGCCAGCAAGCCTTTGTTGTCGGCGAAGAGCCTCGTCACGGTCTCTCTAAGCGCCTTCGATTTCATTTGTGCCTGCTCCGTTTCCTGCTCCGGTCTGGATACCTGAATCTACAATGGGTGAATATCAGCGGATCATCCCGCATCCCCGGAACGCAGCGGCGCCGCCCTCCTGAGAACGAACAGGTATTGGTTGCTTTCCAGCTTCGCTCCGACCTTCGAATTGGACGCTTTTGGCCGGCAGACGCAAGAATCTCTTCGGCTCATTTTATCGACGATTTCCATCGTCAGGGCTTCCCGCCCATCAAGATCGTTCGCGAGGCAATGCTCGGCGACGACTCACCCACGCTGTAAGAGGAGCGCCGAAGTTAACCTTACGAGTGTCGCCAGTGGAGTCGACAAGATAGAACTCCCACCAAGTCCGCTAACATCGCTAACTACGCTGTTCTTATGCCTTCCACTTGATGTTGCAACCAATCGATGGCTTTTGCTCCGCGGGAACCACCTTGCCCGTAAGCACCGCATCGATGGCGGCGCGCAGGTCTCTTCCGGTCACCGGGATTCCGTTGCCCGGGCGGCTATCATCGTACTGCCCGCGATAGACGAGGCGGAAATCGGCGTCGAAGAGATATGGATCGGGCGTACATGCGGCCTTGTACGCGTGCCCCACATACTGCGACTCGTCATATAAATACGGAAAGTCGAAGTCGTTGTCGTGTGCCTGTTGCCTCAGGCCTTCAGGGCTGTCGGCAGGGTGCGTATTCACATCGTTGGAACTGATAGCGACAATCGCCAGCGGCTTGTCCTCGTAGTCGGCGCCGAGATCGCCGAGGGACTTCTCAATGTGCTTCACATAAGGGCAGTGTGCGCAGATGAACAGGACGACCAGCCCCTGCTTGCCGCGAAAGTCGTCGCGATGGATGGTTTTTCCAGTCACAACATCGGTGAGCGCAAAATCCGGCGCAATCGTGCCAAGTTCAAGCATGGTGGATTCAGTAAGTGCCATATCGTCTCTCCTTGATAAGGGATGCTGTTCAGCTCGGAAGGATGCGTTCAGTCACAATCTCTTAACCGGGATTTCCATTTTGCCTTTCGGCTGCAAGCAAATATACCACCGGTTGCCTCCGCCCTCCATCTTCTTTGCATCCATTCGAAGGCCAAAGACCCAGGCGTGCCCAGCAAAGCCTTTGCTGGGACCCATAAATCATCATTTGCACCATTTCGAAGCGATTTCTCGGACACTTCTTCGTCAACCCCCCAACGTCCTGATTGGTTTCGCCTGGCTGCCGCGCCTATCCGGCTGGCAGCGGCAAAGCCAGAATCCGCCGCAGCATGCTTCCGAACAGGCATCGTTCACGTCTTCGTATCGGGCCAAGCGGCTGTACACCGATTGGCGCAGCAGATCGACAATCGGTAACTGTGCGTTCTTCGCACGCATGTCGGTAAGGCATTCAGCCGCAAGTTCGCCGAAGCCCAATCGCTCGTCCAACTCACGCACCAGAATCAGCCCGCCGTCAGAGGTGACGCGGGAACCCTGGAAATCGACCCTGAGAGAAGCGTTGAAGGAGAGCTGAAAGGGTCGCTTTTGTATCTCACCCATTGGGTCCTGATCTCCGGGGCGCCTGGATCGCGCTCGCACCCCCATAAACATTGACGATGGCGACGGTCTGAGATTTCATAATTATGGCTCAAAATGGAAATGTGGGTTTATTGAGGCGGGTTGGCCAGCAGGCGTTTAAGCGAGTCGATTGCTTTTTGAGCCTCTGCAAGTTGAGCCATGGCTTGATCCCGCGTCGCTTTTGACAGCGGTGCCTGCGCTCCGGCTTGTTGCCCTGGGAATGAGCCCGACGGCGGCGCCGCTCCTCCAAACAGCGAGGTTAGTGCCTCGTCGAGAGTCGGCTCCATCACAACCTTATCTCCAGTTGCAACGATTACGCGCTTAAGTTGGGGGAAATTCGTACCTTCAGCCTTCAGGTAAAGAGGAACCACATACAGGAAGGAGTTTTCGATGGGAATCACAATGAGCTTCCCGCGAATTACGCCCGATCCTTTTTGATCCCAAAGCGTGAGTTGTTGAGAAATAGTTGTGTTCTGGTCGATCATGGCGCTGATCTGGTTCGGTCCGAAGATCAGCTTGTCTTTAGGAAGCTCGTAGAACAGCATTTTTCCATAGTCGGGGAAATCGCACCGGGCGGCCAGCCAGGCGATCATGTTATCCCGCTTCTGCGGCGTGAAAGGAGTCATAATGAGATACTCAAGCTGTCCGCTCCCCGGGAGCTTCATCAGCATGTAGTAAGGCTCCATTGGATTAACCGCCCCCTCGTATTTCTCCTGTGGGGGAACCCAGAGATCCTCGCGGTTGTAGAAGACTTGCGGGTCGGTCATATGGAAGGTCGCATATTCGGCCGCCTGTATCCCAAACAGATCTTCAGGGTAGCGCAGATGTGCCTTCAAGTCCGCTGGAAGCTCGCTCAGATCCTTAAACACGCCGGGGAATGCGCGCTGGTACAGGCTGAGAACGGGATCCTTTGGATCCATCACGTAGAACGACACTGTTCCGTCATACATGTCCACAACGACCTTTACGGAGTTGCGGATGTAGTTCATGTTCTGCGCCGAGCCGCTTGTCTGTACGTTTGAATAGGGATAGTGATCCGAGACCGTATACGCGTCCTGAATCCAATACAGCTTTCCTTCGCTCAATACGGCATACGGGTCCTGGTCCAGAAGCAAGAAGGGAGCTACCTGGGAAACACGCTCCTGGACGCTCCTCCAGATTTGAATTCTGCTTTGCGGTTTAAGATAGCCGGTGAGCAGAATATTGATATCCTTCTGCGTCCATGCAAACAAGATCCTCTTCCAAATACTGTCGAGTGGAATTCCGCCCTTCCCCTGGTAGCTCGAATAAACGTTCTCATTGCCTTGGGGATAGTCAAACTCCTTGATTCCGGTGGCGACAATCTTGTACCCAGGCGCAACCTCTCCGAAGTAAATCTCTGGCTGGGTGATATTCAGGCCATATTTCGATTCGGCGGGAATATTCTCAAGAAGATATTGCGGCAGCCCTCCTCCGGTTGCCGTCGACACGAAGTTCATCACCAGGCCTTCGCCATGCGTGAACTCAAGGTTCTCGTTCACCCAGGTTTGCGCCTGTGCGGGCAGTTGCGACGCGAGTTCCCTGGACGCAAGCATTACCTGATGGTAGCCATCCGCCAGATGGTATCGATCGACATCCACGTTATAAAACTCGTAGTAAAGACGAATCGCTTGGGTCTGCTGATAAGTCTGAAGCAAGGGCCGTGAATCCCACAGGCGAATGTTCTGGATCGTATCCTGATTCCTCGCGATCACTTCGGGAGTTAGATCCGANNCCAGCACTCCAACCACATACAGCGCTGCGTAAATCACAAAACCGGCGACCACCTTTTTTGCTCGCGGACGGAAATAGCCGAACGCCAAAAGTATGCACGCCAGCGCCGAGGCGCCGGTCATCACCCAGAGCGCGACTCTTGTGATGTGCGCTGCAGCATAGCCGGCTCCGTGAACAACGCCGAGGGTCGAATAGACCAGCTGGTAGTGATCCAGAATGAAGCCCCATCCGAAATTGGCAACCAGAATGAAGAGAAGCACGATAAAGTGCTGAGCGATACCGTCGCGCAACGTAATCTTTCCGGTGGACTTGGACTGCCGCATTCCGAACATCGCGCAAAAGCTGAGGATCGCGAGGGCCCCGATCGTTAGAACAGTAATGCTTCCCTGGAGCATTTCATAGAACGGAAGGCGGAAAACGTAAAACCCCAGGTCGACGCCAAAGAGCGGGTCCGCAACTCCGAACGATCCACCGTAGCGAAAGCGGAGGTAGGTATCCCATTGACCCGAAATACTAAGTGCGAATAGCAAGGAAAGGACTACGATGGCCGCATCGATAGCAAATACAACTACTTTTGGGCTGAGATCGATGTTGATTGTCCTGCTGGCGTCGGCGGGGTGGGTAAACGCCTTGCTGAAGAAGCTGCTTCCCTGCGACACGTCGATGTTCCTGGCCGCGAAGCGGAGATTGATCCATAGATAAAGAATTGAAACGAATAAAGCAACGCCAAAGATCCCCCACTTGACGGAGAGAAGGGTCCAGAAGATGCCCGCGTAGTCGAGTTGCCGCATCCAGAGCCACTTTTGCACCAGGCCCAGAACGTTCGACAGAACGACGACAATTGCAATCAGGGCAAGGAGACCCCACCTCAGCAGAAAGTTGATCGCGGGTGGCAGAATCCTGCGTGGAGTTTCGAGGGGACCTTTTGCTTGGGGTGTGATTTTCTCAACGGCTGTTGCATGCATGGTCACTTCCTCCGCCAAGCCGGAATTGTTCGTTCGATTCGTATGTGGCAAGCTGATGCGCCGCGGGTACCAGTACTATCCAAGATTGAGCGACGAAGAGTCCGGTCAATTTTGAACAGTCGGGTTCGAACTCGTTGTCTAAAATTCACGGGTAAAGTGGCTGGTTCTGGATCAAGACAGCCTTGTTTCGCGGCTACTGAACAGTGAGTGAGGTGCTCGCGATCCGTTATCAGCCTCCAATTCAGCCTCTTCTGGATGCAGTTCAACTGGACATAAGCGCTGCAACCAATTCGGCAATCCCGCCGAAGAGTGCTGGTAAGCAAAATGCGAAGCGGACCAGCTCAAACTCAATCTCTACAGCAAAAAAGGAGGGATTTATGCTGAAACGCTTTCTGATCTTCTCAACACTTGTTCTGTTTGCGGCTCAAGTCGCGGTCGCGTCCGACCGTGACGACGATACCACCCGAACCCGCAGAGCTGCTCAGGTCTTCAAGGAGATTATGGATACGCCGGATAGGGGTATACCGCATGATCTGCTGCAATCGGCAAAGTGTATTGCCATCATTCCAGGGGATGTAAAGTTTGCCTTCATCTTTGG
>PLGG01000023.1:24363-25793 GCA_003138515.1 Acidobacteriaceae bacterium | reverse complement strand
ACGGACGCGGCTACAGCCTCCGACAGAAATATCTTCTTGGCGGGCCACGGTTGCGCCAATGCGCGGATCTCCTTTTTGCGTTGCTTCAGCCGGATGAGGATTTGTTGCCGGTCCTCTCTGCCCTTCGCAGTAATGCCTTTGCAGACTGCCCTTTGCTGGTTTCGGTATTGATTGTATTCAAACAAAAGGGCTTTTCTGTCCTGGAGTCGCTGCTCTCTTCGTTCGTCCCGTAGCGTCTGGTTACGAACGGTAGTATGGCCGGTATCTGCCGGGGGAGGCTGAAGCGCTGTCGAGGGCTCTCTCCAGGCCCCGAGAAGCTGTTCGGTCGCCTTACGATTCTCTTTACCAGCAAAGTTATGACGAAATACATCGGATGCTTTTACGCGGATGGCGTGGTCGATGGCGAGGACTGTGTACCCGCCTGCTTCCCCTTTTTCTATGCGAAGATGAGATTTCGCAAGAAGTGTATGGAGGGCTTCCCACGAGGCGCTCTGGCGAGTTAGCAGCGTTCGTACATGCGGAGCAACTTCTCGACGTATGTAGGATTGTAGAGACTCTTCATCGTGATAATGTTCATACTTGGCCGCGGCGCCAGTTGGGTGTTGTTCAACAGACCGTGACGCAATGCGTTCCGCTTTCGATGACGGCACGGCCATTTTCCTATCCTCGTCCCATCGCATTGGACCAAGCGTGTGGGACCAGCCATACTTGGCTTCAAGATGGCGTACTGCGCCATCGAGTGTGAGCCAACTATAAGTTGGTGTGTGCGCTCTGTAGGTTTCAGGGTGAACCTTGTTCACCATGACGTGAATATGAAAATGCTTCTTATCGTCGTGAGCAACGAAAACGTACTGGTGTTCCTTGAAGCCAAGCTGGTTCAACGTGTATGAGGCAGAATCAATCCACTCTGCCCGCGACGGGCGTTCTCCGGGAGGCCACGCTAGTTCATAGTGAAAAACTGCGTCGTTGCAGCGTGGGTTTAGAGATTCGACTCCCTTCATCTCGGCCGCGGCTGTGTCGATACCGACGAGGTTGTACGACATTACGACATCTCCCCGGAGAAGAGTCTTTCCGGTATCCGGGTCGAGTTCCATTGTGAGGTAATTCAGCAACCGCTTAAAACTACTTCCCGACTTCCGCTTGCTCGGTTGGACTTTGGCAATCACGTACACTCCTGCCGTTGACCTGCTTGGCGATCAATCTGAACCCTCGTCATTCTTGACAATGGTCCTTAGTGTTGCGGTGATCCCTGCAAGAACCGAGTTCAGTTCACTGCGAAGTGTGCCTTCGTGTGGAAGGCGGGTTATTTGCATGAGCAGATACTTTTGCAGGCCGCACAAGCTGCTCAGACGAGCGACCGCTTTGTCGCTTACTCGCGAATGAAGTCGTTTATTGAGCGAACATCTTCGCAAGTATTCGCTCACGGTGAG
>PLGG01000023.1:0-24276 GCA_003138515.1 Acidobacteriaceae bacterium | reverse complement strand
TTTTGTGGCTACAGCGCCTACCTTGCCGTGCCTCTTAACAATTCTGACTTTACTATCATACATATCTGCTGTCAATAATGTGTTATTATGTCTTCGGCTCGTTGTTGGCAAGGAAAGGAGAAAGACGGATGGAAAAACGGCGCCACAACCCGCAAGCTCTCACCGCGGAGCAATTTGAGGTCTTTCGCACTCGCCTGGATGAGAGAGGAAATGTACCTCCCCCGCAACCCGAGTCCTACATGATGGGGGAGATCGTACGGGGCGTATACCCGCAGTTGAGAACATTGCGGGAGAACGGCTACACGCTGAAGATGTTGGTCCGTGTTTTTGAAGAGAATGGCGTCGTTATTACAATCCACGCCCTTTCGACCTACCTGAAGAACCTGGCGCTACCAAGGGAACAAGCTCAAGTAAAAGCGGGCAGTAAGAGCACGGTCGAGTCACCAACCGCTGACGTAAGGCGTGGACAATTCCAGTTGAAACCGGACGCAACCCTTTAAGAAAGGAGTGGGGTGTATGGCAAGCGTTTTCTTTATAACAGGCGGTAAGGGTGATATCCGTGTCCGGGCTGTGCCCGAGAAAAGGTTATGAACAGCACGTACGAGGTTTGAGGACAACATGGGGGCTGGCATGTCATCGAATGAATGGAATTGCGAGTTGATGACGGTTTCGGAGATTGCGTGCACGTTGCACGTTCCGGTTTCATGGATCTACGAACGTACAAGGCGACGTGGAGCGGAGCGGATTCCGCACATCAAACTCGGTAAGTATCTGCGGTTCGAGATTGGTGCGGTTCGTAAGTGGCTGAACGGCCTAAGGTGCTCTTGATGAATCCGGCCATGGGGAATACTCTTCCATCAGACGCATTACCACCTAAACGGACGACATTCGGAGGACGAATGACCCGTAAAAGGTGTTTTCAAAAGGGCTCACTTTTCAAACGTGGTACGCGCACGAAGGTGTGGGTCGCTCGCTGGTGGGAGCCAGTGATTGGTCCCGATAACCTGCCTGGGCGGATTCGCCGCTCAGAGGTTCTCGGACCGGTTACGGAAATCGCAACAAAACGCGAGGCGATGCAGATGCTTGACGATCTGCTACGCAAAGTCAACAGCAGCGATTTTCGGCCTCAAGCGATTTGGACACTTCGCAGTTTCGTGGAAGACCGCTGGAAACCAGAGATATTCCCCACACTGAAGTTCTCAAGCAAGAAGTTTTACGAAAACATGATTGACGCTCACCTTAACCCGGCTTTTGGAGACACGCAGCTTCGGTTGATCACGAAGGATGCCGTTCAGTGCTTTCTCAATGCGAAGGCTCGGAGCGGTCTTTCGTGGAAGACGGTCAAGCACGTCCGGACCGCTTTCGGAACGATCATCGAAGCAGCCGTCAAAGATGACTTCATGGCCGACAACCCCATTCGGAGAACACGACTTCCGCGACGGAGCCCTGTTGAAGAGAAGACTCCGATTGAACTGGAAACCGTAAAGGAGCTAATCGAGAAGCTCCCCGAACCCTCCCACTCTATCGCGACCTTGCTGGCGATGACTGGACTGCGGATCGGTGAACTGCTGGCGCTACGTTGGCAGGATATTGATTTGCAGAAGGGACTTCTATCTGTCAATCAAACGGTCTACGAAGGCCATTTCGATGAACCGAAGACGAAGCACAGCAAACGCCGCATCCCTCTCGGCCCGCAATGTGTCGAGATCCTTGCAGCGTTGAAGCGCGCCGAAGCCACTCCATCGACTTTGGTGTTCTCAGCTCGAAACGGTTCCCCGCTCAGTCGGCGCAATCTACTCAACAGGCAACTCAAGCCAGCCGCCAAGACGCTCAAATTGACTGGAGTAAATTGGCATTGGTTCCGGCACGCTCACGCAACCCTGCTCGACTCAACAGGCGCTCCGATTGGCACCACCCAGGCGCTGCTCGGACACTCGTCTTCGGACATCACTCGCGGGACCTATATTCACTCGGTTCCCGCGGACGCACGGCAGGCAGTAGAAGAGGTCGAAAAGCTTTTCGGAACCAGTGGAAAGCTAATTGGACCCAAATGGACCCAAGTTCCGGAATGGCCGGAAATGGGGTCTTCGCTAATTAATTGATATTGCGGGATTTAATGGTCGGGGAGAGAGGATNNAACCTCCGACCCCCTGGTCCCGAACCAGTTTCAGCGAGTTATTGAAATTTGTTGAAATCGCATGATTTTAACTGTTTTATATTGAATGGGATACAGCCTAGTTGTTGAAAGCTGCGGTTCCGCGAAGATATTGGAGGCATTCACCGCTACAGTTTCGACTACATCGAATAAGCCATCTCCGTTTATCATCGTGGCATGGCGGTCGTTCACATTTCGCGCTCCGAGGCAGCCAGCGACTTTGAAGCGCTGATGGCGCGTGCGGCCAACGGAGATGAGATTCACATCGAAGCCGACACGCGGCTCATCGTGAAGCTGCTGCTCGCCGATGCACCCGGCCCGCGCCTGCTCTCTGAATCGCTGAAAATCCTTAAAGAGCGAGGTTCCACGGTCACTTTGGACGGCGAGTTCGGCCGCGATCTCGAAGAAGTCATCCGCAGCCATCGTGAGCCGCTGAGTCCTCCCGCATGGGACTGATTCTCGACTCCAGCGTAGTCATTGCCGCCGAACGTCGCGGCGATACGCCCGAGCAATTGGTGCAACAAGTCATCAGCGTAGCGGGCAATCAGGAAGCAGCGCTGTCGTCTGTTGGCCTCACTGAGCTGGTCCATGGTATCTATCGCGCTAATTCCGCCCAGGTGCAGGCTCGCCGCCGATCTTTTGTGGACGAGCTTCGGATTGGTCTTACCGTATACCCCTATACGGCAGAGACCGCGATGCTGGCCGGCCGGATCGACGGCGAGCAAACATTAAAAGGCGTAGTCATTCCCTATGCCGATCTGTTGATCGGTGCGACGGCATTGTCGCTTGCTTTCTCGGTTCTTACAAGCAATATGCGCCACTTTGCGCTGATTCCGGGTCTGCATGTGATTTCACTTTGAAATCGAACCGGAAATTTGGAGGCGCTTCTCTGCTACAACGAATGCATGCTTCGTTTGTTGAGGCTTCTGCTGGCCTTATCCGCGCGCTTCTTCCGATCCCGCAGTGATCTCCTCCTCGAAAACCTGGCCTTACGCCAGCAGCTTGCCGTTCTGACAAGTCGGCATCCTCATCCGCGGCTTGCCGTCCCAGATCGGCTGTTTTGGATTGGCCTCCTTCGATTCTGGTCGGGATGGAAACATGCGCTCCTCGTCGTCCAGCCGGAGACGGTCGTCCGCTGGCATCGGGCTGGGTTCAAATTGTATTGGACCTGGCTCTCGCGGCATCGGAGCCGCGCTGGGAGAAAATGTGTCAGTAGGGAATTGCGCGAACTCATCTTTCGCATGGTCGCAGAAAACCCCACTTGGGGTGCGCCACGGATTCACGGCGAGTTGAAAATGCTCAGCTTCGACCTCTCCGAGCGAACCGTGCTGCGCTGGATGAGGAAAGCGCAGAGGAATCCCGAGCCGGCAAAGCGATGGGCGGCATTCTTGAGCAACCATCGCGAAGCCATCGCAGCGATGGACTTCTTTACCGTGCCGACACTCGCTTTTGGCGTCCTGTACTGCTTCTTCGTCATAACACATGATCGGCGTCGGATTCTGCATTTCAATGTCACGAGACATCCGACCGGCGCGTGGGTCTCACAGCAGTTGCGCGAGACGTTTCCATACGATTCCGCGCCTCGCTATTTGATCCACGACCGCGATGCCATTTTCAGTGCTGAGGTCCTGGCTACGGCGAAAACCCTTGGCGTAAAATCCATTCGCACTTCTTTCAAAAGCCCCTGGCAAAACGGCGTTGCAGAACGATTCGTCGGCAGCTGCCGCCGCGATCTGTTCGACCATGTGATTGTGCTGAATGAACGCCACCTGAAACGGCTCATGAACGAGTATGTTTGCTACTACCATGACGACCGAACGCACCTCGGGTTGAGTAAACAAACGCCGGCGGGCCGAGAGAGGGCAGAAGGCACGGTGATTGGAGCCAAAGTTGTCTCGATGCCTCGCCTCGGCAGCCTGCATCATCGCTACGAACTCGCAGCCTGAGGCCCGGCTTTAGCGAGCGTCCTGAGCATCGTCGAGAAAAGCAGGTACTGAGATTTCGACATTTGCGGGCGAAGTGCGCCCACCGGAACATTCCTCGCCTTCAATCAGGTTTCCGTCTCCGTCAGATCTTCGCACGACCACCCATTTTCAGGCTCATCCGCTCGCCTCAATAGTTAAGGGCCCAGCCGATTTTGCACACGAATGGAATTTTGGCGAGGGACAGCTACAAATTCGTCTACAGTGGATTTTTCAAGCGGAATTAAAGGGCTGTAAGATATTGATGTTATTGGTCGGGGAGAGAGGATTCGAACCTCCGACCCCCTGGTCCCGAACCAGGTGCTCTACCAGGCTGAGCCACTCCCCGACGTGTTGGTTAGTCCCAACAATCCTTCATTTTACAGCGATGTCGATGGCAGCGCAAACCTGCTGAATGTAGGTCTGATTGTTCCGGGCCAGTAGGCTTCTCAACGCATTCCCTCGCGAGAACAACACGACCTTGTGTGGGACTCGTTTGCGAAGATCTAAAGGTTGAGGCCAAATCGCGATCGCCGCGGCCGCCTACAGGATGTACCGGGACAGATCGTGGTCCTTCACGATCGAAGCGACCATCTGCTTGACGTACTCGTCGTCGATAAGGAAAACCTTCTCAGGGCCGGAGGCGGTCATTCGTTCCTGATATGGCAGTGGCGTAGTGGCTTCGTTCTTGATCGCTGCGGAAAGCGCGGCTGCGGCATTTTCGTCTGGCGCGTGACGGGCGACGTCGGGCGCCAGAAAACTCACATCCTCGAGGACCCGTTCCATGATGGTATGCAGACGCCGAGCGCCGATGTTCTCGGTGGTCTCGTTCACCTTAAATGCGAATTCGGCCATTTCGCGCAAAGCTTCTGGCGCAAATTCCAGGCGTACTCCCTCGGTTTCAAGCAGCGCTGAGTATTGCTTGGTGAGCGAGGCCTTGGGTTCGGTGAGGATGCGCAGAAAGTCGTCGACGGTGAGCGATTGCAGCTCGACGCGAATCGGAAATCGGCCCTGCAACTCGGGGATCAGATCGCTGGGTTTGGAAACATGGAAGGCGCCGGCGGCGATGAAGAGAATATGGTCTGTGCGCACCATGCCATAGCGCGTATTGACGGTAGTGCCTTCGACAATGGGCAGGATGTCGCGCTGCACACCCTCGCGCGAAACGTCCGGCCCGTGTCCGCTTTCGCGCCCGGCAATCTTGTCGATCTCGTCCAAAAAGATGATCCCGTTGGACTCCACACGCTCTAATGCCGCTCGATTCACCGAATCCATGTCGATCAGCCGGCCTTCTTCTTCCTGCTGGAGATAATCGAAGGCGTCAGTGACTTTCATCTTGCGTTTCTTGGTGCCGCCCCCGAAGATATTCGGCAGCATATCCTTGAGGTTCATCTCCATGTCTTCGAGGTTTTGGTTGGAGATGATGCCGAACTGCGGCGAATTGCGCTCGCGGACGTCGAGCTCGACCATACGGTCATCGAGTTTGCCCTCGCGGAACTGCTGGCGAAGTTTTTCGCGCGAGCGCTGGTGGCTTTCGGCGCCAGGCAGAGAGAGCTGGCCCTCCTGGGCGTGGGGCGCGGCAGGCGGGGGAGGCAAAAGCACGTCGAGCAATCGCTCCTCGGCGTTCATCTCGGCCCTGTCTTCCACTTCCTCCAGGCGCTCCTCGCGGACCATGTCGATGGCGATTTCGACCAGATCGCGGATCATTGACTCGACATCGCGGCCCACGTAGCCCACCTCGGTAAACTTTGAGGCTTCGACTTTGAGGAACGGCGAATTCGTGAGCTTGGCCAGGCGTCGCGCGATCTCGGTCTTGCCCACGCCGGTGGGGCCGATCATGATGATGTTCTTGGGCATGATGTCATCGGCCAGGTCGGGCGGCAGCTTTTGCCGCCGCTGACGATTGCGCAGAGCAATGGCCACGGCGCGCTTGGCGGCACGCTGGCCGACGACGTGCTTGTCGAGTTCGCCAACGATTTCGCGCGGCGTCAACTCGTCAAGCGCGAGTTCCTGTTCTTCGGCGGATGCGGGAAGATAGATGGCCATGGACGAATGTCAGCGGAGACCCTCCGCTAACCCTGCAGCTCCTCGACTGTGACGTGATCGTTGGTGTAGATGCAGATTTCGCCGGCGATCTTCATGGCCTTTTCGGCGATCTCGCGGGCGCCCAAATCCGTGTTGTCCATCAGTGCGCGGGCGGCTGCGGTCGCGTAGCTGCCTCCGGATCCGATGGCCGCCAACGGCTCATCGGGATCGATCACGTCGCCTGAGCCGGAGATGAGGAATGTTTGCGCCTTATCCGCTACCAGGAGCAAGGCCTCCAGGTTGCGCAGCATCTTGTCGGTGCGCCAATCTTTGGCCAACTCCACCGCTGCGCGGTTCAGATTGCCGGCGTGCTGTTCGAGTTTGGTCTCAAAGCGTGCGAAAAGGTTGAAGGCGTCGGCCGTCGAACCGGCAAACCCGGCCAGAATTTTGTCCTGGAAGAGACGGCGAATCTTCTTGGCCGAGTGCTTGAGCACATGGTCGCCAAAGGTCACCTGGCCGTCAGCGGCCATCACTACCTGGCCGTTGCGCCGCACGCAGATAACCGTCGTGGACCGGAATTTGGAACGTTCTTTCATTCACTTCCTTCGTTCAACACCCGCAACAAGCCGGGGAAAAGACTCATCGCGAAAGGCGGAATACCGCCCTCGATGCAACCTAGAGTATAGGTCATTTTCACGGGCCCTTTCACGGGCCCCTTCACGGTTTTGAAGGAACTTCGGCTCTGAGGGGTGGTCGCGATGGCGCCGGACGATTAGCTTGCGGTACGAAGTGGATTTCGTTTGCGGTATCCTCAAGTTGGGGCTTTCTCGATCGAGTCCCATCCTGAGATGATCCTGCTGCGCAACACTGATGATTGGGAGATTGCCGCCGGGCTCGCCGCTACCGTCGTGGTCGCGGCGGCAGCCGTATGGCTGGTGTTGCGCAAGCGCCCCAGCGCGGACGAGGTGGAGCGTGCGCGCCGCCAGTTCCTCGTGCAATCGGGCCGCCTCGTCGACGGCATGCTGCTCGACATCTACGAAGTGGAAGCGAAAGATGGCCGGAGCCTGACCATGCTTCTCTTCAACTACAATATCGGCGGCGTGAATTACGAATGTTCGCAGGACATCACCGCGATGCGCGAGGTGGTCAACGCGACCGAGGTTCAAGCCGGGTTTCCCTGTTCGGTGCGCTATCAGCCCGGCAATCCGCAGAACAGCATCGTTGTGGGCGAGGGCTGGACTGGGCTCCGTGAACGGCTTCCGCAACTGCCCTCATTCGAAAATCCCGAACCCCTGGATTTGAGCCACCTGCGCCCCGGTAAAGGCTAAAAGGGTAATGGGTCAATTTGAATCCACAAGCGCTTGCACTGACGTGATCGCTCAAGCATCATGGATATATACCAAAGGATTTCGCTCAGAATGCGTTGCGGGTGGTAGAGATTTCGACGGGCCAGCCACTCAAGTTGGACGATTGAAGAATTGGTAAGACTGGCAGAGCCGAAGTCTATTCTGGACGGCCTCATCCGAGCAGCGTGAGAAGATGGGCGCGTATGAGCACTCTCGTGAATCTTGTCGCATTCATCGCTGACCCACTGATGGTCATATTGGGTTTCCTGCTGTTTCGCTATCCGCAGGCATGGGCCAAAATGAATGCGCGCGCCTCTCGTAAGGAGCTTCACGAGTTCGATTCCCCTAGGCAACTGGCGCATACTAAGCGGGTTGGAATCCTGTTCATGACCTTCGCTGCGTTTTCCTTCTTAAGCATGCTTGCCCTGAAAACCGTGCTCGCCAGGCTGAACTAGCCTGTGGATTCAAATTGACCCACTACCGCTAAAAGCAAGCGTTGGCGCTCGATCCTGACACCCGGTTAAACTATCGATATGCATGTTCACGCGGCGCAGGCGGGCACGGGAGCAAGCCGGACAACACTGGTCCTGCGCATCTCGATGGCGGCCACCCTGGCGTACGTTGTCGTTACATTTGTCGCCGGGCTCCGCGCTCATTCGCTCGCGCTGCTCTCCGAATCCGGCCACAACGTCTCGGATTTCCTGGCCCTCCTGCTCAGCTTTGTGGCCGTCTACTTCCAGTCGCGGCCGGCAGACCACACCAAGACCTTCGGTTATCAGCGCGCCGGTGTCATCGCCGCGTTCATCAATGCGGCCACGCTGATTGCCATCTCGTTACTGATCGCTTTGGAGGCACTGCATCGGCTTAGCTCGCCGGTGACGGTCGAAACCAAGATCATGATGATTGTGGCTGCTGCCGGCGTGGTGATGAATGGCGTGATTGCCGCCCTGCTGTGGAGCGTAGCCCGCGATGTGAACCTGCGCAGCGCCTTTCTGCACATGGCGGGCGACACTCTATCCACAGCGGCGGTTATCGCCGGCGGCATCGGCATTCTGCTCACTGGCCAGAACTGGATCGACCCGGTCTTGTCGCTGCTGATTGCAGCATTCATCTTCTGGTCGAGCATCGGGATCGTGCGCGAGACGCTGAACATCCTGCTCGAAGGCACGCCGCGCGGCGTCTCGCCGCAGCAGATTCGCTCTGTCATGGAAGCGGTTGAGGGTGTGGTCAATGTTCACGATCTGCACGTCTGGTGCCTGGGGTCGTACACGCGCGCGCTCTCCTGCCATGTGACGATTGCCGACATTCCCCCGTCGGAGAGTGTATGCATTCTGGCTAACCTCAAAGACGTTCTCAACGGGCAATTCGAGATCGGCCACACAACAATCCAATTCGAACATATTGGCTGCGAGCCCCTGGAAGGCTGCGTCGCACCTCCCGAGGAGATGGCCGGCAGGCACGTCCATCGTCACGGTCACGCGCATTGAATGCTTCATAGATTGAGCTGGCCCTTGGTTCGTTTCCAATCCAGCCAGTGGGGGCCAGTGGAGGACTGACATTTTGATTTCTCGCCGCGTACTTGTCACGGCCATCTACTTCTTGCTCCTTCCAATACCGGCAACTCTGGTCTGCGCGGCAGCGCAATCCGCGCAACAAACCGCCGCGCCAAAGCTCGAATTGCTTGCCGGCAACTATTCCGATCCGGCCGAGCCGAGCGGCGGCTACACGATCTCGTTTCAAGACGGAAAGCTGATTCTATCGTCCTCTGCAACGGTTCCCACTGAACTGGTGCCCGTGTCCGGCACTGTCTTCAGCGTGCCCGGTTTTGACACGAACATCGAGTTTCAGCTGGATGCGTCAGGCGCTGGCCAGAGCTGCGTCCTTTCTGCCAAGCCGAATGTCGTCTACCGTCGAACGGGTGAACCGGTCCGTCACACTTTTCACGATTACGCGCGTAGCGAGGCGATGATCCCAATGCGCGACGGGGTCAAGCTCCACGCGGTGATTCTGAAGCCGACGGATATAGCGGCCCCGCTGCCGATCCTGATGCAGCGCACACCATACGGTGTGGATGGAACCAGCCGCGCTTCGTTCTTCGCCCAGCGTCCTGAGCTGGCGCGCGACGGCTACATTTACGTAGCCGAGGACATTCGCGGGCGCTACGAGAGCGAGGGCACATTCGTGATGATGCGCCCGCTCGCCGATCGCCAAAATCGGAAAGCAACGGACGAGAGCACCGACACCTACGACACGGTCGAGTGGCTCGTCAAGAACGTGGCGGGAAACAACGGGCGGGTGGGCGTGGTCGGAACCAGCTATCCGGGTTTCCTGGCGATGATGGCGGGCATCGACCCGCACCCCGCGGTGAAGGCGATTTCGCCGCAGGCGCCAATGATCGATGTATGGATCGGCGACGACTTCTTTCACAACGGCGCCTTTCGCCAAAGCTACGGATACGACTACGTGCTCGGGCTGGAGTCCTCGAAGACGGAAATCCAGGTCAGCTACGGGAATGACAAGAGTGGCAATCCCGTCGACGGCTTCAACTACTTCCTCAGCCGCGGCAGCTTTGCCCAGGACGTGAAGCAGTCCGGGGCCAAGGCGCTTCCGACGTGGAAGCTCTTCCTCGACCACCCGGCTTACGATTCGGCCTGGTCGTCGCGCGGCGTAGAGTACGCGCTCGATTCTGTCACCGTGCCCACGCTCACTGTCGGCGGCTATTACGACCAGGAAGACATGTTTGGGCCGCAAGAGGAGTACGCGAAGCTCGAGTCGCACGACGCCAGGCACGAGAACTTTCTCGTTCTCGGGCCTTGGCGGCACGGTTATTGGTCCTCGTCGTCGCAGCACCTGGGCAACCTGGACTACGGTGAGCCGATCGGCGCCGAATTTCGCAAACAAATCGAGGCGAAATTCTTCGCGCACTACCTCAAAGACGAGCCGGGCTTTGACCTCGACGATACGGCGAGCTTCCAGACCGGCTCGAATACTTGGAAGTACTACTCGCACTTTCCGCCACAGCAATCGCGGCCCACGGCGCTCTACCTCAACGGCGCGGGGTTGCTGAGCTGGAGCGCGTCGACGTCGGAGGCGGGTGCGCAGGCTACCACGTCGTATGTCAGCGATCCCTCCAACCCCGTTCCCTACCGGCGCCGGCCCATCCAGCCGACCTACAGCAACGGCTCCGAATGGTACAACTGGCTCACCGAGGACCAGCGATTTGTGACGGACCGCAAAGACGTCGCCGTGTGGAAGCTGCCGGTGCTCACCGAGGACCTGACGATTACCGGCGAGGTGATTGCGGATGTTTTTGCCTCGACCACGGGCACGGACAACGACTTGGTGGTGAAGCTGATCGATGAGTATCCTAGCGACGACGCAGACGCAACGATGCGCGGCTACCAACTGTTGACCAACGCCGAAATCTTTCGTGGCCGGTATCTGGCGGGGTTCGACAAGCCGGCTGCGCTCGCGCCCGGATCGATCCACGAGTTCAAGTTCAGCCTGCACGACGTGGACCACGTGTTCAAGGCTGGGCACACGGTGATGGTGGAGATCCAGAGCACGTGGTTCCCGCTCTACGATCGCAACCCGCAGACGTTTGTGCCGAACATCATGAAGGCCAAACCCGCCGACTACAAAGCCGCCACGATCACGATCTATTCCGAACCGGGACACAATTCAGCAATCGAAGTTCCGGTGATGAGCGCGCAGTAGCGAAAGCGTGCGCGGCGGAGAACACGCTGCGTGTGTAGCGAACATGGCAGCACCGGACCCTCGCCACCTATAATCGCAACAGGAATGCGGCCCGGCACCCTAACTTCCCTAAGCGAGGAAAAACTTGGCACGCGAGCTTTATACGGCGCGACTTGCGCGCAAAGACTGTATCTCTGAGGTTGCACAGTGCTATCACTTCCTGTTTGAAGTCGAGGGACGTGACAGTTTCGACTACCTCCCCGGCCAATTCGTTTCGGCTGTGGCCCCGGACGAGAACGGCAAGCAGCAAACGCGCGCCTACTCCATTGCGTCGGCAGCGAGCGGAAACAAATTCGAGCTGTGCGTGAACCGTGTGGAGAACGGGTTCTTCTCCAATTACCTGGCGGATCTGACGTTATTGCCTGTGGGAGCGACGATCCAGATTCATGGGCCGCACGGCCACTTCGTGCTGCAGGAGCCGATCACCGACTCGATCTTTGTGGCCACCGGCACCGGCGTCGCGCCGATGCGCGCTTATCTTCAGTGGCTGTTTCCGGCTGACGGCGCAGATCGCAGCCAGGGCAAAGACATCTGGCTCGTCTACGGCACCCGCTACGAATCGGACATCTACTACAGGGCCGAGTTCGAGGCGCTGGCCAATCGCGTCCCCAACTTCCACTACCTGCCCACGCTGAGCCGCGCCGACGATACCTGGAAGGGCCTGCGCGGCCACGTGCAGGTGCACGTTGCGAAAATCATCGAAGAGCGTGCGAAACGGCAGGGCCGAACGCTACCCGCTCCGCCTGTCGATCCTGCGATTCCGGCGGCTAACCTGAATTTCGACATCTACTGCTACATCTGCGGGCTCAACTTCATGGTCTCCGGCGTCCGCGAGTTGCTTGACGGCTACGGCTGGCACAAGAAGCAGGTTGTCTTCGAGCGGTACGACTAGAGGTTCCGACCTCGTGCTCCTTTGGGTGGAGCTGGGGCCGTTTCGCGCGCAAAAACCGGCAGAAATCGCAGAGAAAGTGGTTCTTTGGACGGTGGGGGTTGACAGGAAGGAACAAACGGCAGGGACCAGCGATCGGTTCGATCCGCGAAGGCGTGGCGCCGCGGATTGACAGGTCGATGCTTCCCGGCTGTGAACCGCTTGGATGAACTCACGTATTGGAAGCGTTGCGATCAAGATCGCGGTGGCTGCGGGCGCCGGCGTGCTCCTGCGATTTGCTGCCGGGTTGCGGCCCGTTTGGTGGGTGGTCTGGCTCGCTCCCATTCCGCTGCTGCTGATTGCGATTCGCATTCGTTCGCGAGAGGCGCGATGGATGGTCCTTCTTGCCGCGGTCATCGGGACGAGTTGCAACTACCACTACTTCCGGGTGGTGATGCCTCTGCCCGGTGTCATTGCGGCCATCGCCGCGCAAACGCTGCTCTGGGGATTCTTGATCTTCGCGACGCAGCGCGTGGTGGTTCGCTACAAGGCCTGGTGGACGGTTCTTGCATATCCCGTTCTGTGGGTCGCTTTCGATACCCTGGCGGCCGCGCTGTTGCCTGACGGTAATTGGGGCAGCCTGGCCTATTCGCAAAGCGATCGGTTGCCCATCCTCCAGGTCACGTCTCTCTTCGGCACCGCGGGATTGCTGTTCCTGGTCACGCTGGTTCCCTCCGCTGTGGCCCTGGCAATCGCTTATGGACGAGCACTGCGTCATGGCTGGGTCGCCTATGCCCTCACGGCAATTTTGCTCGGATCTTCGATTCTCTACGGCTACCATAGATTGCGGGAGCCCGTACGTGGTGTTGAGACCACATTTGGGCTTGTCTCGATTGACGACCCAATAGGGCTGAGAGCGTCGGCATCGTACGCCTCTAACATTCTTGGCGAATATGACCGGCGTGTGGAGAAGCTTGCTGCCCAAGGGGCACAAGTCGTGGTTCTGCCGGAGAAAATCGCAATGCTCACTCCGGCGAAGGCTACAGAGTCGCAGCAGCACTTCAGCGGTCTGGCCGCGGAAAGCCGTGTTTGGCTCGAAGTGGGTGTGGGAATCGACGACGGGGATCGCCCGACGAACTGGGCGTGGTTCTTTTCGCCAGACGGCGCGCTCACCGCGAGTTACGAGAAGCATCACATGGCTCCGCCGGAGCGGCGCGACCATTATGCTTCCGGCACAGACTACGCATTGCGACCCGTCGATGGCCAAAGCTATGGCCTGGCGATCTGCAAGGATATGCACTTTGCGGCGCTGGGACGGGAGTATGGAGAGCGCCATGCGGCGGTGATCCTTGTGCCCGCATGGGACTTCGACTACCTGGACGGCTGGATGGAGGCGCGCACGACTGTAGTCCGCGGCGTTGAGAACGGCTATACGATCATTCGCGCCTCGCGCGAGGGGCTGCTGACAGTAAGCGATGCCTATGGCCGGATTCTTGCAGAGGTTCCAAGCAGCGAGATGCCCGGCAGATCTCTTTTGGCGAAGGTCGCAGTAGCGGCGCCTATATCGACTCTCTACACGCGCATTGGCAACGTATTTGGCTGGATCTGTGTCGCTGCGGGAGCGGTATTCCTGACGCTCGGGCGCGCGAGGCGACGGGCTGGCCTTTCGACTAAAGGTTAAAGAGCTCGCGGAGGCGCTTGGTTTGGGCGCGGCTGACGGGGATTTCGGTCTGCTGCTTGTCATTCATGCGGAGCTGGTAACTGGATTTGAACCAGGGCATGACCTCGCGGATCTGGTCGATGTTGACGACGAAGCCGCGGTGGGCGCGCCAGAACCGCGAAGAGTCGAGGAGATCGAGAAGCTCCTCAAGGGTGCGGCACTTGGACTGGCCCTCGAAGACGCGTGTGACGATGCGGATGACGCCTTCGTCGATGGCGGCGAAACAGATGTCGGCCTGATCGACGAGCAGAAGGCGGCTCTGCGCCTGAACGATGAGCTTGGCGGGAGCTCGGCCCTGCTCGGTGGATTGCGGGCTGTTCAGAATGCGCAGGAGCCGATCAATCTGCGATTCGATGCCGGGTTCGGGCGCGCCGCCCGTGGCTGGGCTGCCGGCTGCGATGCGCGCCTTGGCGCGTTCGACGGCTTCGGAAACGCGGGCGAGGTCGAAGGGCTTGAGCAGATAGTCGACGGCGTTCACGTCGAACGCGCGGACGGCGTACTGGTCGTAGGCGGTGGCAAAGACGAACTGAGGCAAGGGCGCGACGTCTTTTTCCCCGCCCGCTTTAGCGGATTGGGCGCGGTTGCGGTCCACGAGCCGCTGAATGACGGCGAAGCCGTCCTGGCCGGGCATCTGCACATCGAGAAACACGAGGTCGGGATGGTGTTCGTCGATGAGTTCGACAGCCTCAATGCCGTTCGATCCCTGCGCAACCACAACCACGTCGCCGACGGAATCAAGCAGGTACTTGAGCTCGTCGCGGGCCAGTTGTTCGTCGTCGATAATGAGCGCGGAGATGGACATGGGAACCAGACAATTGATTGTAGGAAGCGTAGCGGGTGGGGTCAATAAAGGGGAAGGTACGTGGCGAGATAGCAGGTCAACCAGCCAGCGAGTCGGCAAGGGAGCGAGGAAGCCAGGGAGCGAGTCGGCAAGGGAGCAAGTGAGCGAGGGAGACAGAGCGAGGCGGAGATCGGCTTTTGGCCCGCTCTACTCGCTCAGAACGCGGAGGCGCGCCGGCGTTTGGTCGCTTGCCAGATCGTGGCCGCAGTTGGTGCAGAACAGATCGGTGGGCCGGACTGTGCGGAAGCAGGTGCCGCAGTTTGCCGAGAGCTGGTAGTTGCACTGGGGGCAGAAGTGAAAATCGCCCTGAACATGGGTGCTGCAGGAGGGGCAGCGCGAGACCTCGGGTTGGCGCAGGAGAAAGTAGAGCACGGCGCCGATTCCGGCCGGCATAACGAAGCAGATGAACATCCAGAAACGCGGGCTCATGGCGCGGCGCGGCGCGTCTTTGCTGATGTAACCCACCATGAGGAAGTAGAGCGAAGCGACTACTCCCCAGGAGATGTTGAAGTAGATGCGGAGGCCGAGTGGCTGCGGCGGATGATGGCGCTGCGACGGCGCGACAATCCAGAAGTAGTATTCGATGAGAACAAATGCCAGGCTGGCAGCGACGATCGACCAGATCGGAATGAGCCGCTCTTCTTCGTTGAAACGGATGGGCTTTCGATCGGGCATGGGCCGTCGCTCCCTGTTTGGGCGATTCAAATGCGTTCAGAGACAGGTTCGCCTCTCTTTGAATGGACGGAGGAGAGGCGCGAGAAGTTGCTGCCGGAGGCGAATCCGGCCTAAAAAAATCAGAGAAACTTTGGTGGGAGTTATTCCTTGCTGCGCGACCAGCCGGCAATGAGAAATGCGGCCAGAATGGCGGGGCAGAGGATGCAGGCCCAAAGGCTGGTTTGGGTTGCGATGTCGCTGATGTGCTCGCCGCCAATGAGGTCGTCGGCGACGCGCCAAGCCAGGGGCCCAAAGGCAAGGAGGGCGAGCAAGAGGGCCGCCAGAGCGAGGGAACGCGTACGGCGGCGGCCGGCCTGCTGACCCCGGATGACGCCAAGCGAAGCCATGACGACGCGGCGCGTGGTTTCGGCGACCACCCGGTCGCGGCCGGCTTGTTTGCCGGTGAGGGCGGAGAGTAGATCGCGTTTGGCGGTACCCGCAGCGGTGCCGTCAGTGGCGCTTGAAGCCGGATTGGCGGCAGAGTTGCCGGCCAGTTCAGCCGATCTCACATAGCCTCCTGAAAGCGGGCTGCGGCAAAACCAAGCCGGGGCTTGATCATGGCCAGGCCACGATAGAGCCGTGACTTGACCGTGGAGAGCGGAGCGCGAGTGACCTTGGCGATCTCCTCAAGCGAGAGCTCCTCGTGAAAGCGGAGGACCAGCACCTCGCGGTGAAGCGTATCGAGCTCGAGCAACGCGGCGGCGATCTTCTCGCGGTCTTCGAGGCTGGAGACGCGATCGAAGGGAGTGGGATCGCCGGCAACGACTTCGAAGGTCATGGAGCGGTCGTCTTCAGTGACTCCGTCGATGAGCTCGTCGAGCGAGTTCATGGTGCGCTTGCGGCGATAGTCGATCACGAGGTTGCGGGCAATGGTGAAGAGCCAGGTCTCAAACCGGGCGCGACCGTCGAATTGCTCGCCGCGAACGAGGACGCGCATCCAGACTTCCTGAAAGAGGTCCTCGGCGGTGTCGCGATTGCCGGTGAGGAAGAGCAGGTAACGCATGAGACGGTGCTGATAGCGAACGATGAGTTCTTCGAGCAGGCCGGCTTTCTGGCGTTTGAGGCCAGCAGAGACGGCAAGACTTTCTTGCCGCGCTGAATCGTCGGCTACCAAGGCAGATGCTTTAGGGAAGAGTGTCCGAACTGAAGCAAGTGTCATCTGAGTCAATTAGACGATAAAACCGCCGGTGAAGACCAGTTGAATCTGGAAACCCCGGCTTACCGTCTGCCCTCCTGTTACCAAGGTCGAACACACAAACGATGTAGAAAGTTGCGCGCGGGACGGCTTTTGACCGCGCGGAAGTGGCGTGAGCGATGTTGCAGCGCGGGATTGACGGCTGCGCGGCTTTGCGCAAGGAGGACGGCTGGGGAATGGTAACTGCTGGAGAATCAGCGGTCAGGGTTTCCGGTGAACGAGCCAGCCAGTCGTTTAGTGGTGAGATAGTTTCCTTGCTGCGTGGCGTTCAGATTTCTTCGTCGCGGGGCCGGCCGGATCTCCGCTGGGCGGCCTGGTTGGTGGCCTGGAGGGCGGCCTGGATGGCTTTGGCGGCGCGACGCTCGCGGGCTTCGGCGGTTTCGTAGTAGAAGATTCCGAGCAGGTGGTTGCGGCGCTGGGTGGATGTGAGGGCGAACCAGGCGTCGCGGGCACCGGGGTGGCGCAGGAAAAGGGAGCGGAGGATGGGTGGCGGATCGTCCTCGCCCTCGAGGGCGTGCATGAGTCGCTCGGCCATCTTCTCTGCGCGCTTTTGGCGGGAGGCCGGGGATTTTGGCTCGCCGGCCCATTTGCCAATTTCCCGGCGCATGGAAGCGCTCATCGAGTCGAACAACCGGCGGAGCTGGCGGTCGGCGTTAAGGGCGCGGCTGAGCTCGGTCGGGAGTAAAACGGGACGCTCGACGAGGTCAGGCTCAAGCCAGATTCGAACGCGCGAGCCGACGCGTGCACCGGCGGCGGATTGCATTTTCTTGTTGACCAGCAAAAAGTGACCACCCCGGCGCGGATCGGGGAAGAGAGAAGTGCGAAAGGCATAGCCCGCGATTTCTCCGCGGACGCGGCGGCCGTTGCGCGCCGGCCACGCTTTGGCGATGTCGAAGGGGACGCGGGCAATGACCCATTTGAGCGCGGTTCCGTCGGGCTCGAGGAGCGCGGTGAAGGATTTGCGTGGTGAGGTGGGACGGTGCGGCATGGGTCGTATTCGGAGCACCGAGCGCCGTGGTGGGCGGTGGGCTTGAAGGAATTCTAATCGGTCGAGGATCAGGATTGGGCGGAGTATTTGCGGCGGTTGCGGAAGGAAGCGAGCGCGCGGAAGACGAAGCGGATGAGCAGGAGCGTAATGAGGATGAAGATGAAGGCGATGGTCGCGGCGATGTAGGGCTTCCAGGTGGAGAGCCAGGTGAGGAAGATGGCCACGCCGTCTTCACTGAGGCTGAGCGCGATGTTGGAGAAGGGTTCGGGCGTGGGAGTGACCGCGGCGCGAACAGCGGTTTTGCCGCCGTGAGCGATGAAGGCGATGGCGCCGCCGGCAAGAGTGGCGGCGAGCTGCTCGCCAGGCGAGAGAGAAGCTGTGGCCTGAAAGGCGAGAAGCGCGGCGACGGGGACGCGGATGAAAGTATGAAGCGCGTTCCAGACGAGGTCGAGGGCTGGAATCTTGTCGACGAAGAAATTGATGCCGAAGAGGACGAGAGCGGCGGCAATGATGCCCCAGTTCGACAGCAGATGCAGCGACGGGGGCAGGTCGAGAAATCTCGTGTGGGAGAGCAGGCCGAGGGTGGCCACAGTGGCGTAGACATTGAGCCCGGCCGCGAAGCTGACGGCGATCATCAGAGCAACGAGTTCGTTGGGCGGCAGAGGCACGAGGACAGTATAGAGACAGAAAGCAGCATTCAGCTATCAGCTTTTAGCTCTCGGCACGTCGAGGGTAAACGGTGGTCAGTGGGGCGGGGGAACGGGGAGCCGGAGACGGGGTCGGGACTTATGATGGGGCTGCGAGGAGGCGTTATGCCGACGGAACGCGACGCGACGTGGGAAAGCGAGGTTTGGCCGGCGCTGCCGCAGAGCGCGTGGAGCGACACCTGCGCCACGTTGCAACTGTGGTTACAGATGGTCGGCAAGGTGAGGATGGCGCTGACGCCGGCGATCAATCACTCCTGGAATGTGACGCTCTATTCGACGATCCGCGGGCTGACAACGACGCCGATGGCGCACGGGATGCGCCACGGCACGAGAATGGTGCAGATCGACTTCGATTTCGTGGCGCACGAGCTAGTGGTCGAGACCAGCGACGGCGGGCGTGAAACCATCCCTCTCGCCCCGATGACGGTTGCCGAGTTTTACCGGCGGCTGATGGCGGCGCTCGAGAGCCTCGATGCGCTGTGCAACATCTGGCCTGTGCCGTGCGAGGTGGCCGAGCCGATTCCGTTTCCGAAAGACGACGTACACAAGGCGTATGACCCCGAATATGCGCAGCGGTTCTGGCGGGTGCTGTTGCAGTCGACGCGGGTGATCACCGTGTTTCGCGCGCGGTTCCTCGGAAAGGTGAGCCCGATTCATTTGTTCTGGGGCGCAATGGATCTGGCGTGCACGCGATTTTCAGGCCGCACTGCCCCGGAGCACCCGAGCATGCCGGGCCTGCCCGATCGCGTGACGCGCGACGCGTATTCGCACGAGGTGAGCAGTTGCGGATTCTGGCCGGGCGCGCCTGGCCCGCCGGGCACCGGCTTCATCGAGCCGTTCTTCTACAGCTACGCCTACCCCGAGCCGCCCGGCTACCGGGAATATGCGATTGCCCCGGCGCAGGCGCGATTCGATAAGAATTTCGGCGAATTCATTTTTCCCTATGAGGCGATGCGGCAGTCGGCGGACCCGGACGATGCGCTGCTGAAGTTCTTGCAGAGCACGTATGAGGCAGCGGCAAATTGCGCGAAGTGGGACCGCGTCGCGCTTGAGGTGAAGGCGTAGCGGTCCGGGAACAGGGGAGAAAGGAACACCAATCAGGGAACAGGGACAAGGGAACGCTGTAAGGACGCCGCGGCGAGGGCGGAGACGCAGGTTGAGCGGTGCATCTTCAGATCGCTGCGGGCGCGCTCCATCTCGACAAGGTCATAGGCCGCAAGCTCTGGGCTGACGCGACGGAGTGTTCTTGAGCAAGCCGTGAGGTATTCGCTGTGCCTGCTCTTAAGAGCGCGTTCGAGATAAGAGCATTTTGAGCAGCGCATAACTTTCCCTTCGGCTTTTCGGCCGTACTTATAGCGGTTGAAATTTCCTTGCTTTACTGCGCCGGAATCAGACGCTCGGCTTACTGCGCCAGGAATTGACGCTCGGCGTGGAACCAGTCCTGCTGGTCGTGGCCGTGCTGGCTGCCACGCTTTTCAAAGATCTCAAAGGCCCGATCGCTGATCCGGCGTGGCGAGGCCTGGACGCGCGGTGCAGAGGCGGCAACGGCGGCGGGCTTGGCGGATTTGGCGGCGGAGGCTTGCGGGGGGACGACGACAACCTTGTTCACTTTAGGCTGTTTTTGAACTTTTGAAACGACCATTGGAGGCCCTCATTGCGAATCGTGGGCTAAGAGGGGAGACGCTCCAGATAAACTGCCTTAGTTCAGAGGACCTGAAAGAGGAGAACGATGCTCGCTCCATCTCTCACACTACACTCTTTGGTAACGTGCCGCACATTTGATTCGTGAATATCCCGATTCGGGCTTGATTGGTCATCTTTCGTGGGAGGCAACCGGTAGCCCGCAGGGCAACTAACCTGCTTGAAATGAGCAAAATCTGAAAAAGGTCTACTTTTAGATTACAATAAGATATATCGTACGATATAGTTTGAGTTATATTTTAGTCAGGAGGACTAAGACAATGTTTGGAAGAGAAGTTTTTGAGCATGCAGGGCGCGGCGGTTGCGGCGGCCAGAGATTCGAGGGGCGCGAGGAGTTTTCCCGTGCAGAAGAGTGGGCGGAGCGTCGTTCCGCGTGGATTCGCGGGGGCGGGTTTGAGATGCCGGGCGGCGGTTTTGGGCGGCATGGCGGGTTCGGGCATGGTTTCGGCCGCGAATTCGGACGAGGATTCGGCGGGGGGCGGGAGCGGCTGTTCGACGCCGGAGAGATCAGGCTCGTGATTTTGAGGCTGCTCTCGGGGCAGCCGAGCTACGGCTACCAGCTCATCAAGACCATGGAAGAGCGCCTGGGCGGCGGGTACACGCCGAGCGCCGGCGTCGTGTATCCCACGTTGACGATGCTCGAAGAGGAGGGCCTGATTGCGGCCACGCTGACCGAGGGCAAGAAGGTGTACAGCGTGACGGAAGAGGGCCTGAAATACCTCGAGGCGAACAAGGAGCGCGTGGGCCAGCTTTTCGAGCGGCTCGAGGAGACGGGGCGCGGCTTCAAGCGCGGTCGGGCTCCCGAGCTGATGAAGGCGTTCATGGATCTGCGCGGGGCTGTGATGTCGAAGATGTGGCGGAGGAACGCGACACCGGAGCAGATCAAGAAGATCGCGGAGGCGATTCATAAGGCGGCGGAGGAGATCGACAAGCTGTGAGGCTGGCGAGTTTGCAAGTCGGCGAGTTAGTCGGCGAGTCGGCGGGTGCGGTGGTGAGTTGGCGTCGCGGAGCTTGGCCGGCCCGGCCTAGCGCCATCGCTCGCCGGGCTTCACGACGTACTGCTTCCACACATAGACCCAGGGGATAAGCGGGACGAGGATCAGCACCATCAAGACTGACTGGATGTCCGCCGCGGCGGCGGGGGTCATCTGGTGGGCGCGCCAGAGCGGCAGCGCGAAGGCGACGAGGTAGATCGCCTTCCAGGTGAGCTCGAAGAGCAACAGGGGCAGCATCTGGACGGGATAGCGAAGGCCCAGCACCGCCGTCAAGCCGAGGCCGGCCAGCAGGGCAGATTGAATGCCGTGCGCCACGGCGAATCCGGCCGTGTGGCTGATGACGCCGGGCCAGATATAGGCGCCGAGCCCCGCGGCCAGGATCAGGTAGCAGACGCGCAGGGTGTAGAGGCGGAAGAGCGACACGCCGGGTCTCGCGTTTGGCGGGGCCTCGGCGACAGATGGATGGAGCGACCCAGGAGCAGAGTTCATGGTGATTCCTCCGTGCTAACTCCCACTCTAGCGGCAGAGACAGGTTACAGCCACCGGCATTCAGTTCTCAGTTCTTGGGTTGTGGTATCCCAGGCCCCAAATGCGAGGGATCTCCACCCCACAGACTAAGACCTGTCTGCGGGGTAGAGATCCGGGGCACCCATTTTCGTGGTGAGTTGGCCTCCTGGGACCGGGGCCACCCGCGCAGGTGTGCACTCGCGCGCGATCGGCCGGTTACGCGAGCGAGGAGCTGACGTTCGTGAATGCCTTAGTCACGGCTGTTGCAATCGGGTGAATCCCCGCGATCATCACGACAGCGATCAGTGAGGCCAGCAGCCCCCACTCGACCAGATCCTGACCCTGTTCGCTGTTCGTCAGGTTCTGGAGCATCACGTACAACTGGGAAAGCCTATTGTGCATATCCGCCTCCGCCTTTCAGCTTGTCTTGAATTCATAATCTAGGGCGGGGAATCAGAATGCGCAATGCGGCTTCTGCTGTACGAGCCACTGCCCGATAAGTGCTCTGCCGCGGCGCGCCGGTAACGGACGAATGTTACTTGCCGCCTCATCCTGCGAGCGGGCGGGTCAGCCGGTAGCCTGTAGCTCGTATCTGCCAACTTTGATCCGTGTGTTCTTTCGCCCTTCGGGGCTGGAGATTCTTTGGGGCGGCTTTCCCAGGGCTGCGTCGTCCGGGGCGACTTGTCCTGGGCTAACTTCTGGCGCTCCCTGCGGGGGCTCTTTCCGACCTAGTCGCAAAGAAAGAGACGTACCAAGGTATTGCCCAAGTACTCCGTAATCGTTAGGGAATGTTGCCGAGCGCCTTATCTCCGCACGACGTGCAGCGCCCCTTTCGGCTCTGGGCTGCAAAGTTACCGTGTTCACCTTCGCAGAACGCTCTTTCGCAGGTGTCGCAATAACGGGCGGTGAATCTTATACGCCGGAATGCGCCTTCGCAGATGCGACATGGGACCCAATGGCCACCTTCGAGAATCTTCTTCTTGTCACTATTCTTGGTGTCAAACGTTGTTGCGTCAATTTTCGATTCGTGCTCCGTTGCTCCGCTCATGGACTCAACCTTTCTGAAATTCGGTCTCCCGGTGTGATTCCATGTTCAACCCTGCAATGCTGGGGGGAGCGAGATATTTGCAAGGCCATTTCTCAATATCTTAGTCCCGCGGCTTCTGTAGGCTCACGCAGCCCACATGTTCGCGTCCTACAGTCGCAACTCGCGCATCCACTGACGGCGCGCAGTTACTACTCGCGGTTTCGAATGAGGTCGGAAATCGCTCGAATGTGAGAAGATTGTTTCTTCGGCAAACCCTGTCCTTATGGCTGGCGAAGACATTGACGCTAAGGTCGAGACCCTCCGAAAGCGGGCGGAGGAGCTTCGACCGAAATACCCTGAGATGGCCTTCAAGAATTTCTTGGAGGAGTCGCCGCCGGACACCTATGTCTATGTTACCGATTTGAAACTTGCGTCAGATGGGCGGTCCATCGATACGCCGGATATAGTGCTCTTTTGCGAAAATGAGGCTTGCGCCGGGCCGCGAATCTTCCGGTGCGGGAGCTGTTTGTATAAGCATGACACCTGGGATCAGACCTATCTGACCTACGCGTGTCGTAATTGCGCTTCTCGAGTGGTTCGATTTGCGATCGCCTACCTCGTCGAGAAGTTCCCGAGTGAGTCGCCGGGCAAGGCGGCAATTCTGAAGGTTGGGCAAATCCCCACTTTTGGCCCTCGCACGCCGGCTCGGTTGATCGCCCTGATCGGTCCCGACCGGGAGATATTTCTGCAAGGTCGGCGCTGTGAGAGCAGGGGACTTGGAATTGGCGCTTTCGCTTACTATCGGCGCGTCGTCGAAAATCAAAAGAACCGAATTATCGCGGAGATTGCGAAAGTTGCAAAGGTCCTTGGGAGCGCACCGGAGATAGATGCTTTGTTTGCCGCGGCGGCGGCCGAAACCCGGTTCTCTGAGTCTGTCGCGATGGTGAGGGACTTCATACCGCAAGCGCTTATGGTCGGCGGCCGAAATCCTCTGACTCTTCTGCACTCTGCGTTGAGTAAAGGCCTCCACAACCCTGAAATGACAGATTCCCATTGCCTTCAGCTCGCTCAAAGCATTCGCACTATCCTAGCCGAGCTTGCGGAGCGGGCCTCAGAGGCGTTGAAGAGTACGAAGGAGATCGAGGCCGCTATCAGCGTGTTGATGTCGGTGCCTAACGGCCCAAGGGAGAGCCCGGAGACAACTCCGGCGGCAGCAGGCGAGTCGGAAGGCTCAAAGGAGCCCCCGGGGTAGGTGGTAGCGACGCTTTAGGCGGACCCGGAAAGTCAAGAGGGTCCGTGGGGGACCGTGGGGGACCGGGGACAGACGGAACGTTCCCTTGGTTTTTCCTGACGCCTGGGTCGCCTGGCCCCACCCCAAATCGTGTCAAGCCCCCTCCACCCAAACAATCCCAACCTCTCCGCTTTAAGTCTTTCTTTTTCTGATCTCTGACCCCTGAACTCCGATCCCTGTGAAGTTTGCCGATAATTAGCAGCTTTCGGCGCACAATAGCCTCATGATTGGCCACCAGACCAGATCCGCTCCCCCGCTCCCGCAGCCTGTCGCCGCCGGAATCGGACTGCCGCCTTTCTTTCTAGCGCCGCTAACCCCGCTAGCTCCGCCGACTCCGCTGCCCCCAGCCTTTCTGACCACTGACCACCGATCACTGTCCACCGTTTTCCCGGCTTCCGGACATCGGCCCCGATCCACGATTCACGGTCCACGATTCACGACTCTGTCCTCCGGTTTCCTCGCTCCCTTGCTCCCTCGTT
>PLGG01000075.1 GCA_003138515.1 Acidobacteriaceae bacterium | reverse complement strand
CCTATTCCGCAGGGGAACGGTCAAGATGACTCAGCCCACGGTCATTTTCTTTGGCCCCGACGCCCCTCGTGCGACCGACGGCCCCACACTCCCCAAGGTCTATTTGCGAACGTTGCTCTTTTCAACATCAAAACGCGGGCGCGTCATTGAATGCATGCACATTACTCTTTCGCGGAACGAGACCCGCCAGAATTTCAACATTTGGGTATACGGCGATGAGCGGCTTGTTCGGGGAAGCGGCTTATTCGTTGGCGAGACGGGCGTAGAAGCTAACCATCATTTCCTAACCCCCAGGGACGGCACGTCTTTTACTTTTGTAGAGGGTCGTTATCGCTTGGACGTTTTCGCGCGTCTCCTCGGCGATCAAAAGCAGACGAAACTCTTTTCGCAGGAGCTTGAGATTTCACCGGAACTCGCGGCCTTGCTCAAACGGCCAAGAGCTGGCGTGTTTTTCGATTGGGGACCCGATTCCTCTCGTTACCTTTCGCATGTAGACGAGCGTCCAGATTCGCCAAACCCGGACAAACTGCTCGAAGCGTTGCTTGGCACCGAGCGGCAACCCGGATAATTCCGCAGGCCAAGGGCAGACGGCCCGTCCGTCTTCTACGTTTCTCGCCGCAGCCACAGATCCAAGTGGGATTCGGGACCGCGTGCCTGCTTTTCGCTAAGCAGCCCGATGGATCGGCTGGATCTTTGGCTGTTTTCTCTGGGACGCTTGCCACAAGTCGTAATCGGTTTGCAGCTCATACCAGATTCCGGCGTGGGCGCCAAACGCGGCAGAGAGGCGCAGCGACATATCGGCCGAGATGCCGGCGTTGCCATTGAGGATGCGGGAAAGCGTGGCGCGGGAAACTTTCAAGTGCCTGGCGGCGGTGGTTGCGTCCACGTCGCCCAGAAACTCGCGGATTACTTTGCCTGGGTGTGGCGGGTTGTGCATGCGCATATCGATTCTCGCGGTCGGAAACTTAGTTACCCGGCAAAATCGCCAATTTGGAAATGCGGTTGCGAATAATCCTCACCGATCTGAAATAGCTTTCTGAGAATTTGTCGTTGTTTTTCTGTGACTGAAGGTAACCATCTACTCTAAGCGAATCCGGTCCAGCTTGTTTAATTGAGTTGATCTCCATCGCTGCTGCTTTCCAACAATCGCCTATCGATTCCTATAGCTCCTCTGAATAGAAAGGTGCTTTTGATTCCGAGGTATTAAGCAGCTTGTCGGTAGCGATCATAAGTATTTTAAATCGTTCCGATAATCGTTTGAGCCTTTCGTCCTCCGTTTCGGCAGCGGGTTCTACCGCGAACATAGGGCGAATAGCATTCATTGCAAGCCTTACCTCGGAAAGACAGCTAAAAATGTCCTTCATTGCCTCAAATTCCGTTTCAAAATGCGCACGGGTCACGAACACCGAACGATCAATCTCAGCTTGCGCCTGACTTTGCGAACGCTGAAAGTCGTGTTCCAGCGTCGTAAGTTTTGCTGTAAAGCTTGCTTCATTTCGCTGGAGCGAGAGTTTGCTGAAATGGTTCCAAATGGCGGATATAATTGCGCCCGCAGCGCCGCCGGAGAGTATCCCTGTCAGAGTTGAAATGCCGTCCATGGGCAGAATTATACGTCGGGCTCAATCTGGATCGGCCGCGACAGGCCCCTCGCGCTCGCTGCGCAAGCCAGCTCCGCTACATGAGTCTTAGCGCGTCGACGTCGACGATCAGGTTGCGGCGCGGGACTTCTTTCTCTGCCGCGTGAGCCAGCATGCCGCGCAGCGCTTCGTTCAGCGCTTTGCGGTTTGCGCTCTTGAGGATCAGGTGGAAGCGGTAGACGTTTTTGATGCGCGCGATGGGCGCGGTGCAGGGGCCGAGGATGCGCACAGCTCCGCTGTTTTTGTTTTGGACGAGATACTTGCCGAGGATGCCGGCCCAGCCCGCAGCTTCCTCAAGCTTTGGCGATTGCACCAGCACGTTGGCCAGCGCGCCGAAGGGCGGGTAGTGCATCATGCGCCTGAATTTCAACTCGCGCTCGGCGAAGGCGACGTAATCGTGAGTGGTTGCGGCGAGGATGGCGTAGTGATCTGGGTAGTAGGTCTGCACAACCACGCGGCCGGGCAGATCGCCGCGGCCCGCGCGCCCGCTGACCTGCGTCATGAGTTGAAAGACGCGCTCGGCTGCGCGGAAATCCGGCATGGAAAGCGCGTGGTCGCAACCCACCACGCCAACCAGCGTGACCGAGTGAATGTCGTGGCCCTTGGCGATCATCTGCGTGCCGACGAGCAGATTGATCTCGCCCGAGTGCAGCCGCGCGAGCAGGTGCTCAAGATCGTAGCGCCCGCGGACCGTGTCGCGATCCATGCGCCCGATGCGCGCGCCGGGGAAAATTTCCGCAAGCTTTTCTTCTCCTTGCTGAGAACCCGCGCCGAGGTAGTACAGGTGTTCGCTGTCGCACTTGGGGCAGCGCGCAGGAACCGTTCGCTTGTAGCCGCAGTAGTGGCACTCGAGGCGCTGGCCAGCGAGCGCCTCGGCATTATCATCCGACTGCGCTTTGTGGTGCGTGAGCGCGATGGCGCAGTTCTGGCACTCGAGTTTTTCTCCGCAGGAGCGGCACATGACGGCGAACGAGTAGCCGCGCCGGTTGAGCAGAATGAGCGCCTGCTCGCCGCGCTCGAGCGCCGCTTTGGTTTGGTCGACAAGCGATCGCGAGAAGAGCTGGTCCTGGCCGGACTCCTGAAACTCGCGGCGCATGTCGACGAGCTCGACCTCGGGCAGGGGGCGGTTCATGACGCGGTCGCGAAGCTCGATGCGCGTGTACTTGCCGCGCTCCGCATTCTGCCAGCTTTCAAGCGAGGGCGTGGCCGAGCCCATGACCACGACAGCGCCGGCGAGCTTGGCGCGCATGACGGCCACATCGCGCGCGTTGTAGCGCGGAGTTTCTTCCTGCTTGTAGCTCTGGTCGTGCTCCTCGTCGACAAGGATCAGACCAAGATTCGGCGCGGGCGCGAAGATTGCCGAGCGCGTGCCGACGACGATGGGCGCGTCGCCGCGACGAATGCGCCGCCACTGCTCGCTGCGCTCTTCGGGCGTGAGCGCGGAGTGGAGCAGCGCCACTTTTTGCCCGAATGCCTGGTCGAGCAGACCGGCCATCTGCGGGGTGAGGCCGATTTCGGGAACGAGCAGGATCGAGGTCAGGCCGCGCTCGAGCGCCTTTTGCATGGCGGCGAGATAGACGGCGGTTTTTCCGGAGCCGGTGACGCCGTAGAGCAGGAAGGGATGGAATGCGCCGATAGCGCCGGTGATTGTGGCCAGCGCGCCGGCCTGCGCCGCGTTCAGGCTGAACATTTCGGACGAAGGAGTGAGGCCGCCGAGCCGAAACGCCTCAGGCCGCTCGTCGATACGCACGAGGCCGCGCCGGACTAACGTTTGTAGAGTGGACGAGGGAAGATCGCGACGGCGCAGCTCCGCCAGAGGTAGTTCGCCGCCGCTGGCGGCTAGCTCTGCCAGAATTGCCATCTGCTTTTCGGTGAGCGCGGGCAGGCGGCCATCGCCGGTCAGGACGGCGAACCGCTCCATGCGCCGCGCATCGCGCTCGGCGGCTGCGGTCTCGCGCGCGATCCACTTCTTGCGCGCCATAGCGGCCAGGAGCAACAGCGAAGCCGCTGTTGCAGTTCTCAACGTCGACACTTTGACCGGCTCGCCCGACGACAGCCGGTCAAGCACGCGGCGCTCCATGTCCTGGTTGTCGTTGGAAAGATTGGGGGAGAGTTTGGCGGAGAGCTTGCCGCGGCGGCGGACCTGCGGCGCAATTCCCTTCCCCTGATCGCCGTCCATGCTTCGCGCGAGAATGTCGCGGCCGAGATCGGTGAGGCGGTAGTAGACGGTGCGGCGGACTTCCGCAGCCAAGGGCAACATGGCGCGCAACACCTCGCCGAGCGGAGCCAGGTAGTATTGCGCGATCCACTCGGCGAGTTCCAGGAGATGATCGCTGAGGAGCGGCTCCTCGTCGAGCACGGCCTCGAGATATTTGACCTCGACGTCGGCTGGGGGCTTTGCGCCGAGGGCCGTCACCACGCCGATCAGTTTCTCGTTGCGGAACGGCGCAATCACGCGCGCGCCACGCTGCGGCTGCTGCCCCAGGCGCACGCCGTAGGTGAACGTGTGGTCCAGCGGCACCGGCAGCGCGACTTCGCAATATGCGGGCATGGGAGACAAGATTCAGTGTAGGGGATGCGGCGGGGCGGGTGCTTGCAGGTCTCCGAATCCTCGGCAGCGTGGCGCTTTGGTGGGAGCCAGAGTAGGTTTCGTTTTGACAAGTGACAATTTTCACTTTACAGTGTATTCTCGTGATTAGAAGTTTCAAGCACCGCGGCCTCAAACGGTTTTATGAACGCGGCGACCCGCGCGGTATCCGGCCCGATCTCGTGGATACGGTTCAGGAAATCCTAACCGTTCTCGATACTGCAGGAACGCCGCAGGCGATGAACCTTCCAGGATACCGGCTGCATTCACTCAAAGGCGACCGCAAAGGCTTTTGGGCCGTAAGAGTGACCGCAAACCGGCGTATCATCTTCCGTTTTGAGGATGCGGATGCATTCGATGTCGAATTGATTGACTACCACTAGCGAACCCCAGGAGCAAACTCCATGCCGATGAAGAACCCCGCACACCCCGGACGAGTTGTACGAAACGCCTGCCTTGAGCCTTTGGGGTTATCCGTTACGGAAGGCGCGAATATCCTCGGCGTCACGCGGCAGGCGCTGAATAACGTGATCAACGGCAAGTCGGGGATCAGCCCGGAGATGGCGATCCGGCTCTCCAAGGCCTTTGGAAGCACGCCGGAAACGTGGCTGCGGATGCAGCTTGCCTACGACCTCGCGCAGGCCCGGAAGAATGAGTCACGGATCAAGGTAAAGCGGTTACGTGCGGCGTGAGGGCAAGGAATTGGCGGTGGAAATTTTGCAGCGTTTATTCGTCACTTTGCGGGCGCTTTCAGGCCCAGCTCTTTCATCGCGATTTGCAGGTCGGCCCAGGCTTCTTTCTTTTGCCGCGGATCGCGGAGAAGAAACGCCGGGTGATAGGTGACGATGAGACTCATCCCGCGATATGCGTGCACGCGCCCGCGCAGGCCTGCAAGCGGTTGGCGCGCGCCGAGCAGATAAGTTGCAGCGGTCGCTCCGAGCGCCACCAGAACTTGCGGGTGAACCGCGTCGATTTGGCGAAAGAGGAACGGCGAGCAGGTGTTGGCCTCGACGGGCTCTGGCGTGCGGTTGCTGGGCGGCCGGCACTTGACGATGTTGGCGATGTAGCACTCTTCGCGCTTGAGCCCCATCGCGGCAATCATGTTGTTGAGCAGTTGTCCGGCGCGGCCTACGAAGGGCAATCCCTGCGCGTCCTCATCGGCTCCGGGGCCTTCACCCACGAACATCAAGCGGGCGGCGGGGTTGCCGACGCCAAAGACGATGGTGTTGCGGGCCTTGTGCAGGGCGCAGCGCGTGCAGTCGCCGAGGTCTTCGCGGATGAGGTCTAGAGCGGCGGCGCGTTCCTCCGCAGGGACGGCGGCGGCGGTCTCTGGAGGCGCGGAAAAGCTTTTGCGAGGTTTGATCGTGGGTTCCTCTTGGAAGAAATTGGGATGGACGGGCGGAGCCGACATTTCCCGCTGGGCCATGGGTAGCGAGGATTCGTCGTTTCCCACCCTTTCCGATGCCGCCTGCGCGGCCTGCGGAAAGGATGGGGCACCCGCGGAGGTCACCTCCCAGGTCTCAGAATCGAGACCTGGGGCACCCACATCCGCAGAGGTTCCCTCCCCGGTCTCGGAATCGAGACCGGGGGCACCCTCTGCAACTGGGCGGCGGTAGAAGTCGGTGAGCCCCAGATCGCGGTAGAACTTGAGCCGCTCAGCCAGAGCGGCGCGGGTGGCGGAATCGAGTGCGCGCGGCAAGCAGATTACTCCACGATGAGCTGGTGGCGCCGGCCCGCACCAACGGGAACGCTCTCCTCGAGCACGCGGTTCTGGATGGCCTGCTTCTTGCGCGCTTCGACGTCCCGCTCGTCGTCGAGCTCAACAACCACAGACTGCGGACGACGGAGAGCGAGAATCTCGTCGAAAATGCGGTCGGCCAATTGGCGCTTGGGCATTTGCGGCAGCTCAACGGCGGTGGCGCGGGTGAGGAACGTGGCCGCATTGGTGTCGGAGTCGATGCCTACGCCCTCGCCGGCGACATCGTTGACCACAATTGCGTCAACGCCCTTGGCGAGAAGCTTGGCGCGACCGTTCTCCAGGCGATTTTCAGTTTCCGCGGCGAAGCCCACGATGAGCTGCCCAGGACGGCGGCGGCGGACGACTTCGGCGAGGATGTCTTCAGTGGGCGCAAGCTCGAGGGTCAGTGGGCCGGTGCGCTTGAGCTTTTGCGCGGAGACGGCGATGGGACGGTAGTCAGCAACAGCGGCGGCTTTGATGACGAGCGTAGCCTCGTTCATGCTGGCGAGGACAGAGCTGCGCATCTCGTCCGCGGTTGTGACCCTGAGGATTTCGCAATGCGCGGGAGCTTGCAGGCTCGACGGCCCGCTGATCAGAATTACTCTCGCGCCGCGGCTGCGCGCAGCCTCAGCCAGCGCGTAACCCATTTTGCCGCTGGAACGATTGCCGATGAAGCGCACCGGGTCGACGGCCTCGCGCGTGCCGCCGGCGGTGACCAGCACCACTTCTCCGGCGAGATCGCGGCGGCGGCCGAGGACCGCGATTACGGCAGCGCCAATCGTATCCGGCTCCGCCATGCGACCGGCGCCCACCATGCCGCAGGCCAGCTCGCCTGTTCCCGGTTCGATAATGGTGACGCCGCGCTGCCGCAGAGTTTCAATATTTGCCTGCGTGGCCGGATGGTTCCACATGTTCACATTCATGGCCGGCGCAACGACGACCGGAGCAGCGATGGCGAGATAGAGTGTGGAGAGAAAATCGTCTGCGATGCCGTGAGCAAACTTGGCCAGAATATTGGCGGTGGCAGGAGCAACGACCAGCGCGTCGGCCCATTGCGCCTCGGCAATGTGATCGATCCCGTTCTGCTCCGGTACGGCAGCGCCGGGGTCACCTTCATCCCAAAGGCTGGTGATGACCTTGTGTCCCGTGAGCGCGGCAAAGGTGAGCGGCTGCACGAATTTCTGCGCCGACTCGGTCATGACGACATGCACCTCGACGGTCTGGCGCTGGAGCGCGCGCACCAGTTCGGCTGCCTTGTACGCAGCGATTCCACCGGAGACGCCGACGACGACTCTCATAGTTCGATTGTAGTTCAGAAGACAGAGATCAGGGATCAGAGATCAGAGATCAGGGGCCAGTGAACAGGGGTCAGGGAACGAGGGAACAAGGGAGCGAGGGAACAAGAGAACAAGAGAAGCGAAGCGCGGGCGAGGACGCCCGCACGACAGCCGGCGAGGACGCCGGCGTTACAGGGGAACGAGGGAACGGGGATCAGGGCACAGGGACCCGGGGGTGGCAGTTGCTGAAACATGACACCTGATCCCTGACACTTGCCTTCTAGCTAAGTAGGATGGGGATCGCCGGACCTTCGACCAGTGGCTTGGTGACCGCGACCTCGCGCTTGACGTACGCAATTTTGCCTGCTTCGACCTCTTCCTGCGCAATCCGGCATGCCTTGGTTGATCGCGTCGGGACCAGCGCGTGGGAGCCGTTCTGTATTTGGCGTGCGCGACGCGCGGCTACCAGAACCTTGCGGTAGTTGGAATCGAAATGCGTCTCAATCGTCATCGGGTTCATCTCCAAAGGGAAGCTGCTGCTGGCCGGAGTCGCCATCGATGCCGAAGGCCTCCAGCACAGGTTTGAGCCGCTCCTGCGAATTCGCTTGCAAACAGGCTGCGGCAACCTCCAAAACACGACGGGAACGATAGGCGATTTCTTCGCCATTGCGGTAAAAACGCTCACTCAGCACAATAGCTTCCAGTTGCGCTACCGCCCGGTCGAGAACGTCATTGACCAAAATATAGCCGTATTGACGATAATTCTCAATCTCATTGCGGGCCTGGCCGAGACGGCGAAACAATTCGTCCTCGTCCATCACGCCCTCGGCGCGGCTGCGGTTGCGGAGGCGCGTGCGCAGAACCTTGGGGTTGGGCGGCAAAACGAAGATGCCCACTGCCTCCGCCATCTTGGCGCGCACCTGCGCCGCGCCCTGCACGTCGATGTCGAGCATCAAGTCGTGACCGGCGGCCAGAGCATCATCGAGAGATTGTCGGGCTGTGCCGTAGAAATGCCCGAAGACCTCGGCATATTCGAGAAACAGGCCCTTATCCACCATGCGCAGGAATTCCTCGCGGGTGGTGAAGTGATACTCACGGCCGTCCTCTTCAGAGCCGCGCGGCGCGCGCGTGGTCCACGAGACGGCGAAGTCGACGCCGCTCACCTGCTTGCGCAGCTCGCTCACCAGCGTGCTCTTGCCCGACCCCGACGGCGCTGAGATGATAAATAAAATGCCAGCCAAAGTTCTCCTCTTCAGGGCTTCTAGCCTCTAGCTTCTAACTGCCAGAGCTTGGTTCAGAAAAGCATCCCCAACCATCGTTATGGCCTCCTAAAGGATTTGCGACAGCCTGCAGGGAAGCTTCAAATTCCCCGATCCCTCGGTGCGAGGGCACCATATGCTTCACGACGTTTACATTCCAGGGAAACTCCTTCATCTCTTCAGCAAAATAGACCGACGTCGTAAAGCCTTGTGCACGGAAATGATCTGCAAAGCGCTCAGCCGTGCTCTCGGCTGGGAAAACTACACTAAAATCGATGTTTCGCGCCTTATCGAGGTCATCGCCCTATTCTTCCAACCGACGGAGTGCATCGCCGGTATCATCGTCCGGGTGAATCAGATTCTGGCGCGCCATCCCCTCTCCCAATACCCTTTCTCGCCACCTTCAGCGCCGTCGCCTCAACCCCGTGCAAGCCGGAGGTCTGAGGCTAGCAGCCAGAAGCTGCCTCTCACTCGACGTTCTGAATCTGCTCGCGGGCCTTTTCAATCTCCGCTTTCATGGCCAGCCCTAACTCCGTGATGCGCGTTCCCTTCCCGCTCACGCCCGCCGTTTTGGAGAGAAGAGTGTTGACTTCGCGATTCATCTCCTGCAACAGAAAGTCGAGCTTCTTCCCCACCTCGCCGCTTGCGCCGAGCAGCTCGCGAAAATGCTCGATGTGCGTGGTCATGCGCGCCAGCTCCTCGCTGATGTCGCTGCGATCCACGAGAACGGCAACTTCCTCAAGCACTCTTTGCTGATTGAACTCCGGCCCGACGGCTGCCGTCAGACGTTGTGTGAGGCGCTCCTGGTACCGCTGCTCGATCTCCGGGCCAAGCTCGGCAATGCTCGCCGTCGCGACGGCAAGCCGGTCGAGAGTTCCACGGAGAATCGCCTCCAGGGCCTCGCCCTCTCGCGCGCGCATGGTCTTTAATTGCTCGAGGAGCGGAACCATCTGCTCCTGCACACTCGCCACGAGCGCGGTCAGGTCGCTGTTGTTTCGGTCCTCGATCTGCAATGCGCCGGGCAGCCGCAATGCCGCGTTCAAGTCGGGCTCTCCCATCAAGCGGTGCTCGCTGCGCGCCGCTTCGAAAGCAGCGAGATAGCCGGAGATCAATTCGCGATTGTATCCGGCCCTGGCCTGCGAGTTCCTATCGACCGAGAGAGTGAGATCGACGTGACCGCGGATGAGATTCTCCTTGAGCAAACGGCGCAACTCGATTTCCAGCACGTCGAGGCCCGGTGGCAGGCGGAATTGCAGGTCGAGAAAGCGGTGATTCACGCTCTTGACAGTGAGCGTGTAGCTGAGCTGTTCCTCGCCGCCGATGGACGCGCGAGCCTGCACCCGCGCAAATCCGGTCATCGAATAAATGGCCATGCTTACTCCTTCGCGCCTGAGGCCAGCGCGGCTCTCTGATCGAACGGCAGGTACAGCTTATGATCCGGAGTTTGTGTTTCGGACGGGTCCAGCGTTTCGGGCATGTCCATGAATTGCAACTGATAGAGCCTTTGATAAGTGGGCGAGGTCGAGAGCAGCTCTTCGTGCGAACCAATGGCAGTGATGCGGCCGCTCTCGAGAACCGCAATGCGGTTGGCGCGGCGGATGGTGGAAAGGCGATGAGCGATCACAAGCACGGTGCGGTTCTGAATCAGATTGGCCAGCGCCTCCTGCACGAGAGACTCGCTTTCGGCATCGAGCGACGACGTAGCTTCATCGAGGATGAGGATGGGCGCGTTTTTGAAGATGGCGCGCGCGATGGCGAGACGCTGGCGTTCGCCGCCGGAGAGCCGGAAGCCTTTCTCGCCGATCACCGTGAGGTAGCCGTGCGGCATGTTCATGATGAAGTCGTGCGCGAGAGCGTTGCGCGCGGCCTTATTCACCAGCGCGGGCTTGGCGTCTGGCTGGCCATATGCGATGTTGTTGTGCACGGTGTCATTGAAGAGAATCGTCTCCTGCGTGACCTGAGCAACCTGGCGGCGGAGCGAACCGAGGGTGAGATCGCGCAGATCGCGGCCGTCAATGAGAATGCGGCCGGAAGTCACATCGAAGAAACGCGGAATTAGATTCACCAGCGTGGACTTACCGGCTCCGCTGGGACCGACGATGGCCAGTACTTCGCCGGCGTTGACTTCCAGATCGACATTATGAAGAACCTGGTGCTCGGCTTTGCCGGTGGAGTAGGAGAAGCCCACATTCTCGAATTTGATGGCCTGGCGAAAGCGCGTGAACGTGGCGGCGCGCGGCCGCTCCTTCACGTCGTCTTCGCCATCGAAGAAAGCGAAGATCGAAGCCGAAGCGCCCATTGCCTGCTGGAAGCTGTTGTAGAAGTAAGCGAATTTGCGGACCGGATCGTAGAGCTTGAAGAGCAGGATGATGAAGGCGCCAAACAGGCCCATGGTCATGTGGCCGTGCTGAATCTCGTTGCGCCCAATGAAGAGAAACAAGGCGATCGCGATCGCGCCGATGGTGTCCATAAGAGGCGAACTGATGGACTGAATGCGCACGCTGCGCAGGTTGGCGCGGAAGAGGCGCTTGGCCGCATTCTTGAAGCGCAGAATTTCCCACAGCTCGGTATTGAACGCCTTTACGATGCGATTGCCCGTGACTGTTTCATGGAGAATGTTTTGAATCTCAGCAAGCTTGTCCTGGCCTGTGCGGGTGCGGGTGCGGACTTCGTGTCCGATGCGGCGCGCCGAGGTGACAACCACCGGGATGAAAAGCAGGAGAGCCCAACTGAGATACCCTCCCAGGTTAATGACCAGGACGATCCCCACAACGAACGTGAAGAATTGCTGAAGGAAATCGCCGATGACAGAACTGATCGCAGTTTGCACCCGGTCGACATCGTTGATGAGCGTGGAAAGAATGGTGCCGGTGGGATTCTTATGGAAGAAGCTCGATGAGCGGCGCATCGTGACTTCGTAAAGATGGTTGCGCAGGTCGGTAATGGTACCGAAACCCGCATAGTTGACCAGATAAGTGCCCAAATAATCGCACAGGCCTTTGAGAAGCGTCGAAAGTACAAGCGCGATGGCCACCACATTCCAGGCATTATGGATATGCAGGAAATGGGGGATGATGCTTCTCAGGTCGAAGTGCCAGCGGCTATTGGTGAGGCCGAGAAGGATGGGGCCTTCGGGTGCGTCGGGCCGGAGAACCTGATCGAATATCGGTTGCAGAAGGAGGACACGAAAGGTGTCGAGTATTCCGACGAGGGCCGACAGCACGACTCCGGGCAGCCACTCCAGCGTATATGGCAGCCCATAGCGCAGCAGGCGCAGGAATCTACTCATGCGGCTCGGCCTGCCCTGCGCGTCCAGCGCGTCGATCCCGGTTGGAAGATCGATCCTTGCTGAAAATGGGTGCGGAAGTCCATCCCCGTATTGTATCCGCATTGTATGCGGGCCGGAGGCAATGCGCGCTTTGCACGTGGCGCTCCAGTCATGCGGCTGGAATCTTGTAAATTTGGGTTTGGTTCGCGTGGAAGCGGACTTCAATACCTGCTCAGGTCCAAGATGGCCTTGAGGATGTTCTCCGGTTGCGGCAGAATCGCATCTTCGAGCTTGGGCTGGTAAGCGACAAAAGTGTCCATCGCGCCGATGCGGCGCACGGGAGCGTCGAGCTCGTCGAAAAGCTCATCGGCGATGCGGGCCGCGATCTCAGCGCCGTAGCCCCAGCTCAGCATGTCTTCGTGCGCCACGATCACGCGATTGGTCTTGCGCACGGACTCGGCGATGGCCTCCCAGTCATAAGGGTTGAGCGTGCGCAGGTCGAGGATCTCGGTTTCGATCCCGTGCTCGCGCTGCGCATGCTGAGCGGCCTGCATCGCGCGTGGGATGAGCGCTCCATAAGTGACGAGCGTGAGGTCCGAGCCGGGACGGACGATCTTGGCTTTCCCGAAGGGGATGGCGAACTCCGGCCCCGGATACGGCGCGCGACCGTAGGTCTCGCGATAGAGCCGCTTGTGCTCGAAAAAAAGTACCGGATCGTCGCAGCGGATGGCGGTGCGCAGAAGGCCATTGGCGTCGAGGGCATTCGAGGGAAAAACCACGCGCAGACCCGGAGTGTGGGTGAAGATACTTTCACCCGATTGCGAGTGGTAGATCGCTCCGCCGGTGAGATAGCCGCCAATGGGAACGCGGATGACAACGGGCGCAGCCCAGGCGCCGTTCGAGCGCCATCGGATCAAGGCCAACTCATTGCGAATCTGATGCATAGCAGGCCAAATGTAATCAAAGAATTGAATTTCCACCACCGGCTTCATTCCGCGCAGAGCATAGCCGATGGCGCGGCCAACGATATTGGCCTCGGCGAGTGGAGAGTTGAAGACGCGCTCCGATCCGAACTCGGTTTGCAGGCCGGCGGTGAGCTTAAAGACTCCGCCTTTGCCCTTGGCTTCAGAAAGCGCCTCAACGCGGCTCGCGTCGGCCACATCCTCGCCGTAAACGACGATTCGCGGATCGCGCCGCATCTCGTCGCGCAGGCAGGAATTGATCAAATCGGCCATGGTGTGCGCGCCCGCACTCTTATGTCCGGCGGCAGACGGCGCTCCGTTCGACTCAGCGGAGATCTGCGGCCGCTCAGTGGCGAAGGCGGCGCGTGTCGGATCGAGATCCTCGGAGTAGACGTGCTCGGTGATTCCCTCGACTGTGGGCAATGGCGCTTCCAGCGCGCGCTCGGCGGCTTCAGCGGCTTCGGCTTCGAGCCTCCGTTCCATTTCGTCGATCTCCGAGACGGTCAGGATTCCCTCGCCGATGAGCCGCGTGCGCATGCGGGCGATGGGATCGCACATCAGGTCCGCCTCGCGTTCGGCTGCGGAGCGGTAGTTCTTGTCGTCGTCTGACAGGGAATGAGAGTACAGCCTGACGCAATGGCCGTGAACCAGCGCAGGTCCGTGTCCGGCGCGGCAGTGCGCCGCAGCCTGCTCGAAAGCGCGGAGGCTCGCCACCGGATCGTTGCCGTCGATTTCGGAAAAGTGGAAGTTGGGAAAATTGGCGACGAGCCGGGAGATGTTTCCGCCTGGCGTATTCACTTCGACAGGCACACTGATGGCGTAACCGTTGTCTTCAACGCAGAAGATCACCGGCAGCTTCTGATTGGAGGCGGTGTTGATCGCTTCCCAAAACTCGCCCTGCGAGGTCGAGCCCTCGCCTACGCAGGCCAGCGCGATTTCGTCCCCGCGGAAGTCCACATCGTGAAAGGCGCGATAGTCACCTTCAGCTTTCGCTGCGATCTCGGGATGTTTGCTGAATGCCCGTCCAGCCTCGGCGCAGCCCACGGCATGAAGCAACTGCGTGGCCGTCGAAGAGGACGTGCTGACGATATGCAGCGCGCGGCTGCTCCAGTGCCGGGGCATCTGCCGGCCGCCACTTGCCGGATCGGTTGCGGCGCCGGCGGCCTGCAGCATCATTTCATACGGGGTAACACCCAAAGCCAGGCACAGAGCTCCATCGCGATAGTAGGGAAAGAACCAATCGTAGCCCGGGCGCAAGGCAAGAGCCGCGCCCACCTGCAGGGCTTCGTGGCCAGCGGTTGAAATCTGGAAGAAGGTTTTCTGCTGGCGTTTGAGGAGAACTTCGCGGTCGTCCACCGAGCGGGAAAGAAACATCAGCCGGTAGATTTCAACCTTCTGCTGCGCGGACAGCTCGTCCGAGGCCGGATGCGTTCCGGACGCACGAGCGCTGGAAATTGCCACTTCCATTCCGGTCGACCCCCAGAGGCTATCGGGACTGTGCCTCGCCTGATTGTAGCAATCCGCGGGCCGCGATGCGCGTCCCGGTTTGACGGGCGCCACTCCGCTTTGATCGGACGGAATGCTTTCACTGGGGCGGGTAACTGCCGGGCACCGGGCTGAAAGATGGAGACGGCTGACCTGGGATATCGACCATCTTGTATCGAATATTGTGCGCGAGCTTTTCGATTTCGGACAACCGATGCAGTTGCTCCGGGGTGAAAGTCTTTGTCCCGGTGGTCGTTACGTCGTCATTCAACTCCTGGGCGAGCTTGAGCAACTTATTGGTGTCAGAGACCACCTGCTTCTGGCGTTCGGCGTAAAGCGCGGCCTGTCGCCGCGCGGCCACCACAGGATCGTAGTTGCCGAGGGCGCCGGGGTCTTCAGGCAACGAGGAGGGACGATTCGCGGTGTCTCTCGGATAGGGCGAGAACTGAGAGCGCGCTGCGGGGCAAGCCAACGCCAACAGAACCGCCAGGAACGCGCCCCATGCGAGAGATGTCTTCATTTGCTTGGGTCCCTGCTTTCTCATCTTGACTCCTGTTCCGGTGCAGGACAGTGGCTGGGTGCGCTTGCAGACCGGTGCCTCTATTTCTTTTCTGTGCCGCCGGTTCTTGCCTTGCGAGCAAATTGTTCAATTTGCCCTGCCTTGCGCATGGCTGCAACCGAAAGCGTGTCCTTGGTGGTCTTGTCTACTTCGATTTTCAGGTCTGTCGCCATCTTCAGCAGGTCAGAACACTGTTTGGCGACCTCCGCCGTGCTCGCACCTCCAGCCCCGGCTTGCGGCTGAGCGGGTTGTCGCGCCGATTGTGTGGGAGCGGCCGGAGCCGCTGGAGGCGAGGCCTTGGCCCCCGGAGGATTGATCGCGGGAAGAGGAAACGACTCTTGCGCGTGGGTTCGAATGAGTCCCACGCCCGTCGCAACAACCAGCGCGGCGACGCATCCAAGAAAACAGTGCCAGCGCGCCCGGCTTTGCAGCCGGTGTTTCCAGCTCTTTATTTCGCTGCTGATTGGTTTCATTGGCTCACTGTCCGCAAAGAAAGAATTCTGACGGGCAAGGCCGCGGTTCCGGCCATTCCTGCGCACAGTTTAGTCTAGAAAGTGGAGTCTTGACATGTCTCTTTTTTCGCTCATTGCGGAATTCCTTCTCATGTTGCGCTGGGGCTGGTTCCAGGAGGGCCGGTTCCTGGGCCGGGTTCTCGATGAGTGGATTTATGACAGCCAGGAGTTCATCCACGCCAAGCTGCCGCGACTGATTGTTATTGCGCTCATCGCCTTTGTTCTCAGCCGCTTACTGCGTCTCGCGACCTCTCGCATGATCCATGTTTCCGAGAAGAGCGGCGCCGGCCTGGGGCGCCGTGCCGAGGTCAGGACCATGGCTGGAGTCATCCGTGCCACCGGCCTCGCCATCATCGGCGTCATCGCCTTGTTACAAGCGCTCGATTCCATGGGATTCAATCTCGCCCCGCTGCTGGCTTCGGCCGGTGTCGCGGGCATCGCCATCGGGTTGGCGGCGCAAAACATCGTCAAGGATATGTTCAACGGAATGCTGTTTCTGGTCGAGGATCAGTTCAATGTGGGCGACACGGTTCGCCTGGCTGGGCTCACCGGCACCGTGGAATCGATGACCCTGCGCAAGACCATGGTTCGCGACGGCGATGGAACTCTCTACGTGATTCCAAACTCGCAGATCACCACCGTGGCCAACCTGAGCGCCGACTTCTCCGTGGCCACTGTCAACGTGAGTGTCGATTTCTCGGCCCATCCCGACGAGGTGACAAAACTGCTGAAGCAGATCGCAATGGAGATCCGAAACAGCGAAACCTTCAAGCATGTGATTCTTGAGGACCCGCAGGTTCTGGGCGTGGACGCGGTCAAAGGCTCGCAAGTCATCTTTCCTGTTGTGTTCAAGACCATCGCGACCCAACAATACGGTCCCATGCGTGAATTCCAGCGGCGCGTGCGGCTCGCTCTCGAAGAAAAACACATGCTTCCCGGCGATCCGTATCGCGTGTTCAGACCGGCAAGAGAGTCGGCTGCGTCTGGCCCGGAGCTCGAAGCTAAGGAACCTGCGCGCGCGAAGGATCCAACCACGATCAAACCGCAGGAGACGAATCCGTTCACCGGCGAGTAATAATCAGGTCGTGGGTTTTACCTACGATGCGGCGGGCAACGAAACCAACCATGGCAACCACGCCTGCACGGACGGGAAATAAGGGGATTAGGTATCGTGTGCCCCGAATTCCCCAGGCCGCAGACCGACTACAGAAGTCCCCGCCGCTGAGCAGCTAGAATTGCTGTGAATAGGTATCATGTCCCCCTTTTACCCCCTTTTACCCCTTTTACCCGGAGGCGGATCGCCGACGCCCAAAGAGAAGGTGGGCTGCGCAGAAAAAGGCAGCAAAGAAGACGGCCTGATTCGTAACGAATGGCTATGCAATGGCATTGGTTTGTCACATCCTCGCGGCGCTCGTAGGTGTCTACGTATTCGCCTTGACCTTCGTCATGCGAGAGACTGCCGAAGGGAAATGGGTCAATCGCATCGAAGAATTCTGGATTCGTGTCGACGATCGGCGACTAGCTGCTGGAGGATTATGGTTTAGTCTCTTCAATGCCCTTGCAGTCAAGCTGACAAAAGTGTTCAACAGAATTGTTGGCGAGAAAATGATCTCGCTTCGCTTGATTGGAATGTCGGGGTCGCTGTCATTTACTTCTCTATTCTTGTTCTACGCGCTGTTCTTTGGAATAGTCAGCTATTTCTTCATTACTTATCATGACCTGATTAAGCAGAAGGTTCCAACAATAACGAACTTGGAAGCGACAACAGGGCTCCTTATAATCGGCTTTCTCTTATTCGCGTTGATTGGGCTGATATTTGGAATATTGTCGGCTCTTCCAATGATTTTCAAAGGACGTTTTTGGGTGTGGCTAAGCTGCCTTCCGACTGGCCTGGTGTTTTGGATCGTTATTCGCTTAGTCTACCTGCGGACCGTGAATCCGGGAAGACTGGCTCCCATTCTTGCCGCAGTCATTAGCCTCCTTTCTGATGTGTTGCTGGTGGCGGTTATCAGACAGTCGCTCAAGTGGATTACCGAACGATTGTCACCCGCGAGGGTCGCAGCAGCGATTGCAGTTCAAATGGTACTGCTGATCGTGACATTCGTGCTTCCGGCTCTATTGATCTTACTTCTCGCCAAACAAAACCCAGCCAGCAGCCTCTCTGTGGGGGCGTTAACGCTGACCCTGTTTAATTTCCCAACAGCCATTGCATCAATCTGCTTTATAGCATCACTGGCGTTCTTGACCCTTCATCGTTTCACTTGGCCGACAATGGAACGACTAGTCTATATCCTGACGCGGCCAGAAGTTCTCCGGAAGCGAGCGCTCGTGCGGATAGTCTCTGCGGGAATCGCGGTGTATGGCTTGCAGGGCATCCCGCAGGCAGGATTCTTAATAAAGATCATTGAGTCCCTAAAGCAGTAAATGCGCCTTTACGATCCGCGTTAATAGGGCGGTAATAGGTAATAGAGGGTAATAGAGGGACATGATACTTATTCACCCTAATTCCAGCTGTTCTAAAGCCAGGAATTCGATTGTCGGTCTGCGGCTCTGAGGAACAGGGGACACGACCAAGGGCCGACAGGAATAGCGGCGGATAGCGTGCCTTCTCCGGGCGCGTATGTCTATGATTCCCGCGCCAGAGCTTGCAACAGCGCCTCAGCGTCGGTCACCGGCGGCAGGCATGTTCGACCGTGACAGACCAGCGCCCAGGCCTTTCCTCCGGCGGCCGCCGGCACCTGCAACAGCGTTTCGGCCAGCGCATCGGGGAGCTCGCCGGGAATCAGCCGTGAAGGCTCAATCCGCATCACCGTTTTGTTGACCGCGAAGCCCGCGACCGCAGTTGCTTCCATCCGATCCGCTTCCGGCCCTGAGCCCACAATCACCACCTGAACCGGATCGAGCAGCAGGCGCTCGACGGCCAGTCCGTAGCTGCCCGCGTAAAGGCCGAAGTGCTCCACGATTCCGGCAAAGTTGGTCAGCGTCCCTGCGGCGATCGTGCGGTAATCCTCGCGTCCGCTCAGGGCCTCAAGCCGCAGCAAGGCAGTGGCTGCTATAGAATTGCCGGCGGGCGTCGGCGCATCCTGCAGCGGCTTGCGCCGCGCTGTCAATGCGCCCAGCGGAATCCCCACCGGCTCGTCGTTCAGCGGCGCGGAAGTGTCGAAGAAGCCTCCCGAAGAGGCATCGTGAAATTGTTCGATCATGGCGTCGGCCAACTTAATCGCCGCGCGGTAGAACTTCATCTCGCCGCTCGCAAGCCAAGCATCGATGCAGGCGTTCACGGTGAATGCATAATCGTCGAGCGTTGCGGGAGCACTGTCCCTCGGCCGGAGACCGTCAGGGTAGGCGATCACATGCTTCAGTGTTGCCGCCCCGGCCCAGGCTTCGTCCAGCAGCCGGTTGAGCGTGAGCAGCGCGAAATCACGCGGTTTGTCGTCGCGGAGCAGGCGCGCCGCTTCAAGGTACGCTGTCACCGCCATCGCATTCCAGCTTGTGTAGAGCGTGCGGTCAATGTAGGGCGCGGTTCGCTCGGCGCGCGCGGCCAGCAGCTTCGCCCGGGCCGAGTCGCGCAGCTTGCGCAACGAAGCAATATTCGGGTTCGGACTCGCGTCCGGTTTCGCCTCTGGACTCGCGTTCAGGCTCGCCTTCAGGCTCGCGCCCGATTGCGCGGCCATTTCGGCCAGCGTCTGATTCAAATGCAAAACGTTCTTCGCCGGGTTGTGGTGCATGTCGCCCAGTTCGCCAATGTCCCAATAATTCGTGGCAAAATCCAGTTCTTCACCACTGAGAACCGCCCGTGCCTCGTCGAGTGTCCACGTAAAGTAGTCGCCGTCGTCGTCCAGACCCACATCGGCGTCCTGCGACCCATAAAAGCCGCCGCGCTCGCGGTCGGTCATCGTCGAGTCCAGCCAGGCCACGATTTCTCGCGCGATCACGAGAAAATCTTCGCGAACAAAGCTCTGATAGCCGTGAATGTAGTTGCGCAGCAGCTCGGAGTTGTCGTAGATCATCTTCTCGAAGTGCGGCACCACCCAGCGTTCGTCCACGCTGTAGCGGTGAAAGCCCCCGGCAAGCTGATCGTAGACGCCGCCGCCGGCCATCTTTTCGAGCGTCGTGGTGAAGGCCTCGCGGGCGCGATCGTTGCCGCGGTTTATCGCCACTTCCAACAGCAAGTCGAGCGCCGCTGGATGCGGAAACTTGGGCTGCGAGCCGAAGCCGCCGTTGCGTGGATCGAATTGCGCGAGAATCGACGAGGCAATCTTGTCGACGAGTTCAAGATTCAGCGCGCCGCCGCGCCCGGAGAAGCTCTCATTGTGTTCGATGGCGGCCATCACGCTGCCCGCAGTTTCCAGCGCCTCATCGCGCCGCTCGCGCCAAACTTGCGCCATGGCGAGCAACACGCGCCCCATTCCCGGCCGCCCGTAACGGTCGTCGCGAGGAATATAGGTTCCGCCGAAGTAGGGCCGCCCGTCGGGAGTCAGAAACGCTGTCAGCGGCCACCCGCCCTGCCCGCTGATTGCCGACACGGCTGCCTGGTAGCGCGCGTCCACGTCGGGCCGTTCGTCGCGATCCACTTTCACGGCCACAAAAAGCTCGTTGATGAGTGCCGCGATCTCCGCGTCTTCGTAGGATTCGCGATCCATCACATGGCACCAGTGGCACCACACGGCGCCGATGTCGAGCAGAATGGGCTTGTCCTCAGCCTGCGCGCGCGCAAACGCCGCATCACCCCAAGCGTGCCAACGCACGGGCTGATGGCGCGCCGAACGCAGATACGACGATGCCGCATGTTCGAGTTGATTACCGGCTGTTGGGGAAGCGCCGTTGCTCATGGACTGAGGATACAGGTCTTGAGCGCCGCGCATCCACACTGCCGATAGCTGCATCGTATCGACGCGGGTCGCTATCATATATAGAAGGAAATCGATGGCCACGAAGGCAGCGGAGCAGGCGCAGGAAAGCGCCGCAAACACGAAACCCCTCACCATCGGCGTACTCGCGCTGCAGGGCGACTACGAGGCGCACGCGCGCGCCTTCACGAGCCGCGGAGCGCGGACGGTGCTGGTGCGCAAAGCGGATGAGTTGGCTGGCCTCGACGGTTTGGTAATGCCCGGCGGCGAATCGACCACCATGCTCAAGTTCCTGGAGAAAGACGGATTTTTTGAGGCGCTCGGGAAGTTTGCGGCTACCAAGCCGGTTTTTGCCACCTGCGCAGGCTGCATCCTTCTCGCGAGTGAAGTTCTGCATCCCGAGCAGCGCAGCCTGGGTGCGCTCGACGCGACAGTAGAGCGCAACGCCTACGGCCGCCAGATCGACTCGACGATCCTCACTCTCGCTACCGAACTGCCTGGAGGTCCGCTGGAGATGGTTTTCATTCGCTCGCCGCGCATCACCCGCGTGGGCGAGGGCGTTAAAGTGCTCGCCCGCCGCGACAGTTTCCCGACACTGGTGCGCCAGGGAACTCTGCTAGCTGCAACATTTCACCCCGAGATGACGGCTGACACACGCGTGCAGCAGTTGTTCCTCGAGATGGTGCGCGCGCATAAGGCGCAAGGTCCGAGCACTTGATCTACACCACAAACCCGGGTGAAACCGCAGCAACCCAGGTTGCCCGCCGGCCATCGAACGGTCAATACCTTTGAGTCAGAGGCAGTCGTTACTCCAATTTGGCTTGCGCGAAACCTCAGAAAATAAGGTATTTAAGCGCGTTTCGGTGCACGGCCCGAGGAAACCCCGCCCCGTTTTCGCGCATCTATATAGATAATAGATAGATACTCCATTGGCGGACCCTTGGCGTGAAGAAGATCGCAAGCACATCGGACCCTCTCTGGTACAAAGACGCGATCATCTACGAGCTGCACGTTCGCGCGTTTGCAGACTCGAATAACGACGGCATCGGTGATTTACCCGGCCTGATGTCGCGCCTGGAATATCTGAAGGACCTGGGAATCACCTGCATCTGGCTCCTGCCATTTTTTCCATCGCCATTGCGCGACGATGGATATGACATCTCCAATTACACTGACGTTCACCCGGCCTATGGGACATTGGGCGACTTCAAGGCGTTCCTCGATGCTGCTCATCTTCGCGGTTTGCAGGTGATGATCGAATTGGTAGTGAATCACACAAGCGATCAGCATCCATGGTTTAAAGCGGCGCGCCAGGCTCCTCCGGGTTCGGCCGAACGCAACATGTACGTTTGGTCAGACAGCGAGGAAAAGTATAAGGACGCGCGCATCATCTTCACTGACACGGAAAAATCGAACTGGACCTGGGACGATACTGCTAAAGCCTATTACTGGCATCGATTTTTTTCGCACCAGCCGGACCTTAACTACGACAGCCCGTTGGTGATGGAAGAAATGCTGAAGGCCATGCGGTTCTGGCTGGATATGGGCGTCGACGCGCTTCGCCTGGATGCGATCCCATACCTTTGCGAGCGGGATGGAACCTCATGCGAAAACCTGCCCGAAACACATGCGGCGGTAAAGACTTTGCGTTCGGCAATCGATGCAGGCTACGCCAATCGCCTGATTCTCGCTGAAGCGAATCAGTGGCCTGCCGACGTTCGTCCCTATTTTGGCGACGGCGACGAGTGCCAGATGGCGTTTCATTTTCCGCTGATGCCGCGCATCTACATGGCGCTGCGCCAGGAAGACCGGCTACCGATCACCGACATCATGGCGCAGACACCGCCGATTCCCGACAACTGCCAGTGGGCGCTCTTCCTGCGCAATCACGACGAGTTGACGCTGGAAATGGTGACCAACGACGAGCGCGACTATATGTATTTCGCCTATTCGGCCGATCCGCGCATGCGCATCAATGTTGGCATCCGGCGCAGGCTGGCTCCGCTCGTCGACAACAATCGCCGCCGCATTGAGCTGTTGAATTCCCTGCTGCTCAGCTTCCCCGGCACGCCGATTCTCTACTATGGCGATGAGATCGGGATGGGCGATAACATCTATCTCGGCGACCGCAATGGCGTTCGCACTCCGATGCAATGGACGTCGGATCGAAATGCGGGCTTTTCAAAATGCGATCCTGCGCGACTGTATCTGCCGGTAGTGATGGACCCCATTTATGGCTATCAGGTTGTGAACGTCGAAGCGCAGCTAAGCGATCAGTCGAGTCTTCTGCACTGGACGCGCAACATGATTGCACTGCGAAAACTGTTTCAGGTATTTGGCCGTGGAACACTCACGTTCCTCAATCCATCGAACCGCAAGATACTTGCTTACCTTCGCGAACTGAACCAGGGTGACGGATTCCGTGAAACGGTGCTCTGTGTCGCCAATCTGAGCCGATTTGCGCAACCGGTCACGCTCGACCTCGCAGACTATGCGGGCTGCGAGCCAGTGGAGATGCTGGGGTACGTTCGGTTTCCTACCGTCACACGCGATCCCTATGTGCTCACTCTGGCTCCGTACTCGTTTATCTGGCTTGAACTGCAGGTGGCCAGTGCGGTTGAGGAGATGCCTGTGGATTAGGATTCTGCAGAGAGAAATTCCTGCTGGCGAGCGAATTCAATTCCTTGAGGCTTTTTCCGGAGAACGATGGCAACGGCGAATCCAATTCCCGACAACACCCAGACCGCGGAAAACACGGCGACCGATCTGCTCGTGCTTGTCACGCCCATGGCGCCGGAACATTTCAAGGGAGTACTGGCGAACCTCGAGTCCGCATTTTCTCCTGATAGCTTCGTCGTTGCGACGCAGAACGAATTGCCTGCCGATGTTCCTTCCAGTCTGCGCGTCGTCGCAACGCCGCAGGCAAACGCAGCGTGGTCCCTTAAGCCTATCGACTTTGTGAATGCGGCGCGGTACGGCCGCGAACACGAAGCAAAGGCATTTCTGATTCTCGGCCCCGAAGCCGATTCGCTCAGCCCGCTGGCACTGCGGAGCCTTGCCGATGCCGTTCTAAAAGCGTCGATCGACCTGGCTGTTCCGCACTATTCGCTTCCCTCGCATGCCGGTCTCATCAACTCAGCCATTTTGTACCCGCTGACGCGCGCGGCCTTTGCTTCGCGTGTTCGATTTCCGTTGTCAATCGATCTTGGTATGTCACCCAGGATGGCAGAGCGGCTTGCCGGTGTGGCCTCAGCAATTTCTCCGGCCATCCAGGCCGAAGCTCTTCTGTGGCCGGTGAATGAAGCGGTTGCCGCGGGTTTTGTAACGGACGAAGTCGATGTGGGTTCGCGCGCGATGCCGCAACCCTCCGATCCTGACGTCAACTCACTTCTTTCCTTGATAACTGGATCGCTCTTTGCCGATATCGAGGCGAAAGCGGCTCTTTGGCAGCGGCCTCGCAGGCCTCCTCTGATACGCCGGCCGACGGTTGAAGTCGATCAGAGCGACGGAACCGAGGAGGTTGCGCACATGGTTGCGGCATTTCAACTGGCTAACGCGAATCTGCAGGAGATTTGGTCGCTTGTCCTGCCGCCCAATTCCCTGCTTTCGCTCCGGCGCTGCTCGACGCTCGATCCCGCCGCCTTTCGTATGCCCGACGATCTCTGGGCGCGGATTGTGTATGACTTTCTTATTGCTTACCGGCTGCGCACGATCAACCGGGGCCACCTATTGGGGACATTGATCCCACTGTATCTGGCATGGGTCGCCGGCCATATCAATGTAATGGCGTCGGGAACTCCGGCAGAGCGGCACATTGAAGCAGTTGCCGCGGCGTTCGAAGCAGACAAACCCTATCTGGTCGCGCGCTGGCGCTGGCCTGACCGGTTCAACTCGTAATCACTTTTCGCGCCTGAGCAAGAAAACAATGCGGCGCGCCGGTGAGGAGGAAATGCAATGCAACTCTCGACTAACAATTCGATGCAAGCGGCAACTCAAAACATCACCGCGTTACCGGGTTACAGCGAAGATGTATCGATCTGGCATCACATGTCTGAAGCTTTGCACCAGTCGCTTTATCGGGTGCTCACTTTGCTCATCGCCGTGCTGCCCGGAATTCTTGCGTTCTTTGTTGCGCTGCTGGTGTTCGCTACTGCCGGTGTGCTGATTTCCTGGGTACTGCGCCGCTGTCTTTCGTGGGTGAAGTTCGACGCTCGCATCGCCCAAAAGAGCGGAACAGATTGGGCTCCGGCCAGCTCGCCGACCGAGATCGTCGCCCGCGCCTCTTTCTGGATCTGCGTGTTGCTCGGTCTCATCATTGGTGTTTCGGCATTCGATACGTCGTATGCAACGGGCGCACCACTGCCTATTTCCTTGCTGCCGTATCTAACTCATGCTGTCGGGGCCGCGCTGCTGCTGATCGCAGGCGTAGTGGTCGCGAGATTTCTTGCCCGCTCGGTGCTGATCAGCGCCGTGAACGCGCAGTTGCAATATGCGAGGATTCTTTCTCTGGGCGTGAAGTGGCTCGTTCTTGTTCTGACGGCGGCCATGGTGCTCGACCATCTGCAGGTAGGCGGAAATATCGTCGAATTGGCGTTTGGAATTCTGTTCGGCGGAATTGTTCTTACGCTTGCTCTTGCGGTCGGCCTCGGCTCGCGCGACCTCGTCAGCCGCTCTCTCGAGAGCCACGTCGAGCACACCGGAGAGCGGACACACATTCCCGACGAAGTCCCAACTGCGAGCCGGCACATCAGGCATTTTTAGAACGGAATTGACTCACCGCAGTGACGGAATCGAGCGGCACAGCCAACTTGCACTGACTTACTTGGGTCGCGCTCTGTGACGCAATAACGACGCATCTCTCTTGAGAAACGGCAAAGATCTGTTGCCATTTGCCGAGATTGCAGATGACCGTGATGGTCCTGACCTGCCCCGGCCCGTGGTAGTGTCCAGACTTTTTCGC
>PLGG01000055.1 GCA_003138515.1 Acidobacteriaceae bacterium | reverse complement strand
GTTGATGCACCACAAATAGGGAAAAGAAAAGCAGGGGCGAGGGGACGAGGGAACAAGGGAGCAAGTGAATAAGTGAATAAGTGAAGAAGTGAATGAGTGAAGAAGTGAACGCGGAACGAGGGAGCGGAGGAAAGCTGACGCCGGTCCAGATTTCTCCTTTTGATTCGGTCGTCGACGACTTCTGGCTCGGACCGGGAGTGGCCGAGGCCGGTCTTCTTGGAGAGAACCAGAAGGCGGCGGTAGGTGACCAGTGATCAGTGGTCAGAAAAGCAGAGCCCCTTCGAATTCGTTCGGGGCAGGCTCCGGGACCAAGCGAGCCAGGGCCCGAGGGAGAGACTCTTATTTGCTCTTTGATCATGGTTTGAGTATGCGCCAGAGAGGCGAAATGATCGGCAAACTTGGGAGAGACAGAGAAGAGAGACCAGAGAACAGAGAATAAATGACTTACGGGACGCGGGTAGGGATGTTTGGGCGGCGGGGGGCTTGACAAGAAGGCAGGGAGGGGCAAGGCAGGGATCGAGGGAAAAAGGGAGCGAAATCCGGTCGGGATATGATGAACAATCCGTGCTAGCCATTCTCCATCGCCGCATCCGCATGATTCAATTTCCGATTGTCCTACTGGCGGCGTGCCTGGCTCTGACCCAACCCGCAGCTGGGCAACGAATCGGCAAGCAGACGGGTTGCTACGCAGCATCGCTTGCTGCGAATCCGAATCGGCCGACGGTTGCTGATCCGGCTGACATTACGCAATACGGCGTGTTGGAAGTGGAATACGGGTGGGATCGAGAATGGCCCGTAGCCGGCACTCGGCAAACCTCACTCGGCGGTCTTTTGAAGTTTGGGATGCTTTGCGACGTTGAGCTGCGCTGGGATTCGACCGCATTTCTCTCTCAGACGGACGCCGGTGGCACTCACCGGACTTTCGGTGATACAAGGCTCGGCGCCCAGTTCCGGTTCTACCGACAGACGAAACGGGTTCCAACACTCGCCTTTAGCTATGTGGGGAAAATACCTTCGGCAAGCACTGTGGATGGGCTGGGATCAGGCTATGTGGATCACCAATTCAAATTTCTGGCGAGCAAAGATATTGTCCGGTTTCATTTTGATTTCAACGCCAGCCAGTTTCTGATCGGGCGATCACAGGGAGGCTTCGACCGGAATCAAGAATACAATCTGGCGTTCTCGCATGGTCTTCACGGCAATTTTCAGTTTACCGGGGAGTTTTATGGCGACACCAAGGTCAACGAGACCGAGCCGGGGTATGCATCTTCGCTGTGGGCGCTGGTATATGTCGTTCGCCCGCGGTTGGTGATTGACGGCGGGTTTGAGGCTGGGCTCACGCCGGGCGGACCTCAGCGGCATGCATTCGCCGGCGTGACCTATTCGATTGGCAATCTGTACAGAGGGCCGAGGCGGTAGAGGCTGTTTTGGCGGTTGCGGCGGGCGGCGCGAGGGCTGCATTGCTCACCCTATGATCCTGCGGTTTGGGGCGGCGAGGGCAGGTTGCAGCGAACCGGACGGTGGACGACAAAGCGCGAAAATGGTATATACTAATGATATAGACTATCTGGAGGCACCGATGCCGGCAAAGACAGAAGACAAAATGAAGTCCGCCGATGCGAAGCTGTTCTGGAACGGCCGCAGCCAGGCTGTGAGGCTGCCGAAGGAGTTCCGGTTTGAAGGCGACCGTGTGCGGGTTAGGCGTCTGGGCGCGGGAGTGCTGCTGGAGTCGGCTCTCGAAGCGAAAAAGGAAGCGAAGAAGGAAACGGCCGAGAAGTGGTTTGCGCGAATTGACTCGCTCAAAGGAGATCCGATCTTTCCTGAGGGGCGCAAAGGCTCGGATCTTGTCGCGGCGTTGCAGGCCTCGCCTTACAAGGAGATTGGCCTTGAAGGGGCTCACGGTAGAGAGTTGGACGGTGTAGGCGCCGGGGAGGATACTGTTTTCATGGCGACACAGCCCATTGCGGACGGCTACGTCTCGGAGGAAGAGTACCTTTCCACGAGCTACGATCCCGACTGCGAATACGACGAGGGCGTGGTCGTGGAGCGCAACTTGGGCGAGATCGAGCACGCGTATCTGCAAATTCTGCTGGGCACGCTTTTCACAATTCATGCGCAGGAATGGAACATCCTGGCCCTCACCGAGCAGCGGGTGCAGATCGCGCCCGGGCGATTCCGGGTGCCCGACGTCTGCGTACTGCGTTCCGATGCGCTCTGGGAGAAGATCGTCACGCATCCTCCCCTCATTGCGATCGAGATTCTTTCGCCAGAGGACACTATTCGCGGCGCCGAGAAGAAAGCCGCGGAGTATCTCCAGTTCGGCGTGGTACACGTGTGGGTAATTGACCCGTATGCGCGGGTCGGCTATCGCGCAACGGGTGAGGGACTGGAGCGCGTTGCCGAAGGCGAATTCACCGTGCCAGGAACGCCGATTTGCGTGCGCCTCGCCGAGCTATTCGAGAAGCTGGACCAGGCGCGCCAGCGCGGACAGCGATAGGAAGAGTGCTCGAGTGGCAGAGATCGAGGAGTCGAAGTTCGACTACAACTATGTGCCGGAGCACCTAAAGGAGAGGGTGAAAAACTGGCGCAGCCTTACAGTCGGTGAGCGGATGGATTTGACGCGGGAGCTTAGCCTGGCGGCCTGGGAGAAGATCGGCGTGGTCTACGATCCGAGCAAGCCGACGGATAAGACGATCCGGCGGTTTCGCCGTAAAGAGAATGGCGAACTCGAACCCTATTGATCGAGGCTGACGCTTAACGGTGGACCTCCCAGGTCCCAAAAGCGGGACTCGGGGCACCCGGCGGACCTTTCAGTCCCCACATTGCTTTAGTGAACCGTTGAGGTCCGGGTAAGTTCCTAAAGGCGATTCCTTGCAATATACGGATTTTAGCTTGAGCCATACTGAGCCGTCTTCGTTATAGGCCTTTTCCGTATCGTTTACGAACTCCGCGACGTCTGCGCATTCGTCTTTGCAGCCAAGAGCCGAAACCCGCTTAAACTCCTGAAAATCGTCGCTGATTTTTTCTAGCCAATAGCCGTGGATTTCTTGCAACGGCCGCGTTGCCACAATTCCGACAACTGCGGATGTATCGCCAACCTTGCAGACAAGCGCTTCGCCAAACCAAGGCTCGCCGCACCGAGCTTCGTCCGCTTGAAGTGTCCTTGCCGAGAGCTCGAAGGAATCGCCTGCCGCATTGGTGTCGTTGGTCAGAGTTGTCCAGGCCAATAGGCCAGCATCAAGGCCTTTAGGCTTGCTCCCCGCCGTCTCCGGGGGGCTAGGTTCGCCATTCTTGCTTTCATCGCTCCATGTTCCTACAACGCGATACTTTACTCTCTCCGTCTCATGATTTGCCTTGCGCTGGCCGGGGCTCATTCCCGTCTCGTCCCAGTTTTCTTGATCAGCGTAGGTGCAGTATATCCATACTGTATCTTTTTCTTGCTCTGCCCAATACTTGCCCGGTGCCAGATGGATGCATGTTCTAAATCCTTCCTGACACCAAAGCGTCAGGCGTGAACCGTCGGGCATTATCACCCGCATATCCTCGCTGTAGCTATATCTCGTCCCAGACTGAGGTGCTCTGCCCTGCGTAGTTGTAGTTGTGCAGTCAGCGTTGAGTGTTCCTGTATCTCCAGTATTGGTGGATGATCCGTTACAAGTGGTGGTGGACTGCGAGGGCGTTCCGGGCACGTAGTAGCTATGGACCTGCTGCGTCTGAACGGATTTGACAACCTCAAGCGAAAACTGGGGTTTCTTGTCCGCGTGTCCAAGAGCGGGCGCTAGCAGCATCAATGAGAGATATTTTGCCGCCTTCATGAGCCACCCCGTTCGAGCAGTATCTCCAAAAGCTTATTTAGGATATCTAGTTTTTTCTATCCATCATTTTAGGCGAACTTGGCTGTGGCCTCGCAGGCTTCTTTTGTGGGCCAGGGCCAATCACCCAGCGAGTGAATCCTACTGCAGCAGCGTCGGCTGCTCGTCGTGGCCGTTGCCGTTCAGCTCATCGGGCGGGATAATCACTGCGGCGGCGACCTTGTCGTCCGGCTCGAGGTTGAGTAGGCGCACGCCCTGCGTGGCGCGGCCGGCGGCGCGTACCTGCTTGGTATCAATGCGGATGATCTTGCCCCATTGACTGATGACCATGAGTTCGGAGGACTCATCGACAAGTAGAATCGACGTGGTTTTGCCGACCTTCGTCGTTGCTTTCAGGTTTACGACCCCGGTTCCGCCCCGGGAAGTGAGCCGATATTCCTCCACGTTTGTTCTCTTACCAAATCCATTCTCAGTAATAGTCAAAATCAAATCGGGACTTAAGCCAAGCTTGCTATCCAGCTTGTCTCGCTGCTCAAGAACGACATCTCGCTGTTTCTCTGTTGCGGAAATGCTCTGCTCCGCCGCCCTGAGCTTCGGGCTCTCTTTCGCGGATTGGCTCTTTCTCCCCCCGAGGTCACGTGCGATTTGATTTGCCAGCTCGCGAGCCTTCGTGACGGCATCCTCTGCTCCGCGAAGCGCCTCCCGAATTCTGTGGAGCTCTGCTTTGTGGCTCGGATCTGTCGCGAGTTCTTCACGCTTTTGCTCCCGCGTTTCCGGCGAATCGACAAGGGTGGCGCCAACCACATAGTCCTTGTCTCTTAGCTCGATCCCCCTCACTCCGTAGGCTACGCGGCCCATCGATCGAACCTCGGCCTCGCTGAAGCGAATTGACTGACCCTCCCTAGTAGCTAGGAACGCGACCTGATCTCCATTGCTGATTCGCACTGCGACGAGCTCGTCGTCGGGGTGATCTTTAAAGTTCACTGCATGGATGCCGCGTGCCATGACGTTGGAGAAGTCCTTGAGCGGGGTCTTTTTGACGGTGCCCTTTTGCGTGGAGAAGAAGATGAACTTGCCTTCTTCTTCGAGATCGCGGACGGGCAGGATGGCGCAGACTTTTTCACCGGACTGAAGATCGAGCAGGCTTTGCATCGACTTGCCCTTGCCGGCGGCGCCGACGTCGGGAATTTCGTAGACCTTGAGCCAGTAGACGCGGCCGGTGTTGGTAAAGCAGAGCAGGAAGGCGTGCGTGGAGTTGACGATGAGCTGCGAGACGAAGTCTTCTTCGCGCGTCTTCATGCCCATGCGCCCCGTGCCGCCGCGGCGTTGCTGGCGGTAGATGGAGATGGGCGTGCGCTTGAGGTAGCCCTGGTGGCTGACGGTGACGGCGACCTGCTCGTCGGCGATGAGGTCTTCAAGCTGAATCTCAGCGCTCTCGTCAACGATTTCGGTGCGGCGCTCGTCGCCGTACTTGTCGCGGACGTCTTCGAGCTCCTTGACGATGACCGCGCGCAGCTTTTTCTCGCTCGCGAGGATTTCTTCGTAATCGGCGATTTTTTCGCGGATTTCCTTGAGCTCTTTCAGGAGCTCGTCGATGGAGAGTTGGGTGAGGCGGTAGAGCTGGAGTTCGAGGATGGCGTCGATCTG
>PLGG01000045.1 GCA_003138515.1 Acidobacteriaceae bacterium | reverse complement strand
GAGCCGAGCAGAATGCCGTCCGCCTGCTCCATCTTTTCAATGTAGACGTTGCCCATGTCGCCTTTCTGCCCGCAGCGGTGATCCTTGTTCTTCGAGCACTCGCGGCAAGACAGGCACCCGTGGATCTTGGCGCCGCTCATCTCAACCAGCTCGGTCTCGATGCCTTCCTTCTCCAGTTCCTTCAAAACGTACCTCAGCAGAATCGCCGTGTTTCCGCCCTTGCGGGCGCTTCCGTTAAAGGCAACAACTTTCAAGTGAGTCTCGTTCATCGATCGTTCTCCCTTACTTCTCTGGCGCGGCAGGCGTGCCGTTCAGAACTCTCCATTTTGCACTGTGGCTGCCATTGCCGCCGTCGCAGCCGTCACAGTTTTTGCGAGCGCGGAAGGGGTTGGGCATAGTCTGCTTGCAGTGTGACGTACACTGTTGCCGGGCACGCGAGCGGCTTGATCTAGGCTTGCCACGCTCCGCAAGGGGACCACTGCATGAAGAGGATCGGCGTGCTGTTCGGCGTGGAGAACAGTTTCCCCAGCGCGCTTGTCGAGCGAATCAATGCGCGAAATCCCGTCGGCATTCAGGCTGAATTTGTTCAAACGGGCGCGGTTCATCTCGATAAAAAATCGCACTACGCCGTCATTCTCGACCGCATCTCCCACGAGATTCCGTTCTATCGCGCGTTTCTGAAAAATGCCGCGCTGAACGGAACCGCGGTCATCAACAATCCCTTCTGGTGCGCGGCCGACGACAAGTTCTTCAACTACGCGCTGGCCGCGCGGCTGGGTGTAGCCGTGTCGCCCACCGTGCTGCTGCCGCACAAGGAGTATCCCAACGGAACCACCGCGAAGTCGCTGCGCAACCTGGAATTCCCACTCGATTGGGACGGCGTGTTTGCCGCCATCGGCGAGCATGGTTTCTTGAAGCCGATCCACGGCGGCGGCTGGCGCGATGTGCATGAGTTTCGCGGCCGCGAGGAGTTCTTTCGCGCCTACGACCAGTCGCGCGACTTGTGCATGGTGGTCCAGAAGGCCATCGAGTACACAGAGTATTTCCGATGCTTTGTCGCCGGGCCGAAGAAGGTTCGCATCATGCCTTACGATCCACGGCGGCCGCATGCCGAACGCTACCTGCGAGGCGCAACGCGACCCACGACGCTCCGCGCCAAACGGCTCTTCCGCCGCATGGAAGACGATGCCCTCAAACTCTGTCGCGCGCTTGGCTACGACTTGAACTCGGTGGAATTCGCGGTCGAAAACGGAATCCCCTATGCCATCGACTTCTTGAATCCAGTGCCCGACGCCGATGTGCATTCGGTCGGAGCGGCCAACTTCGAGTGGATTGTCGAACATGTTGCCGATCTCGCGATCGCTCGAGCCAACGCGTCATCGCGCTCTCACGCTTTGCGCTGGCCCGAGTTTTCGCGCGCCGCAAAGCCCGCCAATGCTCGTGTTGCGAAAGAGCGAATCTCGACAACGCCGGAGCGCAACACGCGCCGCCCAACCTGAGCGCATTTCGACGCGACCTCAAAATAGCTGGGCAAACGGAATTGAACAGTCGGCGTGGGAAAACTACGCGTTAGCGCGGACCAGCAGGCAGGTAATGTTGTCGTGGCCTCCGGCCTGATTGGCAGCGGCGACCAGGCGCGAGCAGAGACCCTCGAGCGGCAGGTCAAGCTGCAGCAGGGATTCGAGCAGCGAGTCGGAGAGCTCGCGGGTCAGGCCGTCTGTGCAGAGCAGAAAGAGGTCTCCGGGCTCACTCTCGAGCTCGAAAACGTCAGGCGTCACCAGGCTTTGCGTGCCGAGGGCGCGGGTGATCACGTTCTTGAGCGGCGAGCGAAGAGCTTCCTCCTCGCTCATCTGGCCCAGGCGCATCTGCTCCTCGACTAACGAGTGATCGAGGGTGATTTGTTCCAGCTTGGAATTGCGCAGGCGATAGCCGCGACTGTCGCCGACATTGAGCATCCAGGCGTGCCGCTCCTCCGCCAGCAGTGCCACCAGAGTCGTGCCCATGCCATTGAGCTTCTCGCTGCGCTGCGAGCGGGAGAAGATGGCTTCATTGGCGGCGGCGACGGCTTGCTCGGCATCGGTCGGCAGGGGATTCGCGCCGGGCCGGTTGGTGAGCAACTGCATCACCTCGGCAACGGCAACGGAACTGGCAACTTCACCAGCGGCAGCGCCGCCCATTCCATCGCACACCACATACACGCCGTGCTCGATGGAATAACCGAATGCATCCTCGTTGGAAGGGCGCTTGCGGCCGCGGTCGGTGAGCGCCGCAGCCGTATAGTGGACGACAGCCGTAGCCAAGAAAAACCCCCCGTCGCTCAGTGTACCTAAAAACGGGGCCGTAGTGACGTGGCGACAGTGGAAGACTAGGTACATGAGTCATCGTTCGCTGAGTCAGCCTGGCGGGACCGAATACACATAGCGCACTCTGGCCCGCGATCGGCTCCATGAACAGTGCGCGCCTTCATGGCTTCTTCACATTCGCGGCTCCATTATTGGCCGGATGCGCCAGCGGGAAGCGGCGTGGCCGGGGGAAGGTCGAAGACCTGGATGGCGCCTGCGTTGAGCAGCGCGACGCGGCGGCCGGAGGGTGAGATGGCCACGTTGCCGCCCGCGTCGAGGATGGGGCTGACCGGTGAGACCAGGACGATGTCGCCATTGGCGCCGTCGAAAACGGTCACAGACTGCTCCTTCACGTCGCTCGCATCCAGGGGTGCATAAGCGTAGATGGAGTGCGTGGCGTCGAGAGTCTCCCACGCCAGGCGTGAGCCGTTGGCCGCGACGGCGAGTTGCGGCCACACCTCGGTTGCTGGCGCCTGCGACTTCCAGAGGGTTCGGCCGCCGGTGGTCATGGCCACAAGATTGTTCCCGCCCGATGGGCCGCAACCGGTAGCGAGAACCTCCTGTTCCGTGAGAAATTCGTCGTCAGGCTCGCAGGTAGATTCAACGTGGCCCAGCATCTTACTGCCGCCGGTGAAGTAGCTGAGGTTCAGCACCCACTCTGTTCCGCGGCTGCGCAGATTCTCCAGGTAGCCTACGGAGTTGATGGGCAAATGGACGGCGGTCCGGACACGGCTGACCAGCATTACCTCGCCGGAGTCGCGCCGCAGAATGCGGACCACCAGATTGGGGTGGTCAATGCTGTCGGAGGAATCCTGGTCTGTGGTGACGGTGGCCGATGCGGTCGATGTGCTGGAGATTGCTCCGGAATCCGCAGCCTTCTTCTCTGGCTCGCGGGAGTTGGTGACCAGGAAATGCTGCCCGGGATCGACTTCAAGCCAGAGCAGCGAACCGGGGAAGTCGAGGTAAGGCTTGAGCGTGAGTGTGGCGTCGCCTTCGAACAGGTTGTTGCGGTCGCGCAGCAGAAAATGGCCATTCTTGAGCGGCCACAGGTAGCGCACGCGGTCGTGAACCGTCCACATCGCCTCTGTTTCAACCGTTCCTTTGGGCAGCGTGAGCACGACGGCGCGAATCTGACGTTCGACGCCCTCCTCGCTGTTTTCCACATCGCGATGAAGCAAGCCGGGCACGCGGAAAGTGAAGAGCAGCCGGTTTTCGTCGAGAAAATCGAGCGAAGCCATCGAATTCCGTGCGCCCAAATAGCCGGGGCTGGGCGCAGTGAAGCCCAGGGGCTCAATGGGAACGGTCAGCGTGGGTGGGATCGAAGGTTTATCGGGAAAGCGGTCGGTGAGGAAGCGCTCTTTGACCGCAGGCGAGGATCGGGGCTCGGGCGCCGGTTCATTGCTCGTGGGAGCGGTTGTCATTGGCGTCGGTGCGGGTGGAATCTGTTGCTGCGCGGCGGAAGGGACCAGCGCGAACGCGGCCACCAGCGCAAATGTCAGCACCGCGCGGGCGAATAAAGGACCGCGCCCATGACCTAACCGCACGTTTCTGAGCGAGCCCACCATCGATGTGTATTCTCGCCGATGCGGCCATGGCCTTGGAAGCGCTCAGGCCTTGGAAGTGCTCGCAGTCGAAGCATTCCTGAATCGTCACGCGGATGCGATGGCTGGCCGGCTGCTGCGTGCCGGAGCGCGGAACCCGGCTCCCGCTGCATGTGCGACAGTAAATGAGAGATGGCAGAGCGCACGACGGCCGGACGAAACTTAGTCGCGGGAACAAGCGGCAGCTTCAGATTTGCGGGATACTGCGCGTGTGCCTTGGCCGGAACTCTTTGGGGCACAGGCTTCTACTGGGGCAGGCTCGCTCTCAACGAAATGAATGTGGAGCACATGGTGCTCTACCGCTTTCTGTTTGCCTGTGTGGGCATGGCGCCAGTCATGATTACGCAACGCGTGCGCCTCACTGCCAGTGAATTGCGGACACTCCTGCTGGCTGCACTCTTCGGCATTCCCATCCAGTTCACGCTGCAGTTTCATGGCCTGGCGCTCACCACGGTCAGCCACGCTTCACTGATGGTGGGCGCGATGCCGGTGCTTCTCGCCGTGTCGGCCGTGCTGTTTGCCGGCGAGCATTTGGATGGTTTGAGTTGGCTGGCCCTGTGCGGATCCACCGCGGGCGCGGCGATGGTGGTTTTGGGCGGCAACCACGCCACCACTGGCCGCGAGACGCCGACGCTTGCCGGTGATCTGCTGGTGATTGTCTCTCTCATTTCGGCGCTGGCCTGGATTCTACTCAGCAAGAAACTGATGCAGACGCACAGTCCTCCCGTCGTCACCGCGTACACCATCTATTCCGGAACGGCGATGCTGATGATCTGGATGGCCGGTTCGCGGCTGCTCGCTTTTGCGATGCATAAGAAAGTGGAGCCGATGCCATTCGCTCACATCAGCACGACGGCCTGGTTGGCGCTGGCGATCAGTGGACTCCTTTGCACAGCCACGACCACGTTGCTGTGGAACTGGGGCATCCATCACGTGCCGGCCTCGCGCGCGGGTGTATTCCTCAACATCGAGCCGGCGCTCGGCTCAGTTCTGGGCGTTGAGCTGCTGGGCGAAAAGCTGGGTCCGTATGCGTGGCTTGGTGGCGCGTTGATTCTGGTTGGCGCGATCACCCTGACCACGCGTGGACACGAGCCGCCGGTCATCCTGGAATAGCTGCAGGGGCTTGCATTAGCATCGGGGTCATGGATGGGCCCGCAGAGCCGCCGCAAGCGCAGGAGGAATCCGTTTCCGCGCCAAGCAAACGGCGCGACTGGATGGAGATCGGCGTCGCCTATGCGCTGATCCTGGCGGTGGAGTGGACGCCGCGCCCGTGGCAGCAATTGCTTTGGTTAGTGGCCGCCGCAGTGGTGGTCTTCATCCTCTTCAGGTCGTTCGATGGCTGGGCCGCGCTCGGGCTCCGCGTGGCGAACTTCGGCCGTTCATTGTGGATCGTAGGCGCTGCGCTGGTGCTGGCGGGCTTGGCAATTGGGTGCGCAGCCAGAATGCATACGTTGTTGGTGGTGGACGGCCCGTGGGCGCTTCCCGAGACTTTCGGCGCGTATGCCCTATGGACCGGCGTCCAGCAATTTCTGCTCCAGGGCTTCTTTCTGTTGCGCTTGCTGCGCGTGATGCCGAGGCCGTGGCAGGCAGTGCTGGCAGCGGCTTTGCTCTTCGCGGCAGCCCATGTACCCAATCCTTTCCTCATACCGGCGACGTTGATCTGGGGCTTCGTGGCGTGCCTTCTGTTTCTGCGTTACCGCAACCTTTATCCGCTCATGATGGCGCACGCGATCCTCGGGATCACTGTGGCCATCACCGTTCCCGGGCCCGTGGTGCATAACATGCGCGTCGGACTAGCGTACTTGACCTACTATCCGCACATGCATGCTCCTCATATGCATTTGCTATCGCAACCATAGCGACCAGATGGCATCGACCGTGGCGTGGGTAACGGCCGATGCTCCAACGCGGCGTTGTTGGCGCCATGCACGCCCGTAGAAAATTCCCGCGAGCGCTGCCAGCAAAACATAGCGCCAGTTGAAGCTCGTGGTGCGCTTGTTGAAATGAGCCAGGCCGAAGAGGCAGGCTGTAACGAACAGTGCGCCGTAGCGGCCTATTCGTTTTTCAAGCAGGTTCTGCAGCCAGCCGCGGAAAAATAGCTCCTCGGGAACCGCAACAAAGAAGAAAGTGAAGAACCAGGCGATCGCCATGGCCCCGACGCCCGGCCAGATCCTGTGGATGTGCAGGAAGCCAAGCCACAAACCAAGCGCCAGAGCGATCGGCGTATAAATGGCGGCCTCGCGCAACCCGATCCCGAGGTCTTTGTAGCGCAGGCGCAGGTCGAAGCCCGTTCCATCAAGATGCCGTATGAGGACGAAACCGTAGATTCCCGCGTCGAGAAGAAGAATCTTGTTGAAGGTTGCCAGATGCGCCGGCCACGCGCCTTCAAACCAGCGCAGATCGACGGCCAGGCCCAGCGCGGCGAGAACCAAAAAGTCGCGCCAGTTGCCATGTTGATCGGGATCGGTGCGCGTCGCCTGCCAGAGCAATGTTGCTGCGGCGACAGGCAACAAGGCGTACAAGGCAAACCATTGCGCGCGAAAGGTCCCCGAGCCACACGCAACCAGCAGATACGGGACACACAAGACCGCCGGAGAAGCGAGCTGCGCCCAAACCGGGAGCCTGCGCACGCGGGTGCCAATGGCCTCGGGAAAGAACGCTACCGCCAGGAACGGGGCCAGCGTGAGCAGCGCGGCGATCAGGTTGGCGGGAGTGAACATTTACGGTACATCCATTGTGCTCCTGACCGCAGACCCGCAGCGGCCCGCGAAACCTTAGTCACCTGTCAGCAGGATTCGGTGGTCATGCCGCCGCCCATTGCGCCGATACCTCCATTGGTCATTCATGGAGGCTCATTTGACTCTTCTCACTTGGAACCACGCTTGCGTGGTAGGCGTTCGTGCCATGGACGATCAGCACGGCGTCCTCATGGACGCCATCAACGAGCTCCGCCTGGCGCTGGTGCGCGGCTCCGGCCATGAAAGGATCTGCGAACTCCTCGACCAGTTCATCGAATTCACCCGCATGCACTTCTGGAGCGAGGAGCAATTGATGGAGCAGACCGGGTTTGCAGGCCTGGATGAGCACCGCGCGGAACACCATCGAATGCTGGCCGAGATCCTGCAGGCGGCGCACCGGCTGCAATACGGCGAGACGCTGCATCTGCGTCCCTTGTTGTGCCAACTGCACGATGGGTTTCTCGAGCACATCGAACAGGTGGACCAGGAGTACGGTCCGTGGCTTCGCGAGCGCGGAATCTGCTAAAGCCCCGGCGAACTGATTTTGATTCTTGAAATTTGGGCGGCGCACGATCCCCGATCTTGAAAACGGGTTCGCCACCCGAAGATTTTCGCTCAACTTTCCGGCTCCGCTTCCGATAACCAGAGTGGAGGCATATGCCTGCAGGGGGAAAGACATGGCGCTTTTAGCGTGGGATAACAATCGCTATTCCGTAGGGGTCAAATCCATCGACGGTCAGCACAGTGTCCTTTTTGGGCTGATCAACGATCTTCACGAAGCCATGATTGCAGGTCAAGCGAAAATCCTCACCGGACCATTGCTTCACAAGCTCGTGGACTACACAAAAACCCACTTCGCCGCGGAAGAAAAGATAATGGCGGCCGCGAAGTACCCCGGGCTGCCGGAACACCAACTTAAACACCAGGCCCTCATCAAACAGGTCGGGGATTTCACCTCCCGGTTCGAAAAGGGGGAAATCGTGCTGAACCTCGAGCTGATGAGCTTTCTGCGCGACTGGCTCACCAACCATATTCAGAAAGTGGACCATCAGTATGGACCCTGGTTAAACGAGCACGGCGTGCATTAAGAGCTTCCTCGAATCTTCGGCCAGGCAGATCGAAGTTCATCCATACCGGAATGATTCCTGATCCTGCGGTCATTCATTCGATCGGCAAAGGGCTGAATGAGGAGGCGTGTTATGGAAGGGACAAGTCACGGCGGCGATTTGGGCATTACGGTGATCGATCGCGATCACCAGTTCATCTCCGAGCTTTTGCTGGAGATCAACTTCAACGCGGCAAAGGAGGGGGATCCGAGCCGGCAGATCCGCCGCCTGAAGGAGCTTGCGCATTTGGCGCGCTCCCACTTCCTGCTGGAAGAGGGGATGATGACGGCTGCGCGGTATCCAGGCCTGGGAGTACACACTCTGCGGCACGAGTGGATGATCGAGCAGATCAGGCGGCCGGCCGCGTACTGGAGCGGGCAGAGGAACGCGATGACGCGAGAGCCGATGGGGCTCCTCTGGGAGTCGCACACCGCGCACATGGACTGCGAGGACCGGGCATTCGGGCTTTGGCTGGACGGGTTTGAAGGCGAGGGCGCGAGATGATGAACCAGGAAGAGCGGGTCCCCAGCGACTAGGTCTCGAATGATAATTGCGTCGTCGCCCACACCGCCGCGGACGGCTTTGGTTCAGACGCAAGCTCATAAACAAGTCGCTCCAGCACCAGCCGTTTGTCGGGCGGCGAAGAGCGCAATTCGAGATCGGCGCGGGCCACAAGGCGGAGCGCGCGAGTAAGCTCGCGGCGGCTTTTGTAACGGCGAGCCTGGCGGATCAGATCGTCGGCGGCGAAAGGCGGCATGCGGAAGCCTTGCCACAGCGCCTGCCAAATGGCGCGCGAGTCGCGCACATTCTTTTCGAGAATCACCAGCATCTGGCGGAAGGTGCGGGCCAGCATGTAGAGATGGCCGATCGCTGCGTCCTCCCCGGCGTCGGAGCTGTTCAGCAGGCCCTGCAGCAGCGCCAGCGCGCGCACGCGGTCGTGGGCGCTGATGGCGTCGGTCAGCTCGTAAAGTGTGCGCTGCTTGGCGCTGAGCACCATGGTTTCCACGTCGCCCAGGGTAATTCGACCGCGTCCCGAAGTATAGAGCAGCAGCTTCTCCAGTTCCGACGAAACCAGCATCATGTCCGCGCCGAGTGCGTCCACCAGCTCGCGCGCGGCGTTAGGCTCAAGGCGCAGACCCGATTCCTGCGCTTTGGCCGTGGCCCATCGCATGGCGTCTTCCTCGCTCACGCGCGCCAGCTCCACCATGCCGCAATGCGCGCCGAGCGTCTCGGTCAGGCGCTCAAACCGGTTCTTGTCGTCAAGCTCCATGCGGCGCGTGTCTGCGGGAATCCGCAAAAAGTCGGCGATGAACAGCAGCATCGCCTGCGGATTCGGCGATTTGAAGTAACGGTCGAGCGCGGCGAATTCGTCCTTCTTGGCGCCCCGCGTGTAAAGTTGCCGCACGTTGCGAACGAAGATCACCTGGAAAGGAGCCATCAATGAGGGCGTTTGCGCGCGATCCAGCACTTCGAAGATCGAGGTTGATGTCAGATCGAGATCGGAGAGGCAGAAGTCGCGAAGCTCGGGCGGCACGAAGGCTTTGAGCACTGCTGCCCGGCAGCGGTCGAGGAGGAAGATTTCGTCGCCGGCCAGCACGTAGCCCGGCCGCAGCTTGCCCGTGCCCGCCTCGGCAGCTTCAATCTCCGCGACGAAGCGGCCCACGGAGCTGAAACCGGCTCCCCAGCGTAAGCCGCTCAAAGCTCACGCTCCATTTCCGCGCGCTTGCACGCCGCATCCGCCATGCGGCTACAGAATACAGGCCTTTGCGGCCTGTTACCAGCGCGGAAATCACGTCCGGAATCAAAAAGATGAGTGGTTGGAGGGAGTTTTCAGAATCCTTCGAGCACGTCGGCCACAAGCTGGCGCGCAAACTGGCTGGACAGCCGCTGAATCGCAGCCGGGTCTTCCTGGATGAACGTGGGCAGGTTGGTGGAGGACTGGTACTGCTCGCGGAAGACATAGTTGGCGTTCTGATAGAGGATTCTGCCGTCATGCGCGGTGAGTGTGACGGCCGCCACGATGGTGATGACGAAGCTCGATGACTGCTGCGTGGCGGCGTTGTAGGTGAGCGGCGTCGTGGTCTGTTTCAGAATCGTACCGTGCAGCACCGCGTCGGCGTCGTCGCCGCTATCGGATGTGACGCGGAAGCGTGTGCGCGCGCTGAACTCGCGGATCACGGCCTCGGTCAGCGCCTGTTCGGTGCCGCTCGCCTCGGTGCGCGTGGCGAAAACGGGCACGGCGAGCGTTTTGATATCGGGAGGCAGATGCGTGGCTGCGCCCAGCGTGTGATATCCGCATCCGCTCAGGCTCAGCAGGCAGAACGCGGCCGAGAGAGCAGCGACGGGCAGGAATGCTGGCGGACGCATGTCGCCATTCTATCTCGCGACCATTCTGTCTCACGAAATGATGGCGCCGGCCCCGCCGTCGCCTGAACACGTGCGGCGGCGAGCCTGGCTGGTCTCGGAGTGAGCAGTTTGAGGCCGACCGCGTATGCTGAGGTCCATGAGCTGGACGACGAATTGGATGGGAAGCTGGATTGGGTGGGCGCTGCTTTCCGCCGCATTTGCGGCAGCCACTGCGCTGCTCGCCAAAGTGGGAGTCGCACACGTTGACTCGAACCTGGCCACGGCGCTACGCACCAGCGTGGTCCTGGTGTTCGCGTGGGGCATTGTGCTCGTGCTGGGCAAGCACGGAGAAATCCGCTCACTCGACCGGCGCACTTTGCTGTTCCTCGCGCTGTCGGGATTGGCGACCGGACTGTCGTGGCTGTGTTACTTCCGCGCGCTTCAGCTTGGACCGGCTTCCCGCGTCGCTCCGTTGGACAAGCTCAGCGTGCCGCTGGTGATGGTGTTCGCCTGGCTGCTGCTCGGCGAAAAACTGAACGCCGCTGCGCTCATCGGCGGCGTGCTGATCACTGCTGGGGCGTTGGTGATGGTGCTTGGGTAACAGGGACCAAAGGCACCAAGGGAACAAGCAACGAGTGAAGAAGTGAATGAGTGAAGAAGGGATCAGGGAACAGGGAACACGGAACAGGGAGAAGCAGCTTCATTGCCGTTCGCTAACCAATAACCGCCGGTTACTAACCACCGTCCTCTAACCACGGTTCACTGAAACCTGACCCCTGAAACCTGACCCCTGTCTTTGTCGTCCTTATACTGGAACGAATGAAATTGTCGGAAAAAGACCGAGATGCGCGGAACGTCGAGGCGCGACCCGACGGAGCGCGAGCCATTGCGCCGCGCCGCATCGTCCTTACCGGATTCATGGGCTCGGGAAAAACCACTGTTGGTCCGCTGGTGGCCGAGCGGCTGGGCTGGACTTTCGTCGACGTGGACGACGTAATCGCGGCCGAAGCCGGCGCGACGATTCCCGAGATCTTCAAGCGCGAAGGCGAAACGGAGTTCCGCACGCGAGAGCGGACGGCCATTGCACGATTCCTCGGCGACGCGAAGCTCGCCGGCGGCGACGGGCTGGTGTTGGCGCTTGGCGGCGGAGCCATCGAGGATGCGGCGAGTCGCGAGCTCCTTTTGACCGCGCCCGAGACGCTGTTGGTTCACCTTGAGGTCGACCTCGAGACCGCGCTCGAGCGGTGCCGCGGCACGGAGCTTCTGCGGCCCGTTCTGGCCGATCATGCAAACCTTGCAACACGTTATGAGCGTCGCCTGCCGCTCTACCGCACCGCGCACGTCTCCCTCAATGTTGACGCACTCACTCCAGAGCAGGTTGCAGAAGCGATTGTGCGCGCCGCCGCTCGCGAGTAGACGTTCTCTCTATGCCGCCTGCGTGGCCGGGTCATCACTCCTTCAACATGGCGCGGGAAGAGCAGACCGGAATTTGCGGAGACTCAGCTCCACAACAACTCAATCTAGGCGAAATGCTGCCAGCCCTGCGGCGTGAGGGGAATTGCGCCCTTCGATGTAAGCAGGACGATGGGTGAGGCAGAGGATTGCCCCATTCCTCTGCGCGCAGCCCCTTTGCCCGCGGCCCCTCCGGAACGAGTGACGATGCGGCCGATTTGCGTCACTGGGACGCCTTCAATGGAGCTAGGCATGCGGGCGGCGGGCGGCGCAGTGAAAAGGAGTTCGTAGTCTTCTCCGCCGTTGAGGGCCTGGGCCGGGGTTGCTCCGGGAGCGAAGGGGAGAGCGGCGGCGTCAAGCTCTGCGGCAACGCCGGATTCGGCGCAGAGGTGGGCGAGGTCGGTCGAGAGGCCGTCGCTCAAATCGATGGCGGCAGTGGCCATGGCGTTGCGCGCCAGCCAAAGGCCCTGCACCACGCGCGGCGTGGGATAAAGGTGCGGCATGAGCAGCTCCATGAAGCGCGGAGGAATATTCGGTGGCACGGACGACTTCGGGCGTGGTCGCGCGCGTTTGAGGGCTGCTGCGAGTATCGTGAGCTGTTGTAGGCCGACAGCGGCGGCGCCCAGGCTGCCGGTGACGTAGATGAGGTCGCCGGGGCGCGCGCCGGAGCGGAGAAGAGCCTCTCCCTGCGGGACCGCGCCGGTGAGGACAACGTCGGCGACAGCGAGAGTGGACTCGGAAAGGTCGCCGCCGGCGAGAGGGAGCTGATGAGCCTGCGCCAGAGAGAGAAAGCCGTCGAGGAAACGGTCGATCCAGGGGCCCTGTCGAGACGCGGCTCCCCGCGTCGCCGACGCGCTTTGCGGCGCACTCCGCGCTTTTGGTTTCTGCACGAGTTCCTGCGGCAGAGCCAGCGACAGAAACGCAGCCACGGGACGTGCGCCCATGGTGGCCAGATCGCTGAGTCCGCGAGCCAGGGCGCGGTGGCCGACGGATTCCGCAGGGTGCCAGTCGAGGCGGAAGTGGCGGCCGGCGATGGAGAGATCGGTGGTTACGGCAAACTCCTCGCCAGCGGAAGGACGAAGGATGGCGCAGTCGTCACCGATGCCGAGACGCACCTCAGGAGTGCGCGTTGAGGCGAAGCGGAGGCGAATCTTCTGGAGGAGGGCCAGCTCGCCCATCCCGTTGCCGATCCTGGAAGGGGTCGATTGTTTCGGCGCGCGCGGCATCCTATTAGGATACGGCGCTGCGGCCACACCCGAAGCCCGGAATCGATCCAGCCCCGAATCGGTACACAATCGGGGCGCGTTCAACGGAACCGATGGCCGGCCGATGGTTCTGGCATGACTGCGCGAGGCGCGGATTCTGGTGCCTAGGTAGCTTTTGATTCAACGAGAAGGCACCCGACGGACCGTTAAAAGGCCTTAAGAATCCAAGGTGGTACGCTGGTAATGACAGCCCACGCTTTTCGTTGACCCGATCTTGGACGGTCTGCTACGCTTTAGCAACGTTCTCCTAACTGCTCCAATGGAGCGCTGAGGTTCTTGCCTGAGTTCAATGGCCCGCAACTGATCGACTTCCCCCGATCTGGGATCTTGATGACTGGCAGGTCGCCGGGGACTGCAGGGAAAGATGCTACGCAGGCGATACTACATACTTTTTGTTGCGCGAGATGAGGACGGCCAACTACGGAAGATTCCGCTTCCGCTGAAGTATGTGTACGGATTTGTGGCCGCGGCAATCGTGGGTGCGTTTACGATTGTGGGCCTGGCCGGATCGTACACGCGCATGCTTCTCAAGACCGAAAGCTACAACCAGGTGAGGGCGGATCGCGAGACGCTGCGCCAGAATTACCAGCGCATGGCGGAGATTGCGCACAATCGCAGCGTGCAGGTGGCGAGCCTGGGCGCGCTGGCCAATGAAATCTCGGCGCTCTACGGGCTGCGGCAGAACAGGCTGCAGGCGGCGGCAGAACCGAAGCCCACACCCACCCCCGGCAAGGCAGCACCGGCTCCGGCGGCGCTGGCGCAGACAGACGACGTGAACCAGCAGCAGGTTTCGAACTCCATCGATATGTTCTACAAGCTGCGCGCCGAAGCGATGTCGGGCGCGGTTTCGCGGGCGCTCGAGGGCGGCCTGACCTCCAACTTCACCGGCGATTGGACGGAGCTGGCCGATGCGCCGTCGATGTGGCCCGTCGAGGGCCGTGTGGCATCGAGCTTCGGCGAGCGCCAGGATCCGATCAACGGCGAAGGCGCGTTCCACACGGGAGTCGATATCGACGCGCCCTACGGAACGCCAGTGCGCGCGGCTGGTGACGGCGATGTGACCGGCGCGCAAATGGGCGCTGGATACGGGCGCGAAGTAACGCTGGATCACGGTCACGACGTAATGACGCTCTATGGACATCTTTCGGCCGTCGCGGTCTATCCGGGGCAGCACGTGACGCGTGGCGAAATCATCGGGTACATAGGCGAGTCGGGACGCGCAACGGGTCCGCACCTTCACTACGAGGTGCGCCTGCATAATGTGCCGGTGAATCCGTATAAATATCTGCGCATGACTTACGAACAGGCTGTGAATCTGTATGACAGTTCGTCACCGGGCCAATAAGCGAGCCAGTAAGCGACATTGAGGGGAAGGAACAAACGGCTCCCGGAAGCGGGGGCCGTTTTGTTTTGTCCAGGTCTGCAATGATCCTGCGTACCCTCGCATGGTTTCGTTAACGCGTTGCTTTTTGAGGGGAGATTTTCATGCGTTTTCGATTCAGCTTCCTTGTTCTTCTTCTTGCCTTCGCGATTCCCTCCACAGCCCAGAGCGCACAAGACCACGCCGCCGGCGTGCAGGCGGCGTTTGCCCGCGCGCAGCCATTCCTCGGCCACCTGCATGCCTGAGGCCTCAACGCGGCAACTGCGCACACGGCCCACTTTCTCGGTCTTCACGAGGCCGGCATGCTGCAAGATCTGCAAGTGCTGCACCACGGCGGCGAGCGACATGTCAAAGGGCTCGGCGAGAAATGAGACCGACATCGGCCCGGAGTTGAGCCGCTCGAGCATGGCTCGTCGCGTTGGGTCTCCGAGCGCCTGGAAGACGCGATCGTTCTTTGGATTGCGTTTCATCTGCCGCGTCTTCCTCCTTCCCGAGGGGGATTCGGCGGGCTCGGACGCCGGACTCCTTGGCTCGCGGTCTATTCACCAAGCTCTTTCACCAGCTTGTTGAGCAGCGACTCCCATCCGCCCTTGCGCATCTCGGGCCCGTCGGCGTTTTCGAAATACGCGCCCTGGTGCGTGAACAGCAGATCGGTGCCCGAGCCACTTGGGATCAGCTCGATGGTGGCCAACGAAACGGAGAACGGTATTCCGTCCATGCTCATTCGGTAGGCGGTGACGATGCGGCGCGACGGGACAATGTCCTGATAGATCGTCTCATTGACCAGCGTCTTGCCGGCTACCGGCGTCCCCGGTCCCATTTTCATCTGCGCGCGCTCATGGCCGCCGACCTTGAAGTCGAGCTCATGGTGTTCGAGCGCGTGCGGGCCGCCGCCGAAGAACCAGCGGCGCTTTGTCGCCTCGTCGGCAAACGCCGCAAAGACACGCTCTGGCGTCGCCTTCAGCCTGCGCTCGAGTTGAAAAGTGCTGTGAATGACTTTTGAGTTAGCCATGGATTCCCCACTTCCAGAAGGGAAATAGTCAAGTTGTAACTTAAGTATTGTTTGGCCACGTCTGATTGTCAGGTTAAAACTTAAGCTGTTGTGCGGTGGCTGGCGATTGGGTGTCATGAGGGAGAGGAGAACGTGAAGGCGGGCGGATAAGTTAGGGTCATCCCACCCTAAAGTGGCCGATGCTCGAGTTCGAGGGCGAGCTCATGGCCGATGCCGGAGAAATCACCCTGGATCTCTCGCGCGCGGTTCAGGGCATCCTGCACGTTGGGCAACACATTTTCAGAGCCGACGCGTTTGAGGAAGTCGGAGCGTGAGAGGAGTTGCGACGGCTGGTCGCGCGCGCCACAGAGCAGAAGCGCCTTGCCGGCTTTGTGGAGGCGGTCAGAGAACTGCTCCAGCGCATGGATGCCGGTGGCATCGAGCGCGGTCATATTGCGAAGACGCAGGATCACGACATCGCCAAATTGCCCCAGATGCGCGGTCGCCTCGGCAAGTTTCTCCGTGGTGCCGAAGAGAAACGGGCCGTGGATGCGCAGAATGGTGACGTGCGAAGGGATGTCCTTGTCCTGGAGGATGTGAGCCTGGCCGTCGCGGAGATACTCGCGTGTGACGGGAGCGACCGTGGTGGTTTCAGCGATGCGATAGATATAGAGGAGCGCGGCCAGTGCCATGCCTACGCCGACTGCAACGGTAAGGTCGGCAAGCACGGTGAGAGAAAAGGTGGCCAGCCAGACAGCGATATCGGTTCCCGACAAGCGCAGGATAGTGCCGATTTCGCGCCATTCGCCCATGTTGTAAGCCACCACAAACAGAACCGCGGCGAGGGTGGCCAGGGGCACGAAACGAGCCAGGGGAGCGGCCACAAGAAGAACGGCGAGCAGCGTGAGGGCGTGGACCATTCCCGCGACCGGAGTGAGAGCGCCGGAGCGGATGTTGGTGGCCGTGCGTGCGATGGCGCCCGTGGCGGGGATGCCTCCAAAGAGCGGCGACGCAATGTTGGCGACGCCCTGCGCGACCAGCTCGACATTGGAGTTGTGGTGATCGCCGCTCATGCCGTCGGCGACGACGGCGGAGAGCAGGCTTTCAACAGCGGCGAGCAGCGCCACCGTGAAGGCGGACGGGAGCAGTGGCAGAATGTGGGCCGCGTGGAGAGTGGGGAATGAAAGGTGCGGAAGACCCTGAGGGATGCCGCCAAACCTGGTGCCGATGGTCTCAACGGGCAGATGGAGGAGAGCCGCGGCGGCCGTTGTAGCGAACAACGCGACGATGGTGCCGGGGACACGCCGGGTAACGCGTGGCCAAAGAAGAATAATAGCGAGCGATGCGCCGGCCACGGCGAGCGACTGCCAATGCACAGTGCCGATGGAGCGGATGAGGACGGCGATGCGCGCGATGAATTCGCTGGGAACAGCGGGCGTTGTGAGGCCGAGGAAATCTCTGATCTGAGTGGAGGCAATGAGCAGCGCGATGCCGTTGGTGAATCCGATGGTGACCGGGCGCGGGATGTATTTGACCGCGGCGCCGAGGCCGGTGAGTCCCATGATGAGCAGCAGAACGCCGGCCATGATGCCGACAAGGGCGAGGCCAGCGATTCCGAAGCGGGCAACGATGCTTGCGACAATGACGACGAACGCGCCTGTGGGGCCGCCGATCTGGGTTCGCGATCCACCAAGAGCAGAGATGAGAAAGCCCGCGACCACGGCGGTGTAGAGGCCGGCTTGCGGAGAGACGCCGGAAGCGATGGCGAAGGCCATGGCCAGCGGCAACGCCACGAGTCCCACCGTGAGTCCTGCGATGAGATCGTGCGTGAGCTGTTTGGCCGTGTAGCCGTGCAAACACTGAAGGGAGCGGGGAAGCCGCCTGTCCGATAGGTTCAATGAACAATCTCCAGGGGTTTATCTAGTTCGTCGAGCATGTCCGAGGTTTCTTTTAGCTGGGTGTGGAAGTACCTGCGCATCAGCTGCAGAACTTCAATAATGGTGCGGTCGCGCACGGAGTAGAAGACCTGGTTACCGGCTTTGCGGTTGACGACGAGATGCTTGGCGCGCAGCACGCCAAGATGTTGCGATACATTGGCCTGCTCCATGCCGAGCTTTTCAATCAGCACGCCGGCAGAGAGCTCGCCGTCGCTGAGGAGTTCGAGGATGGCAATGCGAGTGGAATGAGCGAGGGCCTGAAAGATATCGGCTTTGAAGCGGCGGAGAGAATCCGGCATGATTGAATATTAGCATATTCGAATGTAATTGGCATAAGAGCAGGGTAAGGGTAGGTGGTGCCATTGGCGCGCGATGCGCAAGGAATCGCGCGCCATGGGGGCAGCCGGCGTTTGGTGAGTTGGATTGCGCAGGTTTGGCGTCAGCGTCCTTGCGCCAGGCTCAGGATGCGCTCCGAGACGGATTCGATGATTTGCTCGTGGACCTCGTCGATCGAGAGGTCGCCTTCGATCAGGACGACGCGCTCTGGCTCGCGAGCGGCGATCTCGCGGTACTTTTCCCAGACGCGGCGATAGAAGGCGTCGCGCTCGGTTTCAAAGCGGTTTTCGTCGCGGCCGGTTTCGGCTTCGGCGCGCTGGTTGCGGTTGCGGGCGCGGGCAAGCGAAACGGCGAAGCCGGGCAGGAGCAGCAGCGTGAGGTCGGGCTGGAGGCCGCGGCAGAGCTGGCGATGGAGTTCGAGAACCACTTCGGAGCCGAGCCGGCGGCCTCCGCCCTGGTAGGCCTCGGTCGAGTCAGTGAAGCGATCGCAAACGACGACTTTGCCCGCGTCGAGGGCCGGCTGGATGACCTCCGCGATGGCCTGCGCGCGATCGCCGAACATGAGAGCCATCTCGGTCATGGGGTCGAGCGAGCGCGAGCGGGAATCGAGCAGGATCTCGCGGATGCGGTCGCCGATGGCGGTGCCGCCGGGCTGGCGTAGCAGAATGGGCTGCTGCCCGCGGCGGGTCAGCCATGCCGCCAAGCGCTTGATCTGCGTGGTTTTGCCCGAGCCGTCAAGGCCCTCGAGCGTGATGAAAACACCGCGCGGCATGGGCTGAGTCTATCAAAGATACCGGGGTGGCCAGCGGCTACTGACAACTCCATTCAGGTTGTGTTACAAGAGGTTGAATTCCCCACAATCTGCCGTGGGCGAGCCCGCCGAGGGCTACGCTCCAATGGAGTGGAACATGGCTTTTCGCAACCCGTTCAAGCTCGCATTTCTCCTTTTGCTTTTGGCGACGCTGCCGGTGAGCCGGTTGGCCGCGCAACACCTGACGCTAGAGGGCCAAACAGGCGGATTTCTGACGCCGACAGCCTACGTTGTCGACACCGAGAAAGGGCATTTCTTTTCGCACCCGGCGGTCGGCTATCACTTTATTGACGCGAACTCGGTGATCGGCGACATTCAGACGTTCAGCGTTGAAGAGGGATTCGCCAACCGCGCCGAAGCAGGGTACACGCGCAGCGTGCACTGGACGGGCGATAGCGCGGCGTTTAGCAGCCTGTGGAACTACTCCGGGATGAACCTTATCAATGGCAAGGTAGTGGCGCTGAAGGAGAGCACAGGCGGCGAGTGGGTGCCGGGCATCGCCGTTGGCGGAGTGCTGCGCTGGGACGACCACTTTGTGTCGGGCGCGGCCAACAAGGCGCTGACGGGCACGGACAAGGCCTACACCAACGGCGACGTGTACGT
>PLGG01000009.1 GCA_003138515.1 Acidobacteriaceae bacterium | reverse complement strand
ACCGTGATCCGGCGGTAGCCGTAACGGCCATACTGGCTGGCCAGCGCGATCGTGGCCCGGGTCAGTGCATCTTCATCGTCTCGCTGTGTCGGCTGGTAACGCTGCGTGCCCCGTGGCTGATTCACCAGTTGGCACGCCTGTCGCTCGCTCATCCCATGCTCGCAGGCATGGCCCACCGCACAGCGCCGTCGTTCCGGGCTTAGAAGTTTCCCGAGGCGATGTCCTTCAACACCAGCTTGTCCAGACTCAGCTCCGCTACCAGACGCTTCAGCTTCGCGTTCTCCTGCTCAAGCTCTTTCAGGCGCCGCGCCTGGTCCACTTGAAGCCCGCCGAACTCTTTCCGCCAGCGGTAATAAGTCTGCTCGGTGATACCGCTCTCGCGACAGGCTGCCGGCGTCGTCTTGCCGTTCGCAACTGCCACTTCAATCTGCCGGAGAAGACCAACGATCTGCTCCGGAGTGTGCTTCTTCCCTCGTGCCATTCCAGGCTCCTCTCATACCAGTTTGTCTCATTCACACTGGTACAAGATTTGCCGGGCAGGCCATGGTGAACACGTCATTGATGCGGCTGGAAACGGGCATGTGACAGACAAAAGTGAAATCTCTGAGATGGTCACGTGGCGGGGCATCATAGCGGGCGGAGGGAATTTTGAGTCACCTTCGGGCCTGATTGGCAAGGCAACAATGGTTGCCATCAAGGACATCGTAAACAAACTGAATTCGCAAGCCGAAAAGGTTTGTGAACGCGGTAAAGAAGGCGATCAGATCGCCGTACTAAATCAGCTTGGCTCTGCAAAGGGCCAGGTAGCTGCCGAAGAAGGTGGCGGCTTATGGATTCTAGGAGGGATTGGCAGTGCGAATGGTTTGAAGGTCGGCGATCATCTTCGGCTCGTCCACGACAATGTCGTGAAGGACAAGGCGGGCAAGGAAGTCTATCGGAAGTCCGCGGAAATCGGTTCTATGGAAATAACCGATGTGAGCCAGCCTGATCACGCTGAAGCCAGGTTTGTTCCAGGGTCTGCTGCCGGTCCATCGGTGAGCCCTCAAGCAAATGACACTGTAACCGTTGACCTGGAGTACGCGAAGAAACTGCGTGGAGGCGGAAGTCCGACGGCTACCACCGATCAGGGCACAGGCGGCGGGTCAGGTGGGGCAGCTGGATCCTCTGCCGAACTCGACGATGTAATCAAACAGGCAGACAGTTATGCACACGATCAATCCTGGTCCGATGCGCTCAATGAATACAAAAAGGCTGCAGCGATTAATCCCAATGAGCCGCGGGCGCTTCAAGGGGAGGCGTTGTCACACTACATGCTGGGAGACTTCCTCGATGCCGACAAGCTCTCCGACAAACTGTTGCAGTCTGGCGGAACGTTCGCATTTCCAATTGCTCACTTCCACGGAATGGGACTCTGCACTGGCGAGCTAAAGATCCAACATGGCAAATTGGCTTACTCCGGAGGGAAGGGCGATGGGTTTGATGTAGCTCCCCAAGGGGTGGTTTCGGTCGAGGCCAGGAAGATCTCAAAGGGCATGATGGCGAACGAAAAGATCCCTGATTTGCCAATCATAGATATTCGGTGGCGCGACTCGGGAGGTCATGAAAAGGACTACCAGATGCTGCCGTATCTCTATTCAAAGCAACAGCAGCTCCTCAGTGGGAAGAACTTCGCAAGCGCATTCCCGATGGACGACAGCGATGTTCAACAGATGCAGAAGTTCGAGGAGTCCATGGTGGCGCTGATTCAGAAATACGCAAAGTAGGATCGGCCGGGTTGACGGAAATGCCAAACGTGAATCGAGAATGAAAGGGGGGAGTTGGTATGAGAAGGTCGTTGTTGTTCATGACACTGTTCGCAATCTATGCGGCGACTTCCGCTATCGTGGCACAGCAGATGGAGAGCACACGTAATGGAGGCAACATTGTCAAGTTCACACCGGGACAGGAATTGGCAATTGGTCAGTTCCTGAAGGCCCATCCAAATATGTTGCAGGCAAACTGCACAACACTAGGACTCACAGAAGATGCCTGCTTGGAGTCATATAAGGAGTGGCATGAAACCACCGTGGCTGCGAAGGCTGTTCCCCAATCGCAATACGCAGCCTGGGGAAATTATAGCCATCACCAGTCGGCCGATTTAGTCGTTCCATTCTTCAGTAAGACAAGCGTGAACAATTGGGGCTGGCGTCGCTGGGAGATTGTTGTTTTTGAGCCAATCGGTCCCGACCGCTTCAAGCCCATTGTTGCTCTAACGGACTCATGGGGTGTCTGCTTCGACGGAATACTCTACCATCCAGTCCGCAAACGGGTGGAATTCTGGTACAAGTCAATGGGTGGCGATATTCGTTGGAACGGCACCACATTCGTAGGACACCTCACAAAAGGAGATTGATATGTCCTCAGATTTCGGGGATGTCAAAGGTTCGCGCTATTCCCGCAGTCCCAATTATCAGTCCGATCGCTGACTGCATTCCCAAGACTGTCTTCGCGATAATGTTCTGAAAGCCACATGCACAAGCGCATGCGCAAAGAATGATTGGGATTGCCGCAGATGTAGGTCGATTCTCACTTGTGCCTAAGAAACGCACTTTAGTAAGCCCAGATAGCTCGACAGTGGTGATGTTTCGGGATCTTCCCGATCCTCAGAAAGGCAAGGTGAAGATAAATGAGGAAGAGTCTTCTTGGATTTCTGCTCCTGACAGCTTGTCTGTTGACCTTCGCTCAGGCGGGTAGCAGCGCCTTAGATAAGGTCAACGCACAAAACAACCATATCTACAAGCCCGGTGCAATCATTGATTTCTATTGCTTGATTGCGTCGGTGGATCACCCGAGAGCAGGCGTAATGATTAGCTGCGTAAAGCCGGGTGGCAGGTACCTCATGTCGTGGAGCGACAAGTTCGGAACCTACGAAGGCTTTGAAAAGGTTGCGTCGATGTTCGCTCCTAAGGAAATTATTCATGCCCGTTGCATTGTCATGCCGGAACAGTCGAGCGACCAGATGGAACTCGAGTGTTCACCGCCGGTGAAGGCTAAACAATAGCTACTCGTCCCAGATCAGGGAATCCGGACCTGAGACCCCATTGTTCCTGAAGTTCATTTCAGGTATTTTCGCGAAATACTTAATGTGAGGTGGAAATGGGCTTGATAACGTACGATATTTTTCGCACATTTGATTTTGGTTTTATTCTTTGGAGGTTGGTACAAGCAGGAGGAGCGAGACCTCTGAGGCAGGAACGATGGAGCCAACCATGGAAGCGGGATTGGAGCCGGCTGGCGGGATGAAGGCGGTGCCAGGGCCGGTGGTGCAGATCGACGAAGGGCGCATTCAGGCGCATTTGGACGAGGTGGTTCGAGCAACGGTTGAGGAGACACTGAACGGGCTTCTGGATGCCGAGGCGGACCGGTTGTGTGGGGCGCGCAAGTACGAGCGCACGGAAGGCCGGAAGGACACGCGGGCAGGCAGCTACGACCGACATTTGCAGACCAAGGCCGGCGATGTGACGCTAACGGTGCCGAAGCTTCGTTCGCTGCCCTTTGAGACAGCGATCATCGAGCGTTATCGGCGGCGCGAGTCGTCGGTGGAAGAGGCTCTGATCGAGATGTACCTGGCGGGAGTAAGCGTGCGGCGCGTGGAAGACATCACGCAAGCGCTGTGGGGCACGCGGGTGTCGGCCTCGACGGTCAGTGACCTGAACCAGAAGATCTACGGCAAGATCAACGAGTGGCGCGAGCGTCCGCTGGTGGGCGATTTTCCGTATGTGTTTCTGGACGGCATCTGGTTGAAGCGCAGCTGGGGCGGCGAGGTGAAGAACGTCTCGGTGCTGGTGGCCATTGGCGTGGCGCAGAGCGGCTATCGTGAGATTCTGGCAGTGAGCGAAGGCGCCAAGGAAGACACCGCGAGCTGGACTCACTTTCTGCGCGAGATGAAAGAGCGCGGTCTCAAGGGCGTTGAGCTATTTGTCTCCGACAAGTGCCTGGGGCTGGTGGAGAACCTGGCGGATTTCTTTCCCGAGGCCAAGTGGCAGCGTTGCGTGGTGCACTTTTATCGCAACGTGTGGACCGCAGTGCCAACCGGCAAGGTGAAGGAAGTGGCAGCCATGCTGAAGGCCATTCACGCCCAGGAAGACGCTAAGGCAGCTAAAGAAAAGGCTGTCCAGGTGGTGCAGAAGCTGCGGCTGATGAAGCTGGCCAAAGCTGCAGAGATCGTCGCGAACGGCATCGACGAAACGCTCAGCTACTACGCCATGCCGTCGGAACACTGGCGCTGTCTGAGGACCAACAACCCGCTGGAGCGGCTCAACCGGGAGATTCGCCGACGAACACGCGTGGTCGGAGCGTTCCCCGATGGCCAGTCTGCGCTGATGCTGGTCGCCGCGCGGCTACGGCATGTTGCCGCGACCAAGTGGGGAACCAAACGCTATCTGCAGATGGACCGTACTCGTTCGAGCAAAGCCAT